>CAZQLY010000058.1:0-1565 GCA_964594455.1 uncultured Gammaproteobacteria bacterium | reverse complement strand
AAATGTCCTTTGTGTCCTTAATGTCCGTAATGTCTGTTTTTACGGACACATCGGACACTCCTTTAAGGGGGTGTCCGTAAATTTTTGTTCAAAATCGAGGGTTTTGTTCAAAAAAAAGTTTTTTAGGGCAAAAGTGTCGAAATTGGAAACCTCATAATAAATACCCGGAAACCTCATAAAAATATAGAACATTTATATATGTATATATACCATATAATACATAGGTATAAACTATGGCCGGAGAACCAAAGGACGAACAATATATCAAGCGTCAAGCTTTCAGAAATTTCTCGCGAATCCGGACAAAAATTAGAATTGTGCGCAAATTTAATCCAAAAATGGGCGATCGGATGGAAGAACGGCTGGAAAAATACAGGCAAAAGGCGTTTATGGACGTGGAAGAGGTGGAATGATATGAAAGAAACCACATCAGGCAATGTATTGGCATTCTTGTTCGGGCTATTAGCAGGTTGTAGCTTGTTTTTAACATTTTTTAGCTTAAACAATTCCGCTCTTGCGATTGCGTATAGTTTCAGTTTGATTTTTTCAGTCATTGTATTTGTAAATATTTATGAAGTTAATATCCTGCGTAGGATCGTGAAAAAATTATTCGAGGAGAAAATAAATGACAAATCCAAAGTATGAATTCATAGAAAGGTATGAGGATATGCACGGCATAGAGCGTGTTTATGGTTATACGAAGAACGGGCAGAAGTATTTCTTGAACCTCAGGGAAGTGATGGATGAATACAGACATAGGGATCTATCAGGATTCGAGAGGGTGTGTTGAATGTCAAAAAAAATAAAAAGGGAAATATTAGATTATGTCGGTAAACAATCGATAGCGCCGCATTTCAACGAATTGGCCGAGGAATTGGGATATTCGAAAATGACGATAGGGAAGTATATTCCCATATTAGAAGCAGAAAGCAAGGTAGTTGTGATCGAAAAAGGACGGCAGAAGCTGGTGTTTTTGAAATGATATCACTTTTTAAACAAAAATTCAAGGAATGGATACAGAGAAAGAAGTCATTGGTTTTAATTTCATACAATGATGGCGAACAGACGTATTTGTCTTACGACCATTTGAAATTACTATTTTATGCGTTTTTAGTGGTCGCGTTCCTATCCCTATTCGCCGCTTTCATCAGCTTGTCGCTGATATTGCTGAAATGGGATGTGATTGTAAGGGTAATAGTGAGGTTGATTTGATTGGATTTATTGGCTATATTTTACAGTTTTCAAGTGGTTTTGGGGATATTATCTGTTGTTACAATGGTAATTGCGATATACACGTCGTTAAAATCGCTCGAACTACAAAAGAATGAAGTTATCACGCAAAATAATAGGATAATAGAGTTGTTGGAATCTATTAACAATAAGGGAGATTAGATGACCGAACAAGAGATATCAATGCTATGGTGGACGTGGGAATTGGTTACGTTATCATGGGCTTGTTGGATTTTATGGTTCAGCTACAAAAAGGAGATAAAAGAGATAGTGAGGGAGATGATTGAATGACAGACGAACAAGAATTTTACAAAAACAGAATAGCTGAATTGGAA
>CAZQLY010000057.1:0-1606 GCA_964594455.1 uncultured Gammaproteobacteria bacterium | reverse complement strand
TTATCATCTCAACCATTTCGGTAACGATATTAATGTTTGGCATTTTAACGTAACCATTATCATCGGCGTCGGGATGCGACGGATCATATACGAGCCGCGGGGGTGTGTTATCCCTTGCCGTTCGTGCGTTTAGCACACTGTAATCCGGCGGATAAGTGCCGGGATGAGCGTTTTGACTGTGCGATCTATCTGTCCGCTCCAATTTTATTTGATTTTCAAGTTCATTTTCAAAAGGGCTTTGAGGTATGGCCCTGACTATAACAACTTCCCTTTGATAGGGCTGCCCGTCGGGACCTTTGGTAGTGTTGGCATTTGCAATATTTTTTGCTACCGCACTCAACCTCATGCGTTGAACGCTCATGCCCTGTCCGCTTATATCAAATGAAGAAAATAGATTTTCAGCCATATTTTAATTTACATTATTAAATATACAAAATTATAACTTAATGAACAAAATATAATTATTCTTTCCTATCTTGATATTCCTGTTATAGATTGACCTAATCCCTGGAAGTAGCGATTAACCATATTAGAGGTAAACCGAAAACGGATCTGGTTCTGAGCAAGTTTTGACATTTCCTTGTCAATGTTTACGTGGGTTTCGCCAGAGAAATATATCTCAGGGCGCGGAACATCTTCTCCTTCTACCTCACCTTTGATAGCCTTTTCATCGGGTTTGCCGAAAGGAATATGGTAATTATCAGTTCTTTCCCCTTTTGTAACAACTTCCGGATCATGGAAAAATTCCTCGAATTTCACAGCTTCCGGCCTATAATGGGGCGAAGTAGCATTGGCAATATTCTTGGAAATCGTCCTTTGCCTAAGAGCATAAGTATCCAGGCCTCTATTCATCAAGGGCAATCTATTTCGGAATAAGAAGTCTCTATATATCAAATTCTCACTCTTATATTAATTCATTAAATCGTTTGTCAGAGCTAATAACAAATTAAGTGCCAAAAATAATTTTTTGTTCATTTTAATTCAGATTTTGCATTAAAGAATGAAACATCATCAATAAATTTTGAATTATTGTTTGAATAATGATTGATATTGCAAAAAATGAAAAAGGTTCTTATAATATTAAACACCCCCAGCCCCCTCTTAGGAAGAGGGGGAGTATTGCTGGATTTAGCTCTTAGGAAGAGGAAGAGTATTGCTGGATTCATTTCTTGAGTAAAGTGGGACTTAATGCGTGTTGATAATTATGCTATATTTCTGCAATTTATTTTTACATTTAATAATAAGTTAATCTTAAAAACTTCCAATGATTACATATAGCTTATTTTTTCTGTAAACTATCGTTTGATATATGTTTACTATAACTTTTGTACATCGCAATGAATTAGAATTATTTATTATTGAAATATTCCAGATAAACAGTTCACCGGTGAATAATATTCTCCATTGTACAATTTCATCCATCAGTTGTGAGAAAATGAACAATATTGAACATTTACTTAATTCATTATATCAAGAGCCATCTTCTGGATGGTATAAATGCTATCCTGTGAACTGCTCTTCAATTTTTCGTCGGTCTGATTCAATATCATCAATGCATTTTCGATCTCTGCCGGTTTGTATCTGCCAAGAGCATCCAAATATTCAT
>CAZQLY010000056.1:0-1662 GCA_964594455.1 uncultured Gammaproteobacteria bacterium | reverse complement strand
TATGATACCGTTTTTTGCCAATATTTGACCGGCACTTCATTTTTCAAGGAAAAAAGTGCTTACAAGCTAAACCTATGTAAAATCATTCTACATAATCAAACTTTTTTTCACCCCCGGAGATACCACTCCCAGGCTGTACATTAAACAGTTGAGTATGTTTTTAGTGGTCAAACCTATAGCATTAATTGTGAATACAGCATGTTCAGGTTCATTACAAAAAATATACCTGCAACCCAGCTTTCAGAGGTGTCCTTCAGTCTGGTCCTTACCTTATTCAGGCTATTTCCATTTTTGCCTTCTCCAAATTTCCCCTCGATCTGGTTTCGTTTGTTTTTCAGCTTTTTCCTTTTGCTTTTTTCGTAAGAGGTCTCTTTCTTTGGCCGGCCCAGTGGCTTGTTGGTTATTTGTATTCCTTTGGACTTCAGCCATTCACGATTCTTCCTTGTCAGGTATATTTTATCAACCAGAAGTATTTCAGGGTAATGACCGTGGATCTCTTTATAGGCTTCAACCTGAGCCTCCACATCATTGCATTCATTGTATGCCTCCCAACTGAGTTTGTTTACCCGGGCATAACCACAGTTCAAACTGACGCCTATTTTTGAACCAAACTCTACTTTCGATTTGACTTTCCCTCTTACTATTGGACGCACGTGTGGTTGATGAATGCTTACGATCCTGTGCTCACACTGGTGGGTATTGTTCTTGTACATGTAGTTTTGTTGCCGGTACACTTCCCGGATCACCAACAAATACCTCTGTTCGGTATGATTCAGGGGGAAAGCTCCTTGCTCGATCATATCCAGCATATCATCAATATAACTGAAATTCCGCCTGAGGTAATTCAACTGCTTCCTGATGGCTTTGCGGACTTCTTTTTTGGTTTTGTTCCTTTTCCTGGCTACATTCAAAAAATCCTTCCTTGCCACACGACGGTATGTACGTGGCTTTTTATCCAACAGGCTGGCCTCATATATTATGTCGATCAGCTGCTCGCTCCACTCCCTGCTATCATTCAACAGCTCCAGATCATTCGGGTATTTTATGTACTGGTCTGCTACTGTGGCATCTAACTGTAATACACCCCAGTTCTTTTTCACACGTTTCTGACCCTTTCCTTTTTCTTTAAGTTCCTGACCACGGGCAAACTGAATGATCTTTTGGGTTACCCTGTCATAATTGTCAACACCCATGCGCTTGCGCAGATCAACAAATACAGCAGGGTGAAACAATGGTTGTGGGTGATACATGTCAAGCCCCAGGAAATACTGGATGAAGATATTTTCCTGGATGGTCCTGATTGTTTCTTCATCAGATAGATTAAGCTTGTGCTTAACAATCAAGCTGCCTACTGCCACTCGAGGATTTAGTCCAGGTGCCCCGTACTTGGGGTTCAGGCTTTTAACATATTCACTGACCAATTCATCCCATGGAGTGATTGAACTAAGCCGGACCCAACGATTACCTGGATCAAGAGCCACCTCAAAATCAGTTTTGAATTCTTCGATTTTAATCTGATTATTAGAGTTATAGTCATACATATGTGCAAGGTTTAAATTGCTAATTTAACAATGGCCTTGCACTTAGAACAATTTTTTGAAGCAAAATTATTAACAAAATCACTGACTTATAAACACTTATATATTTGGACAGGAAAACCTA
>CAZQLY010000055.1:0-1666 GCA_964594455.1 uncultured Gammaproteobacteria bacterium | reverse complement strand
CTCCTGTCTTGCGCAATGCAACACCCCCAGGTTAACTATTTATAGATAGCTTTGTAAAGCAGTTTTTGCTCATCATCCATTTGCAATATAATTTTTCTTTTTTTAAGTTCACCTACAAGTAAGTATTCCAACTCATACATGTTTTGGGTTAATTCAGCTGCTCTTTTAGGGCTAATGGCTATATTTTTTCTTTTTAGGATTAATTCCAATTCTTTATAAATAGTGTAGGCAACAAATGATATACAAATGTGAGCCTGGATTCTGTGTTTTAAGCGGTGATATATTGGTCTGATTTTAAGGTCTGTTTTGCTAATTCTAAAAGCTTTTTCTATTTGCCAAAGATGACTGTAATTTTTAACTATTGTTTTGTAGTTTAGGCTGGTATTGGTAATGTATCCTTTTAACCCATCCCAATTTTTGTCTTCCTTGATTTTATCTTCATCTATTATTATTCTGATATCTTTAACATTTTTACCAATGATTTTAAGAAATTTATTGTATCCTCGGTTATTAATATGATCTTTACTTAACCTACCTGATTTTATTCTTTTTCTGAGTTTTTTTAGCCCACGCTTTCGGTTAAAAGCATCTTTTTTAGCTCTTTTATCTGAATAGGTAATTACTAGCCTATTACCATCTTCTTTTTTAATGGAAAAGCCCTGGTTGTTTTCTAACCCTTTGGCCTTTTTTAATATTTTAGCTTTAAGTTGGTTGTTTTCATTTTTAATGCGTCCGGCAATGATAAAGCTGTATTGTTGTTGGGAAAGATTCTTCAGGTTTTTTTGGGAGAGAAGAGCGGCGTCAGCAATTACTACTGGCTTTTTAATAAAGCCATATCTTTGCTGAGTCTTATTAAGGAATGGCATTAATGTGTGGCCTTCAAAAGTATTCCCCTCATAGATATCATAACTAATTGGCAAACCCTCTTCGCCCACAAGCAAACCTAGCATAATTTGTGGTTTTTGGAACTTACCATTTTTACTAAAGCCAATTTTTCTTAAATCATCCCCGTCTTCTGTTTCAAAATGCAGTGTAGTCATATCATAGAAAACAGCGGTAATTGTTTTAAGCCTAGTTTTAGTATATTGATATGAGATATTTTCTACTTTTCCTTTGTACTTATTGCCAAGATTGTCTAAAAAGCGATAAATGGCATCTTTGGAGGTTTTAATATTGCGGTAACGGTAAAGATAATCTACTGTTTTTAACTTAGAAGTGGGGTAGGCCAAACGGGCTACAGTAAGATGGCGGAACAAGCTGCTTTCAACAGCGCTAAAACCAATCCGGTCAAACAAAGTCCCAAAGATCAACTCTGGGCCAATAGTGTGTATTTGTGAGTTTTTAAGCTGGCTGACAAATGATTCAACAGCCAGTTCATCTTTAGTTTTTACTGAAAGCAGTTTAAGTTGACCTTTGGCTTGGGATATGGCTTGTTTGGCTTCATATACCAAACACTCAATTACATCAGGATCTAATGATGAACCAAGTGTTTTTACAACTCTATACTTTCCACTCTCTTTGGATATTATTTGAACACTAAAAGAGCCGCTTCTGTTGGAAACTTTTCTTACAAACATACCATAATCTTATCAATGCAACACCCAAAAAAGAAGCACTTAACTCAGTTAGTTAAGTGATTTTTAGAGGGTTTGCGCAAGTCAGGAAA
>CAZQLY010000054.1:0-1675 GCA_964594455.1 uncultured Gammaproteobacteria bacterium | reverse complement strand
TAGGTTCCTGGCTGATATACCCTGCCAGTGACAGTATCATTTTCTATTTCAGAACTCACCTCCTCCCAACTGATGGAATCGCTATTGTAATAATACAAGCGAGCCAACGGCTTATGATCATACGTAAATTCCCGCGCAACCAACAAGGAATCACTTACAGGTATCGAAACTTTAAACCCGTTTTCAAAAACATTGATTTCCTGATCATTATCATCCAGGTAAGTAATATTATATGCCCTGCTTATGATCGTTAACACAGCATTCCTGCTGCTTTTTGATCCGTCGCTGTATATTACCCCCTTCGAGTGATAAGTATGCTTCGTGACCGAGCTGGAAAAAGGAACGTTATAAGCAATATCCGTCCATGGCTCATAGTGATCTATCCTTAAAGTACCACCGGAGATCAAGTACCCTGAAATCTTGATGACTTCCCATGTTTCTTTGCCCACTTCAACTAAAAATTCTCCGGCCTTTTCGAACACTGCAACAAACTCATCAACAAGGTTATTAATTGCCTCCTTTGCAAGGTAACCGGCCGATTTCATCACATCATTCATCAAATCTATGAGTGTGACCTGAGCGTTGAACGAATAATGATAGTCACCCTTGACATAATTTTGCTGCCCGATCATCAACTCTTCCCTGGCCAGCCTTTCCTGCGAATTGAAATATGAAAACTCCAGTCCCAGGCTCAATTTGAAACCTAAACCCAGTGCTGCAGCCAGATTGATATCGATGGGCAGTGTATAGCCAATGCCAATATCCTCAAAATTACTTACACGGATGGGTTCATCCCCGGGTTGATATGCATCTCCGGCTGCCTGCAATGCATACCCGAGATTGTTCATCAGTGTTTTCGCGCCAATTTTAAGTGGATGAGATGGAACTCTTGTCAGCAGAAACGCCTGGTCATCAACCTCCGCAAAACGATTCGCAATATCCTGCAATGCTTTGGCAGGCAGATCGTATGTCCTGTAATAATTATCAAATGCAACATTTGCATTTAAAACGGACATATCATTTGAACCCTCCAGGGTCACTGACATAGATTCAATTCCATCATCTACAAACAGGCTGGAATAATTAATCATGTTTACATGCTTGAACTTAAATGCAGATATATCGAGTGCAGTATAGTTGGCAATGGGCAGATCGACTGAGAGTGCAGACAGCTTAAACTGATCGGCTACCTGGCAATTATACTTGTAATAAGAAGGCATATCCGGATACCAGATATCCTTTGAGCTCACTGAACTTCCTATACTCAAATCCACGAGACTAATGCCTGTTGTCTCCGTTTTCTCATTTTCCTTATGCGGGATTTCAACTCCCACTTTTAAACCAGCGTTGATATCCGTGCCGTGACCTTTGAAGTGTTCATGCATGTATTGTTTTATCGCGGCGTCTGCATTACTGTAATTCAGCAAAGTTTTCCTGACTGCCTTCAGGAATACTCCGGCTGTGGGACCAAAATTGAAATCACCCAATGTGGCTGTTTCGAGGATAAACCCGGCTTTTGCAAGTTTCACCAGGTCATCGTTTGCATCATGGTCCAAATAAATAGATTGTCCGTACAGGAATTTAGTCTCAATGCCTCCATACAAACCCATTTTTACATCTACAAGATTATCCACAGGCAGCGTTACACTCGGACTTGTGACAGAAGCAGCAATCG
>CAZQLY010000053.1:0-1676 GCA_964594455.1 uncultured Gammaproteobacteria bacterium | reverse complement strand
CCCGGAAGGGGAAAAGTTTACGATAAGAGGTCTGCGCCGGGCCGGAGCGAAGCAATAGCCTTTCTGAAGTACCCAAGGGGTAAAACTCGGAGTATAAATCTTGTATTCATACAGGAAGATATATTCGCAACTGTTTTAGCTTATTTTTATAAATTAGTCGATTAAATCAACAATTCATATCTACGCAATAAATAAATAGTTACATGCGATTTGAGCATCTTGGCAGATCATTTAATAAACAACTCGACTCTTATAAAATCCAAATTAATCAACACTTCATGCAATTTAATCAACAATTCAGCAATAAAAAAGCTCAATAGATCAATACATTATTGATTTAATCAACAACTCGGATGCTTTTAAAGACCCTTAAAAATCAAGACATAGAAAACCCTTTATTGTCGATCATAAATCATCATTCGGCTGATTCGTTCAATATGTTACGAAAACAGCGTTGGTCACATTATTAACTTTTCAATGAACACCAAAAAACAAAATGATCGCCAACAATCAAAATAAGGTACCGTCTCATGCCAGAGGTGCCCTGCAACTGAAACCGTCAATGATAGATTCTGGAGCATTATCAATGTGACCCCCGCGAGACCAAATTTCCGAAGAAATACCACACGGAAATATCCGACTCTGATTCGTCAGCCAAATAAAATCACTCGGCGGCATCTCCCTCACCAATTTGCACAAAGCCGCTAACCGTTCCATCGTATTTGTGACAAATAATAATCGAAAACCATAGAGTTCACAATTCCAGAGTTCCTCATACCTTTTATATCTTCCACTGTCAAAATAGTTGCCATAATTCAAAATCTTCTGGCGGATGTCAGTGGGTTTGCGTCTTACACTGGCAATCGTTTCCGTGCCACAGTCTACCTCTAAGAAATACAGCAAAGTTTGATCTTCAACCGTATCCTTAATTGAAAATACGCCATCTGGAGTAAACTTTACCACTTTATCCGGATTTCTTTCAACCTGAACAAAATCGGTCGTCAGTGGGTGTTCGGATTTCGACTTAGCCAAATAAGGCGAGCTATGTGACAGAAACTGAATATTTAACCGCGGCAAAACTGTCTGGATGTGATTTAAGTGAAGACGAATCCAGTTTAAGAGCAACTGATGGTCTACACAGTGTATTTTTTCTGCCATAACCACATCTGGTGAAATATCACTCCTTAGTTTGCTATTTCGCTTGAGAGCTTCAACCCCACGCAAAGCTAATGACACTAATTTTTCCGGACGCCCACGGCCCCTGCCAAATTCATGCTGTCTCACTACCAAAAGCTGCTCTTTTTCCAAAGTCCGCAAACGTCGCCAGAGAGACTGTCTCGTTTGACTGAACAAAACGGACATCTGAGAAACCGTCATCATCCTATATTCTGCAATTGACTCCAAAATCTTGTAGTCTCCTGCTTTAAATCGAAATGCCATACCCGAAACCCTTTCAAAGAATTCCTGTTAATCCGCCAAATTAAAGCGGTAAAAACAGAGTGAGAGTTTCAGGAATTCACTAAAAATCCACCTTTACCAATCCCCTGAGAGGTGACAATTGGACTAATCTGTGTCTTCCAACTCCGACTCTATATTCCCAAAAAGCGACAGTGCGGCTTCGAGGTTTTCCACGATTTCGGCAGCAATGACATCCGGTTCCGGCAGGTTTTCCGTAT
>CAZQLY010000052.1:0-1741 GCA_964594455.1 uncultured Gammaproteobacteria bacterium | reverse complement strand
GAAACGATTTTCAAAAGCCGGATGTCTCTATTCCAACGGCAGTTCCACGCTTTCCCCGACAGCTTTCAGTGCAGCAAAATGGATCACGGCTTCGATGTCAGGGTAGGCAGCAAATACCTCCAGGGTTGCCTCCTGGTCTTTCAGGTCCACTTGTTCAAATTCGGGCCTGGTCCCTGTAATTTTTTCGATACTGTCCACCACCCCGGCATAGGAATTGGAAAGGTTATCAACAATGACCACTTTGTAACCGGCTTCCTGCAGTTCTACGACGGTATGTGATCCAATATAGCCGGTTCCTCCTGTTACCAGTACTGTACGCATATGCATGTTTTTTATAAACTCCAGTAATTCAATTGTTTGATCTTGTTCCTGAACAGCCCCTTCAGGTCCACCACGATACCGTTTTCAACCAGTAATGTTCCCAGTGCAGTTTCGTCCATCCCTGCATATTCGGCGTGGTTCACTGCAACAATCACCGCATGGTACTTTCCATTGGGTTGATCGATGAGCTGGTACCCGTATTCTTCCATTACCTCTGCCGGATCTGCATAGGGATCAATCACCTCAACACCCATTCCAAACTCTTTCAGTTCATAGACCACGTCAGCTACTTTTGAGTTCCTGATATCACTCACGTTTTCCTTGAACGTGGTGCCCATTACCAGGACCCGGCATTCTTTCAGGTTGGTGAACTGGTGCGAAAGACGGATGGTAACCTGCTTGGCCACCCACGCAGCCATACCGTCGTTGATACCACGCCCCGCATTGATGATCTGTGCGTGGTGACCATACATCGCCGATTTGTGGGTAAGGTAATAGGGGTCCACCCCTATACAATGGCCGCCCACGAGTCCCGGGAAAAAGGGAAGGAAATTCCATTTTGTCCCTGCAGCTTCCAGTACTTCGAATGTGTTGATATTCATCTTGTTGAATATCATAGACAGCTCATTCATAAAAGCAATGTTGATGTCGCGCTGTGTGTTTTCGATGATCTTGGCAGCTTCGGCAACCTTGATGGAACTGGCACGGTGTACGCCGGCTTTTATGACAATCTCATAGGTCTTTGCAATTTCTTCGGCTGATTCGGCATCGCAACCCGAGGTTACTTTCGTAATGCTGGTCAG
Source organism: uncultured Gammaproteobacteria bacterium (assembly GCA_964594455.1). Taxonomy (GTDB): domain Bacteria; phylum Patescibacteriota; class Patescibacteriia; order JAHIZJ01; family JAHIZJ01; genus CAZQLY01. The sequence continues at coordinate 617 of CAZQLY010000052.1, read as the reverse complement.
GGTGTGTTTTTTATCTCCCGGGTTGATCCTTTCCGGTGAAAAACCCACTTTGTAGTCGGTGATGAATTCCAGGCCCGAGATCTCTGACAGCAGCGGGATACAGTCTTCTTCGGTACAGCCCGGGTAGACGGTGGATTCATACACCACATAATCACCTTTCCCCAGGACCTTTCCAACAGTTCTTGTGGCGCCGAGCAGCGGCTTCAGGTCCGGCTTTTTATGCTCGTCGATGGGGGTGGGTACCGCTACGATGTAAAAGGAAGCCTCATTCAGGTCATCGATGTTTGCAGTGAAAGTGATGTCGGTATTGTCGAAATCAGCGGCTTCCAGTTCATTGCTTGGATCGACCCGGTTTTTCAGCTGTTCGATCCGGTCCTCCCTTATATCAAAACCGATCACTTTTATTTTCTTCGCAAATTCAAGTGCAATGGGGAGGCCCACATAGCCCAGCCCGATCACTGCCATTGTTCTCTTTTTGTCAACTAACTCTTTATACATATCGTGGTCTTCTTAGGTATTTTTTACAAATGGATGAACGTCCCCGTTGCGTTCTGTAATTTCAGCATTCCTGATATCGTACACGGTCTGAATGGAATTCCTTGCACATTCAACGCCGT
>CAZQLY010000051.1:0-1763 GCA_964594455.1 uncultured Gammaproteobacteria bacterium | reverse complement strand
CCAGCCGAAGTCGCTATACCCCAATTAGAGTTAGGTGTTAATAAGTGGTTAGATTTGATTAAGATGAGTACGATTTGATTACATTAATCATTTATTAGGAGAATTTTTATAACTGCTTCATATCTCTTATTTTTTATAATAGTTAACGCCTTATCAAAATCTCTTAACTTTGGTTTATGAGTTATAATCTTATTTAATTTGTTTTTATTCTTTTCCACAAATTTCAACGCTTCATAAAAATCCCTTGAACCATTATAGCAATTTGAACCTATAATGGATGCTTCCTTAAAGAATAAGTTTCTTAAATTCAACTTGTTGATGTAATTTTTATTAAATACTCCCAATACGATTATTTTCCCCTTAGGAAGAATAAGACTTATTGCATCTGATAAAGTAGAATCTTGTTTTCTGCCAACAGTTTCAAGGATAAAATCATACTTAACATTATTTTTATTGAATATTTTTATTCCTAATTTGTTAGCAATTTCTAAATTTTTCTTATTTTTTCCTTTTATATAAACGTCTTTGCATGAATCTTTTAATACCAAAGACATTAAAATGCCAATTGCTCCGTCACCTATAACCAATATTTTGGAATCTTTTTCTATTTTCACTAAATTTTTAGCATGGATACAAACAGCAACAGGCTCTACAAGGCAAGATAATTCAAAAGAAAGATTCTTGGGAATTTTAAACAAATTATTTATCGGAACCAGAGCATATTCAGAAAAACCACCATTATACTCCTTGCCTAAAGATTTTGCTTTGGTTATATCTTTGTCTTTATCAAAGACCAATGGTTGCACAACAACTCGGTCTCCTTTTTTAAAATTATTACTGTTTTTTATTTCATCTACAATACCAGAAAATTCATGCCCCCATATCTGTTTGTTTATTGAGATTCTCGCCATTTTATCTGACAATATTTTTGTTATATCACTTCCGCATAAACCACAACATTTAACTCTGATTTTAGCCCACCCACTTTTTACTTTTAGCTCTTTTTCTTCTATGTACTTCACTTTCCCTAAGTCTGAGATTTTTATACATTTCATCATTTAATCTCTTTTGCCTGATAAATCCTCCATTCTTTCTCAAAAAGCATTTCTTTTTTTATCTTTTTGTTTTTTACATCAAATTCAACAATTCTATTATTATCAGGATCGGATACAAGAATATTTCCATTTTTCAAGAAATTAGCATCCTGAATCCATCCAATATTTTTAATTTTAATTTTATTAATATTTCTTAGATTTCTGTCAGCAAGAATGATAGATTTATTTTCTGTATCCGATAAAATAAGTCTATCGCCCCTCAAATAAATTGAATGGGGGTGTTTCAGACTTTTTAGAATGGTCTTATGTTTTAATGAATCTTTGTCTATGGCAATTATTTTTCCTTGATGGAAAAGTGAACAATAAATTGTATTCTTAAAATATATTGTTCTTCCGATATAAACGGCAGAATTTAAGTGTGTTGTTTGTTGTAATGTGGGGTATTGCATCTTTTTATGGTCAATATTTCTATCAGTGAATCTTAGTCTTCCCTTTGGATCCCTATTATATCCATTTTCAGTAGCAAACCACGACCAATCCAAATTCCCTTTATTGTCTAATATAAGAATACAATCAAGACCAGTTGAAGCAACAACGATTTTTTTATCGTTGATTAAATTAAGAGAGTGTAAGTCATTTAGATATTTGTTTGATAGAGTGTCTTTAGTTCTAAGATTCAAATCTAAAATAGAGATCTTATTTCCTGAT
>CAZQLY010000050.1:221-1769 GCA_964594455.1 uncultured Gammaproteobacteria bacterium | reverse complement strand
AGATCAATTGGCCCAGCAATCAAAGCTCAATAAGTTTAAAAATTATGATGAGCTCAAAACTTTTTTAGAAAATAATTCTGGCGGCGAGTCCTATGGTGGCTGGGGTTTATCTAGAAGTGTGGCTGTAATGGAAGATTCAGCTGTTAGTTTTGGCATGGATGTAGTAGCTCCAATGGCCGACAAAAACGAAGCAGTAGGCTTGGGTATGGGTGGTGAAGCAAGTTCACAAGACTTTTCCCAAACCAATGTTCAGGTCGAAGGAGTTGATGAGGGTGATATTATCAAAACCGATGGTAAATATATTTATACAGTTGTTAACCAGGATGTCTACATAGTTGATGCTTATCCAGCAGGGAGTTCAGAGGTTCTGACCAAAATCTCCCTCAAATCAAGACCAACCGGACTCTATATTAACGAAAATTACTTGGTTATCTACGGCCAGGATGATTACATTTTCCGTACTGAAGCAAGTTCTATCTTGCCTCGCCGCAGCAACTATTCTTTCCTGAAAGTTTTTGATATTTCTAATCCCAAAAACCCCCAGCAAGTCCGTGATCTAGACTTTGAAGGCTATATTTCCAACTCACGCATGATTGGTGATTATGTATATTTTGTCACCACCAACCCTGCTCATTACTGGGATGATGACTATCCAGTACCATTAGTCTTAGAAGGTGGCGAAATTCTTACCAAGTTACAGCCAGGTGTATATTATTTCAACATTCCATACCAAAGCTACAACTTCACTCATATTGCTGCTGTTAACGTGGTTGATAATAATAAAGATATTAATACAGAAGTTTACTTAATGGCCTATAACCAAAATATGTATGTTTCGGAAAATAATATCTACATCACCTATACACGCTATGTCAGCGAGTACCAGCTTCAAATGGAGGTTATTAGAGAATTGGTTTATCCAAAGTTATCAGCTCGCGATCAGGAGAAAATCACCAAGATCGAAGCAGTTGAAAACTATATTTTATTACCCACCGAAAAAAGCAACAAAGTCATGCAGGTTATTGAGAGATATGTTGACAATTTATCTGATAATGAACGACAGACTTTAGAAGATCAGTCAGAAAAATTATTAAAGCAAAAATATGAAGATATAGCCGCCGAGCTGGAAAAAACCATCATCCACCGCATCGCTATTGATAAGAATCATTTAGAGCACCAAGCTCAAGGCGAAGTCAAAGGTGCAGTTCTCAATCAATTCTCCATGGATGAACACAATGGCTATTTCCGCATTGCCACCACCAAAAACCAGACCTGGTCTCGTTTTGAAGAAAACAGACAAGAATCTTATAACAATCTATATATCTTAGATAAAAATTTGAAGTTAACAGGAAAAGTAGAAAATCTAGCGATGGGCGAACACATCTATTCAGTCCGCTTCATGCAAGGCAGAGCCTATATGGTAACTTTCAAACAGGTTGATCCATTATTCGTAATAGATGTAAACGACCCCAAGAATCCACGCATTTTAGGCGAGCTAAAAATCCCAGGTTTTTCCAATTATCTCCACCCCTATGACGAAAATCTCTT
>CAZQLY010000050.1:0-211 GCA_964594455.1 uncultured Gammaproteobacteria bacterium | reverse complement strand
TCTTAATCGGCTTTGGCAAAGATACTGGCGAAACAGAATGGGGAGGAGTCCGCACCAAGGGTCTTAAGCTGTCACTATTTGACGTATCAAAGATGGGCGACCCCAAAGAAGTTGATACATATATCTTAGGCGACATGGGTTCTGACTCAATTGCCCTTAACGACCATAAGGCCTTCCTTTTCTCCAAAGACAAAAATCTATTATCTGTTCC
>CAZQLY010000049.1:0-1784 GCA_964594455.1 uncultured Gammaproteobacteria bacterium | reverse complement strand
CATTAATCGGTTCTCCCAAAAGAATAAAAGGTTATTTTTGTTTAGTTAATAATAATCTTAAGAAAATAGAACTTCAATATATTCCTTTAGGAATGAGTAATTTTGTTTGTGATGATTATTTAATGAATACAAGTGAATATAAAATTATTCAAGCTAAAATAAAACTTATGAATTTATAATATTTTTAGGTTTATTGTTTTTTGGCGAAAAAATGCTTAAAGAACAAATAGAAGAATGGCTAAAAAGGTACAAAATCATTAATTATACAATTAATGATGACCTGAGTGTAAATGTAAATATAAATGCTTATCTGTCTTTTAATAAATTAAAAGAATTTCCTGTTCAATTCAATAAAGTAAATGGTAATTTTTGGTGTTTTTGTAATCAATTAACTTCATTGAAAGGTTCTCCAAAAGAAGTAAATGGTGATTTTTGGTGTTCTAATAATCAATTAACTTCATTAAAATATTCACCTAAAAGAATAAAAGGTTGGTTTTCTTGTTATCACAATAAACTTAAAGAAATAGAACTTCAATATATTCCTAAAGGAATTACTCGTTTTAATTGTGATAATCATTTAAAGAAAACAAGTGAATATAAAATTATTCGAGCTAAAATAAAACTTATGAATTTATAATATTTTTAGGTTTATTGTTTTTTTGGTGAAAAAATGCTTAAACAACAAATAGAAGAATGGCTAAAAAGGTACAAAATCATTAATTATACAATTAATGATGATTTGAGTGTAAATGTAAATAAAAGTGTTTATTTAAATAATGAAAATTTAAAAGAAATTCCTATTCAATTTAATAAAGTTAATAGGACTTTTGTTTGTTCTTTTAATCAATTAACTTCATTAATTGGTTCACCAAAAGAAGTAAATGGTCATTTTTCTTGTTTTAATAACAACTTAACTTCATTAAAATATTCTCCTAAAAGAATAAAAGGTTGGTTTTATTGTTTTAATAACAATCTTAAGAAAATAGAACTTCAATATATCTCTAAAGGAATAACTTATTTTGGTTGTGATGAGTTTTTAGAAGAAACAAGTGAATATAAACTTATTCAAGCTAAGATAGCCCTGATGAAGTTGTAGATTTTTACATAATAATGCTTAAAACAAGAAAACAAATAGAAAAACGGTTGAAGAAGTATGAAATCATTGATTATACAATTAATGATGATTTAAGTGTAAATATAAATGAAAGTGTTTCTTTATATTATAAAAAAATAAAAGAATTTCCTATTCAATTTAATAAAGTAAATGGTAGTTTTAATTGTTATTATAACCAATTAACTTCATTAATTGGTTGTCCAAAAGAAGTAAATGGTGGTTTTTATTGTTCTAATAATCAATTAACTTCATTAAAGTATTCTCCTAAAAGAATAAAAGGTTGGTTTTATTGTTTTAATAATGAGATTAATAAAATAGAACTACAATATATTCCTAAAGGAATGACTGAGTTTGTTTGTGATTTTTACTTAAGAAATACAAGTGAATATAAAATTATTCAAGCTAAAATAAAACTGATGAATCTATAAATTTTCTCACCAAAAAATAATGCTTAAAACAAAACAACAAATAGAAAAACGGTTAAAGAAGTATGAAATCATTAATTATACAATTAATGATGATTTAAGTGTAAATATAAATGAAAGTGTTAATTTATCTATTGAAAGATTAAAAGAAATTCCTATTCAATTTAATAAAGTAAAAGGTGATTTTTATTGTTCTCATAATCAATTAACTTCATTGAGAAGTTGTCCAAAAGAAGTATTTGGTC
>CAZQLY010000048.1:0-1803 GCA_964594455.1 uncultured Gammaproteobacteria bacterium | reverse complement strand
CGGCAGTAGATTGTAGGCTGGAGCTGCAAGCGGCAGTAGATTGTAGGCTGGAGCTGCACGCGGCGGGCGGCAAACGATGGCAAAGATCGCGGCCAATGCCACCGTCTGCGCGGGGTAAGGCAGGTCCTTAGCCCAGAGGATCTTCTGTTCGTTAAGGAATTGCCCCGCCCTGCGAAAGCCCTCCTCCACCGCATCCGCGCGTACGCGATAGTCTTCAAGGTCCAACTGCAGTAGGGTCCCCCGCTTGCATGACACTTGTGGCGGCTCATCGGCCCCGGCTTCGATCGCCGCTTGGCGAGCCGCATGCGTCACGGCAAGCGAGACTGCCTGGAGAAAATCGAAGCCCCGGAGGTTGGCGAAGACAGGATTAACCACCCCTTGTTCGTTGGCCCCGACGCGGATACGCCGAAGCCGCTGCGTCCAGTCGACGCGTAGGTTGAGGTGATTGCGCTGGCCGGCAAAGATCGCAGTAACCAGTTCAAACGCATCAAGCTTCTTACCGCCAACATTTACTTTTTCGAACACAAGACAGACAGCCTCGCGGCTCGTATGGTTCAACAGACGGATAACAGGAACCTGATCAGTTTGCAGCGGCTGGAGGATACGAAGCATAAAATCGTTAGCTTGCTCTTGGTGCGGCTGACCATGCGTCTGCCAGTAATTTTGATAGTTCCACAGCCACTGCATCATCCTGGAATTGTGGAAGGCGAGATTAAGCGGAAAGCTGCCCGTCTCAAATTCGTTCTCCGCGTTCGAAAGGTCGATGTGCAATACCTCATCATTGCGGATGCGGTCTCGTGGCAGGCCGAGGATCGCATCTTCGATATCCTCGCCGGGTTCCAGTGCTTTCTCGATGTTCAGGTAGTAAAAACGCTGTAGCATCCTGCGTTCGCTCTGCGCCCTGCGGACGGTCATCGCAAACGGGCTCATCAATGCGCCATAGAGCGAGGTGATGCGCTGCTGGCCGTCGAGCAAAAGTTCTGCAGGGTCGTTTGCTGCAAGCCCCTCGCCGTTAGCCTCTCGTGTGGGATTCACACCCTCGAGGATGCGCGGAGAGAAATTCACCTCCCCGCCGGTTGTAAGCGTGAGTAGCGCCCCGATCGGGAAGCCTTTCAGGATTGAGGCCAGAAGCATCCGCACATCATCATCTGCCCAGACATAGGAGCGCTGGAATTCGGGTAGTTGCAAGCGCCCCGCATGGGCTTGAGCAAGCAAATCGCTTAGAAAGCGTGGATTGGTCTCGAAGGTCATGGTGCCGTCTCCGGTCTGATCTCGACGCGGCGCATGCAAACGTTTCGCGTGGCGAAGTGCCAGAGGCGGCGGTCGAGGGGGGTATCGTGCCGGGTTTCGACGCGCTCTGCGACGCCGTCTTCGGCGTAGAGCACCCGCGCTACGGCATTCGCGTGCCACGGCGGAAGCATGATATGGACCAGGGCAGCCTCAGGCGTCTCTGCCGCCACAAGCTTCGGTGCAAGTGGAGCCGAAAGCGGGCAGGCCTTGCGCCCAAGATAGAGATGAAAGCAGGGCCGTCCGAGCGCCTCAGCCAAGGCTGGCAGCCCTTCTCCCGCGGCCGCGACGCCATAGAGACAATTTGAGCGGTAGTCACGCAGCGAGATCATTGTATTTACTCTCGCTCCCACCCGCCCGAGGGCCTCTGGCCTCGATTGCGGGTGTCTCACAGCCGCGCTGGGAACGGTCTGAACCGTGTGGTAGTCGCGCAGCGGGGTACCGGAATCGAATACTGCGACCGAGACCTTCAATCCGTTGAATTCAGTGAAATCGCCATCGCGTCGCATACCCCGT
>CAZQLY010000047.1:0-1817 GCA_964594455.1 uncultured Gammaproteobacteria bacterium | reverse complement strand
CCGCATTTTGCATGCTTACCTCAAAGGAATGTACCATACGACCGGCGAGATCAAAGATCTTAATGGTGACACCAGAGCCCATCTTCTGGTTGTACCGCAACACGAAATGATTACCGAACGTTGACACCTCAAAGGTGTTATGCATCTTTGAAACCGGTGCTTTGTGAGGACGATTTAACAGGGGAACCTGATCAAGTTCCAATTCATACACGCGCAGGTCACAGAATGCCAGATCAACAGTCACCCCATTACCCACAACATTCACATCATCATACTCATCAAAGAGCGAGACAAGCTTAATTACATTCTTTCCATCAAACTGTCTGGGATCAAAATCAACAGCCACATCGTACCACGGGAAAACACCGATGTCGTCAATATACACCTCAGAGCCGGATAACAGGATCTGCAATTCTGCATTATGTAACCCCCCCTGCCACGGCACCTCTATAACGCCGGAATACCGTCTCCACGTCGTGTCTATGGTGAATGTCGTGTCATGGTTTGCTGTGCCTTGACTATCTTCAATCTGCAAGCGCATCCCGATCACATCTGGAACATACCTGCTACGCGCCGCTAACTGAACGCTATAATTCCCAGGCCCATACTGCCCAAGAGCCCCTCTGATATCCTGCGTTATCTTGCCACCATTTGGACCGGGCAAAGCTTTACAGGCTGCTCCTCGTTCATACTCGAGTACCATCCTGGTTTCTTTGCTGAGCGTTACCCCTTTGCCAATCCAGACCTCTGGCGAGAGCGTTTCGAATCCCTGATCCTGAAGAATCTGTTCTTCATTGGCTTTGGTAAGGATCATATAACTTTTACCGGTAGTTCCATCTCTCCACACCTTGGCCAACGGTGCGCGAAAATGAAGGTCTCCAGATGAATCACTTACGGTAACTGCGCCCGGGAGCGGTTCGTTGGCCAGGGCGGCAGAAATTGTTTGCAGCACTCCCGCCTCATCCGGCGTTATGGCCTCTAGCCAGTCATGGCCACCGAAGGGGAATGGATCACTTGTTCGGGGTAGTGTCTGAACTGCCCGGTACCAGGCCCAGTGGCAAGAGGCCGCCGCGCCATAGAGATAGGGCATAAAGACAAGGTGCCTGTTTTCGCGTACGGTCGGCAGGCGGAAATGACGCTTGCTATCCATATCCGGATCGGCATCTCCCAATTTGCCCAAGGCCTGGGCAATATAGAACCAGGGTTTGTTGACATTTTCGTTCTTCTGCAACTGAAAACAGTTCCAATGATCTCCTTTGGTCGGAATAAGTTCCGGTTCGTCCCACCGATAGCGATAGCGGTCAAATCCCCAGACATCATAGCTGTCCTTGTACTCCTCTGCAGTGATGCTGGAAGTTTGCGGGCCGTCAAAGGTGTGAAATACTACCAGAATGGGCTTTTGGGACAGAGCCTTGATGGCATCATAGCACTTATTTAAATCGTTGACAGACTGCCCCGCCCGGGTAGGCACAGGCTCATCAAAGAGGTACCATCCATAAAGTGCGGGGTAATGGGTGGTGTCGTTGTAGTGGCTGATAAAAGAGGTGAGAGCTTTGGGATCGCTTCCATAATTGACTACACGCTGCCTGGGTATTTGCAGGAAGACCTTTATGTTATTATTGTTTGCATCCAACAAGACATTGTCAATATTTACGCTACCGATAGGAGCACCATTATAAAGAATTGCCATAGTGCCACCGCACGAAGACATCTCAGCCATAGCCGTATGTGCGTTGGCGTACCAGATGACCGGAGCTTCCGGGAGATCCAGAAAGGGCGCAGCACTACTTCCACTCCAGATTTGAGCTAGTAGTGTA
>CAZQLY010000046.1:0-1853 GCA_964594455.1 uncultured Gammaproteobacteria bacterium | reverse complement strand
CTGCTCTATCTCCCAGAGTCCCCGGTAGGTATCAATGATGTCACCGTCAGTCATATCAAACTCGCTTGTTACTATTGCATAATAGCCGTCGTGCTTTTCATCTTCTTTTAGTTTCTCAAGATCAAAGCTGAGCTTTTTACCGCCCATAAGGACCTCACCTGTCTTTTTATCAAAGGCTATATCCTTTACATACCTTGCCGCCCCATAACCTGTAGCCCTATCATACTTTGAAGGATCCTCTACAAGATCCATTGCCTTTTTAACCATCTCACTTCTTTTGGCCCTTGCCTTAGCCTCATACTTTTTAGACCAGAACACGACCTGCTTTTCGTAGACGACTCTTTTTGCCTTCTTCCCACTTTTTAGGCTGACATTTATATCCCTGGCAATACGCCTCGATTTTATCTTAAAAGAAGTTTCATCTCCTGCCGGCTTTCCATCAGGACCCGCGTAACCTTTTTCATCTAAGACATAATCCTTAAATGCATCTGTCCCACCCTTAATGGAGAAGCTAAACACATATCCATTGTAGTTCTTTCCCCCGGTAAGGTAATAGATATTATCCCCGGTTATGACCCCCATATCAGCTACCACCACAATCCTACCCGTGTCGTATTTTCTTCTTACCTCTCCTATTACCGTCCTAAAGGTCTCCTTGTCCAGCCTGTTTCCTTCAAACAGCCTGTAATGTATGGGGATGCCGTCTGAGTCCATGGCAAGTCCCATCTGCACAATCGGACTGTGACGGCCATCCTTTCCCTTTCCAAACTTTCTAAAATCATCAGCCCTGTCTATCTCAAAGTAGAAGTTTGTCACATCATAGTAGATGGTCTCTGTATTTCTTTTGTATCTATCATCTATCCTATCATTTAGATGCTTCTGAAGCTCTATTTCCAGCGTTGCAAAGTGGGAAAGTGCCCTGTACACATCTGCAAGCTTAAAGTCAAATCTTTCAAAGTACCTTTCCTTCTCCAGATATGCCTTCTTCTTGGAACCTGGGGAAAGCAGTCTTGATACCACAAGCAGTATCATTATGGAATTTGTATTGTATTTAAAGTCCTTATTCCTGGCCCTGTTTTTAAAAAAATCATCAAGGCAAAGCTCATGATATAGTTTTAAAATAGCAGCATATCCCAGATTCTTTCTACCTCTTATGCCCTTAGGAAGCTCTTTATCCATATTTATCTTAAGTGTTACTTTCCTTTTGGCATTATCTTCCTCTGTCATCTTTCTGGCCACTTGCCTAAAGTGGGCTACGGGATCATCATATTTTTTTTCAAGCTCATCCAGATATCCCAGAGACTTTATAGTCCTGTCGGTAGATACTTTTTTTACCGGGTGTCTGTATTTCTGTGCGATTACAAGATAAGTCCTTCCCGATTTATTTCTGTAAGTTTTTTTAAGATACATAACGGACTCCTTGCCGAATGGTTTTAAATAATTATATTATATCACATTGTGCCTATTTGTGCCACTATAGAATGACATTAATTTCAAATAAAATATCCCCCTAAAGCCTTATTTTAAAGGGGATTTGGGGGATTGTTGGGGATTGGACCCTGAGCTATGCTGTCAAACTAACGATATATTATCATACATTTTTTTAAATTCAAAGGGGCTGGCACAAAATATGTCCTATGGGTGACTTGTCCTGGGATATCTTATCCTGACTTTGACAGCACAAAATGATAAAAAAAGGCCAAAACCCGCACAAATTAAGGGATTTTAGCCTTGTAAAATTTTCACAAATATGTGGTATATTGGCTCATTTTTTGCTTTCTGCCAAAATATTTTTTATCTCTGCGCGGCGAAGCCTCTTTCGTGTAAAATCAATTCCCAGGGCTTTTCCTATG
>CAZQLY010000045.1:0-1879 GCA_964594455.1 uncultured Gammaproteobacteria bacterium | reverse complement strand
AAATAAAGAAAACCCTGATTCTAATAAAGAAAATAATGATCCTATGGCAAATTGGAATACAGTCGAAGGTTTTAACCAAGTAATGAAAACAGTTATGATTAAAGATGATTATTCCGATTTTGAGAAAATAAAGGGCGAAACGAAAAACCCTGAAAACAAAACAGAAAATGAGAACAACGTAGGGCAATAAGGCCCTGCCAAGATGACAGAGGACGAAACCATGAAGAACGAAAAGACGCAAGATGCCAATGCAGAAACCCAGACTGATGCCCAGACCGATGCCCAGACCGATGCCCAGACCGAGGAAACGAAGACGCAGGAATCCCCGGTCATGGTATGCACCCGAGAAGGAAAGCGCGGCCGAGGAAAGACGGTTGTGGTTGTTCCCAACAAGACCGAAGCCGATGCGGTTGCGAAGACACTTCGCAAGAACATCAAGCCCGGCACCACGATCATGTTTACCGAATACAAGCCGCCCGTCATTATGACGGCCCAGGAATGGGAAGACGGCCAGCGGGCCGAACTCGAACGGCAGCACCAGCGCGAAACGGCCCTGGAAAAGGTCTACGAAGTCCTGACCGAGGAGGAGAGGGCCCTGATTCTCGGCAAGTAAACCGAGAAAACAGAAAAGAGATATGGGAGAAAACCTCCCATATCTCTTTTCTTTCTTTCAAATCTATCCCTGATTAAATGGTAAATTTTATCTAAACAACAAATGAAAAAAAAAACATCAAAAAAACTAATAATTAGTCCCTGATTCCAGTTTACTATTTTATGTAAATAGAAAGGATAAAGCTAATTATGAAAATAACATTCAAACTTCTTCAAAGAATCGCAGAGGAATACGGATACGAGCTTGAAAGAACAAGGGCCGGCTTCTTTCACCTGTCAAATCAAAACAAAACTCCAGGCGTTGAATGCGTTTATACAACGCTAACAGAAGCAAAAGACGACATCGCCATGATCGCCTTTGCTGGAGAATGTCCCCTGTAAAAAGAAAAAAAATCTCGCCAAAAAAAAGACAACTATAAAAATAAAGAAACCCCCTGAAAATAAATGACCTTTTCTCTAATAAGAAAGAAGAAAAGGAAAAAATGAAACAAAAAAATAAATGCCTTTGCGGAAAAAAAGCAACTGTAAAAACTACAATGTGGGGATGGTTGTGTTCAAACTGTTATGAAGAATTAACAAAAGAAATAAAAACCCCTGAAAATAAATGACCTTTTCTCTAATGAGAAAGAAGAAAAGGAAAAAATAATGAACATGTTTCTAGGAATGAAAAACGAAACACCAGAAGAAATTGTCCCTGACTACGAGATGCGTTTAGTAGAAGAGGGAGAAAGCAGTATCGCAGAATAATCGAAACTTACAAGAAACAGGGATCAGGAGCCGTTTTAGAAGTAACAATAAAATGGGAGTAAGCCCCCTGAAATTACCCTCCCTTTTGATAAAAACATGAACATCGAAATCTACAAAGCAAAGAACTGGCCAACCTACCTCGTAAGAATCGGAAACGATGTATTCGAGATGAACCAAAACGCCAATCTACCAAACGGAGTCAATATGTATTTTGGAGATTGGAAAGAATGCGAAGAATATTGCAAGGGAAATAAACTTACAGGAGAAGATCGAATTCCAGTAGGAATTATAGAGGCTATTGCTAAATCCCTGAAATGTATAGCAAAAGAAAAATAAAAAATAAAAAATAAAAAATAAAACAAAATAAAAAATAAAAAAAAATAAAAAAAAAATAAAAAAAAAAAATAAAAAAGAAGAAAAGAAAAAAGAAAGAGAAAAAATAAAAAAAGAAAAAGAATCTAAAAAAACAACCAAGAAAAAAACAACAAAAAAGAAAGCAGTTAAGAAAAAACCTGTATCT
>CAZQLY010000044.1:938-1890 GCA_964594455.1 uncultured Gammaproteobacteria bacterium | reverse complement strand
CTGCTTTCGCCATGCAGAACGCCAACGGACCGCAGAAGCCAAAGGCTCCCTTGGTGACCGTAAGACGCGTAGCCCACTTGAGGCCTTCTTGCTTCAGGATCGAGCGGGCCGCAGGGTCCTCGAGGTGGCCGAGTAGCTTGATCACTTGCCACGCCATGCCCAGGTCGCCGTGATTCCCTTCAACGCGCCCGAGTTCCCCGCGGCGCAGCGCTTCCAGCATGAGCGCCTCTCGGATCGCCGGGTCGTGCCCCTCTTCGTATTCGCGCTGTAGCTCTCTGATCTGCTCGTCGCGCACGGCTAACCTCTGCTCCGCCAGGTCAGATAGTGAATGGGTTCCTCCTCGTAGCCAGAGCTCAAGAGCCCAGCAGTTCCTGAAGGGCTGGATTCTGCCAGTTGGAGGGCGACCCTGACGTGCTGCTCCGCCGCCTTTCTTTGCTCGCTGACGAATGCGTCTGCCACGATCTCGAAGGTGCCCTCGTCACGCTCTCCGTTTGCGTCGAGCGCCCAGATCGCGGTCTCCATTCGCTCGAAGCTGTAAGGAGGTCGGTAGACGCTTCCGTGAAGACTCTTGACCGCGACGGTGTTTACCACCCAGTTCTCGTCGTCGCTGTAATGGACGATCGTTCGAACAGCTGGGTAGGTCATGAAACCCTCTTCCATGAGGGCGTATTGCACGTTGAACATGAGCACGATCAAGTCGACGTTCAGCGGGTCCAGCCTTAACGCCTGTCGCATGGTTCGGTGGGCCTGGACGAACAGGCGATCGGCCTGATCTCTATCTCCACCCCATTCCAGGTTCCGCGGCCCGCTGCCACCGCTCCACTCCAGATTCCGCCCAAGCGAGCGCGCGAGCTCGAGTTCAAGCCACGAGAGCCTGCCGAGTTCCTCTGCTGTTGCGTCTTGGGTCCGATCGCGCCGGTCGCGCAGGTAAGCCAATTCGGCGTCCGGGTCA
>CAZQLY010000044.1:0-928 GCA_964594455.1 uncultured Gammaproteobacteria bacterium | reverse complement strand
GCCAACTCCAGCAGCCAGGGAACGAGGGTCTGGCGCATAGGCCGAAGAGTGAGCTCGAGCGAGTCCTCTTCGCTGTAACCGCCCTCCATGTTGTATGACTCGTAGGTGTTCGCTAGAAATCGATTGAAACCGTCGAAGCGCACGTCGCGACCGAGGCGGACCTCGTAGACGTCCCGAGCGCACGCGATCAGCCAGATCAACGGACGCTGGATCGCAAAGAAGCTCTCGGCGTAGTCGACCCGCCGAGCTTCGGCTGAAGGGTCGTGAATGACCGTGTCGCCAATGTCCTGGCCGAGGAGTCGAACGCGATCGCGGTGATACCTCTGTTCGATCGCGGTGACCTCCCATGGACTTGATACAGGCTGGCCCGGGCGTGCTGCACGCCGCGCCGCCACGACGACGCTATCTGGAACGTCGTCGCCGAATCTGAGCCACGGCTCTTTTGCTTCAGCGACCGGAGCCCAAAAGTAGTCGACCAGGGCGGCGCAGGAGCTTGCGCATGCCTCCAGCATGCGCTTCATGAACTGGACGTCGCTGGTCCCCAGGACCTGCATTTCGAAGTAGAGGGCCGGAGCGATTCCCGAGAGCATGTCTTTCGGCTCAAGATTCGGCAGTCCACGAATCTCGACCAGGGCCGGCTCGAGCAGATTCCAGAGCACGGCGATCCGGGTGTTGGAGTAGACCCCCTGCCGCAGCGCTTCGGCCATGTAGGCGCGCTGGACGTCCGGGTCGCCCTCCAGGTAAAGGCGACCGAGCTCTCGGAGTCTACGGTCACTCACTGCCTGGGCCTCCCCCCGCGAAGGTTAAACGGATCCTCGCTCTTGTGGAGAGCGGCCCAGTAACGACCCCCGGACCATTTCAGCGCTTTGTACCACGGATCGTTCATGAAGTCGGCATGACCGTCGACGTCCTTGCGGTCGAAGTCGAC
>CAZQLY010000043.1:0-1924 GCA_964594455.1 uncultured Gammaproteobacteria bacterium | reverse complement strand
CCCGGCGCAAGCCGGGGCTTCCTCGGCCCGCCTCGCCTGCGGAGCTAAAAGTGGATGAAGTGGCCTCGCTTGGTTAGACAGAAATCATCAAATAATAAAGTGGCTCCCTTTTTGCTTATCATCTGAAAAAAAACGCCTTCACAGAAGCCCGTGGTGGCATTTTGTGGTCCTTTACCATATATTTATACCCCTGTTAACTTGCTTTCGCAAGAGCACCCGTTCCGAAATAAACCATCTCCGGCGTTTTATATTTTAGCGACTGATGGGGCCGGGCTCGGTTGTACCAGTTGAAATAGTTTGTCAAAGCCTGAAGGCACTCTTGGATGTTTTCATAATTTTTAAGATAAACCTCCTCGTATTTAACTGTCCGCCACAAGCGCTCAACAAAGACATTGTCCAGCGCACGGCCTTTGCCGTCCATACTGATTTTGATACCTCTTGGTTCCAGCAGTTTAATGAAATCTCCATCTGTAAATTGGCTGCCCTGATCGCTGTTAAATATCTCAGGTTCATTGATTTCCAGCGCTTCCGATAGTGCCTCCCGACAGAATGAACCGTCCAACGTGTTTGACAGTCGCCATGATAACACATAACGGCTGCGCCAATCCATGACTGCTACCAGATAAACAAAGCCCCCGTTTAGCCTGATATAAGTAATATCCGTGCTCCATACCTGGTTCGGCCTATCTATCTGCACATTGCGTAAAAGGTAAGGAAAGACCTTATGCTCGGGATTTCGTATACTGAGACGCTTCCTCGGATAAATCGCCTCAAGCCCCATCAGCGACATGAGCGTCCCCGTATGCCGACGGCCACAACAATGGCCCCGTTGTTTCAGCTCAAATGATATACGACGGGCTCCGAAAAAAGGCCACCTCGTATAAATGCCGTCAATCTCCCGCATAAGATGCTGATCTCTTTCGGATATCGGAAGCGGCTTATAGTAATAGGTCGCTCTTGGCAGAGAAGCCAACCTTACCTGCTGGACAATGCTTAGCGTCGCATTTCCAGGCTCTATCCACTGGCGTTTCATATCAGCCCCAATTGTCTGCACTTTTTTTTTAACCAGTCAATAGCGACCTTCTGTTCGCCTATATGCTTGTATAGCTCTTCCTGCTTTGCTTCCATTTCCTTGGCCCGTCCGTCCGCTTTTTTGGAAAAAATCATGGCCATGTTATCTATAGCTTGTTTCTTGTACTTGGCCACAACATTTGGATGAACCTTGAATTTTGAAGCGATTTCCGCCATGGTCTTCTCTCCCCGAATCGCTGTGATGGCGATTTGGGCTTTTGTCATGTCATCGATCCTTTTGCGCATTTGAAACTCCTTGTGGTATTATATCAGGAGTTCCACTTTATTTCACCAATTTAGCTGTCTAAGAAAGCGGGGCCATTATACGATTCCATTCAAACTGGTTAAACTTTATTATGCCTAGGATTATATTGGCAAGACAGCTGCTAGTTGAAAACGGGTTAATGATTATTTCTATTGATGATAATGAGTACCATAATTTAAAAAGAATTATGGATGATATTTTTGGTCCAACTAATTATTTAGGTACCATCGTATGGAAAAAAAGATATCAAGGAGCAAAAGAAAAATATCTTGTCACCCTGCATGAATATGTATTGGTTTATACAAAAAACATACAAGAATTAGACCCAATCTTTATTCCTTCGGATCCAGAATATATAAAAAATTACTATACAAACGAAGATGAACTTTCGAAAATCAGGGGTCCTTTTCGGGCACAGCCACTTGAAGCTGGTAAAAGTATGGGTGATAGAGAAAATCTTAGATTTTCAATAATAGCTCCTGATGGTTCAAAGATACAACCTAAACGCCAATGGATATGGTCAAAGAAAAGAGTAGAAGAAGCAATAAAGAAAAAAGAAATTGGTATTGAAAAAAATACTAAAGGAGA
>CAZQLY010000042.1:792-1991 GCA_964594455.1 uncultured Gammaproteobacteria bacterium | reverse complement strand
TAGTTCAAAAACGTTGACACAACCAGAAAATCCCAAATCTGAGTAGTTATTCAAAGGTCTCTATATGGGCAAGCGGAAGAACTTTACCGGCCACACTTCTAGGCGCGAGACTACTACGTCTCAACAGCTGGTCACGACGACGAAGTCATCCGACAATACGTCAAAAACACCAGAAAACGGACAAAAAGATCGATCAATTAAATCTGTTTCAATAGGAGACACGATTGTTTGTTTAAAATAACCGCTTTGAGCGGTTCACAATTTCAAGCCTCCGGTTTTGCCGGAGGCCATGACTCTGGTTGTTTGGGAAAATGACGATTAGAAAACATCTCAAAGTACAACAGTATTGTCATATTAAAGTTGCCAGTATGTGTGATGCATTCAGTCCTTTGAATTTTGTGAACGTCCTTTGGCAAAATTTGAAACGACATCATTCACTATGCTCACAGTTAATCTTATGTGATTTAACCCTTTATGTAATAAAATTGTAAAAGTTAGGTAGAGTAAGGAGCAGAAAATGACAGATGTTATAATCTTTGTGATTAAACTAGACTGATAATCGAAAACCGAAAAAATAAAGGTGCGATTTAAAAAATACCAGGTTGTGAAGCCTGCTGCTGCTGCAGACAAAATATATTTCGAAATTACGTTTGATATTCTTCGTATCGAAAGGCATATTGGTTTACCTGCGTACCATAAGCAAGGAAGGACCAAAATGTAGAAAGACATCGCATACGCAACCGCAACACCTTCGACACCAAATTGTAATCCGATAAAAAATAAAAGAGCGGTAAAAATAGATGAGAAAATAGACCAATAAAGCCACCTTTCAGGTTTTCCAATAGATAGATGAAGCCATGAATTTGTACCGTAAATTAAATAAACGCCGATGCCTGGTCCAAGAAAAGATAACAAGACACCGGCTTTTTCCCACTGGGATCCTAAAAGCAGGAGAATGAAATCTTTGCCGATGATAGTTAAAATAGTGGACAATAGCATGCCGAAAAAGGCAATTACCGAAATCGCTTTCAAATAGTAGGACTGAAAGCGAGATGAATCATTTTTCAATTTACTCAATGTAGAAACTGCGACATTAGTAAGGGGAAATGTCAGTTGATTTACTGGCATTACGAATAGATGGTATGCTCTATCGTAATATCCAAGTGACTGACTGCCATGCTTCCATCCGATAAGAATCT
>CAZQLY010000042.1:0-782 GCA_964594455.1 uncultured Gammaproteobacteria bacterium | reverse complement strand
TTTTGTAATATATTGGGTGAATTGGCTCCCAAACGAATGGATGCCAAATTTTAGCATGTCTCTTATTTCGGCACTTTTTCGCGGAAAACCTGGTTTCCACCCACAATAAAGCCACGCACCTATTGCTATAAATAATTGATTAATGACGCGTCGAATCACCAATGCCCAATATCCGCCACCGAAAAAGGCAATAGCAATAGCAGCTAAAACGCTCAAAAATTCGGCAAAAACTTCTAGCTTTGAAACGACGTAAAACTGCATGTTACGTCTAAGCAAGGCAAGCTGTTGTGTTGAAATTCCTCTAAAAATGAAAGTAAAGGCTATTATAAAAGCGATTGGTTTGACTCTGGGCTCAGTATAAAACCATGACAAAATAGGACTGATCGCTATGAATATAATAAATATAGCGATACTTAAAAAAACGTTAATCCAAAAAAGCGTGCTAATTTGCTCGTGGTTTATGATCTCTTTTTGTATCGTCGCTTCATTCAGCCCCATCATCCCTATATCCGAAAGAATCATAGATATGGCGGTTACCATGGCCACCAACCCAAAATCTTCGGGTGTAAGTATTCTAGCCAGAACAACTGCGCTGGCCAAGTGCACAATGTAAATTAAATACTTCGAAAATACGATCGCCGCGGCCCCGCTCACCGCAGTTCTCCTAAAATGTTTGTCAGGTACGTATATTCCTACCATTTGTTTTGTTCCGTTATGTTTATGTATTACATTCAATTCGACGGAGAATGGTATTTCTATTTTCTATTGGGAGCATTACCGAT
>CAZQLY010000041.1:0-2046 GCA_964594455.1 uncultured Gammaproteobacteria bacterium | reverse complement strand
ATATTGATGGACAAGTGTTTTATGATTTCAATAATGCCAATATAACTTATGTCCCAAGAAATTATTTTTTCCAAAAAGATATTATTAATGGAACACTAAAACAAATTCCTCTATATTTGCTTGATGCAGAAGAGTCAACAACATTTATAATAAAAGTTCAAGACCAAAAACTTTATGCTGTTCCAAATGTTCTTGTAAATATTTTAAGATATTATGAACAAGATGGTTCTTTTAAAACAGTTCAAATATCAAAAACAGATGATAATGGAGAAACAGTTGGATTTTATGAAACTGAAACAGCCAATTACAAACACATAATTACAAGAAATGGAACAACACTTTTAAATACAACTGGTCAAGTTGTCGTCGGAAAAGATGTTCCTTATACATTAACTTTTACAATAGGAGAAACAACAGATTATCCATGGAGTATTTTTGAAAGCAATGCAACTTTTTCTTCTAATTTAAGTTATAATAATGATACAAAATTAGTTTCATATTCTTATGTAGATACTCTTGAAGTTATTACAGAAGGAAGATTAGTTGTTCAAAAAGAAAGTTTTTCAAATAGTTCAATTGTTATAATTTGTAATTCCACTTCACCCTATCCTTCAGCAACAATAACTTGTAATATGACAGATTACGACGGAACTTTTATTGCTTATGGTTATGTTAATGATGGGGTTACAGATATTTTACAGTTTATTATTAGCACGGCAAGACAGATATTTGGAAATGAAGGTTTGTTTATTGGAATGTTCATAGTTATGGTTACTGGTTTTGCTTTTATTTGGAATCCAACTGCAGGAATAATAGGAATAAATGTTGCTGTTATTTTCAATAATTTAATTGGATTTTTTTCAGTATCTCCCGTTTTTATATTCGGAATGATATTTGTTTCAATAATGGCAATAATCTTATTAAAAACATAAAATGATAAAACAAAATAAAAAGGGATGGGTGGCAAAGGATTTTATTGTAGCGATGCTTATCTTTTCAGGATGTATTGCTTTATATGTGATTATGATTGGAAGCATAGCAAATGATTATTCAAATGAAGATATAATTAATTCAGAATTTTCAGCAAGTTTTGATAAGTTTTCAGAAGATACTGAAAGGGCTGAAGAAATGTATGGAGCATTAACAGAAGCAGGAGGTTTAAGTTTAGTTGGGACAACAGAATTATTATTTTTCTCAACATTTAAAGTTGTTTCACTGGTTGCTGAAAGCATAAAAACTGCAGCAAGTATAATGATTACTTTCCCAACATTCTTTGGATTTGACAGAACAGCATCAATACTTTTTATGTCTTTAATCTATTCAATATTAGCAGTGTATGTTACATTCATAATTATAAATTCAATAAGAGGAGCAAATAAACTATGACTTATTTCACAGAACCAACAGGAAATGACACAAAAGGATTTTATGAACTTTTTAAATATGTAGGTAACACAGCGACGGAAGGTTTATTCTGGGCTGTAATGCTTTTAGTGATTTGGGTTATATCTTTTTTTGCAATGAAAGGTTATTCAACTTCAAGAGCATGGACTTTTGCAAGTTTCTTTTGCTCAATATTAGCAATCTTTCTTTCTGTAATGGATTATCTTGCTCCAAAGTGGATGTATTTATCAATATTTTTAACTTTAATTGGTTTTATCTGGTTAAAGTTAGAGGCAGAGTGAAATGGAAGAAAAAAATAATATAGAAAAAGAAGAATTTACAGTAAGAATTGGAAAAAAATTAAAAGAAGTTTTGGAAAAACAAAAAGAGGCAATAAAAAAAGTAACTTGGGAATGTGTTCAAGCAAGTGATTATGAGGCGGGGGAAATAATTGCGAAAAAAATTATTGAAAAAAAGTTAATATAATTTTCTATAATGAAACCTAATTTTCTATAATGAAACCTAATTTTTAAGTTATAAAAGTATTTAGTTATTTTTTATATTCTAATTCTCATAAAGTTGTAAGGAGGTTTATAAAAAAGAT
This sequence comes from uncultured Gammaproteobacteria bacterium, assembly GCA_964594455.1. Classification (GTDB taxonomy): domain Bacteria; phylum Patescibacteriota; class Patescibacteriia; order JAHIZJ01; family JAHIZJ01; genus CAZQLY01. The sequence continues at coordinate 59 of CAZQLY010000041.1, read as the reverse complement.
ATGAGAAAAATAGAAAAAAACAAAAGAATACTGCCTTTTCTGCTAATTAAATAATTAAG
>CAZQLY010000040.1:0-2148 GCA_964594455.1 uncultured Gammaproteobacteria bacterium | reverse complement strand
GCTTTTCCGTGCTATTTAAGGGCGCGGTAATATAATCCTCGCTCTGTCCCTCGGTCAAGCTATTGCGCGTGGTGCCGTCCAATTCCAATGTTTCCACGGTCGGGCTCCCCCGGAAAGCGTCAATCAATATCTCGCTTTGGCCGTTGCCGTCAAAATAGCGCGCGGCGCTGCCGGCCTCGCTGTTAAATTCCTTGCCGGTATAATTATCGATCCAATTGCTGACCGCGGTAATCAAATCCTCCACCCACGCGGTTAAATTGCTTATATCCACGCCAAGGTATTTTTCAATTTCGCCCTCGCTCGTATATTTGGCCATATTTTTTAATTTATCTTGTTAGCTTTTTTTTGAAATAATTGCGGACGCTATAAGACCGGGTTTTGTTGTCCTTATATTGATCGCCCTCCGCTTCAAATAACAGGCCGATCCCGTATTCCGTCAATACCGGCGCGATCGCGTCCGCTATCGTGATCGCGTCATCTATGCTTAATACTGTTATTCCCTCGGTTTCCAGGCTATCGCTTATATTGACGCTGTCGCTTAATTCCTGGCCGATCGTTTTTTGTTTGACCAAGCTGTCGGCAATGGTCTGGCTGTCGGCCAGGGCCTTAACAATATCCCGGCTTAAATTGTCGGCCAAATTTAAGCTGTCGGCAATGGCCTTGACCACCGCCTTGACCGGCGCGCTGTCCGTTATGGCCAGGCTGTCCGCCAGGTTTTTGCCCGTCCCGGCCGATAAATTGTCGGCAATGGTCAATGTTTCCGCTAAGGTTAGACCAACTTCGTAAGCGATGTTTTCCGCCAGCGTAAGCGTTTCGGCTAAATTTTTAATTATCGCTTTCTGCTGGCTATCGCTAATGCCAACGCTGTCATCTAAATCATGCTGCTTGATCAGGCGCTGAACCGTATTATCGGCTATGCTGACGCTGTCGGACAAATCCAGGCCGGTGCTTTTGCTAATGGCGTCCGCCAGGTCCAGCGTTTCGCTGAAATTAAGGCCGATCGCTCGGGCCAATTGGTCGGTTATGGCCACGCTGTCGGTAATATTTTTAACCGCGGCCATTTTAACGCTGTCGCCTATCCCGGAGCTGTCGGACAATTCTTTGCCGGCCGCTTTAGCAATGCCGTCTGCCAGATCCATGCTGTCGCTTAATCCCCTTATATACGCGACCGTCTTGGCTAAGCTATCGGCCAGCACCATGCCGTCATTAACATTTTTTTCGACCGCCTTGGTTATAACCTCGCTTATGGCCTGGCTGTCGCTCAAATTTTTGCCCATGGCCCGGCTTTCGCTGTCGGCTAAACTTACGCTATCGCTTAAATTTTTTCCGGCCGACCGGCTTTCGCTGTCGGCAATGATTTGATTGTCGTTTAATATTTTGTCGATCGTTTTGGCTTCGCTATCGGCTATGGCCTGGCTGTCGCTTAATGTTTTATCAACCGCCTTGCTTTCGCTGTCCGCTAAAGTAAGCGTGTCGCTTAAGGCCTGGGTGTGGTCGGTTCCGCTTGCTATATTTAGCCGGCCATTAACATCATTTGTGCAAATGCCGTAGGAATAATCATCAACCCCTCCAACATACTGGCTCGTTTTTAGCGTACTGGTAAATTGCCCGGACTGGAGATATAGTTTATCATCTATATATCCAGTCCACGGTGTGTTGGTGCCGTCATATGATATGCCGGAGGGCGCCGCCTCTACACGGGTTGTACTCTTGCTCGTTTTTAGCGTACTGGTAAATTGCCCGGATTGAAGATATAATTTGCGGCCAGCGCTTCCCGTCCACGGTGTGTTGGTGCCGTCATATGATATGCCGGAGGGGGTTCCATCAATCCCTCCAACATACTGACTCGTTTTTAGCGTGCTGGTAAATTGCCCGGACTGGAGATATAGTTTATCGTCATTGCTCCCAGCCCACGGTGTGTTGGTGCCGTCATATGATATGCCGGAGGGCCCGCTATCAACCCCTCCAACATACTGACTCGTTTTTAGCGTGCTGGTAAATTGCCCGGACTGGAGATATAGTTTATCGTCATTGCTCCCAGCCCACGGTGTGTTGGTGCCGTCATATGATATGCCGGAGGGCCCGCTATCAACCCCTCCAACATACTGACTCGTTTTTAGCGTGCTGGTAAATTGCCCGGACTGGAGA
>CAZQLY010000039.1:0-2229 GCA_964594455.1 uncultured Gammaproteobacteria bacterium | reverse complement strand
CCTTGTGTTACTCGTTGACGTACCTTTTTAATGCCTCTTGTATTGTACTCGCACTATACTTTTTACCATTTACGTCTATCATATGTTCAGTTTTTTCTTCTGGTAAGCCCACTTCTTTTAATATTCCGTATTCCACAACTCCGCCTTCATGCTTACCGCAAGTTATTGTTTTTTCTTCGTCTGATATTATTCGCCATATGAATATCCCCGCAAAACATTTGAGACCATATTTTAGTGTTTCTTTACAGGTTATTTGTAGGCCAGCCGAAACACCATAAGACCCGCCTGCCTCGATAGACCCACCTGCCTTGATATACCCACCTGCCTTGATATACCCACCTGCCTTGATAGACCCGCCTGCCTCGATAGACCAACCTGCCTCGATATACCCGCCTGCCTCGATAGACCAACCTGCCTCGATATATAAATATCCCTCAACCCATAATCTTTGGTCTATTTCCAACGAACAAGAACATTCTAAGTTACCATTCACCTTATACCCATACTCATCTCTAAACTGTTCCATATCTTTAATGCTTGATACTTTATACGTTTTCATCTTCCTCCTTGTGTTACTCGGTTATCTCGTTTAGTTTAGACTTTATGTCTTGTAACATTTTATCCTTCTCCTCCAAAACCTTCGCCAGAACTTCTACTGCTTTGGCGTGCATTTGGTTGTAGCCGTCATTGTCGGCCCAATCTGCAGAACAACCACATTCATGCTCACTATATGCCGCACATTGGCAACCTTTACCTTTCGGGCTTTCCTTCTTACTGCCCAACATCCCTTCTGCCTGTTTGCGGTATGAACACCTTTTACTTTTGAAAATCATCATACCTTCCTCACGTCCGTTTTTTACGGAATCAATTAGCTCTTTTTCAAGCTGTTCTTTTGCAGCTCGTTGTCTGTGTATTCCCGGATAGATTTGGTCACGGTCAACAAGCCTCTAAATGGAAACTGTTCTGTGGCAATGTGCCAATGAAGTTGTTTGTCTTTTGTTACCCAGGCCACCGCACAAAAATACCTATTACTCCGTATGGCATTGGAAATTTTCCTACGCAGCGACCTCGACGGTTTCTGTTGCTTACACATTTTCGCCCCTCTCTATTTTTGCAATCTGTTCTGTGAAATTTTCATACATACGAGCATAATCATCTGCGGAATATTTCGCCGGGAAGGCGGACGCTTTTTTGATCTCCCAATACCGGTCAAGACCTATCCACTTTTTTATCAATGCCTGTTGTTCGTCCCAGGTAGAGTCACCATGCCACCAACAATAGTGACAGTAATAGCAGAGAGCCACTATGTTGTCTTCACAGAACGTGGCATAGTTGCCGTGGCTCCTGGGGACAAGGTGGTGTCCTTGAAGGTTCTGTATGTTTTTCAGTTTCCTGCACCGCATACAACGACCACCAGTTCGCAGCCGCACCAGCTTGCTAAGCTTTTCCCACACCACCACTTTCCAGCGTTTAAGACTTCTCTTCCGGGTCATTGTCCACCTTTTTCTTGATGTCAAAAGTTTTGCAGAAATGGACGGCCAGCTCCCCACAGGGAAACAATTTGTCCAGGTTTTTTGGCACGGATATGTGTTCCCGGATCCACCGGAGCAGAAACCGGGCCACTTCCAGCTCGCTCTCTATCTTTTCTTTGCGATGCTTCCGGAACTCCCCGGCTGGACGCGGCTCATACCCTATTTTGAGCATAATATCCAAAACACGAAGAATATCCTTCTTGAGAAGATCCCTCTTCTCTGGCTCTAAGGTTTGCCACTTCTCCCGATCTGACAGCCACATTTCCGCCATTTGCGAAATGTTCTGTTCTGTTAACGGAGCCGGTATTTTAAGCCTCAGCTTGGATTTTTTGTCTTGACTCATTTTTCTCCTTTCTATGCCGAGCCTTTTGTCGGCATTCTTTGCTGCAATATAGTCTTATCTGACCAGAGAATGAGTGTAGGCCCTTGCCACACTCAAGACAATATTTCGGTTTTTGCCTAATATACTGTCCCGTTGTAATCCGTTTTTCGATAATCTTTTTCCTTTTCCGCATTTCTGATATTTTTGCTCTCCTCATTCCCGAACAATCACAATCCACAGCAGTAAACCCCTGCCACCGCCATACAGTCTGCTTGACCTCACCACAGTACGCACAGGTGAGATCCTTGAAGAATAAAGACCCGAGAAATTCAATCATTCTTTTCGCCCCTTATCAACTCTTCCGCCTGTTCCATC
>CAZQLY010000038.1:0-2234 GCA_964594455.1 uncultured Gammaproteobacteria bacterium | reverse complement strand
TTTAACATTCTTTAATAACCCTTTTTCCTTCATAGCTAAGATTGTTTTCCCTTTATCTTTTGAACTCATTCTATCAAAGTCTCTTTCAGATACCTTAATAGACTTAAGAGCTTTCAAGAAAGACTGATGAGATCGTGAACACTCATTACATTCTGAAAAAACAGCCATTGGACTCCAGGACCATCTTGCATAAACTTTTTTACGATCTTTATTGTCAACGGCAAATTCAACATCATAAGGAATACCAGTGTCTAAACAAACATGAGTTGAACCGGAAACTTTAATGGTATTTACTGTCCCTGTTATTGGGCTTACAGAACCTAACTCAATATTTGCTTCAGACGCTTTTTTCAAAGCTTCTGGCTTAAGTCTTGTAACCATAGCAAATTTTTCAGTTGTAGACTTTTTCGCCACTTTAATGACTTTGTTATTTTTAGTAGAAGCTGCAATGGGTGTTTCTTCTGCTGCATTTTCTTCTGGAGACAAATCAAATCCCTCTCCTCCAAACTCATCTTTTTCCATCATTTCTGCTTCTGGTTTTTCAGAATCATTTTTATTATCATCTAAGAAGTCTTTATATTTAGTTATTCTGAGAATAACTTCAGATGTCCACTCGGAAGTACAGTTATTGCAGCGGTTTCTCCCGTCTAAAACATCAACATCATTTGATGTGCAAACTGGGCAAGTTGTACCGGGTGGTTTGGGTTGCAAGTCTTCTTGTTCTGTTTCTAACTCTTTTCCCATATCTGTTTGTTCAAAGCTCTCTAAAGGAGCCTGTTCGCCTTCAGGAGGCGAAGGCATTGTAGTTCCCCCACCAGCACCCATAGATCCGCCAGCACCCCCTCCAGGAATCTCATTACCGATACCAGGCCCGCCTTGTCCACCGAACATTTGAGCGGTTTTTAATATTTTATTTCTATCAGAAGAAGCTAAGATAGAATCAACATCTTCAAGATCAAATTCTTCTTCAGAATTTAAGTCTTCTTCAAAATCTTCTTCAAAATCTTCCTCAAAATCTTCAAGCTCTTCTTCTGTTGGTTCGATATAGTCTAAATCATAATCTTCTTCTACATCTTCCCATTCTGCTTCTTCATCCAATAAAATATTTCTGAACTGAGCAACTTTTTCCAATTCTTTTTCACTCATTACGGACTCGTCTTTTAAAGTTGCTATTACGATTTTTTTCTTTTTGTCTAGATCTACTTTTGTTAAAGCTACTTTAATTTTAGGATCATTAATCTCTTTTTTAGCTGTTTTTATAACAGATTTTAAGAAAGCCTTTTTATCATTAACATCTCCAATTTCTTCAACTGTTGCGTGTACCTGATAAACACCGTCTTCTGGACGATCTAATTCATCAATAGCGCTTTCTATTTCTTCAAACTTATCAACTGAGTCATCATTAAAATCTTGAGCCATTTTAATCTTAGCTTTTTCCTCAGCTTTTTTCATTCCTTTTGTTTTAGAACTTACAACCTTAATTGCTGACAAAAGATCATCAGCAGATATGTCAGAAAGATGATCAGCAGCAGCTACCAACAAAGCATCTACAGAACTAGGAGTTTGAACACTTTGTGCTAACTTGTCAAAATATGTATATTTTTGTTTTTCAGACAATCTTGTATCGCTTTTAAACGGTGAAGCATTAACAAGAGTAACATAAGCTGCTTTATCTAATCTTTTTGCATTTTCATTAATATAGTAAGCTGCTTTCTTAATATCATTAGGAGTCTTTCCATAAAAAGCAATTATATCTGAGATTGTTTCTACAGCGGCTAAAACTACCTTTTTAGCATCAGAAGAAGCCCAACGGCTTAATTGACCTTTTTGGTTTTCTAATTGTTTTTGTGTAATCATTCCTGGAGAAGGATATGTATGATGAGAAACAAAATCTTTTAACTGTTTTTCTGTAATTATATTAGACTGATCTTGATTTAAAACAGAACCAATGAGTCTAGAAGTTTCATTCCACTGTTTTTCAGTAATAACTTCTGGGAAATCACCCCAACGAGCAACACAACCTGAAGACACAGTAGCAAGTTGTTTTTCGGTAATAGCCTCATAACTACCATCACGTTTTTGAGGGCTATCGCTTTGAGTTACATTTGCATCCTTATTAGCATCTGGGCTTTCTAGTTGTTTTTCAGTAACAACGCCAGGAGCTTCATCCCAACGTTCCCCTGTAAACTGAGCATCATTTAACTGCTTTTCATTAATGACGCCTGTATCATGTT
>CAZQLY010000037.1:0-2256 GCA_964594455.1 uncultured Gammaproteobacteria bacterium | reverse complement strand
GTAATTTCATGACCCTGGCCGATATTAAAGTCATACTCGACCTTGAACCGACCGGCAATAAACAGCACCCGCCCGCGAGCTCGAGCGGCAGAGATGAACTTCGTTTCCTTCCCGACGACCCCGGCAACATCCAAAACAGCATCATAGGATCCATCTTCAATATACTTATCCCAACCGTCGCCCGAAACATTGATTACATTTTCCGCAGCTCCGATTTGCCGCGCGATTTCAAGGCGCTGATCATTGATATCGCAAATGGTCACCCGCGCTCCCATGACATTAGCGATCTGGGCCGCAACCTGACCGATAAACCCCGCACCGACAATCAGGAAACGTTCTCCCATTTGCAGCGAGGCATTGCGACAACTTCGCATCGCAACACTGGCCATACCGAATAAAGCAGCTTGCGGTTTGTTTATTTCATCCGGCACTTTGACCAGAAGCGAATCCTCGGCAATGACGGTATATTCCATATGATCGGCGCTCATATACAAAACATCGCCGATCTTAAGCGTTGTCACTTCGGGCCCGATCTCGATTACCCGCCCAACATTCTGATATCCCCATCCGGCCGGCAAGTCACTGTCAGGCCGTGCGTAATTGCCTTTGACCAGATCATTGCGCTCGGAACCGTTAGTAATCCCCGAGTAGAGTGTTTCGGTTTTCACCTGTTTGCCGGTGGGGCCCTCAGGTTCGGGCCAATGATCGACAAGACCCTTTTGCCGTGTCTTATCTGGTTTGAGTTGTGTGACAATTGCTTTCATAGAAAGTTATCCACGTCATTAAGAATGATGATTGTTAATGCTGGCCAGCAAGGTTTCAGCACATCGCTGGGCAAATGATTCGTCGTTGATATTACAATCCATCTCGATGACCGGAATATCTTCACGAAGATTGTTCTTCAATGATTCAATCCATGCATTATTTGCTTCAGGCCACCAGAACGGCCCATCCGGTGCATCGATCATGCTCCAGCCCTTCAGCGGAATCAACACCGTAATCGGATCTTTGCTCATATTCAGCTTCGCCGCCATCAATTCGCCCAGCTTGCGGTTTTCTTCAATGTTCGTCCTCATCAGTGTCACATTGGGATTGTGCTGATAGAAGGTGCGGCCCTTGAATTTTTCCGGGACGGTATCCGGCTGCCAGAAATTCACCATATCAAGGCACCCCGGAACCACGATAGCCGGCACCGGCTGCTTGGCGGCCGCTTCAAGCCGACCTGGTCCGGCACTGAAAACACCGCCGACCAGTTCATCCGCCCATTCGGTGGTCGTCATGTCCAATACCCCTTCGATCATACCGGCACGTATTAGGTTTTCCATGGTTTTACCCCCATTGCCCGTACAATGAAAGACAAGGACATCGAATCCGGCTTTTTCCAATATGGCTTTTGCCGTTTCTACCGCAGGGGTCGTATTGCCAAACATAGTCGCAGCAATCAAAGGCTTGTCATCACCGCCCGGAATTTCAGTCGAAACCATCCCGCAAATCAGACCTGCGGCCTGTGAAAATACCTTACGGCTGATTTTATTAATACCGGCAACATCGACAATGCTCGGCACCATGACAATATCGGCAGTCCCAACATATGCCGAGACATCGCCGCCGGCCACTGTGGACACCATCACTTTCGGAACAGCCAGCGGCAATGCTCGCATCGCATTACAGGCTACCGAGGTTCCTCCCGTTCCGCCTAACGCCATAACCGCATCGAATTTCCCCTGCTCATATAATGCTGAAAGAATACACGCGGCTCCCTTGCTCATGGCCGCCACCGCTTCGCCGCGGTCACGTTTCTTGACTAACCCAGTAAGATCTGCTCCGGCTGCCTTAGCCACATCATCGCGCGAAATATCAGGTTCAAGCCCCGGTGAACCCAATACCCCAACATCAATCAAAAACGCCTGATGACCGTTTTGTTCGATGATCGATTTGACGAATGCGTATTCTGCGCCTTTTGTGTCAAATGCCCCTAACAGTACAATTTTGGCCATTTTTTAACCTCATCAAAAGATTCTATCCATTTCAATTACGCAATTAGCGTGCCATCGGAAAAAATGAAATTTTTTGCGCAAAACTGAACTTTATTCTTGTAAAAGGATTATTGAATATGTATACTATGCGCATCTTATACGATTAGTGGAAGCGCTTACATGGAACGACTAAAGACGAAAATCATAAACCATGAAACGGTTATTGGAGCTGCGGTTGGATCGGGCTTTGCTGGGCGAACGCGAGCAGCTGCTCGGTGAG
>CAZQLY010000036.1:0-2329 GCA_964594455.1 uncultured Gammaproteobacteria bacterium | reverse complement strand
GGCGGCGCCGCGTTCCTGCCGATGATGTCCAGCGAGATGTACTTCAAGCCCGACGGCGTGCTCGGCGGCATCGGCGATCTCGGCGACTTCGACATGGGCGACACGAAGGTCAACGAGAAGCAGATCTCGCTCCGCCTCGGCCACGCCGAGGGCATCGCGATCCAGAACGGCTACGACCCGGTGCTCGTCCGCGCGATGGCGCGCGAGCAGAACTGGCTCGCCGTGCGCTGGGAGGGCGGCAAGCCGGTCTACATTGAGCACGAGCCCCGCCCGCAGGACGGCCCGGGGTGGACGATCCTCTCCGACGACGGCGAGGGCGACAACGCCGACACCTCCGCGTTCGAGGGCAACGATGTCCTCAACCTCGACGCCGAGATGGCCCAGCGACTCACCGTCTCGAAGGGCACCGCCGACGACATCGACGAGCTCGTGTTTCAGCTCGGCGTCCGCGACGACTACACCGTCGTCCGCGGCAAGGGCGGGCGCGTGATCGAGGAGTATCAGGACCGCCTCGCACGCGCCGTGGACCAGCTCCAGCGTCTGCTCGAGCAGGTCGAGGAGGGCTCGTCCGGTCGGCGCGGCGGGCGGGCCGAACTCGGCCGTCGCCTGCGCAATCTCGAGGAGGCCCGCAGCATCCTGACCACCTACGCGGAGGTGCTCGACCCGAGCGGCGCCTTCCGCAGCAACATCGATGTGCAGATCGAGGCGACCCGCCAGGAGATCCGCAACGCGAACGACTCCGGCCGCCGTTCGGGCGGCCCGTCGCGCATCCGACGCTGACGCGCCACCGCGCACCGACCGCCAGACGGCGATCATCGCCCGCCCGACGGAGACTGCAAGCATGCCAACCGTTCTTCGACGCATCCTCCCGGCCCTGCTCGCCGCGTTCGTGCTCAGCGCAACGCTCGTGGCGCCGGCCGACGCCTTCGCCGCCGACAAGGTCTACCTCAAGGACGGTCGCGTCCTCGAGGGCGAGATCGGGCGCGAGGGCGACTCGTTCATCTACATCACGATCCGGATCGGCGGCGTCGAGCAGCAGCAGTTGATCCTCAAGGAGACCATCGAACGCATCGAGCGAGATGTCGAGACCGACGACGCGCCCGCGCGCCCCGATGGTCGGCAGGATCCTGAGCGGAAGCAGCGCCTGATCGACTCCGGCGCGACGAAGATCGCCTTCCTCACGCTCGGCGATCCACCCCACGACATGGTCGGGCCCTACATGAACGCCGGCGCGCTCGAGGAGTCGATCGAGCTGCTCGAGGACGACGATCCGGACATCGTCGTGCTCTGGGTGAACTCCGGCGGCGGCGCCCTCAGCGAGGTCCCCAGGCTCCGCGACACGATCGTCCGGAGTCTCAAGCCCGATTATCGAACGGTGATCTGGGTGGAGTCGGCGATCTCCGCGGCCGCGATGACCTCCATCACGGTCGAGGAGATCTACTTCATGAGCAAGGGCAACTTCGGCGCCGCGGTCGCCTTCACGACCGACGGCTCCAGCGCCCAGGCCGCCGAGGGCGACTTCCTCGAGCAGTTGCTCCGCTTTGGCGAGGAGCTCTCCAACGAGGGCAATCACGATCCGCTCATCATGCGCGCCATGCAGACCGAGACGAATCTCTCCTGCGACATCGACGAGTACGGGCGCGTCACCTGGCACGACGACCTCTCCGGCGAGCATGTCGTCTCCACCGACAACCGCATCCTCACCTTCAACGCCATCGACGCCGAGAAGTACGGCCTCTCCCGCGGCACGGCCGACACCAAGGACGAGCTCGCCGCCCTCCTGCAGGCCGGCGAATGGGTCGAGGTCGGCCAGGACGCCGAGGCGCAGATGATCGACTTCCGCGAGAATGTCGCGCGCGCCGAGGTCGAAATCGGCGAGGCCTTCCAGAAGCTCCAGATCGCCCTCGGGGCCGGCGAGCTCGGGCGCGCCCGGCGATACCTCGGCGAGCTGCGCTCTTGGGCGCGCCGAGCCCCGTCGTGGACCGAGTACTCCGCCGGCGGCGCCCCGCCCCTGACGCGCGAACTCTTCCGCAACCTCGAGCGCCGCATCGACGAACTCCGGCGCGGCCGCCGGCGCTGACGCCCCTTCCCCCAACCCAGCACCCCAACGCGTGAAGGAACACGCCATGGCGTTTCTGCCGACCGACCTCGACGCCGCCGACTGGTCCGGCGTCGAGCCGCTCGTCCGCGCGCTCGCCGAGCGCCCCGTCGAATCAACCGACGACTTCGAGAAATGGCTGCTCGACCGCAGCGACCTCGTCGCGGCGTGCAGCGAAGCCCGCGCGAACCTCTACATACGCATGACCTGCCGCACCGACGACGAGCAGGC
>CAZQLY010000035.1:0-2337 GCA_964594455.1 uncultured Gammaproteobacteria bacterium | reverse complement strand
CAAAACTTTAAAGATCAAAAAAAACAACATGATATTGTTTTTTTCTGGCCTTATCATAATGAATATGAATATAATAATTTTTCTAGAAATTGGTCTCTTGAAAAAGATATAGATTTAAGAATTGATCCTGTAGGAGCGGGCCACATAGATAATTGGAATTTCAAAGAAGCCCTTGATAATGAAGGAGTTTTGAAATGGAGAAATACGAATTGGGAAAAATGGTACTGTCGTTACTATTTTGATTATAGGATCGAAAAAAAAGTTTGTAATAAAATACCTGAACCAAGTTCTATAGTTTTGTTGGGTTTTTTGGGAATATTAACTTTTTTTAAAAAAAGACTTGTTTTCCATGAAAAATAAACTATAATAATATAGGAAAGATAAAAATATAAATGACACGAAACCACAACAAAATGTTTTTTTACTTTTGGGCAAAAAGTGCCTTTTTTGGCACAACAAATAATAAAGCCCATATGTGGGGTTTCGTGCGTTAAAGGCATAGAAAAGAATATACTTTTTTAAGCCTACCGCACAAAAAACGGTAGGCTTTTTTAAAATAAATGGTGAGTGTGGCCTAATTGGTTAAGGCACCTGAATGTGAGTCAGGGGATTACGAGTTCGATTCTCGTCACTCACCCTTTAGTATGAAAGTTTGAAATAAACTTCATTATTTTTTGAAATTTAAATATAAAAGCTATTCCTCGATAGCTCAGTTGGTAGAGCCGCTGGCTGTTAACCAGCTTGTCCCAGGTTCGAGTCCTGGTCGAGGAGTTTTTTATTTTTTAAAAGGGCCATCATGACAGTGGGGGCGATCTGCTTTTGCAAGGCGGATGTGGAGAGTTCGATCCTCTTATGGTCCATTAAGACTAGGAACTTTAGCTTAAAAGGTTGAGCGTCGGTGTGAAGTACCGAAGGATCCAGTTCGATTCTGGAAGGTTCCATATGTATTTTTGATATATTTGCCAGTATAGCTCAAATGGATAGAGCACCACTCTTGTAAAGTGGGGGTTTTGGGTTCAAGTCCCTCTACTGGCTTAAAATTTGTATGCTTTTAATTTTATCCTAAAAATTTTCATTTTTTGTTGACGTGTGTGCTTTTTAGATATATAATATGTAAATAAGAGTTCAATCCACCACCCTCCTAAAGGAAGGTGTTCTCTTGAATGATATATAATAAAGATAAAACAAGGAATACTTTATGAAAAATTATAATGATCCGCAAAACTTATGCCCATTTGAAGAAATAACATTAAAAGAGTATGAGATTGCACTTGAAGAGCTTTTTAGAGTTGAAATATTACAAGAAGATATAGAAGATAAGGATTTTTATGATGAATGCGTAGAAAAAATACAAAGATCTGTTTTAATAGATTTTTGGAAGAAAAATAAAAACCAATTTACTGAAGAAGAATTATTATCTGCTATAAATTGTTTATTATATGGAAAATTACTAAAAGATCTGGAAAAAGAAGGAGAAGTATTTTGTAGTATTGACGAAGAAGGAGAAGTGTATTATTCGTTAACAGAAAAAGGAATAAAAAAAGCAAAAAAAATAAAAAAAGAAATAGAATCGAAAGAAGAAAATGAAACCAAAAGTAAAACCAAAAGTAAAACCAAAAGCAAAACCAAAAAGTGAACAAAAAAAAGAATTAAACGTAAAAAAGAAATATTATATATTTCCTTTTTCTGAATACTTCATAGGATAAGGAGAAAAAAGATGAATATTTTTCATCAAATTTCTAAACAAAGAAACTACTCAGACCAAACAGGTCGGTGACTGAGTGGATTAAAGTACCAGACTTTTAATCTGGAGTGTTTTATACACAATCGCAGGTTCGAATCCTGTCCGGCCTATAAAATGCTGGCTTAGCTTAATCTGGAAAAGCGATAGTTTCCAAAGCTGTTAGATGCGAGTTCGAGTCTTGCAGCCAGTGTTAAATATAAAAATGTTAAATAAAATATCAAAATTTGAAGATGAATATCGTTTTTTATCTAATTTTTGGACTACCAAAAATACCGTTGTAAAATTAGATGATGAAGAATATCCTAGCGTAGAACATGCTTATCAAGCTGCTAAGTCTTTTGACAAACAGTATCGTAAAAAAATAAAATTAGCTTTAAGTCCTAATACAGCTAAAAGTTTAGGTAAAAAGGTAGATATAAGAAAAGATTGGAATAAAATAAAAGTAAACATAATGAGATCTTTGTTAAAACAAAAATTTGATAACCCAGTCTTAAAACAAAAACTGCTTTCAACAGGAGATGCAGTTTTGGAAGAAGGCAATTGGTGGGGAGATACTTTTTGGGGAATATGTCCAGAAAATTCTGGAAACGGAA
>CAZQLY010000034.1:0-2486 GCA_964594455.1 uncultured Gammaproteobacteria bacterium | reverse complement strand
GCACCCAACGTGGTGCAGGGAACCGCACCGACCCCTACTCCGGCAATACCTCCGATCCCCAGTCCCTGCACAATTACCTCTATGTGCACAATAATCCGGTTAACGCTATCGATCCGACTGGGATGTTTAGTATCACAGAAACAATTACAAGCATGGCGATTAGTTATGCTCTTGCTGAGATATATACTCCTGTCTTAGATCATTTATCTGGTGGCCTTATTAGCAGTTTGGTTTCTGAGGAAGTATGGAATAAAATAATCTTTCTTTCTCCTGATGCGATTTCTTTAGGTATCTCTGCAAGTGGAGGTTGGGGCAAAGGTCTTGGTGGTAGCTTATTGGGTGGTATGGAATTCTTGATTTCACCTCATAATCTGAATTTTGCAGCATATACTTATGCAGGAGGAAGATTTGATATTGGTTCAAAAGGCTGGAATGGTTCCCTTGGCATAAGCGCTGGTTTAGTCTTTAATTGTAAAAATTCAAAGAATTACAGAGAAGGATTTATGACACTTTCATTACCATTAAAAATGGTTCCTAAAAAAGTAAGAAAAACACTTAGAGATAAATTTATTCAAAAAAAGTCGTTTAGCGCGAATTTAATGTCGCAACTTGGTATGGGGCCAAATAGCTGGTCTTCTTTTAAAGTACAATCGGCTGGATTATGGAGTTTAGAACAAGCTCTAAATAGTTGGAATACAATTGACAGGGATATGAAAAACTTGAATGCATCTATTAATATCTCATGGAGTATACCAACTATAGAAGTAGTTTCTGTGGCATTTGCGGGATCGTTTGATGTCGGAAAAACAGCCTCGTATTCCTTCAGTGGTACATATTATTCACAAACTATTCCTAAAAATAATATTGATGTTCCTTTCCATTGATAATAGTATAATAATTATGAATATATCTAAACATATGACAACCAAAGCTAACATTATGAAGACCATTCTTGTCTGTATAGGTCTTCCAATATTTAGTTTTGGAATTATATTTGCTAGTGTGTTATGTTTATGTTTTCCTTGGCTAATAAGCGGTATTATTATTCTTTGTCTATGCTCAGTGCTTATAAAGTTATTTTGGGCTATTGTGAAAAAAAGATACAGAGAAAAATCATTAAGATTAGCAATCCGCTTTCTATATATTCCAATTGGTATTTGGGTGATTTCTTTTTTATTGCCTTTTGCATGTGGATTATTTGGTTTCTTTTGGGAAACAGACTCTAGAGTTTTTCAAGATATTGAATTTCCTCTTTCAATTCCAAAAGGAATTGTTGTAAATTCAAATAAGGAAATAATATGTGCCAACCCTTTTTACCAAAGATTGCAAGTATATGATTTCAATGGAAATTTTAAAAAGAGTTGGTTTGCTAAAATACCCATTCATTCTGAACAAGAATTTTTACTCTCTCTAATTGATGATAATATTAATCTGGTAGCTTATGGCAGATCGGTATTGTACAATTGTGATGGATCAATAATTAAGACAGAAGAGATACCGCGAGAATATGTGAATTCAATTAAATACAAAAACATTAATGTGTTTAAATCGAAACTTGAACAAACTTATACACTCGAAAATAGATTTTTATTCCCGAAAGTTGTTTGTTACGAAAAAACGAAACTACCTATAGAAATACAACTTGATAAATGGTCTATGTTCCTATTGAAAGGCCCTTGGCAAGCTTTTATTCTATTTTTTGCATTTTTAGTTTTATCTGGTTTCTTGGAGAAGATGTTGAAAATTGTTCAGTCTCCCTCAAAACATACTGCCCTGTCCACCTCAAAAACCCATCCGGGTGATTGATTTGTAAATTTGAAGTTCGATTGAATGATCCCAAGGCACCGTTCGGTGCCTTTTTTCATGCCTATTAAGCATTTCAAAACATCTGACATCTCATACCTTTTCATTTTCCGTGCAACACAATCGGCGCCGCTGCAGATATAGAGGGTAGAGGGGGAATTAGAAAGTAGATGGGAGAGAGTCGAGAATAGAGCATGGAATCCGGCCTTCATTAATGGCTTACTATAAAGGGTTTAAAAGGGAGTATGACAATGAATATAAAGAAGGATGAAAAGCGTCACTACTGGCTCCGTGAGGATTTTGATCACCTTATGGGCCTGCTTCCCGGCGGGGGCATGGATGTGCCGGACGGCAAGAAGAAGGCTTCTTCGCTGCAATATCCCAAGTATACCGAGGGGGCGGTGGCCGAATTAAAGTTTCGGGGACTGGTTTGCGATCCGAATCAGTCCTCGTAGGATGGGTAAAATACTCTGTTCATTTTACCCATGCTGATTAGAAAAGCATCGTCCGAAGGACGAATCCACCGATTGAATCCGCAGGATTCAATCGCCCGAGTCGAAGACTCAACAGGCCAAATAGAATCCTGCACCCAACGTGGTGCAGGGCTCTACTCTCTACTTTCAACTTTCTAATATGACAGCGCTAAAAAAGCTCAAGAAAAGTGAAGGTGTTAGCCGATGAAC
>CAZQLY010000033.1:0-2502 GCA_964594455.1 uncultured Gammaproteobacteria bacterium | reverse complement strand
GAGTTCGAAACGATGTGGCAGGCGGTGCTCCGCTTTCGCCAGCGTTGCCCCATCCCCATCCGCGAACTCCATACTGACAACGGCAGAGAATTCGTCAATCTGTCCCTGCTGAGCCACTTCGAGAAGCACATGGTCCACGTCGACCTCACCCGTGGCAGACCGGGCTACAAGAACGACAACCGTTTCGTGGAGCAGAAGAACAGCAGTCTGGTGCGGGCTTATTTGCAGCGTCTGTATCTGTACACGCCAGAACACGCGCGCCTACTGAATGAGCTCTACGATCAGATGTGGATCTACTACAATCTCTTCCAGCCTGTACTGCGACAGATCTCCCGCCAGGCCCACGTCGGGGCCAACGGAGTGGTTCGGATCTCGCGCAAGCACGATGTGGCCAAGACTCCGTTGACGCGTCTCCTGCAAGCCAATCCACCGCTTGCGCGTGAACAGGCGGAGTCTCTTGAGCACCAGTACAACAGGACCAATCCTCGAGAGCTCAAGCGGCAGATCCATACGCATCTGAGTGAACTGTATCAACTCGCCG
The DNA here is from genome assembly GCA_964594455.1 of uncultured Gammaproteobacteria bacterium. Taxonomy (GTDB): domain Bacteria; phylum Patescibacteriota; class Patescibacteriia; order JAHIZJ01; family JAHIZJ01; genus CAZQLY01. Next base: position 1,961 of record CAZQLY010000033.1, on the reverse strand, counting down.
AACAAGATGAAAGGAGAAAGGCCAAGAGGCCCCGGTAAGATTATCAAATGGTAGATCATTCCGCGCTCGGTTAGATTACCCATTGGTGCAAATGACCCACCGCGGTAGAATGAGCATATCGACCACGGGAGGATCGTGCGTACACGCCACGCAATGATGGAAGAGAGTGCAATCGAGCGTTTGCAGGCCAAGTCGCCGGAAGAGGCGATCGTTGAGCAGATCAGCCGCGATTTCAACCTGGCGCCTTTCATGGCCAAGACCCAGTTCGAGCAGATGCGGCGCTACTTTGAGCGCTACTTCGGCCTAGAGCGGGATGTTGGTCAGATGACCGTTCTGGCAGTGAGTGCCGATGACCCGCCAGGTCGTCCCATAGGAGAGTGCAGACGGGTGCCGGTGAATCTGACCATGGACAGTGCGGACGATCTGGAGGCACTGCGCCAAGGAGTCGCTTTCTTGCGCAGGAGCAGGATTCAGCGTCTGACACGGGAGGCTCAAGAGCAGGATGCTCTGCTGACCCAGGAGGATCTAGCACGTCTGCTATGTACCAGCCGCTCCACCATCAAACGGGACGTCGCGCACTTGCGCTCCGAAGGGCTGGATGTGCCCACGCGGGGACAGATGAAGGACATTGGCAGAGGCGTGAGCCACAAGACGCGCATCGTGAGGGACTGGTTGGCAGGATATACCTTCAGCGAGATCAAGAGGCGGCGATGGCATACCCTTGGCTCCATCGAACGGTACTGCATGGATTTTCAGCGGGTGGCCAGGTTGCATGCCCACGGGCTGAGCGTAGGAGAGATCCGTGTCAGTGTGGGGCTGTCGGAGCGGCTGATTCGAGAGTATCTGGATCTGCTTGAGGCAGCGGAACCGGACAACGACCGCTTGAGGCTGCTCTTGAATGAGCCGAATGCGGCCACGCAAGACCCAACGCCAGCTAAAAGGGGGCTTTGGTTACGATGACAACCCCCAAAGATCCTACGGCAACGCGTATCAAGAAGCGGAGTCTGCCCAATCTGTTGGTGCACAAGTTCCTGACCGAGTATGGCTACGATCACGGGCCGGTGATTGCACGCGCCATTGTGGAGGATATTCTGGCCACCATCGAAAGCAGCTACTGCGATCGTGTACCGCCTCGAACGGTGATCTGGTTGGCCGTGCGTCGTGGCACGCGCGGGAGGCAGAAGGGGATCAGCATCAGTGACCTGGTGCCCGTTCAGTTGCGGATGTACACTGATGGCGAGGTCGAGTTGCTGACCGACCCGAGGCTGCGGCAGGAACGGCACGCTCTGCGAGCCTTCAACCGGGCCCGCTTTGCACGATGGTGCTTCGAGGCCTACGAGCAGGGCGGCGTGCTCGCACAGCTTGATCTCAGCCTATTGAGCGGACTCTCGGCGAACTACATCAGCAAGGTCCTTCGCGAATACGAGCGGGAAACGGGCGAGATCGTGCCTACGCGAGGCACAGTGCATGATCTGGGCCCGGCCGTCACACACAAAGGGGAAGTGGTCCGTCGCTGGCTGCGGCATGAGTCGCCGGTACAGATTGCCCAGCAGATGAGACACTCCCAGGCGTCGGTCGATCGCTACATTGCTGACTATCAAAAGGTGCGGCTCCTGGCACAGAAGCTCCCCATCAGTGACGTGCCGGCGTTGACCGGCTTGTCGGCGGGAGTTGTCGAGCAGTACGTGGAGATCCTACACGACTTTGAGCCAGACCTGAGCTTATATCCGCAGTCCAACGAGAGACCAAGAAAGGCGCAGTTCTGATCGGATCTCTGGAGAGCGAGGGCGAGTAACTATCGGTGGGTCATTAGAGCCTATTATCTTTTGACTGGACACGCTTGCCTCCTTTTCCGATCTCCAATCCAAATGTGAATCCTCCGAGTGCCGTCTAGGGCTCGCAATACCCCCTTGCAAGCCAGAATCATCGGAAAACGGCCTGGAGACTCGCTAGTCGTCTAT
>CAZQLY010000032.1:0-2520 GCA_964594455.1 uncultured Gammaproteobacteria bacterium | reverse complement strand
TCTTCGCCTGTAGGATCCATCCCCATTCCTTGTGCAAAATACCCCGCGTACAATGTTGAGCCGTATTGTACGTTTGGCCGTGACCCGGTATAAGTCGTTTTTAAATGACCCCGACACTTCGGGGAGGTATTTCGCTTACGCGTCCGGGAGTATCGTGGTTTCTTCTGTTTTTGTCGGGTGAGGATCATGTATCGAGGCTCCGTTGTTGCTGATCCTTCTGATAATGGAGCTGAGAACGATTGTGCCGGCAAGCCATATAGAAATGCAGATGATGAGATTGGCTGTTCCGATCAAACCAAGGTATACACGAACATCCAATAGAGATCCGTCTCTGATAACTGCCGGGAAAGGGGCTCCTTTCAGGAAATGCAGTTCCCATCCCCTGAAGGTTAGTGGACTGGCTGCATACAGTATGAGATTAGCCGATGCAAGCACAATCATGGTCAGAGCACCACCAACAAGGTTCAGCCGGAGTGCTGCCCATCTTTTCCATCTCTCCGATTGTCGCCTAGCGAACCGGACGATGACACTGCCGAGATAGATTCCGAAAACTAGGATTGCCGTGTTAAAGATTAGCCCAGAGAGAAAAGCTCTACCTTCAAATACGGGCTGTGCAGCGATGTTTGGAACATAGCGAATGGTGAACAACCTCATTGGGTAGCCTAAGTGGATGAACAGATCTCTTGTCTCTGGGGTACCCACGACTACTCTTGGAAAAAGGTTCGCCACAAATACGGCAAGCAGCACGATAACTACTAGCCCTTCCAAAAGAGCGAAAGTCAAGCCATCTTTTCTGCTGTTATCTTCAACCATGGCACATCAATCCCAAAGGCTTACTACGAGTGATGACCTGACTATTCGTCTCTTTACATCGCAATCAAAGACACTGCGGGCCACGAATCGTTTAGTGCTAAGAGTATTCTCGTATGTCAGGACGTAAGACTTGGGCCAAGTCCATCCCGTAGGACCTTTCTTGCCCGCCTCACAGCACGCGATAGCGGCTGCCAAAAGGTTCTGTCTCGCTGCGGCCGCTTTGTTGGAATCGATTCCGCCGAGGACTCCATAGCGTTGCTGAACAAAATCTGAAGTGATCTTTCCTCTGATCGAACCCATGTAGGCAAGTTCCATTATCACATGCGAAGCGTGAGTTCCGAAAGAGATATTGCTTCCCCAATGCTCGCCGTAGCCCGTGAACTTCATCCCAATGCCAGCCGTCACCTCATGAACCAGAGACTGGTCGAGCCCAATACCCGCGGCGGCAATCTGCAATGTGTCTATTTGTATAACCTTGCCCTGCCATGCCCAATCCGCATCAACAACCGCCGTTCCTCCACCAGCCACAGTCTTTATCTTCAGCCCTCCAAGATGGTGTACCATGAACGACAAAGCACGTGGCACATCGCGGTTGGCACCGAACACAACAAGCTGCCATCCCCGCCCAGGGCCGCCAGTTCCAATCCCAAAGCCTGACCGGGACACGATTCCTGGCACACGTGCCCACGCTGGTAGTCTATCATAAAGGGGGACGGGGCGATGGTAAGGGGGGAGAGGGGCGGGCCTGCCAAGCCCCCCGCCAGTTCTTGCAAGCCCGAACAATCCCATCGGGTCCGCTCCCAGAGCGGCTGCGAAGTAGCCGGAATACAATGATGAGCCATCTACGTACCCCAGCGGGTCGCGGGTGAAGAACATACCGGTGCTCGGGCTGTATGTCCGATACCTGAAGTAGTGTTCGCCGGAAACGCTGTTGAATTCGCGGCCAGTGTATTGATAGCGCTGGGCGGCGGTCTCATGGGTGTAAGCCAATTTCTCGCCCATCGCCGTGTAATCGTAGACATTGGACATGGCGCCGGCAGCCGTGGTCACGGTGGTGACGCTGTTGCGTCGGTCCTGCGAGTAATAGCGGGTCACCGGGCTGGCGGGATTCGTGATGTCGGTCACGGACAGGTTCTGATCCAGGAACGGCGTGACGTAGAGTTTGCTGCCGTCATACGATCCGGGATCGACGCCGTCCACCAGGTCGGCCGCGACGTTGTCGCCGCCTGCCTGTGCCGGCACGGCAGACAGGTCATAGAGGAAGTAGACCGGCGAGCCGCCGTTGGGCGTGTAGCTGGAGCGATGCCAGCGGGCGCCGACGTAGGCCGTGGACTCGGTGTTGGTGCCGTCCGTCCACGAAGTCATTCGGTTGAGCGTGTCGTACGTCATGGTTTTCGTGATGGTGCCGTCAGACGAGGTCAGCGTGTTGCCGCTTCCTTCGGTCGCTCCAGCCGCTTCGGGCTGGCATAGGGCCTGCGGCCCGTCTATCCGTTTTTGTCGTAGGTGTAACTGGTCGTTACCGATCCGGTCACGCTCGAAGCCAATTGGTTCCGGGCGTTGTAGGTGTTGGTGGTCGTGACGCTGTTCAACTCCCGTTCGGTGCGGTTGACGTTCGCTTTGCTCACTCCTGCCGCTTCGGGCAGGCTTAGAGCCCGCTTCGCAGGGCTCGTCTGTCCGGCATCGTCGTAGGTGAATTCTTCACGATAG
>CAZQLY010000031.1:2062-2628 GCA_964594455.1 uncultured Gammaproteobacteria bacterium | reverse complement strand
GCTAGATTTTCGCCAGGGGGAACGCCCGGAGCGGCCGTGGGAGGTTTCGGTGGGAACCAGGGCTGGCAGGAACGCCAAGGAAATCAACAACCGACGACCGCCTGTTGAGAAATAGGCTTTTTTTACTTTTTTTTTCGAAAATTCCTTTACTTCTGGGAATCAATCGGCTAGAATGAAGTTGTAGGATAAAGAACGACCCGGACGAAGGGCGACACGCCAGAGCCGGAAGACAAAAAGGACCCAATACCCTTCGGGGCAAGGCCGGAACAGGGACCGCCATGAGCTACTACCGGAATGAACGACAAGAAATGGAAGCCGAGATCAACGCCCTTTACGACTACATAAGGGAACTTGAGATCAGTGAGCTTGCCGGGATTGACGACGGGGAATACGCGATTCAAGACCAGACCGAACAGGAGCCAGTGGGATCTGAAGGGAACTCAGACCTGGTGGAGCTGTTCGAATCCAACCACGACCACGTACCCTTCTAACGAGGACCGTATGAAAATCACACGCAAAGAAGCACTGGCGCTCCGGACGATAGCTGAATACGCTCTGAGCGGGAT
>CAZQLY010000031.1:843-2052 GCA_964594455.1 uncultured Gammaproteobacteria bacterium | reverse complement strand
CATGACGACAACTACAGCTGGTTTGACCTTCAGGAACTTACGAACGCAGGGTGGTCCAGGCACGAAGGAGCTGGGCTGATGTCCGCTCTGGAGAAAAAAGGATTGATCGTCAACTACGAACCCGACAGACGAGTCGGGGGATGGGCTATGACTACCGAAGGAATCGACCTGGCTGAAAGCTACTTTAACTGGGACACCAAACAACCAAAGGAGAACACCATGACGACTACCGAAAGCAACAGCTACCAAACAGTGGACCCCAACAACCTGACGAAAAAACAACTGGCCGACTTCCACAACCTCCTGGCTGAAGCCTCTTCCGGAGCGATCAAGCCCGTCAAGTCCTTCCGGGACGTACCGACCGGAGTCAACCGGGTACTCGATGCGCAACAGCAACTTTGGAAGAACATCCACGGAGCCATCGACACGGCCATCAAGGGGGCTCAGGCGATGGTCAATAACGGACGAACCGCCAAGGTGGAGAGCTGGACTGGAGGAATTGTAGACAGAGTTGCTTCCCTCCGAGACCACGAGGGCATCGCCGCCTGGAGAACTCAGGAACTCCATCGTGTAGAACAGGAGATCCTAAGCGGCCGGTGCCTGGCGAACAACGTCAGCCCCGTTCGTCCCCGAGCGTGGACGGTCACTGGCTGGGAGCTTACCGAGGAACAGCTGGAGAAAAAGAAAGCCAGCAAGAAGGGAAAAGCCAAGGGCAAAAAGACCAGCGTGAAAAAGGAAACGACCAAGCCGAAGACCCCCAAGGCAAAACCCGCTCCGAAGTACACGAGGACGAACGCACTGGCCGCAGCCCTCAAGGAACTCCGGAAGGGAACGGCAGAAGAGATCATCAACCGCAGCAACGAACTCTACACGGAACAAGGGGGGAAAGACAACGAGAAGGAAGCCCGGTGGAGTGTTCGCTTAGGGCTTCCTCTTCTGGTAGACCTTGGAGTGGTATCCTCAGACGACAACGGGAACTACGAACTGGTAATCCAGGTTTGATACCGGCTTGAAGGGAAGGGGCTTGGCGTCCCTTCCCTTTGACACGGTAGCAACCCAACCAACCTCAACCAACAGGAGGGGCTATGACGTACTTGCTGTTTTTGGGACAACAGATGTTCCCCGAGTTCCCCCAGTGCCCTGGGTGGAACAAACGCCTTAGTCAACACACTAAGATGGTAGTGGCCAAAACTGCTGAAAGGATCGTTC
>CAZQLY010000031.1:0-833 GCA_964594455.1 uncultured Gammaproteobacteria bacterium | reverse complement strand
TCGTTCGGGACGATCCGGAAAAGATGATGTCTGTGACCCGGCTGGTGTTTGGATTTGATCAGGAGGAGCTGGTATGAAACCGACCTTATACGGAGTATTTGCATGCTGCGTGGCTATCCCGTTCTTGCTGTTCCTGATGGGATTTGTCGAACTGCTCTTGTAGGGAGTCCTCATATGAACCGTGAACAGGACTACGAATACAATCGGGGAATGATGGCCAAGATACTAGGGTGGTCCGCTATGAAGGACGGGGAAGGGGCTGAACCCTACCTCCGAGCCAAACGAACGTACGACCCTTCAAAAGGGGCCTTCAGTACCTGGCTTTGGCACAACCTAGTACTCAGACGAAAGCAAATGACAGAGGAGGATCGCAAAGAACCCAACACAGTATCCCTGGACGATATAGCAGCCGCTTGCGTAATGATCGGCAAGGAGGAAGACGGGCTGCTGAGTACTCCGGGGGACTTCATTGAACGACAACTGGACTTCCGAAGGAAGATGAGCCAGCTATCGGAAGACGCGCAAACAATAATCCACTGCCTATTCGAGGGGGCCGGAAAGCCCATGAGGAGGAATCGAACGAACTGGGCAAGCCCTACTACAGGGGGGAAGGAAAGCATCAAGAGGGACCTGAAGGAGTACTGTCGGGACACCCTGCTGTGGAGCTGGCCTCGGTATTGGTCTGCTGTTGAGGAAATCGAAAGAGCCCTGAAGGAGCTGTCCTGAACGGGTATAATCTACATCCGACCTCTGAACGATCAGAGAAAAAGGAGGACCCATGAAACCTATCGCCACAGACAACCCAGAAATCTTTCGCCAGGTAATCCAACAGG
>CAZQLY010000030.1:0-2788 GCA_964594455.1 uncultured Gammaproteobacteria bacterium | reverse complement strand
TTATAAGATTGGTCTGGTTTAGGCCTAGGCCCTTTGTAAGAAACAAAGTTAATATAATAAGAAACTATAATCCAAAAGAGGCATCTTTTCCCTCCGCTCATGCCAGTTTTTATTTTGCCCTATCTTTGGCTTTATTTTTTTTGGCCAGCAGTTTAGGAATTTTTTTTATTGCTGGTTCTGTGCTGATAGTATTTTTCAGGGTTTTTTCAGGTATTCACTGGCCGTTAGACGTTATATTTGGCATTGTTATAGGATTAACTATTGGCTCTTTAGGGTATCTAATATTTTAAAATATTAATTTTCACGAATCTATCTAAAGATAAAGAAAAAGCCACTCATCAAAAATGCATTTGCAATTTGATGAGTGGCATAATTATGCGAGTTGCCATTGTAGTTTGGCCCCAGCGCGAAAAGGAACGACACTTCCAATCTGTTCAGATACTATCCAATCCGATTTAACAAGAGAGATAGTGCCATCGTTGAGAGGAAGTTCGTAAAACTCTGCGCCAAATCTTGAGGTGAAATCTTCAAGACGATCGAGACGTCCCGCTTTCTCAAAAACTTCTGCGAGTACTTGGGGAAGCACAGGTGCCGTATAAACACCACATGCTCCTTTAAAGCACTCTTTTTTCTCTCTAGGATGAGGTGCAGTATCTGATCCGAGAAAGAACTTTGGATTACCACTTGTTGCCGCCGCAATAAGTGCTTTGCGGTCGTTGAAGTCCTTTGGTATAGGCATACATCCGTGATGCGGCTGAATTCCGTAACCGATGACATCGTTTAACGTTAAACAAAGGTGGTGACCAGTAATTGTTGCCGCAACGTTTTTTCCGAGTTGTCGGACATTTTCGACTGCGATGAACGTAGAGACATGTTCAAGTACGATTTTCAGGTTCGGAAATCTTTCTGCTAATTTAAGGAAAGTTGGCAAAAAAATCTCTTCTCGTTTTGTAACTAGTGTTTGCTCACGATCAATCTCGCCGTGAATTAAAAGAATCATGCCGACGCTTTGCATCGCCCGAAAGGTTTCCGAGATGTTTTCGCTCTCGAAATTGCGAAGTCCTTCATTGGAATTTGTAGTAACTCCAAGGGGGTACACTTTTCCGGCGACTGCTCCTGCACGACTCGCTTCTACAATTATTTGCGGAGTTGTATTATCTCTGATTTCAATAGTCATAAGCGGTTCAAACGGATGTCGATTAGACGTTTCGTCGAGCACACGCTCAATTTCGTTTCGATACCAGACGACATCGTTTGCAGTAAGAATAGCGCGTGGCCGAGTGTTCGGCATCGCGATTCCTCGACTTGCGTATTGTGCTGTGAATGGTAGCACTTCTTTCAGAAGCGAGCCGACTCTAAAATGACAGTGCATGTCATCCAGACGGCGTAAGACAATTCTATCGTTCATGGTTACCTCCAGTTCAGACTGTTTGCTAGGTTGATAATTGCCTCTACACGCCACGGTCGCAAAATTGCGACTGAACCGAGAAAGACCGACGAAGCTCCGGCGTCGTGATAATGATTTACGTCTTTTGGACATAAAATACCGCCACCGCCATTGATCGGCTTTGTAAATCCCGCTTCACGAAGATGTGCGATCCATTTACATACTAACGGACAGAGTATTTTACCGGAAAGACCTCCTCCGCCTAATTTTGCGAGTGGTGAAGTCTTACTACCCCAGACATTTTGCCAATTAACTCCTTGCCAGCCAAATGGCAAGGTGTTGGAAATACAGATTGCATCGCAATTTAGATGATCATTGAGCTCACAAATAGCCCGTATTGGAGCAGAAGCAATGCTATATTTTGGCATAATCGGTACACCGAGCGTGTTTGCGGTATCGATAACCTTTGCTGATTCGTCGATTAATTCATGGGGATTGTGTTTGGTATTTGGACAAGACAGATTGATTTGCAATCCAAACGGTGCAGAAAAACTGTCTTTGGCGAAACCGATTATGTCCACCATAATTTGGAGTTCTTTAAGTCGCTTTTTTGGAGTGTCTGCAAGTGACATAATCGAAAGTAAAAATGGTGTGGTCCGTTTTTGCCACTCGTTTGTCCCAAGTAATGCACCGAGGCCGGGATTACTTAAGCCGACTGAATTTAACATAACGCCACGCAACAGTTTTGCTTTTACACATCCGGGAAACGGATAACTGGGTGTATAGTGTTTTGTAAGTGGCATGTTGCCTTTGCGAGATAAAAGAGTCGCCGTTTTTGAGACGAATGTCATTTTATCAAAGTTCAGGCCAAATAAGTGCCAGATTTTATGGAACCAATATCCTTCACCAAAGAATCCTTGAACACCGGAGGCACCAAGGACATTTCCGAAATCAATTCCGCGAAGTTTCATTATTTGTTCCTCCTGTTCATATTTAATTGTTTAAGAACAATTCTCTTTTCTCAGAGATATTAGCAGTTTTATTTATAAAATTCAATGTTTCTGAACTTTAAAAAATAGTCCGAATTATTTTAATTATTTTTTATAAAGTTTTCTATTTTTCTTCTTTTTCTAAATAAACAAGGTATATTTTTAGAGTAATACATCGAAAGATATAGCTTAAGGGAGTCTTTTTTAGCAAATTTTAATTCCCAGATACTTGTGGTTTGGTCCGGCCGACGTATTTTATATTCGAATATATGCCCTCGTATTTTAATAAGATCGTAAATATTTTTTCTAAGCCATAGAATATGTTTTTTACTAGCCGAAATAAATATTATAAACAAGCGATTGTAAACATATCTTGGATTTTTAAAAACATTTCATCTGTCTTGATATGTTA
>CAZQLY010000029.1:0-2805 GCA_964594455.1 uncultured Gammaproteobacteria bacterium | reverse complement strand
TTTCGATGTATTCCCAGACGTTCAGTTCCGTCCAATCAAGCAGCGGATGGATGCGCAGGTGCGTCCCCGGGGCGAAATCGGTTTTATATTGATTCCAGAGTTCCGGCGGCTGGTTTTTATAATCCCAGGAAAACTCTTGATCTCGGGGTGAGAAGACCCGTTCTTTGGCTCTGATGCCGTGTTCATCTCGACGGATACCCAGGATTAATGCTTTGAAATCGTTTTTGGCCATACATTGTTTGAGCGCATTTGTCTTTAGTTCATTGCAACAAACAAAGCTGTCTGACTTTCCACATTTAACTCCCCGGGCCAAGGCTTCTTCATTCTTAGCAATTATTAAATTTAGACCCCACTTCTTTGCCCACTCATCTCTGAATTTATACATTTCTTCAAACTTGGCATTAGTATCAATATGAATGGCTGGAAAAGGAATTTTTCCAAAAAAAGCCTTGCGGCATAACTGGATGAGAGTAGTAGAGTCTTTTCCAATAGACCAAAGAACCGCAATCTTTTTAAATTGATTGTAGGCCTCGCGAATGATATAAATACTTTTGTTCTCAAGTTCGTCTAAATGATTCATATGAGTTTTTAGTTATTATAGATAATCTAAGTTTTTTAATCTTTGACGGACCTTAGCTTCATCATTTTTGGTAAACCCTTTGTCGTTTTTGTCAGTGGACGAAATCAGCTGACGAAGTATATAGGTAACATAGCTGGATACAGAATGAAACCCAGTTCCTTCTATCTTGCGTTTTAACTTGCCGTTTAGCTGTACGGGAATGGAAATAGTAGTATATTTATTGTCTGATTTCATTATTTTTTCGGTCAATAATATACGAAATAAATTATATCAACCATAATTATATAGTCAAGCATTATAATTATATTTAATTAACGATATTAAGCGATATTATAAAAAAAGAACGTATTGAGTATTTGAGTTTCTTAATAAATCAGGTATAATTGGCTTATTGTGGCCAAAAGTATATATATCATCATTGTTACTTGGAATGCCCGAAAATTCATACGTGAATGTCTGGCTTCTTTGAGTAATCAAAATACAGATGATTACGGAATTATAGTTGTCGACAACAAATCGTCAGATGATACCTGTCAGATTGTGAAAGAGGAGTTTCCAGAAGCTATCTTGATCCGAAACGATAATAACGATGGTTTTGCTGCGGGCAACAACATAGGCATAGACCAGGCCCTAAAACTTGGTGCGCGTTATGTAGCGTTACTCAACCAGGACACAGAGGTAGACGGCAATTATATTAAAGCCAGCCTGGATTATCTTGAACAAAATAGGAACGTTGGGCTGGCTAGTCCAATTATTTGCTTTCCTCAAGAAAAGAGAATATGGTTTGCTGGTTCAAAAATATTTCGTGGAATGAGTATTTTAGCGCATCCCACATCTAAAATTGGTACCCATATAAATAAGAAAAAGATTCTTAGTGATTCAGATATTAACAACCATGCCGATTGGATTCCAGGCTGCTCTCTGTTTATCAGGAAAGAGGTTATAGACAAGATTGGAAAATTAGATGATAGCTTTTTTATGTATGGCGAAGATGTAGATTTTAGTATCCGGGCACGCTTAGCAGGATTCCAGTTGGGGCTGATCGGCGGAACGATAGTAACTCATAAAGAGGCTTTAAAAAGAAAAATAAAAATTAATCAAGCTTTGTTTAAGAAGATATATTTGATGTCCACATCACGTTACAGGGTCATTAAACGATATTTCACTGCCCAGGAAAAATGTTATTATGTTATTAAGTTAATATATACTCCCTTTATTCAATTATTCCATGTCGTTAGAAAAATCTTTTCTTAGAATATGTCTGGCATTTAGTGTTTATCTCTCACTGATCGTGGGATTAGCTATTTTTGGATATTTTACTACTTGGCCGGTTACTTTTCTGACCGCTTTTTTTGTCGCATTTATTATTTTTTTATTGTTCCGAGGTATTATAAAAATATCTTGGCCAAAACTGAATAAAACAAAATTAGTTTGTTTTTCAATTATTGTTTTATTTTCTTTATTTATCGGTTATTTTCATCATGACTTGCCCAACGGTCGAGATGAATTAAGCTTTATCTATGCTGCTGATAGATTGTCTGTTTCTGGATCTCTTGAATGGGAGGATTATTTTACTCGCCCCATCCATGGGGTGAGAAATCTCGAAGGAGATATTTTTACTTCACAGTTCCTCCCGACCTATACAAGCTATCTAGCCGTCTATAATCTTTTGGGGAATTTAGATGTCTTACTTTGGGCTAATGTTTTGCTTTTACTGTTAACATTAGGCGTCATCTATTATTTAGTTAAATGTCTTGTCAGTGAAAAAGCGTCGCTGATAGCTCTGATTTTACTGTTATCATCATATGTGTTTTTCTGGTTTCCTAAGCGCACCAATGTAGAAAATATTTCTATTTTTATTATTTGGCTGGGTATTTGGCTGGCAGCGCGGGCCCTAAAAAAGAACCAACCAAAATATTTATTATTGGGATTGATTCCATTTTCTTTGCTGGCCATTACTAGACCAGAGGGGCTAATATTTTTTGTCTTCTACGTATTGATTACTTTATACCTTGTGGCTTTTAAATACCGTAGGCAATTACTAAATAGTTTGATGACAAAAATATTTGCTGTCTTTGTAACCTTGATCAATTTAATGCTCTTTTTTGCCTACGTTTCTTTTTATGAGGCGAGATATATTTTTAATCAGCTTATAGATGTGTTTGAAGGATTTGATTATTTTTACGAAAAGACAGCTTTAGTGATAGCTTCTGTTGTGCTGATCA
>CAZQLY010000028.1:0-2834 GCA_964594455.1 uncultured Gammaproteobacteria bacterium | reverse complement strand
CCCCCCTCGGAAATGGGGATCTTCATTTTATATATCGTTTGCAGATCATTAATGTTCGGCATTTTAGCTGCTGGTCAATATATAGGCCTGGGCCAATACGCCGAGCGCCCCTAAAATTAAGGCGGCCCCGATAATACGCGCAGCCCAAATCATTGTATATTCCACCCATTTGCCGGCAAATTTGTTTTGGGCCCTAACCGCGTGGCTTTCCAAAACGGCCTCCATTTTATCCAAATGTTCGGTGTGCATTTGGCTGGTTAGTTTTAGATTGGCCGTGATCATGTCCTTGATTTCTTTATGCTCCAAACCGTTATCATGAAAATCACGGTCGTGCTGCCCCATTTTTTCCTTAATAAAGCTAATGTCTTTTTTGATTTCAGCCATGTTTATTTTGATATTGTTTAGCTCCGGCATGTTCAATAAAGGTTAATATACATTTCAATAATAAACGCTATATATAACAGGCCGATCATGGCCAGCCAGGTTAGCGCGCATAAAAAAATTTTGTTTTTATATAAATTCATGTTTATTGTCCGATCGGCAGCCAATAAACGCTGCTCGCCCCGTCGCTGGCTTTCCAATAATCGCCGCGCCTAACTGGGCAGATTGCCGGAATAAAATTGTAGCCGTCTGTCGGCCGAACATACACCCGCTTGGTTGTCGGCGGATCGCTGCCGTCGGTATTTATTCCTTTATGATCAACGCCGTTAAAATAGCAAATAACAAAGCCGTCCGTGGCCGCCTGATAAACCGTATTGGCGCTTTTGCTTTCCCAGGCCCCGAACGGGCCGCATTCGCTAAAACTGTTATTTAGATCATCGGCGTCAATGCTATCGCCGGTGCTCCAGCTATGTAGTGCCATATATTTTTAGCTAATAGTTATCGTCCAATCAACGGTTAAGGTTTCCGTGGCGCTTTTATTAATATCAATGGCCACGTGCGACAATAATATTCCGCTATCGGCCGCGGCGGTAGCGTCGCAAAAGACCCCGGCTTCATAATAATGGTTGTCATCTTCGGTCGCGGTATAAAAGCCCGTGCAATAGCCCACGTTGCTTGCGTTGGTTTTGCTGGCCACCACGTTTCTATAAACCTCCGTGCCCAGGGTAGTGTCGCCATTGGCCGGCGCGGTCGCGTCCGTGCCCAGGGCAATGTGTGAAACCAGGGGCGTGTTGTCCGGCGTGCCGCTGGCCGCAAAAATGTTATTGGCGATCATGGTTCGGCCCACGGTCGGCAGCAAATTTTGAACCGCGACCTTTTCAACGCGGCAGCGGCGGTTTAATTCCCTAACCAGGGGCATTATATCAATGCCGGCGCGCCGCCATTCTTCTATTTTGTCGTTTAAGCGCCGTTGGCCGGCCGTTTTAATTTTGGCTAACGTAAAAAAATATTTACCCTCTAAATTAAACTGGTTATTAATTTTGCTTATCATGTTTTTTTGCATATTTTTTAAGTTAATTTGCCGCCGCCGGTGCTGCCGCTATCACTTGCGCAAAACACCCGCTTTTTTCCGCTGGGCGTATAGGGGCCGGCCACGAATTCCGTTTCATAATCAAGGCTCTGCGCCGTAAATGTTTCATTAAAGACCCCCTCCTCCGCCTGCGCGTTGTGATCTAAGGAGGCGGAAACAATTTCCAAAAATTCAAATTCTTCGTCCGGAAACGCCTCAACCAGGTCTATTATTTCGTCCTCCTTAATTTCAAATTTTCTGGTTTTGTCAAGCAGCAGCTTTTTTAATAGCGTGATTATGTCATAGGATCTGGTCGTGATCAGGCTTATTTTATAAATAAGCGTGGTCGGCGTTTTCATGGCGGCCACCACCCGGTTGATCACAAAGTATTCGTCCGTATCCAGAGCGGTGCTGTTAACACGTATTCTTTGCCCGGCCCTAAGGCCGTCCGTTTCCGTTTCAAATTCCCCCTCGCTAAGCGTTGCGCCGTAGGTATTAATTTCGGCCTCTGCCCGCTGGCGCGCTCCCTCCCGGCTGTCAATATTGTTGTCCACGATCAAATATTCATATATGCCCGCGCCCCCCTCGGCGCTTACCATGCTGTCAATTTGGGCCTGGCCCTTTAGCTTAACAATAACCGGCAGCCTGGGTTTGCCGCTTACGCGCAGCGTGGCGGCGTTGCTGGGCTTGTCCGCGTCTTTAAAGCGCAGCAGCTTTTCATTATAATTATACAAAACGTCATAATTATCCGCCTCGTTTATATAGTCCAGGCCGTGATTTAAAACGCTGCCGGTTAGCGTGGCCTTAAATTCGGTATATTTATACGGCAAATCGAATATTGTCCGCGTGCCGTCACATAATATTTCGCTTGTAAATTTTGTCCCATTATATTCGCCGCCGCGCACCACCACGCTGTTGCGCACTTGGTCGCTTGATTTTCTTATTATCAATGATCCTTTATTATAGCTGCCATTGTCATCTTCAATGTCGATCGGCGCGGACTTGGCCGTCCTTTTAAAAAAGTGCAAGTCTTTATTATAATCCACGTAAAAGTCGTAATCAATCAGCTCGGCCAGTTCTTCAATACATTTGACCACCGACTTATAATTAAAGCCGGCGTATTTTATTATTACCGGCGCGTTTACATTGGCGGTGGTAAATCCGGCCGGGGCATAATTGGTAAAAATGTCGGCGATTATAGCGTCCGCGGTTTGGTTCTCGAACGTATCCGGCACCAGCCTTTGATCCAATAGGCGGCTATAATCCGTGCATTTAACTTTATGCTCAATCAAGTCATCGTGCCGGTGCTGGCTTTCGACCTCCGTTATTACCCCGCCGAATACGCGCGTGCCGTCCAATTCGATTATTACCTCCCGGCCGACCC
>CAZQLY010000027.1:0-2901 GCA_964594455.1 uncultured Gammaproteobacteria bacterium | reverse complement strand
ATGCGGTCAAGCACCACCCGGGCGTGTTGGGTTGCGATCGACCGGTGCTGTTTGTAGGCATCGGTCCACTGCACGGCCCGGGCCAGCCCACCCAGCGACCCCACGATCATCACCATGATCGACGTGGCGATCAGAAGCTCCAGCAAGGTGAGGCCGTGGCGACAGCGTCGCTCGTGCCGCGGCCAGGAGGATCGCTCACCGCGCGAACGTGCCACAAAGGCGTCGCGGGGGCGGGACCTTACTTGGCCGGCCGATCGCAGATGGTTAGGCAATTTGCATTTCAGAAGTTGTTGCATCTGAGTCACGTTCTAGCGACCATCGGGAGCGGGTTCTTGTCCTGGGTGCGGCAGCACCAACGGGTCCGAGGCCCTGCCTCGTTATCCGCACGAACCTACAGTCAATCGGGAACGAATTGTTTCACATAGGCAATCACGCGTCGCAGGGATGCCAACTCGCGCTCTCCGCCGTCGGAGTTGACGGCGACAATGCGGACCTCGATGGCGCGATGATCGCTGACTTGGCCCGCAGGAAGCCGCTGGCTCAAGTCCTCGTCATCCACGTAGTAGACGTGGATCTCCTGGCGCCAGTTGTTGTAGTAGATGGTCGGTGCTTGGAAGTTGGGGTGGCGAGAATTTCCGTCCACGTCGTCAGTCCCCAGGATCGCGCCCCACCGGTCCGTGGGCGGCTGGCTCTGGAAGCCGTTGAAATCGTCGCTGTCGGTAAATCGCTCGCGCGTGCCAGGGGCGGCATCGAGGACGCTCGGCTTCAGTACGGTGTTGTACGGCACGTCTGTCAGGACGCCGTCGGATTCCTTGTAGTCGCAGTAGCGAGCCCCGGCAACTTCATCCATCAACTGCTGAGCCATGCCCATGGCCACGGTCGCCTCCAAGGCATGGTCGGCCGTCTGCAGGGAACTGTAGACTCCCAGCAACAGGGCCGAGCCGGCAACGGCCGCAACCGTGACCGCCACCATGGCTTCGACCAGGGTAAAACCGTGTAGGGGCCGGCGAAAGGTAGACTTTCGCAGTTTGTTCGCGTTTTTTCGACCCCTAACACGGAGACTCTTACAATGTCCGAGACAAGTGTAGCTTTCCAGTCGTTCGTCGGCGTCGACCTTCACAAGTGCACCGTCACGCTGGTGGCCGTGGATCCCGACGGGAACCAGATCGCCAAGCTCACGGCGCCTACCAAGTGTATCGGCAAGATCGCCGCCTGGCTGCGATCGCTTCCCGATCCGGTTTCGATGGCCGTCGAGGCTTGTCCCTTCGTCGAATGGTTCGTCGACCGCTTCCGCTGGTGCGTCTACCGCATGGATATCGCCGACGCCACCGAGCTGGCCAACCGGCGAGGCAAGCGGCGGAAGAACGACCCCAACGACGCCCTGGATATCGCCCTGCGGCTGGCTCGCGGCGAATGTCCGCTGGGGTTCATCGCGGACGAGGAGCTGATGCAACTGCGGAAGCTCGGCCGGCACTGGCGGCAGCTCAGCCGGCTCTTGAGCCGAACTAAACACAGCATGAAGTCCATGCTCAACGCGGCCAACATCCGGGGACCCAAGTTCGACGCCGCCGGTGCCCATCGCTGGTTCCTGGCCCACGGCCATCTGCTCAAACCTGCCCAGCAGGATGCCTTTGCCGACTTCATTGACATCCTCATCCTCGTCGAGCGCCAACGGGAGCGGCTGCGGCGAAAGATCATTCTCGCCAACCGCTCGGAAGAGTTCGTCAAAATCACCGAACTCTTGAAGACTGTGCCCGGCATCGATGAAATCTGGGCCTGCATCATCGCGGCCGAGATCGGCCCGTTCGACCGTTTCCCCAACGCCGACGCCCTGCAATTCTGGGCCGGCATGACGGCCGACATGAAGGAATCCGCCGGGCGGACTCAATCCGGCAACATCACCAAGGCCGGCTCTTGCACGCTCCGCTGGGCCCTGTGTAAAGCAGCCGTGACTCTCTGCCGATCCGACGCCAAGCAGGAAGCCACCCGACAACGGCTCATTCGCCAGGTCGGCGGCATCAAGGCAAAGGCCAACGTCGCCATGGGCCGGCGGCTGCTGGGCATCCTTTACGCCATGGTCCGCGACGGGAAGCCCTACGAGATCGGCGAACCCACCAACCACAACCGGGCCGCCAACCGTGCCCGCGCCGCCCGCAAACAACGAAAGGAGGCTGCCTGACCTTTCAGAACCTTCCACGAACGGCGGAATCCTAGTGACGTTGCACATCGACGCAAGGGATCGCGTCGGCAACGTCCCGTCGAGTCGGTGACCGCGACCTGCATTCATTCGGCCCAGTTGGCAGCGTTGGTTCTCTTCGAGAACCTGCCCAGGCTTCGCCGGGTTGGCCAACCGGTGACCGCGACAGCGTGAATTCGGCCCGACCGACGCGAACAAGGTTTTATTCAGCCCGGAACATACCGGCCGGCGCGAAGATCGGCAGGTCCGGTGACTGCGCAGAGATGAATCCAACCGCCGCGTCGTGACGCTCTTACGACGCAGGACGGTAGACCCCATTCCGCCCCGTAACCAAAGAGCACAAACCCTCAACCAATCAAACCACTTTCGTGTAAACCAGAACGCTGACTCGAGCACCGTGCGCGGCATTGCCGCGGGATTTTCGGAGGCATGGCTCGGGTGTCCAAAGGGTGTTGACGAAAAAAGAGCCCCCAGTGTGCCACGCACCCCAGAGGCTCGATGCACCTTTGGCGCACCCTCGGCCCGGCTATCCCTAGGCAGGTTGCGTCCCCGCAGAGCCTGCTTCCGTTTCACCAAGCACACCAAGGATAGCACAAAACGCACCGCCGCTCCAAAACAAACCCCAAAAGACCGTTGACAAACGGCCCCTACAGAGATAAAACCGTTTCGGTCACGGGCGGAGCGGGGGTCGGTTCGCAAAGCGA
>CAZQLY010000026.1:2351-3418 GCA_964594455.1 uncultured Gammaproteobacteria bacterium | reverse complement strand
ATCGCCTATTTTCCAAGATGATAATGGCAAAGTAATAGAGTCCTCACCAGAGACATAGGTACATGTACACAAAACAAACAAAACTATCGCTAAAGTGTAAATATTGGCCTTTTTCATGCTAACTCCTTTCGAAATATCATTAAATCAATATAAATCGTCTACATCAGTTTTATTTACGTCTGGATTTTGTGAAGACCAGCTAACTGTATCAATTCTAAAGATACTGTAGGGCGCGTAATGGATTGCACTTATCCAGTCTTGCCCGGCATAGCTTCCATTGATTTCACCTGAATCGTATTGAACCTTGTACACATATGTTTCTGTTCGATCAGAAGTTCCTGTGCTTGGATAATCAAAGTCTTCATTAGCATAAATAGTTGTTGTTATCTGTATAATATGCTCATCACCACCAGCTGCTTCTTCCATAACAGATGAATATTTCCATACAGCATGATTCCAAACTTCATCAGAATCTAAAGGAGCGCTACCATCTCGTAGGTTACTTTGAAATGCTGTATTATCGCCTCTTAGGTTGTTTCTAAGTTTATTGTGAAAATCATCACAATATCCATCTGTACTATCAAAACCGGACGATGGAGGTCCTGCCGGTATTCCATAAACCGATTTTGCACCAATTGATGTATGGTTAGTATTGTCAGCGAGTTCCGTATAAAGACCTTCCATATCATCCTGAGTAAAGCTAACACCACCTTCCGATGTACTACCTGGTTGGGCTATTGCAATAGAAGCAAATGACCAACCTAGGCAATGACCCTCCCAAGATTCACTTCCTGTGTGATTATTTTGTTCCCAACTTTGAGCGGATGTGCTATATACTTGGTCATATTTATCTAAAGCATAACCATTGTCATATATATTTGGATTCGTATTAGGTTCAGTTGGCCAATACCACCCATTCCATGGTCTAGTGCTATCTTGTCCGAACTGAACAAAAGTGTTTGACACAGAAGCAAGAGAAGCATCTGTTATTTTGACATAATACCATCCATAATCGGTATTAGGTACGTCATATTCACATGGGTTGCCGGTTTTTACAATGCAAGCGT
>CAZQLY010000026.1:0-2341 GCA_964594455.1 uncultured Gammaproteobacteria bacterium | reverse complement strand
ATCATCATTGAATACCTGTATCGCTTTGGCTGGATCTAAATCCGAACCATTAGTGTAAAATAATTCTTTGTTACTTCCCCCTGTTACAGTCAATTTGCCGCCATATGTTGTAGGTTCAAAAACCTTGCCAATAATGAATTTGGAAAGATTTGTATTTGAGCATAGGGGGATTTTTCTAGCTTCTATATTATTAAATTTAACTGAATTATCATTTATCGTTGTGCTATTTTGAATATAGGAAAGCTCTAATTCAATATCTCTATCACTGCTACTCACAGAAATTCCTTCTGCATATAAAGTAGTAGGCATAGATTCAGATGACAAATCCCATGTTTTAGTTAATGTCACCTGTGTCCCTTTCGTCGAATTTTCCCATATTTTTATTTTACTTGATCCAGAAACTGCTTGCAACCTTATTTCACCTGTACCAAATGAGGGAGTAACAGACAAAGCAATTGTTACCAGATCATTTTCTCCAGTTACTGTGCCACTTTCATCTTTGTCAAGTGTACTATTCGAGTTATCATCATCATTGTTTACGCTAAGATATCCGCCAACATCCCATTCATTACTATCAGCAATACCGCTAATATCAAGCTCTACATCAATAACGGTGATTTTAATTATATCATTTGCATCTACCTCACCACTATATTCCAGTTTCAGTTCAACATCTTTCTCGCTGCCACTAGTAGTCACACCTTCTACATATAATGTTGACGGCATATCACAAGGGTCCCATGTTTCTGGAAGAGTAACTTCTGTGCCCTTTGTAGAATTTTCCCATATTTTAATATCACCCGTACCAAAAGTAGTCTTCGAAAGAATCATTGTGCCGCTATTGCCCATATCAGGATATTGAGACAACGATATTGCTGCCAAGTCGTTTTCGCCGGTAACAGTATCGCTCTGATCTTTATCAAATACATCATTTGCATCATCATCGTCATCATTTAGGCCAATATAGCCACCTGGGTCTTCTTCGTTAGCGTCTGTCACTCCGCTCATATCCAAATCAACCTGCACCACCGTAAACTTCACTTCATCGCTGCAACCGCCAAAGCTGAATTCCAAACCAACATCTCGCAATGAATCGCTCGCCTCCACACCTTCCACATACAAACCCGGCAGCGACTCAGAAGATAAATCCCAGCTCTCAGGCAGACTAACCTCCGTCCCTTTGGTTGCATCCTCCCATACCTTAATCTTACTGCCGCCCCCCGTCGCACTCAACTGCGCTGTGCCGGAATCTATCGAAGGCGAAATCGTAAGAGATATACCCACCAGGTCATTCTCACCGCTTATTGTACCTCCTTCGTCCATATCAAAAGTACCGTTTACGTTGTCGTCGTCATCGTTAATCCCGATGAAACCTCCCGGATTCTCCTCGTCAACATCATTAACACCTGCTATCGCAAGGTTCACGTCAACTACCGTTATCTTGATTGTCTTGGAAGAACATCCCGCCGTACACTGAACCTCAGTCTCACCTGAAATGGTCTTGTCTATTTCCGTATGCAGCTTATCCTGAACGTCACCACCGGTCAGACTCCAGCATCCCGGCAAATCATCCTCACTCACAACAGGACTTGAACTCGCTGTTACCGTCAAAACTCCCGAATCCAACTTACACACATACCACGACGAATCCGTGTCTGGGTCACCGTCATCATAGCTCGTTCCCTCATCAGGCACCAGACCTCCTACCTCAATCACTGTAACCGTAATCGAATCATTTTTCGACTCTCCACCGCAGCCGGGCCATTTCGGTTCGTCAGTTGCGGTAACCGTAAGGTCGTAATATCCTCCTGACGACGGTGCCGTCCACGTAACTGACGGCCCTGTTGACGGGTCAAAACCACCATCACCAGACCATGTGTACGTTACGTTATCTGACTCCTCTACAACTGTCCATGAATTACCTACACACTTACCTATCTGGTCCGAATCTTCACCTCCCGAACATCCCGCACCAACATTTGAACAAACGCATGTTATAAATCCGTTTTCCGGGCTCGTTATTTCCACATCTGTCATTTCAGGCTCTGTACTTACGCATTCATCATCCGCCGTACAGACACACTCGCAATCCTCGCACGTATAATGCTCGGTGTCATCACATTTACTCGTATCATCTTCACAACTACCGCCATTACATTTACAGCAACCCTCACAATTATCGTCGTCATCCTCACACGAACACGTCTGCTCATTACAGCTCTGACAGCCGCTGCAGTTCGCACAGTCACCAACGTAAACACACTCCTGCAATTGCTCATCCCATTCCATACAATCACCGCAATCAGGCGGCGGGCAACTCAATACCACTTCCCAATGCACC
>CAZQLY010000025.1:0-3418 GCA_964594455.1 uncultured Gammaproteobacteria bacterium | reverse complement strand
TCCTCCCCTTGAACCCCTCCTGCCGAGCCGTCCTCGCTTCGGGAAACGGGCGGGCGATTATTCTTGTAAATCCAACTGGTCTATGAACTCGTTAATAAGATCGTTGGATATAATGATACCAAGACTTTCGTTCTCGTCCCCAGTCACCATTGAGGGTATTCCAATCATACAGCCGTTTTGGTCAACCGCCAATCCGCCAGAATTTCCGTAGCTAATTTTTGCAGAAGTGATAATCAATCCTTCGTCAATCAACAAACTGCTCACCACTCCGTCTGTTATCGTTAGCGCATATCCTCCGCTAATTGCAGGGTATCCATAAACCCGAACTGGTTCGCCCAACTTAACATAATCATCGCCACACTGATTTTTCTCTGCGAATGCTGGAAATTTCTTTGGATATTCTCCGTACGCGATGCCTTCTTCAAAATCATAGAAAACATCGTGAATTTGCATAAAGGCGAGGTCATATTCATCGCTTAATTCTCCTGCAAAAATTGGATAAGCGTAATAAATTTCGTTGGACGAACCAGTATCGGGGTCGGGCAAAATCACAAGACAAAGTGTCTCATCAACGTAAATATCGTCTTTCGCGCTTTCGGGAATAATATGTGCATTTGTTAGCACTAATCCGTCTTCAGTGAGGATAGTACCCGAACCTCCAGATGATTCTTCTTCTGTTTCGCCCTCGCAATATATATTCACAACAGCAGAAGCAATATCAAAGTCAATATTTTCAGATGAGTGATTTTGATAGTAGAAAAATGCAAATATCGCTACAACAATGAAACCACCAATAAGAAAAAGTTTTTTACTCGTAAAAAACTTTTTCTTTGCTTCAGTTTGTTGTGTTTGCTCAAAAGAATTTCCGCATTTGGTGCAAAATTTTGATCCCTCCTTAATTTCGTTTCCACAATTTATACAAAACATAATTATGAGGCTAGGCCTTTTATGATTTTATATCCGCCATAAATCATCAGGCCCCAAAATACAAAGTAAGTTCCTCCCTCACTAGCCGCTTCGTACGTTATCCATGTCAACACAGCACCAATGATCAATACTATAACGCCTACCATTATTTCACCATTTCCACCCCTATCATTTGTGTTTGTGTCATATCCATACAAAGGATTATTATCTGTTTGTTTGTATTCTTTATCTGGAGCACCAAAATGCACATGGTCATCCGATATTTTTTCTATCGTTTCGGCACCACAAAAACCACAAAATTTTTCGTCAGCTTTAACTTGTTTTTTGCAATTTTTACACAACATATTTAGAAAAATTTCTTAAATTCTTTTTTCCACTGAGGCTTTTGTGCAAGAGCGATATAAAGAAAAGTGATTTTGATTAACCTAACAACAACCACCCAAATAATTAGTGTGAGAAGTGAGTACCAAAATGCTTCTCCTGTGGTATCTGTATAAGAACTAGTGTAATAGTTATATGTTGAGCTGTTTTCACTCCACACAAGAGGAATTACGAGAAAGAGAGGTAGATATAAAAGTACGTAAAATACTTTTGACAAACGATACCACCACTTTTCATCCGTAAGTGCCTGAGATTTTTCCTCCTTTATTTCGGGTGTGTTTGAATTACCACAATTCGTGCAGAATTTGTGATCATCTTTTAATTTATTTCCGCAATTTTCACAAAACATAATTAGTAGGAATATAGATAGTCGTATACTTCTTGTGGCACATCGACCCCCGCATCAACTGCTTTTTGCAAGTAAAAACGACCGTTCGATTCGTCTCCGTTGCTTACATATGCCAAACCAAGCCAATAAGCCATATAGGGGTGTTGAGTTAAGTTTGTGGTAGAAAGCAATGATATTGTCTGACTGTAATTTTCGTTGAAAAAGTGTGCTAGCGCCAAATTCTGTTTGGCGACCTCTGACTTTTCGGGGTCAAGTTCGTAAGCCCGTTTTGCATACGTAAGCGCTTTTGGATAGTCAACATATTGTGGATATAAATCCTCAATATCGATATAGAACAAAGCCAATGAATTATTTATTTGGTAATCGTTCGGGTTTTTCTCATATGCTTTGTTGTAGCTCAATAGCGCCGCATTTGGCTTTCCCTCTAACAACGCTATCTCGCCAGAAATTAGGTAGTAATCAAAAGATCCTTCATTGGTCAAAGCCAAGGCTTCTGTATACGCATCATACGCATCATCGTATAATCCTTCTGATTCGTAGACGTAAGCAAGATTTTTTAGGGTGTTTATTTTCGTGTCGTCAGTTACAGCGCCTTGTGAAGCCTGTTGAAGTTGGTTGATAGCAGTTTGACTGTCGCCTGAATCAAAACTAGAAAGAGCATCATTGTTCTGACTGATTGAATCGTCGTCTAAAGACGCATAAATACCCCAACCGATGAAAGCGATGAGTACAATTATTCCGATGATTTTGCCAGTCGGTGATCCTTTTGGTTTTGGTGGAGAAGATTTAGAAAATATCGGTTCGCTTTTTTCAGCAGATGTTGAAAAAGGTGCACCGCAGCTAGTACAAAACTTCTGATCGCTCTCTGATTTGTTTCCACAATTTTTACAAAACATAAGATTCTATAAATGTATTAAAGCTAGTAAACTCTTTTTTATTCTTTTTCAGAACAACTTTCTTTTCTCCGTCCGTAATAACGACATGTTTCTTCTCAAGCGACAAATGATTTTTCAACTTGTCTTTCGGTATTCTAACAAAAATATAGCTTTTATAATTTTCAGATGTAAGTCTGTTATCCAAAAGCCACGTATCTCTTGCCTGTCTACGTTTTTTTCGATCACTCGAATTTCCGATAGCAACTCCAATAATTGCTCCGACAAGACTGAAAAATATCCCGATAACCAAACCCCATGTAGCACCATGAGTTTTAGGAAACTGAAGTAAATAAAAGTTCTTTTTGGTTACTAAAATATCGAAGTATGGAAGCGAAGCGACAGCAAAATGTTTTGCCCGTGTCCAATCCTGACCATAATATAAAATTTCTTCCACGGAGTTGCTTGGTTGAGATTGAACGGATGCTACTTTTTTCTCTTTTGCGTTTGCTCCACAGTTTTGGCAAAAGTCTGCTCCCTCTTCAATTTTTGTACCGCATTTTGAGCAAAACATATTTTTAATTGATTAACTCATCAACGGAAATATCCAACGCCTTGGCGACCTTTCGCAAGGTTTCAAGCGTGGGATTTTTGTTTTCCCCTGACTCCATTTTAATAATCGTATTATTGGCGACATCGGCCAATCTCGCCAAACGCTCTTGTGAAAGACCTTTTTGCTTTCGGAGCTTTTCCACATTTTTTGCTAAATTTTCGTTCTTTGACATATCATTAGTATAGTAGTAACATTGAAATGGAAGTATATAAATCTTTTCAACTATTTCAATGTTACATCTAAAAGGACAAAAAGTCAAAATTATTAGCCCGCCCG
>CAZQLY010000024.1:0-3734 GCA_964594455.1 uncultured Gammaproteobacteria bacterium | reverse complement strand
GGGAATCCGTACCATCATCATAGTAGATTCGCTGGCCGGAGACGCTGATGGTGGTGAGTAGAGTATCGTCGAAACTTCCAGAGGTGGTGGATCGGTAAAGCTTAAATCCGGCGATCTTCTCGTCCACCCCAGTCCAGGTAACCACTATTCTTCCACTGGAGACAAGTGTAGCAGAAAATTCCTCACTTCCGGTGGTTTCTCCGTGGTCGTTAGTTCCGGTAATTTTATAGTAGTATGTATCAGCAGCCAAAGACCCAGAGCTGTGGTCAGAGGAAGCCGAGCCCACCGGGGGGCTGGCCGTATTGTCCAACCACTCAACATCATCATTTATATCTATTTCAAAATCTACATTTTCGGTATAGGTGGACACACTATATTCGTCCCCCAAAAACATCACGGATTCTACTTCATCATTATCTAACGCGTCCGTGCTCCCCGCTCCTCTGGTGACGGCCTCGTTATATATGGTGGACAGTTTACCCAAAGAGGGGCCGATAATAAGAGGAATGACAGAAGTTTGAACCAGACCTTGCCTAGAATCCGTAGGTTCGGGTCTTTCTAGGGTAATCTGGGGTTCCCTATAGTCTGTGGGGTGAAAACTTGGTACCATGGTTGTTTCTCCTATTTATTCACTAAGCTCGGAAGTCAGTTTAACCGTCCTGATCATAACTGGAGATAGGGTGCCAGAATTTATTCCCTCGATGTATCTTTCTATCACTATTTCCTCTAGTTCTTCGTCCTCCACATCGATCAGTTCATCATCCTCATTAAAAAGTTTAACATAATACCCAGATTCCCTACTTTTTTTGACTATATATTTGCTGTGTTCGTACTCTATTAAACAATAGTAGTAATCATACCAATCCCTATCCTGCCAAGTGTAGAAAAAAGGAACGGATATCGTACAGGAAAAAATCAAGTCATTGGCAATTTGGGCAGTCGTGTCCTCGTCACTTACATCTATCTGATATTCATTCATTACCAGACCAAGATCCCTACATAAAGAAACAATATTGTTTTCTCTTTTTGCCGGAGTTCTTGTTTGTAGTCCGTGGGTAAGTATACTGACTATTCTTCTCATCTTAGTTCTGGACCCCAGATGTTCAATAATAAAACTTATTGTTCCCTCTACCATGCCCCCAGTTACTATCTCTTCCGCCACATT
Source organism: uncultured Gammaproteobacteria bacterium (assembly GCA_964594455.1). Lineage (GTDB taxonomy): Bacteria > Patescibacteriota > Patescibacteriia > JAHIZJ01 > JAHIZJ01 > CAZQLY01. The sequence goes on along the minus strand of CAZQLY010000024.1, from coordinate 2,569 downwards.
GTCCTGTTCTAGATATTCCTCGTCTTGATATAGGGTAATATTTCTATTAAATCCCAAAGCCTTTTCTGTTTTATCAGTTACCTGAATTATTACGCAGGGGAAATGTTGGGTATTTTCGGGGAAGTGGTCCCTTATCCAAACCTCCGTATCGGGGGAGGTTTCTCCAGAAACCTTGTGGTCCCCTTTCCACCTACATGCGCTGGCAGAGGGATGCAAGGAAAAAAATCTTTTCACTGAACAAACAACCATATCATATATAACATCTAGATAGTTTGGGGTAGATATAATAACTTTTAACTCGGGGTTTCTTTCCCGACTAGGATAGGTATCAATAGCTCGTTCGGTTTCTCCTATGCTATCGTTGTCCAAAGGCACTACGGCCAGAGCTCCTTATTTTCCAGGGCATACCTAGGAACTACCTCTCCACCAGTATCTACATCGGTGATATCTTCCATATGTAATTGCTGTATTGAACTCAATCCCGACATGGTTGGTCTTTCTATACCCTCTATAACATATATTCTATGGCCGTATCCATACGGATCTTTACGTATTAATATATCTTTAATAAAGATTCTGGGTAAATATACGGTAAAGGCTGGGCTGGAGAAGTCTGGAATACGTCCCTCGGTCTCATATCTTTTACTGAACCTGGCTACCTTAAAGGCAGCCATGGGGTTTTTGTCGTTGTGTCTAACAAAACCATAGTTGTATGCCCCGGAGCCGTGGCAGATGGGGCAGTCCGGATCAGCCTCTTCCGAATTAAAATTATAGCAAGAGCAAATTCTCTCAACGGGGTTTCTGTAAACTATCGCCACCTCTTCCCCGGTCAACTCAATAAGTTTTCTGGCTTTGGTTGATACCGCAGCCATAGCCCCTCTTCCGTAGCGCCAATTTAATTTTCCATTGGTATAAGACTCTCTCTCCGTATCATATCTAACTATTGCCGGAGTAATTTCTTCCGGGGAGTCCTCGTCACCTTTATATAGGGGGGATAGGTCCTCCCCCAAGGGAGTTACCCTATAGTTAAATGATTTATAAGCATTGTTTACTCTATGTCTAAATCTGGTGGATTGTATCAGTGGGAAAGATCTCCATTCTCCGTAATAATCCGTTTCTATTTTCCAATATTTAGCTATCTCAGGAGATATATTGGTATATATCATAACATCTATGTCGGATATTTTGGGATCCTGGTCCGGCATATTTAATACCGGATGAAGGTATACGTCAAATATAACTTCTTTGTGGGTAGTTACTAGATTCATATTTATTCGTAAACCCTGAGGTAGTAGTAGAATGTGTCGGCTGTTCCCCCGCTATTTTCTATAGAAATTTTAAAAGTTTTTCCATGCATATCACTAACAGAGTCGTATGCCGGGGAAGAGGACGTACCGGCCTTAGTAGACTCCGTAATACCGAAGTTGTCAGATCCGCCACACTCTTTTCCACTGTATAATTTAAAGGTAAAGTTATTGGCCGCAGAATATACGGAGTAGACTACTTTTAGGGGCCTAAACTCCCTTTGTCCGTGGATACTTACGGGAGTAGTAGTTCCATGATATTCTGTATCCGTATCTAATTCCTCTAAAAATAATTCATCGAAAGTCATCTCGGTGGTCTCTCCGGCGGCTACCGAGACACTTCCTTCTAGTTCTAGATAGGCATCAAATTTCTTAGATCTTGGACAGGACATCTTTTTTCCCCTTTAAATAAGAAGGTCTCTCTCTGTTTCAGTCGGCGGGGCAGTAGACTATTACTAACAAAAATTATTGTAACATAATCCCATATTTATGTATTATGATAAAATAGAATGTAAGGCCAAGTCAACCACCAAAAAGGAGACCAAGGTGATATCCGTCACACAGAAAATGGCGCTGGTTTTGGGCATGAATAAGCTAGCAAGTAAAGTAGATGATGTGCATTTTCATTATATGATTAAAAAAACAGCGGACGTGGACTCCCCAAGGGATCCCCAAGAAGAAATGATTGAAGATGCCAACAATACTCTAGATCTGCTGCAGTCTGTGGATGATTTTATTGAAGCAGATTTTTCACGAGTATTCCCCGAGAAGGCAGAAGAAATACAAAGAATAGTATATAAAGCGTATCGGATGCTACATGATGCTGTTGAGGGCGACAGAGGAGATTCTCTAAAATATGCCCTACCAACCGTAACGGGCAACGTACAGACGATAGCCCAGAAAATAGAGGGAGAAATAATGCAGTATAAAAGCGTGGCGTCGGTAATTAATCGTTATGAAAAATTATCCAAAAACATAGCCGATATTCATCATCTTTTCCTATCCAAATACAATAGAAGAAGGAAAACCTCCCCCGGAGCCCCAAAAAGAAGAGCAGAAGACAGACCCGATCAAAGAGACTTTGACAGGGTCAAGAATAACCCCCTTATGAATAGAAATCATGATAAAGATAAAGACCCAGACGGCACTCCCGGGGGGTCTTCTCCAGACGACGACCCCGACCCCAAGGGTGCTAAAACCATAACGGGACTGGTTCGTTCAATCTATAGATAGTGGATAATAAAAAGATGAATCCCCGCTCTACA
>CAZQLY010000023.1:0-4110 GCA_964594455.1 uncultured Gammaproteobacteria bacterium | reverse complement strand
TCCACGTGGGGGGATTTCAGCCAAAGCCCCTACTTACTGAAGATTTACTAAAGATCAGGGAGAATGAAGTAAAGGAGGAAGCATGAAAGAGCAGATCGAAGAAATATTAATCAAAGCCGGAATTCCCGAGTGGGACGGTTTTGGGGAAGCAGGTTTTGATATTTCGTCACTTGCCCAAGAGATAGTGGACGCTATTGACGAGTTAGAAATTGCCAGGCGGATACTTTCTGTCGAAAAATTGGTACTGGAGGATATTGCTGACTGGTTAGAGAAGGAGGAGGCATGAAGATCCGGAGTTGAACTTCGAGATTACCCCGTCTGGTTAAAACAAGCGATTTTAATCAGATAGGTTAAAAAACGGGAGAAACATATGAGAGAAAAAGGAAAGAAAAAGTACACTGCGTCGTCTGCTCTGGAGCGTTTAGGCCGGAACGGATACAAGATAAAGACAAAAACGATCTATGCTCCCTGGCCGGGTCCCGGAATACATCTTTGGGGCGCTATTGATTACCTGGTCAAGGTACACCAGTTCTCCTATGGGGGACTTGATCTGTGATTGATCTTATTCAAGGTGATTGTCTGGAGAAGATGTGCGACCTAGATGATAGGGATTTCATTGGCATTGAGTTAGACGAACATTATTTTGAGATTGCAGAGAAGAGAATAAATTCACCTATTCAGAAAGAACTACTTTAGGAGGAACTATGAGAACACCTACTTGTGACGAAGCTGTTTTGTCTGCGATCTGGCAGCATTGGGTCGAATATAATTCGCCACCATCTGTGCAGTATCTGGTAAACAACTGCTGCCTGAGCTCAAAGAACTCTGTATTCTATGCTCTGCGGAGACTGGAAAAAAGAGGGGACATCGTGCTGAACGAATATAGCAAAGCGATTCCCGAAATAGCGGTAAAGCCAATGAAAAAAATGATGCAGTCTTTGGAAAAGGAGTACGATGAACGAGAAGAAAGCACGGCAACTGCGTAGAATGGCCAATTATGACTCTTCTGCAGATCCAGTAGAAGACAGACGACACGCCAGCGTGGTCTGCACGAAAGCAGTAGGCAGACACAAAGGCAAGATCCTGCGGGCGAAAACAGGCAAGATGCTTGTCTGCAAGTACAGACGCCGGGCCTACCGCTATCTGAAAAAGCAGTACAAGCTGGGAATGTTGTAATATCCGATTACAACACAAGGAGATTGTATGAAAGAAACCGATCTTGGCGAAGAGGTGGTGGCCTGGCTAGCAGAAAATAAGCCTGAGTGGAAAGTATATCAGGAAATTTCTGTCAGGTCTAGTAAGGTAGCTGATATTGTCTGTGTGCGGAAAGTTGGCGAGAGACCTGTTGTGTGGGTGATCGAGCTAAAGACATCTCTGACAACAGAGCTGATCCGGCAGGCCTGTGAGTGGGATGTTTCCTATCGATCTATTGCGTTTCCAAAAGCCAAGTCCGTCCAGGGAACAAAGAATCAGAGCTGGTGGGCATTATATGTCTGGGCGAATATGGGGCTGGGCGTTCTCAGGTTCCGGGATAGGTACGGAATACAAGAGTTCAAAGAGCCACCTTCTAGGCAGCCCCAGCATTTCAAGCACAGAGACCAGCTGCTGAAGATGGTTCATAATTTTCCCGAAGCAGAAATGGCAAAAGCAGGAACAAAACACGGGGGTCAGGTCACACCTTATCGGGTCAGCATGGAAAAGATCAAGGAATTTCTACGGGAAAACCCAGGGTCGGGATCCGGTGATATCGTAAAAGCCTTGGGAAAACTGCACTATGCCAGTGAACACAGCGCAAGAGGCGCAATTGGCAGAAGGTTAAAGACAATTGAAACCGCCTGGTGCAGGACCGACAGCTCTGGATATTATGATCAGTTTTATGTCAGGAAAACAAATGAAGAAATATGACGTGATACTGGCAGACCCGCCGTGGAAGTTTGAGTATTGGATTCCTGGTCAAGGGAAAAAAAACGGATCGAGGGCAGCGCAGGCACACTATCCTGTAATGAACACAGAGGATATATGCAAATTAGGGTTGGGTAGGTTTGGAAAAGAAAATAGCATTTTGTTTCTTTGGGGAGTATGGCCCCGTATTCAAGACACATTTGATGTTATGGAGGCATGGGGATATGAATATAAAACTGTTGGGTTTGTTTGGGTAAAATCCAATAAGACAGGGTTTGGTCATTTTATGGGAATGGGTTACTACACCCGATCTAATACTGAGCCATGTCTACTGGCAACAAGGGGAAGCATACCCGTACAAGACCACTCAGTTAGTCAGTTGCTTTATACTCCTGTAAGAAAACATAGCCAAAAACCAGACTTGATTTATTCCAAGATTGAGGCGCTGTATCCAGACATGGACTACCTGGAGCTGTTCGCAAGACGAAAGCGAGAAGGTTGGGATGTTTGGGGAAACGAAGTCGAGAGCGATATAAAATTAGAAATTTAGTTTGGATAGACAAGGAGGAATGATGGGTACTAAGATTGAGTGGACGGATGAAACGTGGAATCCTGTGACTGGGTGCACCAAGATAAGCACGGGCTGTAAGAATTGCTACGCAGAGAGGATGGCGAAAAGGCTGGCTGGTAGGTTTGGTTACCCAGAAGCGCCTCACCAGTTTGACGTGACCTTGCACTTTGACCGCTTGGGAGATCCGCTGAAATGGAGAAAAAAGCCCCGGATGGTCTTTGTCTGCTCGATGGGAGACCTTTTCCATCCAAAGGTTCCGGATGATTTTATCATGCGGGTGTTTAGGATTATGGGAAGGTCCAATGCAAATCGAAACATTTTCCAGATTCTTACCAAAAGACCAGAAAGGATGAGAGATTGGGTAAATGAGTATGTGGTTGATTACGACAACCGCCCCGCCCCTTTCAAGAACATATGGTTAGGAGTGACCGCAGAGAATCAGGAGACAGCAGATCTGCGGATCCCTACACTCCTGGACACACCTGCAGCAGTCCGGTTTGTGAGCGCAGAGCCGTTGCTGGGTCCTATAAATTTAGACAATTGGGCAAAAATAGTAGACTGGGTAATTGTGGGGGGAGAAAGTGGTAATGGATTTCGGGAGATGGATCCGGAATGGGCAAGAAGTATCAAGCGCCAATGTGCTGAGGCTAACGTGCCGTTTTTTATGAAGCAGATGTCTGGAAGGTTGATGATACCAGAAGACTTGATGGTTCGGGAGTTTCCGTCAAAAAATAAGAGGAGGACTGATGGATAAGCAGGAATTGCAGGAAATATTAGAAACGCACAGCGACTGGTTAAACGACGGGGAAGGCGAGCGTGCTGACCTGAGGGGTGCTGACCTGAGGAGTGCTGACCTGTGGGGTGCTGACCTGAGGGGTGCTAACTTATCAGGGGCGAAGGGGCTTCTGTCGCAATCAAAGTGGATGGCGGACAACTTTGAGGATAACGGTGAAGGGTACATTGTTTACAAGGGGATAACCAACACTGCGTTTAAAGTCCCTGGGTATTGGAATATAAAAGAGGGTGAGTATTTAGAGGAGGTTTGCAACCCATCTCGGGCTTGTGATTGCACTTGTGGAGTAAACTTTGCTACTAGAGAGTGGATACAAGAAAACTACCCAAAAAGCACGATCTGGAAATGCCTGATTGAATACCAAGACCTGCCCGGTGTGGTCGTACCGTACAGCGCTAACGGCAAGGCGAGATGCGAGCGACTGATACTGGTTAGCAAGGAGGACTGATGGACGGACAAGAAAAACAAGAATTACAAGGGTTATTTGACTTATTACGTGAAGACAGAATCAAGGCAAAGTACAAGAGATCATGCAGAGGGGTAACAGACTTCTCAAACAGATGGGAAAAGCTCGGCAAAAGCTGGGATTTTATGTCGTATCGGGCTGGATACATAGAAGCTGTGTATGCCATTTTATATGATAGTCACAATTGGTTGAAGGAGGATGATCTAGATGAACGAAGATGTAAATATTGTGATGAGGCTGACCAGAGAGGAGTGGAACCTGCTATTAAGGTTACTGTCAGGTGAGGCTAAACCAGAAGACTATCAGGAGGAGATTGGAGATATGCTGGAATGTATTCTACTGGAAAACGACAGGGATATGGGCAAGCGGTTGTGGCGT
>CAZQLY010000022.1:0-4924 GCA_964594455.1 uncultured Gammaproteobacteria bacterium | reverse complement strand
CGGCGCATAACTCAAACCCAAACCACGGATGAACACTGGATTTACACAGATTTTTTTCACTCGAATTATGAAACACGGATATCACAATCGGGTCTTAACCAAAAGAATATAAGATTCCGACCGTTAAAATTTACCAAATATCAAAAAGCACTCTCAAAGCGGACCAGTGACTCATTGAATGTCAGTGGGGTAATGAAAGTGGAGCCGTTTCGGTTGCGGGTGCAGGTGATTTGGGCCTCATCGCTGGCCGACGGGCAAAAACCATAATATCGTTCCCGGCTGATAAGCATCATCAAATCCGCAAACCGTTCTACAATAATCGCCTCAAGGCGATTTTCATGAGCGCGTCGCAAATCAACTGTTGCCCGGCCCAGAATCAGTCTCTCAAGCAATTGCTCTTTGCTGAGTCCCATTGAGAAATACAAAACAGGCTTATTGTTTTCAATACTCAAATGCTCTGCGAAATGCTCGCCCAGGCCGTGCGAAAACTCAAGGACCAGCCGCAGCTCAGGCACCCGCTCGCCGAAATCGACCTCGGCCAGCCCTCCTATATCCCCAAAGATTACATCGCCTCCGACCGCAGGCGCCTCGAGGCGTACCGAAAGATGACCGTCTGCGCCAATGCCTATGAGCTGGCCCAAAGACCGCCTACCTCCGCCTGACCAAAAACGCACTCGAAACCCCTACCCTCATCGCCCTAATGCGCAAACTCCTCACCTAATTTTCGACACGGATTTAAGATATTGTCATTCCCGCGCAGGATTGTCACCCCTGCGCAGGCAGGGGCGGGAATCCAGACTCAAAACTAAAAACTCACGATTCGCAACTAACAGAAATCATGGATGGGCACGGATTTTCGCGGATTATCACCCCGTTAAATTCACCAGTTCAACCAAAGTGTTTCACATTTGCGAAGTTTTTTTCGGCCACCTGCTGCATGATTTGCCATGTCAAATTCAACACGACGCCAAGATTTAAATACATTCTCATACAATGGTGATGGGTAACCACTGATTATTACTTTACTTTTACATTTATTTAGTACTTTTCCGAGTTCAAGGTGTTCATTTGTTGTCATTTCTTTTCCATATACGTTTCTACTATTAGAAGCTCGAGTCTCAGGTAAATAGGGAGGGTCGCAATATATAAGGGCATCTGAGTGATCAAAACGCTTTATTGCTTCAAATGCTGTTTGGAACAAAATCTGAACTCGGCGAAGCCTGTCTATTATCTGAGGTAGTTGATCTATGGCAGTCCACCATGCATTAACATCTCCAGCCATACTACCTCGTGCTCTTTTTGTGGTGTAGCTCCAGCTTTTACCTCTACCTCCAAAAGATTGTCTCCATCTAATAAAGTCACATATAGATTTTTCAACATCCGTGGCATTCTGTGGATAATTCTTAGCACACTCAAATTCGTATTGGCTATATGGTACAAATTGAAGACGTTTAACAAACTCATCTCCCTGTTTTTGCAAAACTCTAAATAGTCGAGTTATCCTCAGGTCTAAGTCATTATACGCTTCTACTTCAACTGGATGTTTATTTAATAATACAGAACCAGCTCCGCCAAAGGGTTCCAAATAAATCCGATGGTGGGGAAATAAGGAAATAATGCGATGTGCTAAATAGTATTTTCCCCCATGCCATTTCACAGGTGGTCGAATAGTCATAGTAATCTTACCTATAATAAACACATTTTTTCATTTCACAGTATAGTAATTAAGCCACCTTTCTTGGAAAATTTAATACGGGATTCCATTTTTTTACTAGTAACAACTCCATGGCTTGCCTTGAGCTTTTAGTTATATTTGGTAATGAAGCAACTTCAAGACTAAGAGGGAATTTCCTAGTATCCCATAACCAATCTGGCAGGCCACGAGAAGAACTAATCTCCATATGTCTTTCTAGTCGATGCCGTAAATTATCTGTTTGTCCGAGGAAAACATGCTTTCTATTTGCCGTAAACATGTATAGACCGCCTATTTCTGGGATTTCCTTTAAACGCAAAGAAGACACATGGCCAATAGATTCTAAAGTAGGTAATTTTTCATACTGCTTTTTCATGCTTCCAAGACGACCCGCTTTACGCAGCCCTAATGCCGCCCATCGATATTGAAGTGGCGAAAAACCTGGAGACAATCTAAATGCATATTGATCGAATTCTTCTGCTAAATCAGGATCACAAATTATTTGATCAAGCGAAACTTCTTTTTCTAATTGTAAATATCTCACAGCAATCTCACTAGCATATTCATATTCATCAAGTTCTTGTACAGTATATCGTTTTGTTTTAGGTAAATGTGATAACTTGCCAGCTTTCCTAGCACTCATTAGTTCCCAATTGATGTCGAAATCAGTACCAGATAGTCCCAATTCACGACATCTTTTTAAATACATTTTGTTCTTCTTAGGGTCAGCAATTACTCGATCTACAGAATAGCCATTTCTAGTTTCTGCAAATGCTTGAATTATTCTTGCTAATCTTCCACCTGCAATATTATCCAATTGTACCGCCAACTTAGTTACTATAAGTTGATTTAAACTTGTATCCTCTGCTTCAGCTTCTTTTTCCAGAGCAGCATGAAGTGAACGTGGCAGTCGTACCACAAATTTACCACTTTTCTTTTTTGGAGTAGCTCCGGCTATCAACCCCGTAGCCTGCATTTTATTTTCGACAAGTTCGTGAAGCTTATTATATACGGTTGTTTTACGAAAATTAGCTCTTTCTATAGGATCTTTAAACATGTGAGCAACTAGACCATCTAAAGGGTCAAATAATGCATTGGAAAAATCTGCCCATGTTTTTGTCGACTCTGCTAATTTTTTTGCTTCTCTTAGTATGATTTTAGTTTTGTCCATCACGCACCTTCACTTTCTGGTGTAGGTTTTATGAATGTAATCGTTGAATCCATTACCTCAAAATAAATACTTTCCTGCTTTAGCGTCCGTGCGAATTGGCCTGCCATTTTTTTTAATATTTCGATTTTGTTCGAATTAACAGCCACCCATACCACCAAAGAAATGTCAGTTACCATATGACCATTTGACATACGATAAGTACCTTGTACATTTCCACCGATTGTATGCCCGTCAAAAACAGTATCGATCTCTTTCAGAATCCCATTAATTACCTTCTCCGGAACCGTAGTTCCGTCGTTATATTTTTCCGGAAGAAGGATTATACATCTTTTCATTAGTCTTTCCTATTAATATAGTACTATATATAGTATCATATGTCAAGGTTTTTATTAAAAAATTTTATCCCATTTCCTTGCAATGACTTACAAGTATTCCTATCACACACAACTATCTTTTTCCGGCCGTTTGTTATCTATTGGCAACTGACAAAGTTTTGCCCGTAACGTAGCCGAAGGGCCTATTAAACTTCGTACAGCACAGAGGAAATAATGAGATTCGAGCACCTGCCATCGTTTATTTGTTTACTTGAGTTCTTTTGCATTTTCTTTATAAGTCCACTCGTACGCTTCAGAATAGTATTGAAATATATCAGGATGTTCCTTTTGTAAAATCAAATAACAAGGCCTTGCCCCTGCTCCTTTTCTTTCATATGTAGCAGTTGTTAGTAATAACTTACCTGATTTTGCTTGCGGGTCGGGATCTACAAAAGTTATACTCAAAGGCACCATTTCAGTTGTTTTAACTTCGAAGTTTTTTATCCTTTTGTTTATATGGAAATATTTTAGCCACTTTGTAAGTATTTTAATAGATTGATCAAGATGTTCGACATATAAATTTTTGTCACGCATCACATCTTCTCCCCAAGTTTTAATAGCACAAGTGTTTGCTGGATCACATAACATGACACGAACTTTTTTATTTTTGCATGCCTTAAAAAGCATTCTCTTGTTTTTTATATTTTCTTTCTTTTTGTCGGTCGTTGTTAACCGAAAAAGGTTTTGCCCTGTAATAAATATTTCCTTGCGAGCCTCTGCAATTAAATCCGAAAGCATAAATGGTGATTCTTCTACGCGTTTAGCAACGATTGTTAGATAAAGTGATTCCCATTCAGGAGTTCTTTGCACTTTATACCCTCTAGGAGCCAGTAAATAGGAGAAGAATGGGGCATTTTTGACAATTGGAGACAATTTAGACTTTAGTTTAACCCAAGAATGTTCGAATTCTTGTTGTAATTGCTTTTTTGGTGGGTTTATTTTCTTATTCAAAGCTTTTACTATTTCCCAAACTCTTGCTTTGCTAAAAGTGTATGACTCGTATAAATAGAGAGGGTAATTCAAGCCATCCAGTTCTTTGGGCTTCATGTCAAGAAGAAGTGGATAAAACCCATTACCATTACTGCCAATTATTAGTCCGGCTTCGAACAAAATCCAAGGATTACTGTAATTTTCTCGTGTAATACATGCTATCCCCGCATTCGCAGATCTAGCATTATCAACAATTTGATTTAACCATGTTAAATCTACAATATCATTATCACATATCCATGGCCTACAAGGGATTACTTTTGGCAACCATTCATAAAGTATTTTTGCTGCTTCATGGCTTCTCTTGCCTGACCAAATTAAAAATACACTTAGCATTATCTTGAACTCCTATGAAAAGTTAGATTTTTGGTCGGGAAAATCTAAGGTGTCCGCCTGTCCCATAGGGACTTGTGCCTTAGGCAGTACATTTTCTGCTCTCTATCCAAAATAAAAAAACCGTGTAAATCCTATGAACCGGAGCCTTTCAAGTAATCCGTGTTAAAAAACACATTCCGCGGCCAATTCAACAACTACTGCCTCGCCATCGTTTCCCGATGGCGGACCACAACTGGCTATTCACCATTCACCGATTCACTATTCACTAATCGGTCGCCCGCATTCTCCTTTGGTCACGGCTATTCAAACTCATTTATCCCAAAATGTCAAGCCATATTCTACAAAAATATCATATTTCCT
>CAZQLY010000021.1:0-5307 GCA_964594455.1 uncultured Gammaproteobacteria bacterium | reverse complement strand
AGCTTCCTGGGTGGTGAAGGGTAGGATGGTACTGCCAGCGGTGAGTTGGATGGCGTCGGCGTAAAACTCGTTGGGTATTCCTACAACTTGGAGATATAACTTCCTCGAAATGCTGGCAGCATCGAAGGTTTTTGTGACGACCGACAAACCCTCGTTGCCTGCGGCGATGGTGTTCCCTGTTGTTGTACCCGAAACATTATCATATAGGGATATGCGTATATCATTGGTTACTGCCTTAAAATACGCAGCAGCGGTATATTGGTTTCCTGCCGCCGTAACCGCCGTAATCGACCAGTTTGGACTCCCGGTGTCCGTTACATAATGCAGCGAGCGAACGCCATGCCAGCTCCAATCACCTGAACTAACCGCCGTGGTAGCACCACCGGGTAATGCTATGCCGCCGTCAGTCCCGCCCTCGAAGCTCGTAGCATCGGAGTCGAGGGCATATAAGAGGTTGGTAGTGGCTGCTGCTGCACGGTGGGCGAGGTCGTTCTTCCACCCAGGTACTCCCAGGCTTTGAAAATCATCCCAGCAGGCGGTCTGGTCGTCAGCGTGGGTGCTGCCCCCGACGAGCGTGAGGTTTTCTTGGTCTATGGCGTTCTGCATGGCTCCCGGTGGAGTCCAAAGGACATGGGGAAGCAGGGAAAGGCATCTAGCCATTATCTTCCACCTCCCCCACGCTGAAGGTCACAGGGTCGTATGCCGTGACTTTCGATTGCAGAACGTAAAGTTTTTCCCGCCGGGCGTCTCTTACCTCGGCGGGAATAACTATCTCCTGCGTCTCTACTGGTTCTGGTATCTTCTCGTATGGTATCTTCTCGGCTGGTTTCTCGATGGCAGGGGGGCGCAAGGTTTCCTCATACGCCCGGCGCAGCAGATCGCCCACGCCGCCCATGTGCAGGTTGCCTTTCTCATCGAACATAGGCATATCAATGAAAGGTGCCGAGACATGGGTTTTCTTCCTGCCCGCCACCATGTCGCACTCAGCGACATAGAGCAATCCCGAATGGTTTTCCCTTATGGTGAGGTTCGTTATGGTAATGTCCATGCCGAACCCCCTACCGTGCGCCGTCGTTGAAACCCTGTATCCAGAGGGAGATCGTGCCAGCCGTCCTGCCCGTGTAGGCCACCTTTATCTTGCGCGGGACGAACATATAGACCTCGATGGTATCCAGCGTGTGAGCCACGCCGTACTGCTTGTAATCCGTTCCCGAGTCCTCTATGGCACCCTCATCGTCATCAGCGGAGAGAAGGCCGGTGATGGTGATAACACCGTCAAACTCATCCTGGTCGTCCGTGTCAGAGATAATGCGAAGGTGTTGCCAGAGGCCGAAGTCTATCATCGCGGAGGTCAGGGCAGCATCGTCGTCCTCGTCCCATATCTGGATAAGTGGGCTTTCATCGCGCCGTTGCATAGTCCCACCTCCTTAATCTTCGAGGAATCCGATCTCCTCGTCTCCCACTTCCTCTTCTTCCGCGAAACCAGAGAAGGTCTTTTCGACCGCCTCAGGTTTGTCGCCCCGCATCTTGTTCATGGCGGCCTTCAGCTTTTCGCGTGCCTTGCGCTCATCGACACTTGTGACTTCCATGTCGTCGAGCTGCTTGTAGAAGGCACCCTTGCGCCGCCTCGTCCGCTTAAAAGCCTTTGCGGGGTCCTCGTTCGGCCTGCCGAACCAGAGGTGAGACGCGCCTGCGGGTACATTTGCACTTTCGCCCACGTCGATGACGTATTCCTGCCCCGCGTAAGCGTCGATAAAGGGCAGGGTGCTCTTGTTGTGGATCTTCACGTTTGCCATTGTTACTCCTTAAATCCAGCCGTAGGCGAAGAACGGAACGTCCTCAAGGCCACTCGCATCCGTCCCATCGGGAAGCTCGTTCGCCACCACGCACAGGTCGATAGCGGCGTCCGCGTCTCCCGCCGTGGTGCACTCAAGCCTGTCGTTGGCACCGTCGTCGTAGTACAAGTCCACGCCTTCCCCGCCGTCGCTGTTCACGATCTTGAGGAAATAGCGCGGGTCGGTGGTGGCTATGAACACATCGTTGTCCACGCCGCCGGTCAGGTCGGCAACAAGGCGGTCGGGATGCGTACCGTCGTCGTCGAAGGTCAACTTCGCCGAGCCGTTACCGGCAGCGGCACCCGCGTCGTGTTTGATAACGACATAGATGCCATCCCCGAAGTTGAGCAAAACGTCTGCGGTGTCGTTCGCGCAGTTGCAGGCCAGGTAGGGGCCGTTAGGCCCAAACTTGACATACACCTCGTTCCCTCCGGGAGTGTCGTCGTCCGTGACGGTATGCGTCTGCCCCGCCGCCGCGAAGGATGAACTGCCCAGGGTGGGGGTGTTGTGTCCAACGGCTATCTTGTCGTTCTGGTAAATGTAGCCAAGCTCGTAATAGCCATAGGGCATGAACACCATGCCGAGACATTCGCGGAACTTGCCGCTGATCTCGGAAGCGTCCTCGCCGCCTGCGGGATAAGAGTCGTCGAAGGTGATGGTGCCGGTGATTATCCCGAAGTTGCGGTTCTTGAGGGATTGCACCGTGTAGATGCCTTCCCCATGATCGTACTCTACTTCGATTGCCATTGTCGTACCTCCTTAAAGGTAGAAGAATTGAGCGGCCCCCGGAGGTGGAGGCCGCTCATTGTCGCGTTGTTTAGCTTCCTACGCTCTCGCGTCCGAACAGGTAGGCGTCGATGGCGGTAACAGCGCCGTCACTCGTTTCCAATGCCACCGCAAACTCCCCATCGGCCCCGCTCGGTGCGGCGTCGGTGCAGACGAGAGTGGCGTCAGTCTTGATGATGGCGTGCCCATCGGTATAGGCGTCCGAAGATACCACCATATCCTCGACTACCCCACGGAACTTCATCCAGGCGAAATCGCCCGATGTTACCGCTTCCAGGGGTACGATGATGCGGTGACGCACCACCTCGTCGGTGATAGCCTTTGTGACCGGCCCCGTCCCGTCGAACATCTCCTGGTAGGGGGTATTGGCCGTGAGGTTAGCGTGGGCCTTCGCCCAGACGAACGCGCCGCCTTCCTCGTCCTGGTATTCCCGCCCGCCGTAGGTGCCGAGAGTTTCGTTAACCGGACCTGGTAGCTGTGCCATTATCTATCCCTCCCTTCCTAGATGGACTCTTCGTCGATGTCGCGTACCTGCACGTTGGCGCGCGGCTTACGGCAAACCAGGTTCCCGGCCCACCAGATGTAAGCCACGGCCGCATCCTGGCCGGTAGGCTCACGGAAGGGCACGAAGATGAAATCACGCTTGGTGTGCGTGATAAGCTCCGTCACCTTCTCGTTGATCCACCACAGCCTTTCGGCGGTGCAGTAGGTGTCCGCGAATACGGGCACCTGGTTGAGCAGGACGTTGGGGAAGCCGAGCGAAGGCTTGCTCATGTCCGATACGAGCTGGTGGGGCTGCAAGGTTTCCTTGAGCTTGTCCAGCAGGTCGGGCGTGGTGAGTCCCATCGTTGCCTTCCCCGCGCCGCCCGCCAGCGATGCGCTATGCGAGCGGTTGGCCAACTTGTAGGTAAGCGGCCTGTCTACGCCTCCATTGGCGTAGTAGCCAGCTTCCAGCACATCGTAGGTCGTGCGTGAAAGCCCGCCTATGTCGTCGTAGTTGGTGCCGTCGTCGATGATGTTCGCAAGCCCGTCAATGTCGGACTCGATGCCCTCACCACCGCTGCCGTCCAGGTACATATCCTCGTTCAGCCTTTCGGCGAGTGAGGACTTGGCGTTGGTCACTTCCTCCTCGATCATCTCGAAGAGAGCGAGGTCGGTTCCCTCCACCAGCAGCCGTTCATGCCCCGAGATGTTGATGGCCACCGAGTACAGGCGCCAGTCGAAAAGCATCTCCTTGAAGGGGTTCATCGGGTCGCGGTTAAGCTCCTGATGCCCCTTGTAGGACATGACGTTGGTGTTGCGGCTAGTCGTGATCTTAACCGCCAGCTTGCGTCCGCCCCTTTTCTTGAGGCCGCGCTGCTTCATGCGGTTGAGCAGGACGTTGTCCTGGAACACCTGGTCCTCGACTTTTCCGAGGATCTGGTCACGCACGGCTAGGTTGATCTTATCCCAATCAATATCTGCCACTTCAAGTCACCTCCATAGGTTTATCCGCTGTCTCTGAATTGCTTTAAAGCCCTTTCAGCGGCGGTAGAGCCTTCGTATTTGGCTTTACCTGGGGAGGATGCAGAACCGGGTTTCATGGACGTGGGTTGGTTCGCGCCTTTCTTCATCTGCCTTACGGCCTGATTGCGCCCCTGTTTCTTCGCAGTCTCGCGCACACGGTCGAAATAGACGGCCCTGAAGGTCGCCCACATCGAGGGCATGCCCCTTTCGTCGGCATGGAACTGTAAGGCGTCCCACAACAGTTTTTCGTCCACGTCGGGATGCTGGCTTTTTATCTCGCCCAGCTCCCGCGCCCATCGCTCTTCGAGGAATAAGCGCATCGCCGTATCGTCTCGGTCGGGTTGCTGCGGTTGCGCCGGGGCTTGCGGTACTACCCTCTGCCCTCTCTGCGCCACTTCCGAGGCCGCTTCAAAGTCTCCCGTCCACAGATGTTGTAACGCCTCTGCGAGCCAGGGGTTTGCTTTGAGCGTGTTTCCCAACTTGTTCAGATCAGCGTTGCGTTCGGACCATTCTTCCAGCTTTGACAGGTTGGACTCGAACTCGCGTTCTTTTTCCCTTACTCCCTGCATAACGCGGGTGAAATGATCCTGCCGGTAGTAGCCCTGTATGGCTTCTCGGACTGATACTTGGCTCCCGTCTTTGAGCGTCACCACAGAGTCGAGATATTCGTCGCTCAAGGTGCTTGGCTCGGCGGGTTGGCCCTCGTCCTCGTCGCCGCCTTCGCCTTCCGGCTCTCCTCCTTCTTCCTCCCCACCTTCGCCGGTGGGCTTACCGTCGTCCGCTTCTTCGCCGCCTGCGGATTCGGTATCCTCATCGCCGGTATCCCCTTCGGGCGGCGGTTCGGTTGTACCCTCATCCTCTCTTTGCATGAAGCGGTTTTGTGCCGCCTGGAATCCCATGTCTCCGACCTGGCCTGTTCCGGGCACTACTTCAAAGTCGCCAATGTCTCCGATTTCCATGTTTTCCTCCTTGTGACTCCCCGCAGGGGTATTGACAGGTCAAGCCCTGCTCGCGGGGGTGGTCATACTGCGGGTATTTAAAAGGCGGGGGGTTGCCCTCCCGCCATCATCATCTGCAAAAGCTCCGGGGGTATGTCGCCCGGCGGTGCCCCTCCGCCTCCCATGCCCATACCGCCCATGCCCATGTCGGGCGGGGGGGCTGGCGGAGGTTGCGGCGGTGG
>CAZQLY010000020.1:0-6019 GCA_964594455.1 uncultured Gammaproteobacteria bacterium | reverse complement strand
CCCAATTTGGGCTAATTGATAGATCTAACACTTAGTACTATTCCATCAAAAACATTTAACATGTCTAAATGACTAAAAGCAGAAAGCGATACTTCAACTATCAAATTATCAATAGAAATATATGCATACTTATTAAGCAATGCACCTACAGTATATCCATACCAATAACCATCCACCAATCTATCTGGAATAGGAAAAACATCATGCTGAATTTCTTTTTCTTGAATGAACTGATTCAAATTTTCGTCAGTTTTTTGTTGCCAGGAAATATTTATCCCTGGTGTGCCTCCTTCAAAATCAATATGTTCTGATTTTCTTAATCCAACGTAATCTTCGCCTTCAGTCTGGATGCCATAGTCATTCGGATACTTGAAGCTGATGCCTGAATCATAATTCGTATATTCTTGCCAGCTTTGGGTATTCACCTCTACATTAAATACTGACTCTAGCAATGAAACAGGTTTTGAGTTATAGTTTATATTTTCATTATTAATATTAAGGTTGGTATTTTCGTTATTGTTTTTTTTCTCTCCACCCATACACCACACCAACCCACCGGCAATTATGATTACTGCCACAATAAGAACAATTGATAGAGTGGTTAGTCCTTTTTGATTGAGTGTTTTCATGGTTTATACTCCCTGTTTATTAAAGAAACAACGACATCCGTATTAGGATCCCGTCTTTTCCTTTCTTTTATTGATGATATTAAATTGTTTGAATATTTCTAAATACATAATTCAGTATAGATAAGGTATATTACTATGTCAAATATATTATAGTTGCTCCAGATATCACCATCGTCAAAAATCCTGAACTCAGCCATCGGGGGTATGAGATTCTTCTGACCATGTTCCGGCGGCCAAATCACGGTTTCCCAGCAATCCAGTTCCGAGATCCGCTTCGGGATTTTGAAGAAACTGTTCCAGCTTGTACAATTTCATTCTTCATTTTCCTTAATTTTTTCTTTGTCAAAGCTCCGTCAAGAGCGGGTAGGGTGGCCCCGCTGCAAGAGCGGGGTCTTCGCTCGCTTAACTCGCTTTGACATTATCACTGTTTGCCCAATGGCGGAGGGGGTGAGATTCGAACTCACGGTACCCGTGAAGGTACATCGGTTTTCGAGACCGACCCATTCGACCGCTCTGGCACCCCTCCGCCATTGGGCACACTTTTTTCAACCCTTGCCCCATTGCATGACGGGGGCTCAGCCACCTCTCCGTTACATGTTTCATTATACACTAAAACAAAAAATGGCCCATCAGTCAAAACCATTTGTGATCATTATTTAGAATAATGAGTTCTGTCCAGCTGGTTCTTTTTGCTCTTCGTCACTAAATACATTCACCGTGCCGAATTCTCCATCATAGCCGGGATTAATATGTAATTTGCCTTGTCGGACTCGCTCAATGCCTTCAGCCACCCGGGGAAGAGTAACGGCTTTTATTTCATCTAGTGTCATGTTGAGCAGTACGTTAAACTCGTTCTGACCGGCTTTGATCAGGTTGTCGTATTCAGTGGCCACTGTCTTGGTGTTCTTGCCCACGCCCAAGGCCCCACCGATTATCTCTGGCAAAGGAACTAAGCTTTTGAACCCAGGCCGATTGTCTGGCTGATATCCTTCAGGCCGATCAGCTAATTCCTCTACCCGACTCATTACTCCAACTGTTACTTTTTTCTGGCACTTGGGACAAATCGATTTGTGCTGGACAGTTTCTTTGGGTGACCAGCGAACCTGACAGTTCCTGTGGCCGTCCCAATGGTATTTTCCTTCCTCAGGATAAAATTCAATCGTGTGATCAGTTCTGTTCTTTTGATCAGGTGCTTTTAGAGCCTGGGATAAATTTTTGAAATTTATTTTTTCCAATTCAAAAATGGTTGCTTCCCGGCCCAGGTTCCGAGCTGAATGAGCATCAGAAAAAGAGACTATTTGCTTTGAATCCAGCTGCTGTAACCGCCAGTTCATTGGTGGATCGGATGATAGGCCGGTTTCAATAGCCGGTATTTGATCAGCATACTCACCAAAGCATTCGGTCAATGTATCAAAGCCCGACATGGATCCAAACAGAGAAAACCAAGGCGTCCAAATGTGGGCTGGGATTACTATGCAATCTGGTGATGCCTTAAAAACGATCTTAGCTAGATCAATTGCTGACATGCCCAATATCGGTCGGCCATCTGATTTCAATTTGCCCTGCCAGCCCAACTGGGCGTTTATTTTTTCTACAACTGATAAATCCGGGGCAATCACTACGATGTGAATTCGCCTGGTTTTACCGCCCTGGCTATAAATACAGCTGATTTCAGTGGCTGGTATAAACAGAGTCTTATTTTCATCATTTTTCAAACGATAAAAGCCACTGCTATTTTTTTCCAGCTTTGTGGATAATTCCCGAAACCATTCCGGATGAGTGAAGTCACTGGTTCCAACTATTTCGATACCTTTCTTAGCAGCCCACTCGGACATATGCTCCAGATCCATGTCTTGAGAAACAGCTCGGGAGTATTTGGAGTGGATGTGCAGGTCAGTGATTAATTGACTCATACACAAATTACTTTAATGTTTTCCAAAGATGGTCAAAAATAAACTGCTGGGTTTGGGCTAGGCCCGGATCTTCGATAATAATACCCAAAGGATTCTTTGATTTAGTAACCGAAATATAAGCCGTCTTATGATTATAGATAATGGTATAGGTTGGAGAACCTTTTTTTTGACTCAACCACCTTCGCTCGTCTAAACCTAAAGGCTGACCACCTTCGCCCAAGGCAATAATTTTTACTTTAATTTTTTTCTTTATTCTGTCTTTGCTAAAATCCGGATAATCAATATAAAGATAGTTCCTGATATCAGCCGAGGAATAGACGTAATACTCACGCTCAGGTTCTTTGGTTCGGCTCATGGTTTCTATTACGTCTGTCAGAATGGTTTTTATACCAGCGCTGCCTTCATAATATTTAACCACAGGCTTATCGTTTTGTTTTTCAAAAAACGATTTCAGTTCGGGAATAACTGAATCCAATTCTTTTCTGGATTCAGTTAGGGAGCGTTCTTTGCTATCAATAAACTGACGTAGGGTGTCTGGATCTTCGGCCACAAAATACTGGCGAGTGTCTTTGTGATAGAAAGAGACTAAACCGGATTGGCGCAATGATTTCAAAATATCATAAGTAGTGCCTCGATTAACCCCGGCTGCTGTAGCCAGCTTCCTAACCGAAGAATGCCCCTGTCTGAGTAAAGTTAAGTAAACACTGATTTCTTTATCACTGAAACCTAGTTTTTTAAGCGTTTTGTCTATGGCCATGGCCTAAAATTATTTTTGCCACTGCTTGAGCGCTTTTTCGTATATCTCAGGAGTAGAAATATCGAACCATTGTCCGGAGAATGGATAACCAGACAACTTTCCACGCTCAGCTAACTTGGGTAGTACATCTTGTTCTAAGCTGGCTGGAACTTTATTTGGCAGTTCGTTGAATATTTCCGGCTCCACCACAAAGACGCCGGCATTAACCATTCCCAAATAATCTTTGCGGGTTGGTTTTTCAACAAAATCGACAATTTTATTTCCCTTTAACTTGACCACACCATAGTCAGAAAATTTATCTGTAGAAGTTAGAGCTGCGCTGATTAACGATCCTGATTCTTGATGAAACTGAAACAACTCGCACAAATCTATTTCCGCTAGAACGTCGCTGTAGTAAAGAATAAAAGGTTCATTAATCTCACTCTTAGCGGTCATCAAAGCGCCGGCGGTTCCCGCATTGTCTTTTTGTGTTAAATAAGATATAGAAACACCAAACTTTGAACCGTCACCAAAATGATCAACGATTTTTTTCCCTAAACCTTTACTAATTACTACTTGAATATCAGTAATCCCGCAATCACGAACCTGCTCTATTATGTACTGGAGAATGGGCTTGCCTCTGACCGGGATCATTGTCTTGGGCATTTCATAAGTAAATGGTCTCATCTTCACACCCTCACCACCCGCTAAGATCAAAGCTTTTTTAATCTTTGGTCCCAGATGCTGACTAAGAATGTATTCAATAGCATGCGAACGATTTCTAATCCGATCACCATCAATAATATGGTCTATCTGAGGAAGCAAGTCTTTTCTGAGAGTTATTGTTAGCCGGCTACGGCCGCTGTTTTTCATAATTGTGTTAATTAATTTCTCTAATTATCATACCACGTATCACGTCATAAAAAAAGTTGACAAGCTTCTACCTCATATGTAAGATGGCCCTAATATCCACTGCTCATTCTAGCATTTACCCGTTGGAGGTAGACATGCTATTCGAAGGTGTATTTCTGTTAGTTCGTGTTGCTCGTATTGATGGGGTTGATCAACCAGGTAATCCTACTCTCCAGCTTCGAACCGATCTTCCGGTTCATGGCATCGGCCCACTGACCATTAACGCAAAAAAAGTTCAATGGTTTGATCATCGTGAAGAAGCGCCTGACGATCCGATCCAGCTTTCCGAAGCGGTTGAGATTCTGCGTCAAGTCGGAGACGACGATTTCTGGATCAAGATTCGTGGACGGCTCTTTGTCGCTTCGCCTTGAGCTCTTTCCTATGAAGCCAAGCCCAGCACGCTCATCGCTTCCGGTGAAGTATTGATTCAACATCGCCTCGAGGCATCCCAAATCGAATTCGTTCGTAAGGCTGCCTAACACCCTTCGGGGTGTTTTTTTATTCAACGAAAAAACCCCCGTCCTCTGGGGATTTCGATGTTTGTAATTAATATTATTTATTATCTATAGATTTTTCAAGAAGCTCACACAACTCACATAATTCTTTATAATGATCCGATTTTCTAAACTCTTTGACAGCAATACTCCAAGTAGTTTGGCCGCCATATGTTTTAGTATACCTTAACTCACTCATTATTACCCAAGTTCTTTCTAAAAAATTAGGAATGTCTTTTTTAATTTTTTGTAAAAATATTGGATCGGAACTGCAAGTTTTAAAAACCTCAAATGATAGTCCGGGTAGTCCTTTAGGCGTCATTCTGTCCCTCGCAATTTTTAATTCATGTAACAGCCCGGTTTTTAGGGAGATATAATAATATTTTTTATGTGATCTTACAGATATTCCATTCAAAATAAATGCGAAAATTGCACCAAAATATGCAGCAAAAAAGGGAACAAAAATATTACTGTTTACATTAATATTAAATGTTTCTAATACATTAATTAGAAAACAAGAAAAGACTATTGATAAAAATAATCCACCAACAAGTAGTAGCAAAAAATAGAGGTATACAATTACTGAAAATTTTATTTCAGACTTATCTAATTTCATAACCACTTATATTATACATCCCGCGATAAAAAGAAAAAACCCCCGTCCTCTAGGGGGTCTTTTCATAATATATTCCGGCAATGGCCTACTTTCCCACGCGCTCGCGGGCGCAAGTATCATCGGCGTTGCTTGGCTTAACGATCGAGTTCGGGATGGGGTCGAGTGTGGCCCAAGCACTTAAATCACCAGAAAAAGTTTTCAAAATACTTTATTCTCTACAAAAGAGAAGGGTTTGGAGATAGTAAAAATACTAATCCAATAAATACTGTCACCAGTATTACCAATAAAGCAAGTGTTAACGATACTTTATATTTCTTTACCATACATCCTTAATATACACTTTTTTATTTAAGAAGTCACATTTAGTTGTGATCAATCAGAGTAAATCGGAACATAAGATCATTAGTACTCCTCGGCTGAAGCCATTACTGGCCTTACACCTGGAGCCTATCAACCAGATAATCTCTCTGGGATCTGAGATGTTTTATCTCGAAGGGGGTTTCACGCTTAGATGCTTTCAGCGTTTATCCTGTCCGAACGTAGCTACCGAGCTATTGCCTGTGGTCAGACAGCTCGTTCACCAGAGGTCCGTTCTTCTCGGTCCTCTCGTACTAGAGAAGAGTCTTCATTCAAACATCCAACGCCCACGACAGATAGGAGACCGAACTGTCTCACGACGTTCTGAACCCAGCTCGCGTACCGCTTTAATTGGCGAACAG
>CAZQLY010000019.1:0-6566 GCA_964594455.1 uncultured Gammaproteobacteria bacterium | reverse complement strand
CGAGATTGCTGGTGAAATTCGGCTGGCCCAGCACCCCTTCGGCCGGGTCGCCGTTCCGAACCACCATCAGTCACTATTGTTGTGGGACGACTTCCAGGTTCAAAATCACGCAAATATTCTTCATTGTCTGCTGGAAAAATATTTTTGGATAAGACTAGCAGCTTTTGCTTGGTGATAATGGAATTAATTATGTAATCGTTGTTGCCGCTTATTTCTACACGATAGACACCTTCGG
Organism: uncultured Gammaproteobacteria bacterium; assembly: GCA_964594455.1. Lineage (GTDB taxonomy): Bacteria > Patescibacteriota > Patescibacteriia > JAHIZJ01 > JAHIZJ01 > CAZQLY01. Next base: position 6,331 of record CAZQLY010000019.1, on the reverse strand, counting down.
GCAAATCTGAAATGCTCGTCGAATCATCAAGTGGCTGAGCAGTAATTTCTCCAAAGCCCACTTCTCCGTCATCAGGAATAACGCCATGGGAGATGTGTTCGTTGGTAACTTGTCGATAAATATCAATATCAACCGGATCAGGACCAGCATATCTATTTATGTCTGTTTTTGTGAAATGAAAATCTAGGGTTTCGTCTTTAATATAAGTATAAATTGTATGGTCACCGCGTAGAGCGTGGTCAATGATGGTTAGATCATCTGACGGCGTATAGCCAGGAATGATGCGATCAACCTTTCTAGTGTAGAAATACTGTCCTATGTTTTCGCTGTCGGTGACATTTTTCTCCCAATCGGCAATAGTTTCATAACGTTTAACTTTTTGCCATAAAGTCGTTTGGCCGTCTTCTTTCTTGTCCCATTCGAGATCGTCGATAGGTTTATTCTGAATGGGCAAAGTATAATATCCATCTTTATTATTTACTCTACCCCCTATTTCAAATATCGGTTGGGTCGAGTTTTGGAATGTCAATTGAACAGTTAGCGTCTGAAACCAGCGAGGATTCCTGACATCAAAATATACCAGATCGTCTTTTATTGCTTGTGACCATACGCCGTCAATTTCTTCTGGAGGCAACAGTCTTTGCCAAGGTCCTAAATGAGAAATGTATTCTGAGTCCTCGTTGAAATCATAAGCTACATCTAATTTGCCTGATGGAAAAAAGTAAATATTAAAAACCAGGTAGAGCGTCAGAAGCGTCAACCCGATAGTTGCCCCGCGAACAAACCAGAGTAAAATTACTAATATACGATTATGCTGCATAACGTTTTCTATTGTAATGACTTTATGAGATCTGGTCAATGTAGTTATTCCCTTAAGTCAGCCGGAAAACCTACCATATTAGTCTTTTCATACAACCTGTTATTTGCTATAATTCCATCCAGATTATATTCACTTTAACACATACGTTTTTAGTTAAAACCACAGGTTTTAGTTGATATTCGCTATAAAGCAATGGCTATAAAAAAAGCATTTTCATCCACTTTGTTCCTGATGTTTTCTCGAATATTCTTCCGGGGCATGACGGCCGTAATAGGCATTCTTTTAGCACGCTATCTTGGTGTGGAACCGTTCGGCCAATACTCAACGGTTATTGCTTTTGTGAACCTTTTCATGGTTTTCAACGACTTAGGCGTTTCAAGATACAGCTTACTGGAAAGTTCCAGAGACAAAGATAAGCTTAGCTACCTATTGGGTAACGGCTTGCTAATTGAAGTGGTACTATCCTTGATCCTATATGTAGTAATGGCTGTTATCATCAACATTATCGGCTATTCCTCTATAGTAGTCCAGCTTTTTGTAATCCTGGCAATCGCGGAACTACTGTTTGAGAGTAAAAAGATTTATCAATCAACGCTTCAATCATTAACCAAATTTCACCTAATTAGCTGGCAGCAAATAATTTACTCTCTCTTATTCTTTTTGCTGGTTGTAGTAACTCTTGTTTTCAAGCCTGAAATAAAAATTGTTGCCTACGCCCAGCTTTTTGCCTCTGCAGTATTATTCTTTGTGTATCTGATTTTTGTTTTCCGATACATTCGCCCAGTATTCCAGATAAATAAAATCCCCGGTATTTTAAAAAAATCATGGATATTCTGCGTATCTTCTGTTTTCTTTATAATATACTTTCAAATTGGCATTGTTCTGCTATCAATCTTCAAATCTGAATTTGATGTAGGGTTATTCTCTGCCACTTATCGCTTAATCGTGGCATTTTATATGATCCCCCAAATTGTATATCAAGTAGCCCTGCCTTTTATTTATAAATTTAGCCTTACCGACAAAGAAAAGTTTAGTCGCATTTCACATACGATACAGAAATACCTTCTGGCGCTGGCCGTACCGCTAACAATATTTTTTTGGCTGGGGGCTGAAGAAATAATTAGGCTGGTTTATGGAAAAGAATATATGCCCGCTATTAGCATTATGCAGATAATGGGCTTCATAGTTATTGTCAGATTCTTTACCTATGCTTCAGCCGAATCAATCACTGCCATTAACAAACAGCACATCAGAGCAACTATTGAGGGAATTACAGCCGGAGTGAATGTCATCCTCAATCTAATCCTAATACCTAAATACAGTTATACCGGCTCAGCTATAGCTACGCTAATATCTGAATTGGTATTAGGAATGCTCTTTTATCTCTATATCGAAAACTACTTCAAAGAGGGGTTGTTCAGAAGTCTCAAGCACTTTCTGCCCACACTGATATCTGGCGCAGTCATGGCCTTAGTGTTTATGTTACTATTAGGTAAATTGAATGTTTTAATTGTTGCTATCATAGGCGCATTGGTGTATGCTGTTGCTTTGTACATATTTAGGTTCTTGTCCTCATACGACATTAAACTAATAAAGGAGATTTTTCCTTTCTTAGATAAAAAAGCCAACCAGGTAGCTGCTGAAAATGACAAAACAGGATTATAAAAAAACTAAAATCTCGATTTATGGACTGGGCAACTTCGGCTATGCCTTTTTGAAACACTTTGATAAAAAGCCGGAAAATTTTACTGTTTGTGGCTTCGACAGAAATGAAGACCTAATAGCCAATTTAAAGAAGAATCACCGTCATCTCTTTCTCCATGAAGACTATCAAGTATCAGACAATATTCTTTTTGCACATAACCCGGAAGAGTTGCTTTCCGATTGCAATATTTTATTGCTGGCTGTTCCCTCTTCTGCCACCAGAGAAATAGTAAAAAAGTTGAAGCCCTTCATCCCACAAGATCTAATTATTGTTAACACGGCCAAGGCACTTGATTATAAAACCGGACAAAGGCTGTCTAAAGTGATCAATGAAGAATTGAATGACCTTAATTATAGGTATGCGTTATTCGCTGGCGGTACAATAGCATCCGATCTTTTCAAACACGAACCGCTAGGTGCTACTATAGCTAGCGAGGACAAGAAACTACTCAATTACCTAATAGAAGTTTTTCAATCTTCTAACCTACGCCTCTACCCTAGTAGCGATTTAGTAGGAGCGGAATACGCCGCAGCTTTTAAAAACGTGGTTTCAATCTTAGCTGGGATAATCAATGGAATGGGTTATTCATACGGCTCTGAAACTCATACCATAACTATGGTGGCCAGCGAAATAGAAAACATAGTAATTAACCACTTAGGTGGCAAAAAAGAGACTTTTGCCATGGATAGCCAAGCCTGGAGTAACGATTTGTGGATGAGCTGCACTGGACCTACCCGAAACCGGGAATTTGGTATATTATTAGGCAAAGGCATAGCGGTCGACAAGGCCATAGCCCAAATGGCTCAAAAAAAGAAAACTGTTGAGGGTATAAACACCATACGGATACTGGATGAAATCGTAACGCTTCAAGACTACCCCTATTTGCAGTTTCTGCACTCGTTTATTATTCAAAAAAATGTTAAATTAGAAAAGATACACGACATAATATTTAATTCATAGCAACATACAACCATGAAAGCAGTTATTTTAGCCGCCGGGATGGGCACGAGGCTGGGCACCCTGGTTCCAAAGCCTTTAACCAGCATCAAAAATGAAAAAACAATCTTGGATTTCCAACTATCTAAATTGAATGAAGTAGTCGGTCCAAATAATATTTACATTGTAGTGGGTTACAAAAAAGAGATCATCATGGAAGCTCATCCTGATAATATCTACATTTATAACAATGCTTACCCGCATACCAACACGGCGAAAAGTCTTCTCTATGCGCTTAAAAAAATCGATGATGATGTAATTTGGTTAAACGGAGATGTGTTTTTTGATATTGAAGCATTAAAATTACTTACTGATTCCGACTACTCTGCTTGCCTGGTCGACACCAAGAAATGTAATGACGAAGAAATAAAATACACAATTAACGATGAAGGGTTTATCAAAGAACTGTCCAAAGAGGTGAAGAACGGTTTAGGAGAAGCTGTCGGTATCAATCTAGTAAAGAAAGATGATCTTAAACAGTACGTTGGCGAATTAGATAGGGTGGAGCCAAAAGACTATTTTGAAAAAGCTCTGGAGAACCTTACTCTAGCTAATAAGCTTAAGCTCAAAGCTATAAATATTGAGGACTACTACTGCAAAGAGATCGATTTTGAAGAAGACCTCAAAGACGTTCAAAAACATATCAAAGAAAGTAATAAATAAAAAATCTCTATGGCACAATTACCTCCGATTAGTGAACTACGAGCCAGCATCCAGCCAGATCCAAAGAAAGAAACAGTCTGGTACGCCAAATACATAATTCGTAAAATATCTATCTATATTACTTGGCTGCTCTTGCATACCCCCCTGTCAGCCAATCAAGCCACAGTAATTCAAGCCTTACTAGGCATCGCTGGCGCAGCCCTACTGGCATTTGGCGGATTCAAATGGTCTATTCTAGCCTTAGCCTTAATCCAACTAGGATATGTTTTTGATTGTGTTGATGGTGAAATTGCGCGTTACAGAAAGAAATCGTCAGTCAATGGTATATTTCTCGATTCTTTAAATCACGCTTTAGTAATTCCTACAATGTTTTTAGGATTGTCTATATTCGCTTATTATTTGGTTGATGAAACTTGGGTTTTGTTGGTTGGAGCTGTATTGGCAATAATCTCCGGCAATCCGGTAAAAAAGGGTATTCTTTCAACCATATCCTATATGATGGAAAGGCGAGACAATCCAAAATATAAATACGAAAACCTGGTTCAAAACGTAGGGCAAGACGAGAACCAGGATGTTATCGAATCCGCTGACTACACACCAAAAAAGTCCGGACTAGGTTCACTCTTGGCTATAGCAAAAGATATATCAGAATACCCAACCTCGATGAATATTATTACGGTAGTAGTTATTTTAGATTTGATAATTAACACCTACTACAGTTGGGGCTACCATCCCCTGTCTCTTTACTTGATGGTTTTCTATACTGCCTTTCTTCTACTAAAAGAAGCCTTCTTCTTAAGAAAGGTGTATTCGAATAGAAGGATAGAAAAAAAGTTTATCAGCTTCATTAAACAGTAGCTGGTAAAAATTGCTAATCGTTAATTAGTTCAGCTGACCGGCTGATATTGCGCAGCTTTTTCTTATAATTCAGGATGTCGGTATTGCTCAAGACGCTATAGCTGATACCCTCCCTGGGAACCTCAGGCGCTTCAATTAAATATTCAAAGGGGTAATATTCCTCTGGATTGATTAACTTATATACAGTCAGATTGATTTTAATATTGGCTATATCATTAGGCGGCAAGCTGTTTTGGTCAGCGCGGATTTTTTTAATATCGATTATTTTGTTCTGCTGGATATATTGAGTAAAATTCAATTCCTTGGCTAATTCCTTGTAAGAAAAAAGGAATTCATCAACCAGCTCCATATTATAATCATTGAACCCAGTAAAAAAATTAGAATTCTTATTATCTGTCACAATGTAAATGTCTTTGTACTGTTTTATTAATTCCAGGAAACGCCTCTCGGACTGATCGTTTTCCCAATTCATTATGGCCAAAAGGTCTGAGTCATCTGTTTCCCAGCTTGGATACTGGACAACAACCTGGGGCAAATCTTCGACAAACTCCTCAGAACGATACAAATCCATATTGGGCAGAGTATTGTAACCATAAAAATAATGCTGGATAATGGATACTTTCTGCCAACCCCATCCCGGCTTCATCAGTATGAGTGAATCTTTGGAAAAAATTTTATTAAACTCTTCAACCTGAGTCTTTAATCCGTCATGTTCAACAAAGAAAAAAATTGATCGAGTTGTTACTATACCCACTATGACAAAGGCGGCTAATAGATATTTTAACTTTTTTTGTGATAACTCCAGCCTGGCTATGACTATGGCTGACAATATTATGAACAACGGAATTAGGTTCGGGTAAAACCGACGCATGAACCAGGGTTGGTCAAGCGCTATATTCGGCTCAACGATAAAGAAAAATGCCGGCAGAAGTATAAGCGTCATTATCTTTTCTAGATCCGTAAAAATCCTTTTCTTTAAGCCAACCAGGATTATAACGACAAAAATAAAATATAGATAAAAGGTAAAGTTTTCAAAAACGTACTGCGATCGATATACCACCCAAGTTAAATCCCCTCTTTGAACCAAATAAAAGAATGCGGCTTCATAGACAGCCAATATCGCCACAATACCCCAAAACAAAAGTCTTTGGAAATTGATCCGTTGACGTATTTTTATTAATACTATTGCCAAGGCCATGATCAGCACAACAGAAGCTATCACTAAAGCTGTCTTTTCGTAAAAATAATCAACTCCTTCAACCACATCTCTAAGCTGATTCAAAATATAT
>CAZQLY010000018.1:0-10363 GCA_964594455.1 uncultured Gammaproteobacteria bacterium | reverse complement strand
CCGCCGTTGGACTTCTCCGCCCTGGGGCAGACGAGCTATCCGAATATCAACCTGCCGACGCTGGGCGACATGTTGGGCTCGACCATGGCGCCGCCGTTTCCCCAAAGCACGGACGTTTCGAGCGGGATTCCGCAAATGCCGGTCGTGCCGATGCAGCCGTGGCAGGCTCCCGGGGGCGTCGAGGGCGTCGGGCAGGCCGGCGGTTACCAGCAGAACATTCGACCCGAGGGGATTATGGCGGCACAAGAGGCGTACTTCCCCGGCGCGGCCGATTTGGGAATGGGATACGGACAGGCTGAAGCCCAATCGCTCGGCGGTTGGCTGAGCCTGGCGGACTTGTTCAAACAACTGGCCGCCCAGTCCTACTTGCAGCCGATGCAGCAGGGCTACGGGCTGCTCGGCGGCCTTGGGCGGGCGTTAGTGTAGGAGGATGCGGCATGCAATCGATGACCGGACAGACCTGGGCCGGTGGCGGCAACCGTGGGGCGTGGACCCCTACGCCGGTGAATTATAAGATGGGAGTTCCGTCGACCCTACAGCCGCCCGATCATTATCAGCCGAATCGAGGGGTTGAAAACTCCGGGATGACACACATGTCGCTCCCGCCCGGTATGTACCCGATGCATTACACCGGGCCGCAGTCGTCTCCGGCGAATACTGATACGCAGTCGTCCCAAGGCGGCGCCGCGGCCGACTATTCGGTTTACCCGGAGCAGTACACGCGGGCGGGAAAGAACTGGTTTCAGGCGCAGGCGGTGCCGGCCTACAACGACCTGTACTCGCAATGGACGCAGCCCGGCATCGCCGGGGTCTCGCCCTATCAGCAATGGGGCATGGGTGCACAGGCGGCCCAAAGCGTGAATCAGGGGGCCAATGCCGCGGCGGAGTTTGGCACCAGGCACACGCTGTCGAACTTACAAAACACGCTGGCCCAGCAGATGCTTGCGGACCAGATGGCGAGGATGTGGGGCCAGGCTGGCTACTCGGACCTGGCCTTGCAACAATCGACTCAACAGCAGCAGCAAGCCACTTTGGCCGATTATCTGTTGTCCTTGGCGACGGGGTGGCTCTAAAGGAGGGGCGCAATGGCTTGGAACCTTATGATCGCAGCCGTTGAGGAATTACGGAGGCGGGAAGAAGAGGCTAGGGCGAGGCTGTTTCAAAACCAGCAGCGCGTCGGGCTATCGTACCAGCTTCCCTCGCCTTACGGTCCCGGCGAGGAAGAGACGACACGCAGCCCGCTTGAGCAGATGCGTGCCGGTCGAGGCAGGGCCGAACCGCCGATCGCTTCGGTCGATGAGTTGCAAACGCTTCAGAAGGTACAGACTCGGTCTAAGCCGAATCAGATGCCCTTCCCTTACGGGAGCATCGACGAGTACCTTTCTGCAATAAAGGAGCAGGCGCGACAAGCCCTGCTGGACGCACCGCGGGAGCCCTCGCGCCAAGCGAGGCCGGAACCCTACCGGTTCCAAACCATCGAAGGGGTTAGGGAAGGGACGGAACCCTATCGCCCGAACGAACCGTTTGCCGGGGGACCCGGCTTGGAGGCTTACCGTCCGGGACTGGGCTCGGAGCACGAACGCCGAATGGCTATCGAGGGAGCCCATCTGGAGGCGGCGAGGCGCGGGTTGCCGCGCCCGCCGCTGGAAGACTTGGACACGCCCCTCGAGCGCGCGACGCAGTACGTGGGGAAACTCGACCCGGCCTCCAGGGCGTCGGCCTACGAAGACGACCCGCTGGCCAAGCACGCGATGATCATGTCGATGCGAGAGCGGGCCGCCGAGGAGGAGGAGCGGCAACGGCAGGCCATGCTGGCGGCCGACCGGCAGCGGTACGCGAGGGCGGACGAGTTGCTGGGGGCTTACGGTCTTGGGGGACGCGAGCAGACGGAGCCGTCCCGCGAGCGGTTGGCCGGCATCGCTTCCGGCATCGCCTCCGCGGGGGCTGTTACCCCGGATTTCATGGGTTCGGAGACCCAGCTCAGCCTTTCGGCTCTTCAGAACAACGAGAAATTCCAAGCGGCCCAATCGGCTCGCCGGGAGCGATTGGACAAGGCCCGCGAGATGATCAGGGAGCGTCATCAACGCGAGGCCATGACGCCCCAAGAGCGGTTCATGGAAGCCGCAAACAGCATGATGGGCGGAACGGGCGGTCCGAACCTGGCTGGCTTGGCGATGCTGGGTTTCCCGGACTCTCTACTGACAACCCTCGGACGCCTGGAGGAACAGCAACGCGAGATCGCCGCCAACGAGGTGACCAATCGGGCGGCGATTCAAGCGGCTCGCGACACGGGCGAGGCGGAAACTCGACTGGCGGTTACCGCGGAGTCCGAGACGCCCTTGCAAGCCTTACAAAGACTGAACCAGCTCGGTCTCGAAGAAGACTTTAGCCGGCTCGGGCCGACCGGCGAGGCCGTGTTCTCCGCAATTGCAGACGCCGGTAAGCGTACCGAATTGTACGAGGCCATCGCTTCGGGAGATCTCGCTGCGGCTGGCCATGTCATCGTTGCCGGCGCAAGCCCCGCCGTGCATCTCGGGGTATTGACGAAAAACCAATACCGCCAATTCCTTCAGAAGTATTTTCCGGGGCAGGAAGCCGCCGTGGAGGACGAGGTAAACCGTGTGTATCCCCAGGAACGCTACGAGGCGCAGGAGGAACGCCGTAAAGCACGTGAGACAAGGCGTGCCGCCGCCTTCCCGGGTCCGACCGGGGTATTTCCGATAGGTTTTTAAGGACGGTAGCGATCCATGGCGCTGACGACGATCAACTACAACGCCCTGATTCCCAGTCTGTCTCGCGCCTCGCTTCACCGCGAGCGTGACAAGGGGTTGTTGACGGAACAGGAACGCGAGGAGCTTCGCGCACAGGGCGTCGGGCACATGGCCGTCAACACCCTGGAGGCGATCGCCGGGGCTCTGGACAAGCCAGGGGCGGCGGTTCGTGGGACGCTCGCGGGCGACCCGTGGGCCTGGCTCCAGGCGGTTCCGTTTAGCCGAACGGCCGGGTTGGCGGACCCCAAGGACGTGGTTTACGGGCGGGACTTGCTGGCCCAATGGGGGATTGCCCCGCCGAACAAGAAAGGTTTTACCGGCCACGGCTGGGACGAGTTTCTATGGGACGTTGCCGGGCTGGGAACCGAAATTGTTACCGACCCGCTGATGCTGCTTGCGGTCGGCGGTCCCACCAAAAAGGGAATTGAGCAACTAGGCAAGGCGGCGAGCTTGGTCAAGGGCGCGAAGGCCGCGGACGAGGCGGTTGATTCCGCTCGGACGCTCCGCGGCGCGGTAGAGTCGTTGACCAAGGCGGTCGAGCATCCGCTGGAGACTCGTCCAGGAGGCGTCATGGGCCAGACGGCCGCTCAGCGTGCCGGAGAGTACGCCAGGGGCGAGCGTGCCCTGTTCGGGATCAAAATCCCGGGCGCCGGTACACACCTCGGTAGCGTCGGCTCCGGGCCTCTGGTGGCCGATTTGTATACGAAGCTGAAGTACGGCTCGATGAAGCCGGCTGCCGAATGGGGCTGGGGGGATTTTCTGGCCGAAGCGGTGAGTTGGCCGAGTCGATACACTAGGGGCCACTTCCGAGCGTCGGCGAAGGGCATGACGCGGGGGGCGGAACAATTCGAGGCGGATCGCGTGTGGGCGGAGTTGGGCAACAAGCAGGCCGCGTTCCATAGCTTTGCCCGCGTGGCGGATCAGGCGTGGCGGGAGCTGGCGGACGTCTACGAGCACGACCTTGCACGGTACGCCAAGAACACCGGCAACCTGCGAGGGGTCCAGGACTTCGAGCGGATGGCCGCCGAGGCGATGGATTCGGCCGATCGGTTCCGGGATCAGTTCGGATCGCTCGCGGACGGAATCCAGACGCTGTTCAAGGATCCCGGCTCGCTCGGCGAGCCCGCGGCTGTCGAGGGGGCCATAGCGAGCTTTTCGGACAAAGCGGCCGCACTGTTTGACGCATTGCAAACCGGCAACGACATGCGGGCGAAGGTGTACCGCGATCTTGGCGGCCGACTGGGCGAATTTACGGATGACTGGTATGGGACCGCTTACAACCCGAGGTTCACCCATAATCCAGAAATCATTGCCCGCGCAAAAAAGCAGGGGTTGCGGCCCGAGGGCAAGATGGACCCGGAATTCGAGTTCGCTTTGGCCCGGCACATTCGGGACGTGCCGTTCGGACGAACGACGATCAACGCAATTACCCAGGACGAGGCGGCGACCGCCGTCTCGAACATTCCCCAGGCGGCGCAGGACGCCTTGCGAAAAGTGAAGCCGAGCGAGCGCGCGGCTCGGACGGCCAAGGTGCGAGGTCTATGGCAACGCAAACAGATGCGAAAGATGCGCGATTGGCTAGGACAGAATTACCACGGCGAGTCCGGACTTAAAGCGGACAGCAGCCTTCGGGAACACTGGACGACCTACGTTGCCAAGCGCTATCTTGAGCCGGCCGCCGCCAGGCTCGGGGTCACCCCGGGAACGCCGCAGTGGGAACGGCTAACCAAAAACGTGACGCTCGACGAGGACGTTTTCCATCCGTTGACCGGGAAGGTGGTCGGCAAAAAAGGCGAGACCTATGGGTCCATCGCGGACGACCTGTTCGAGCGATTCAAGGATATGCCGAAATCCGTGTTGGAGAGAGGCATCTACGACGAATCGGCTTTACGCGATACGTTTCAGTACCGCCGCTCCCTAGAGGAGGCGATCAGCCACGCCGAGGGCCTCCACCATTTCCTACAGGGCACACTGTTAAAAGATGCGGCCGAAGAGGGCGTGTGGGTTCGCGACTTATGGGGAGCGACGCGACTGAACGAGCAGGGCTTCATGCGTTTCGTGGACGATGCGGCCGAGGCGCGGGGAGTCGAGGGCAACTTCCGCCAGCGGTTGGCCGCGGCGATGGACGACCAGGAAGCCTACCAAGCAGTCCAGGCCGAATTCGACACGTTCGTGGACACGCTCAAGGTGCCGAAGGCCACCGAGAGAGCCGTCAAGGCATACGCCGAGTCGTACGACTCGCGGGACCTGCCGGCCGTCGTGAATTTCATCAAGAAATTCAACACCCTTTGGAAAGGCGCGGCGACGACCGCTCCGGTGCCGTGGCCCGCATTTCACGCACGCAATATAGTATCGGCGGTGTGGCAGGCGTGGGCGGACGGGGCGGTATCACCCTCCGAGATGGTTCGCGGCATGTGGAAGTACGCCAAGGACACGCGCGAGTACCGTCGAACCGGGAAAACGACGCCGCTGTTGCAAGAGTTACTTGCCGCCGGGCACGAGGCGCTCGGCGTGGGCGTTGCCCACGACGTGGCGGGTCGGTCGCTGGGACCGGATAAAGTGCCGAAGAGCATTTTGGAGTCGCTTGGCACATACTTCAAGGCACCCCCGCCGGGCGTGACGCGAGGCCAGTGGGAAAACCCGACGAGAATAGCCGGCATGGTCGAAGAGGGGGCGCCGCTGTCTCGATACGGGCAGGTCGGGTCCGACATCTACAACGCGATCGAGGGCATGATTCGCGGGGGCCATTACTACTCGCTGCGGCCCAAGGGATTCGACATCGGGCAGGCCGTGCATCGCGTTCGCGAGGTGCAGTTCGATTACCAGGACCTCAGCAAATTCGAGCAGGCGTATCTGAAACAGGTTATACCGTTTTACGGCTGGTTGAGAAAAAACACCCCCCGCCAGCTTGCGAAGATTGCCGAGGCCCCGGGTGGGCGAACCGCGCAAACCATTCGCGTGATGGAGAGGACGAAGCAGGAGAGTTCGGAGTGGATGCCGGAGTGGATGCGGGAGGGCGGCGCGATTCGCGTGGGAGGCCCGCCCGAGGCGGCGCGACACATCACTTGGACCGGCATCCCGGTCGAGGACCTTTCGCGCGTGATCGGCATGGCGGACAAGCTGCGTCCCAGCCCCGGCCGAACGATGGAAAAGGTGCTGGGGCAGACGTTTCCGCAGTACCAGGCGCTGGCCGAGACCATCGCGGGCCGCGACGTTTTTACGGGCCGACCGCTCAAGACGCTTTCGGCGCCGGTCCCCGGGCTGGAAACTATGCCGGTTTTGAACAATCTGATTCAGACCGCCATGCCGGGCTACCGCGGCGTGACGACCGCAAAGGCTTTGGTGAGGCAGGATCAGGGGGCGCTCCAGAAACTACTCAACGTATTGACCGGCGTGAAGGTGATCACTTCGGACCTGGAAAAGGCCGAGTTGATGGAGATGCGGGACCTGGCGCAGGAGATCAGCCAAGAGCACCCGCTGACCCGAACGTTCACGAAAACGTATATCCCGGCCGACAGGAAGGCGGAGGTCACGCCACGGTTGCGCTCGGCTCTTGAGACCCAGGAGCGTCTGAATCAGGCCATCGTAGCGCTTCTTGAACGTCGGCGCCGTAATAGGCCGGGTTCGTCCTGACAAACTTGACCGCGGTCCACAGTTGCAAATAGGTCCATTTGCCAACGGCCTCATCGGCTCGACGAATGCCGAGTCGATTGATTTCAGCGAATAGAATCGACAGCGGCTCGCCGCGAAAATATCGGTCGGCCACCCTTAAGATCAAGGCGACCTCGGCGTCATCTCTCTCATACCGGATAATTCCGTACGCCTTTTTCAAACTGCCGTCGGACCGGTACACCGGCCCTCGGATGCGACGGTAGCCGTATTTGGGGTTGGCGTTAATGGGCAACCCGAGCCGACTGCGAGCTTGCAACGCGGACGAGGTTCGCATACCTGTCATCTCCGCTTCCCACTGCGCCAGCGCGGCCAGCACGTTGAGAATCATGGTGGAACTGGGATTCGCAAACGCGGTGACAAACTCCGGATGAAGGGTATGGACAACGATCCCGCGTTTCGCCACAAACATCATATTGGGGACGGTCGTTGCCACGGAGCGGCCGAATCGGTCCAGGGCATAGGCGACCAACTCATCGCCGGGCTTTGCTTTTTCGAGGATTTCTTTGGCGGCCGGGCGATCGAGAAACGCCGAGTGGTAGGCCGAGACGCCGTCGACCCGCGTTTCGACGACGTCGCCGGGTCTACGGAGCTTGTCGACGTATTCCCACGCCTCCTGATATTGATATCCTTCCTCGTCCGCCGATTGTTTTTCCGGGTCGGAGACGCGACGGTAAATCCACCAGGTCTTCGGATTACCGCCGTCGTGGGATTCGTCTTTCGCCCGCAGGTCTTCTCGGATAAAATTGGCCATGCGTCCCAGGGCGTCATGGTCCACCATTTGCACCAGATTGGAAGCGATCGCTGTCATGGAGTTACCTACAATTTCATGCGTGTGCGTGACGGGGAAGTCTGAATTCCACGCGCGCGGGCTGTTGCCGCTTGCCGTCGAGGCATTTCGACGGCAAACGTACCCGGCCCATCTTCGGGAACTGCTCATAGTGGCGGACGGGCATTACGATCCGGTTCAGGATACCGTCGCGAGAGTCTCGGGTCCCGACCGGATACGCCTGGCCTGCACCGAGCACGCCGTGTTGGGCGAGTTGCGGAACCTCGGGACCGACATGGCACGCGAGGCCGGGGCAACGCTGGTCATGCAATGGGACGACGACGACTGGCACGGGGAGCAACGCATAGCCCGGCAGGTCGCCCATTGGCACCGTCTCCGAGAGGGGAAGGGTTGGGACCGACCGGTCGCGCTGTGGCGGCAGATTCGTTGTTCGCTGACGACCGATACGGCGTATGTGTACCAGCCGTGGCTGCCCGTAGTGGGCACGATCCTGTACCGGGCGGATACCGAAGCCCGTTATCCCGCCAAACGCAGAAGCGAGGATTTGGATTTCGCCCGCCAAGCGGCTGGAAGCTGGGACGCTTTGCAGCGGGCCGCGCTGGACAACGACCCGGCGGATTACGTGCGTTTTGAGCATGGTCACAACACCTGGTCGCTGGACCACATCATGCGAGCCTACAATGCCTCATGGGCACGCGGTCAATGGCATCTTGGGGATCGGCACCGCGAGATGTTGGCCGAGGTCATTGACCCGTATCTGCTCGCGATGGCTCGCGAGCGGTCGGACGGCGCATCAACTCGCTCGGCTTGAGGCCGAGTAGTTTCGCCAGCGTCGGGACGATCCTGACAGTGGGCGCGTAAACTCCGCGCTCCCACCGGCTTACTGTCATGTGGGCAACCGTCAACGCGCGGGCCAACTGGCTCTGTGAGAGTCCCTGTGCCCGCCTGGCGTCGGCGATACGGCGGCCTAGGGCGTCGTTATTCATGGGATATGCCTTTACGTTGCAGGGTTGTTTAGAGCGCCCCCGCCGACCCGGCGCGACGAGCGCCGAGCGACGAGGGCGAGCCCAACCCCAAGGGCTATTCGGTGTGCCGCAGGTGCGGCGGTTAGTTTCGCCCGCTTACTCCTCGTCGAATCGCGCCAACACTCGCCGATGGGCGGCCAGCAGGTTGGCGATTGCGTCCTCGACCTCTGTGTCTGACATCAGGCACCGGGCGACGCACGCGCCGGTCGGGCCGGTCGTGATCGCGAGCGACCGCCACTGCCCGTCGACGTAGGTCCACCGACCTGTCTCTAGGTCCGCGTGCTGGGGCTGGAACATCGCGGCAGCCACACCGATCCAACACGGCGAGCCAGGGTCGATCCTCATCGAGCGGCCGTCAGCCAGCGTGATGTGGTTGCCATGCAGGCCCTGCAAATCGTCCCACGCGCGCTGCAATTCCTCTGCCTGCTCGCCGCGAAACTCGACGGTGTAGGTATTGCCAGCCCCGTGTCGCAGCCGACACTCGGTGTTCATGAGTCGTACTCCCCTTGAGCAAGAGGCCGGCCGCAGTACGGGCAAAAGCGGTAGCCGTTTTGATGCGGGGTGCCGTCAATGAACACGTGCACGTTCCCGCATGTCGTGTCCCAATTCCCGTCCTCGTCTGGTTCCCACGTGCAATCATGGGCCGGCGCATTACACATCTCTCGTTCTCCTCGGGGTTGTGCCGCTAGCGCGGCGGTCAGTGATACCGCAGGTGTTTGTAATGACTACTCTTCTAAATCTAAATCCTTCAGGTCCTTTAGTTTTAGTTCTCCGCCCGGTACTTCGTCGCGCAGACCGAAGAACATCTCTAGTTGCGATCGAAGGATCGGGTGCCAACCGCCCCACGCGACGATTTCACGCTGCTCTTGATTAGAAGGCAGTCGTGCAAGTTGGCGCCAACAGTATGACGGATTACGGATTTGTGTTGCCCACTTTTGCAGCGGAGGCATCGCGGCCCAGAAATTGCGACCAAACGGTAATGTTGCCGTTCTGAAAACTTCACAATCAATATCAAACATGTGTGTCAACACAAATCCTTTGGAGGAATCAATCAACCCCCTGGCTCTGATGCATTGTGCCCCGATAGACCCAACAGATTTGATAAACTCGCCAGATGTGATAGACCCAACAGATTGGATAAACTCGCCAGATTTGATAGACCCAACAGATTCAATGAACCCACCAGATTCAATGAACCTGACAGATTTGATAGACCCAACAGATTTGATAGACCAACCGGCTTTGATGGCTTTGGTGGTTGAGATAGCCCCACCGGCTTCGATGCTCTCACCGGCTTCGATGTTCCCACCGGCTTCAATGTTCCCACCGGCATCAATGTACCTAATGGCTTTGATGGTCCCACCGGCTTCGATTGACGAGCCAGAGACAATAAACTCACCGGCTTTGATGGATTTGATGGCTTTGATGGTCCCGACAGAATCGATAGACTGGCTCGCATTGATTGACCTGCAAACGAACCGTTGACTAGCTACCACGATTTTGCCGGACACAATCACACCTAGTTGGGGCAAATCCAAATCACATTCTACCAAGAGGTTGCCGTGAATTTCTAGGACGCCGGTAGTGACCGGCAGATCAGAAATAGTACGGATTGTCAGAGATTCTCTTTTGGTAGTCGTACTCATTACAACGCTCCTTAAAACTAGAGTTTGGATCCGGGGGTCAGTCGTCCGCTTCCTCCATTAGCGCCTGTGCCCTCGCGACGTCGGCCGTCGGGACCAGGAGCATAACGTCGTCAGGGCCGAGCCAGGCCTGGCTCGCCTTGATCCCAGCACCGGTCAGGACATCCAACCTCGCGTCCAGGTCCAGATTGCCATGCGACCACGGTGTGTAGCCGAAAACATCCCATCGCTCGTCAGCGATTGCCCACCCGTCGTCGAGAATGACGTCCTCCACCCACCCATCGTCACTCCACCTCATGAGGGCGTGACCGAGTCTCTCGTAGGCCTTCTCGCCAGTGAGCCAGGCGAGGGCACGCGACGGGAAAAACCTGATGTGATTGTGCCCGTCCCAGACCGTCCGTCGCAGCCAAAACACCTCGTCGGGGTCCAGCTCTCCGTCGGCGGTCAGCAGCCCGGAGACGCGAG
>CAZQLY010000017.1:0-15072 GCA_964594455.1 uncultured Gammaproteobacteria bacterium | reverse complement strand
CCAATACTGCAATACGTCGTTCATTTTGGATGGAAACCTCATATGACGAAGAATTAACTGGGCTGGAAGATCTGGACTGGGCAAATAAGATGCTTAAGAACGGAAAAAAAATCACCTACCATTCAAAAGCCACTATCATTCATGTACACGAAGAAGTTCCCAGTAGAATATTCCACCGCTACCAACGAGAAGCTATTGCACTAAAAAAGATATTTCCCGAAACCAACTTTACCTTTCTGGATTTCATCAAACTGTTTCCAGTTAACGTTGGACTGGATATTTTCCGAGCCATGAGAGATGAACCAAAACTAAGACATATCTGGGAAGTTCCTTTATTTAGATTTCTTCAATATTGGGGAACCTATCGCGGTTATCAGTCTAAAAAGCCCCAAGCGGAAAAAATAAAGAAACTTTATTATTATCCAAGATCTATAAAAAAATAGCATGGCTTATATCGACATATCACATACCTTAAGTCCTGATCTCCCACACTGGCCGGTCAACAGCCAGGATCCTGATATTAAAAAAGTTTTAAGCATGAAAAATGGTGACACTAATAATCTTACTTGGTTGGGAACAGACATACATATCGGTACTCATATCGATGCGCCATATCATTTTATCGAAAACGGTAAAAAAATCGATCAGCTAAACTTAGAAAATTTAATTGGGCCGTGTTACGTTCTAGACACCAAAGATGCAAAAGTGATAGACCGAAAGCTATTAGAATCACACAGTATACCAAAAAACACTAGCCGAATATTGTTTAAAACATCTAATGCCAAGCTTTGGGATAACAAAGAGTTTCATAAAGATTTTGTAGCTTTAAGTGCTGACGCTGCCCAATGGGCGGTGGATAATAAAATAGTATTGGTCGGCATTGATTATCTTTCGATTCAGCCCTTTGATCAGCCCGGAGATGAAACCCACATTATATTGCTAAAAAATGATATAATAGTAATTGAAGGTCTGGATCTGAGAAATGCCTCTGAGGGTGTATATGAATTGATTGCTCTACCTATAAAAATATCTGATTCAGAGGGCGGACCAGTGCGGGCAATTTTAAAAACCATTAACTAGATCAATGGCCAAATACAAAGTTCTAGTATCAGCTACTTATCTACAAGATGATATAAAAGATTATCTGGGTGTTTTTAAAAAACACAATATTTCAATCGACCAGCCGAAAGTAACCGAGAAGCTGGCTGAATCGGAACTTCTTAAGATTATTCAGCTCTATGACGGAATAATCTGCGGAGATGATGAGATAACCAAACAAGTAATCGATCGAGCCAAAAACTTGAAAGTTATTGTGAAATGGGGCACAGGCATTGATTCGATAGATTCTGCCTATGCCAAATCAAAGAATATTCCGGTCTATCGCACCACCAATGCCTTTACTGAACCCGTAGCTGACCAGGCTTTAGCATTTATTCTCGCCTTGGTACGCAATATCTTCCAATCCCAAAAACTGATGCAGGAAAACAAATGGAAAAAAGTACAAGGCTCTACCTTGTCAGAAAAAACCATGGGTATTATCGGGTTCGGAAATATCGGACGCGCCATTGCTCGGCGTGCCCAAGCCTTTGGGGCACAGATATTGGTCAACGACATAAAAAAAATTCCATCAGCTGTAACCAAAAAACATTCAGCTAAAATGGTGCCGCTAACCACGTTGCTAAAACAATCAGATATAATCTGCGTGTCTTGTGATTTGAATCCAACCAGTTATCATCTGTTATCTAAAAAGAAGTTCCAAGCCATGAAACCCTCAGCTTTGGTGGTTAATGTAGCCCGAGGGCCAATAATCCAAGAAACGGCTCTGCTTTGGGCTTTAAAAAATAAAAAAATCGCTGGCGCCGGACTTGATGTCTTCGAAAAAGAGCCCCTCAAGAGCACACACCAGCTAAGAAAAATGAACAATGTCATACTTTCCGCTCATAACGCTAATAGCAGTTCGAAATACTGGCACGAGGTTCATAAAAACTCCATTTCTATGTTACTGAAAGGATTACAAATTAAATAATACTTTATATGAACAATAAAACTATTGTAATAACAGGAGCCTCCGGTGGAATAGGCCAAGCCGCCGTTTCCCTTTTCAAAAAAAACAAGTGGTTTGTTATTGGAATTGATAAAAGTGATGCAAACAACGAATGTGATGAATTCCTTCCTCTTGATCTTTCCGATAGCGACGCTGTAAATAAAGTCTGTGAGGAAACACTAAAAAAACACAGCCGTCTCAACGGTTTGGTTAATAACGCATCAATCCTAATAACAAAAAGCCTCGTTGAAACAGAAGTAGCTGACTGGAATCTGACCATGAATACAAACGCACGCTCTGCCTTTTTACTGACCAAGCTATTAACCCCGGCATTAAAACCTGATGGATCAATAGTTAACATCAGCTCTGTCCACGCCCAAGCCACTTCTAACTCAATATCTGCCTACGCAGCTTCAAAAGGCGCCTTAGTCGGCTTTACTCGAGCCGCAGCGTTGGAACTGGCTAACGAAGGGATCCGCGTAAACGCAGTATTGCCAGGCGCTGTAAATACCAATATGCTGAAAAGCGGATTAGGCCGTGGACATTTGGAATCAAGTGAGGTCGAACAACAGCTAAAAGAACTTGCTCAGAAAACTCCTCTGAAAAAAATTGGCCAACCCGAGGACATAGCTGAGCTTATCTACTTTTTGACTGATAACAGCCGATCCTCCTACATCACTGGACAAACCTTTGCAGCTGACGGCGGCGCTCTGGCCAGATTGAGCACGGAATAATATGTCTGATATCGAGTGGATATATAAATTAAAAGATGAGGTTCCTGCTTTTTTAGATCAGATGAAGGGTATTAAAAAACCTGGATTTTTTAAATACTCTTTAACCGGTGATCTATATGATGAAAACGAATCCTGGGGTTTGGGCAACACAGTTTTTGTAATAAAAATTTACTACACCCTAAACCTGCTGGCAGATTTACCAGCAGAAGAGAAAAAAGCAATAATCGATTTCCTCCGAAGCTTTCAAGCCTCAGATGGTTCATTCTATGATCCTTTGATTAAAAGATTAACAAAACTTTCAGATATCATCGCCGCTATCAAGGGTAATAGTTTCAATAATTTTTTTCACCAACAAACCAAACGGGCCGAAACCAGACAGGCAATCTCTGCTCTGCAATTAATGAATGAAGGTGCAGAATATTCGGATAGAAATCTACCCAATACTGAGGCACAAGTAACAAGACACCTGAACAATCTTATTTGGTCTAAGCCTTGGGGCGCCGGAAGTCACTTCTCTCACCTGATCTTCTTTTTGAAAAATAGTCAGCTCCCTAACCGTTTCGACCTGATAGATTTTGCTATCAGTTGGGTCAATCAAATGCAGTCTCATGAAACTGGTTCTTGGTATAAAGGAAATCCAACACTAAGACATAAAATAAACGGGGCCATGAAAGTAATCACGGCGCTGAAAGTCGCAGATAAAATGAGTTTTCAGTTCCCAGATAAACTGATCGATATGTGCCTGTCGGCAATAAATGACGAAACTGCTTGTGATAATTTCAACATTATTTACGTCTTAAATTATGCTAATAAAATTTCTTCAGGGAACTATCGAAGGGATGAGATCAATCAAATTGCTCTAGAACGTCTTGAGCTTTATCGCAAGCAATACTATCCTGAAATAGGAGGATTTTCATTCTTGCCAGGACAAGCTAATATTAATTACTACGGAGCAAAAATTACCCATGGTTTATCCGAACCCGATATTCATGGCACCGTAATGTTCCTCTGGGGTATATCCATCATTGCTCAACTGCTGGGCATTAATGAAAATTTAGGATTTAATGAATTCACGCCATAAAATGTCTACTTTTAAAGAAAAGGTATCATATTACACTTGGGTGTCGTATCGTCGCCAAATGATTGATAATCTCCTGAAAAAAGATACAGGGCTTTTTAGAGGAGTGGTGCTGGATATTGGTGGTCGTAATCGCGGTAGTTTTAAAAAACCGGCAGATCAAGTTGAGAAGTGGATCTATGCGGACATAGAAGAAAAGCATAACCCCGATATTGTCTTAGATGTCATGAATATGGATGAAATTAACAATGAAAGTATTGATATCATTAATGCCACTGAACTCTTTGAGCATGTTGCCAGTCCTGAACAAGGAATAAAAGAATGCCATAGGGTGCTTAAGCCAAATGGAACACTGATAATATCTATGCCCTTTATGTATCAGATACACGCTGACCCATTTGATTTTCAACGTTGGACAGATAACAAATGGAAAAGGGTGTTAAAAGACAACAACTTTGAAATAGCCAAGTTTGAAATAATGGGTCGGTTCTTCACGGTATTAGCTGAGTTAAATCGAGTATTGATAAACTCCTTACCCAACATATTAAGATGGGTGCGCTATGCCCTATTCCCCTTTTGGGATATTGTTGCCTATCTTGATAAACTACCTGTAATAAGAAAACATAAAATATTAAACAAATACCATGGCGGTTATTACATTATTGCAAAAAAAGTTTATGCTAAATAGAATCGTTTCCTTTGTAAAAAAACGTATCAATAACTATCAGAAGAGAAAGGTCAAAATTATTGAAGATAATTTGATTGACAACGAGCACAAAAGATATTTCCAAATTCAAATAAAACGCAGTTTGGCAAAAATGGACAATGATGCCAAATACAGATACAGGCTCGTTATGAGCAAATTATTGCCCATACTAGGTCAGGCTGAAAAAAAGAATATGTCTGTTGTATGCGTCGGATGTAGAAACACTAAAGAAATCAATGAATTCACTCGTAACGGATTTGGCGATGTTGTAGGTATTGACCTTTTTTCAAATAACAAAAAAGTGTTGATTATGGATATGCATAGGATGTCTTTTGATTCTGATAGCTTTGATATTGTCTACTCGGCTGATAATCTAGAGCATTCATATAATCCCCAGCTAGCCGTAGACAATATGACTAGGGTTATAAAAAAGGGTGGCTATGTATGCATTACTACACCGATACAATGGAGAAAGATTAACAATCGTGAAAATATCGATTTGAGTGAATCAGCTGATTGTCAGGACTTCCAATCTAAAGATGAGGTATTTGCACTATTTTCCAAAGTTAAATATAAAATACTTTGCAACGAAAATTTTGAATCTTCGGGAAAAAACAACCTTCTGGCCATTATTCAGATACTAGATAAATAATTAAGATCTAATTAGGTTATAAATAATAATAACTTGACATCCTTTAATTGAGAAATGGAAATAGAACACACAATATTAATAGTCAATTACAACACAGCTGATTTTATTGAACTGTCTCTATTTGCACTCAAAAAACTAACCCACTATTCATATCAAGTAAGGATACTTGATAATAACTCTGGTAAAAAAGACTACAATAAGCTCTTTAAAATTGCCGAAAAATACCCTAATGTAATAGTGGAGAGAAGCGAGAAAAATCTAACCGGAGAAAAGGCACATGCTTATGGTTTAAATTACTTAACCAAAAAAGTAACTACACAATATTTTACTATCTTAGATGCTGATGCAACCTGGTTAATCAAGTGTTGGGACAAAATTCTCCTAAAAGAACTAAACGAAAAGGTAAAAGTGGTAGGCACGCAGGCACCAGTCGGATCTCATAAAGAAGCAGACTTCCCTCTTGTTTTTTGTATGCTGTTTGAAACCCAAGCTTTTAAAAACATTAATCCAGATTTCAATCCTCCTCCCCTTCCTCAAGTCGGTGTGGGAGCCGGTTTGAGACAAAAATATCACGATGCAGGTTACACCGGCAAAGTTATAGAGATGAAAAACACCCGCACTTACAAAAAAGGTCCTTTTGCAAAACTAATCTGTGCTGAATACTACCTAGATGGTGATTATAAGAATATTTTTGCCTCCCATTTCAGCCGAGGATCAACCCTAGGCGTAAATAAGTATATGAGTACAGGATTTAAACTTCTTTATAAAATACCGATTTGGGGCGGCTGGCTTTTAAGGCACAAAGGGGCTCAAGAAAAGAAACGCTGGATTCAAATTTGTCGAGATATAATCAACCAACAAATTTAGATTGACTCAGACAATAGTTTAAGCTATTGTAGAGTATAGTGCATACCAATATGACAAAAGTTTGCGATACACAATCCCCCAAAAAAAATGACCAGGGTAGCTTGATACCCCTCTTTAAGGTATTTATGCCGGAGAGCGTACAAAAACCTCTCCTGGACACCTTAATGAGCGGGTACATCGGTCAGGGGCCACGCGTTGTAGAGTTTGAGGCCCTGCTGGCAAAATGGATCGGAAATTCTAACGTTCTAACTGTTAATGCTGGAACCAGTGCCCTGCATCTGGCCTATCATATGCTATTAGAAAATCCTGGTGACGAAATAATTACTACCCCCATGACCTGTACCGCGACCAATACACCGATTGTAAATACCAAGGGCGGTAAAATAGTCTGGGCTGATGTTGATCCTCATACCGGACTGATTGATC
Source organism: uncultured Gammaproteobacteria bacterium (assembly GCA_964594455.1). Classification (GTDB taxonomy): domain Bacteria; phylum Patescibacteriota; class Patescibacteriia; order JAHIZJ01; family JAHIZJ01; genus CAZQLY01. The sequence continues at coordinate 8,565 of CAZQLY010000017.1, read as the reverse complement.
CCAATGATATAGAAAAGAAAATCACCCCACGGACTAAAGGCATAGTAATGGTTCACTTGGGTGGCAACCCTTGTGATATTGACCGTATAAATGCCATAGCCAAAAAACACAATCTCAAAACTATTGAAGATGCCGCTCACGCTTTTGGCAGTACATACAAAGGTCGACATTTAGGTAATGACACGTCCGATTTCGTGATGTTTTCATTCCAAGCCATTAAACACCTAACCACTATAGATGGCGGAGCGCTAATTACTAAATCCGAAAAAGATTACAAGCGCGGTAAGTTATTACGTTGGTATGGTATTGATAGAGAAGTAAAAAGTGAAGACTTGCGTTGTGAAGAAGACGTTAAAGAAGCAGGTTATAAATTTCATATGAATGATGTTTGCGCAGTCGTTGGGATAGAAATGATGAAATACGTGGAAGAAATTATTGCCAAGCATCGTGCTAATGCAAAATTTTATAACGAAAATCTAAAAGTTGAATACGTTAAAGAATCACCAGATAGCAAATCAGCCTATTGGATGTACACAATTCACATAAAAGATGGCCGGCGTGATAAATTTATGCGTTATATGAAAGATAATGGTGTATTGGTCTCAAAAGTACATTCCCGTAATGACACTCATACAATGTTTAAAGATTTCCAGACCGAATTACCCGGGCTAGAAGAATACTATGAGTCTATGTGCAGCATTCCGGTTGGCTGGTGGCTAACTGAAGAAGAACGCAAAAAAATAGTAGACTTAACAAATAATTTTTAAATCATGATTACCCAAAATAATTACTGGCTGCGAGCAGTTGAGGAAGATGATTTAACTTGGATGAAAGAATTACGCAACGATGAATCTACCTGGTCACAATTAGGTAATTTTGTTTTTTTAAACGAAGCTAGACAGAAACAATGGTTTGAGAAAATAAATATTAGCGATAAAGTAGAATATTTGGTTTTTGGCTTTAAGGCTACTAACCTTGGCATTGTAAGACTAACGGAAATTGATCGGATCAATCGCTCCATGTGTGTGGGTGGCGATATCCTCCCCCAGCATCGTGGCAAGAAACACGCTCTACCAATGTACGAACTGATACAAAAACTTGGTTTTGATGTTTGGGGTATGAATAGACTATGGTTGTTGGTTTTGGCCACTAATGAAGTTGCCGTTCATGTATACAAAAAAGTTGGCTTCAAAGAGGAAGGAGTCCAACGCCTGGCAATTCTTAAAGATGGTAAGTTTGTCGATTATGTAATGATGTCTATTCTTAACGACGAGTATCAGAATAAATAAACAAATATAACCACCGATTACTGATTTCCTGCTAGCGGTGGTTTTTTATTTTATTCTTTTCATAATTATTAATAGCGTACAATATCATCATGTTAAGAGGATATTGTAAACCATAAAGCAAAGCCAGGCCCTCTATCTTAAAAAAAACCAATAGCGGTATAGTCAGTAAGATCTTGAGAGTTGGAAAGATAATAGACTCCAATAATAATATTTTACGATTACGTACATAGAGAAGAAAATGCGATTTGTATAAGGCCGTCATAACAAAAAACGGTAAAAACATAATGACAATTTGTGAAAGGATAACTGATTCCTGATATTTCTCCGAATATAGTAGCGTTACAATAAACGGCAGAATAAAATACAACACAACCGAGGCTAATAGAAAAAACAGGAATAGTTTGAGATACTTTTTCTTGGAAACCGTATTGCTACGGGATATCTTCGGAGACGCAATTACTAAAATACTTTTTACAAACTCAAAAAATTTATAAGCTAACGTCACCCCTATCGCATAAATTGCTAAACTAGCTGGGCCTAAAAATATCCCAATAACAACCTTATCAATCTCCCCTGCTACTGTTCCTAGTATTCTAATTTTTGTCAAAAAATAACCATAAGATATAGCTTGAGAATCTTCCTTTTGATTTTTTATGTGTTTAATACTCTTAAAATAAAAAACTATATTAAATAAAGCACTTATGGATAAAAAAACCAAAATAATAGCCACCAAGCTGTCACTAAACCAATAGACTACTCCTATCATTGCCAGGGCGTGAATTGTCGATTGAATTGAAGCGTATATTGTAGAAAGTTTAAAATAGGACTTGCCCTGAAAAAAAGAATCCCACATCTTCGGGGCATACAAAAATGGAAAGAATGCTGAAGATATCATAAATCCAATCCCCAGACCAGTATTGTTGTTGATATAATAGTAAGCACCAATAATGAATAGCGCCGGAATCCCCATCAAACTCCAGAGAAAGCTTTTTCTAATAGACTTTTTATATCCCCCATCAAATCCCCTGGCAGAGGCTTGAATAATAGAAGTATTTAACCCAGGCAAAGTAATAATAGCCAGAATTGATGTTATAGAGATAATATATTGATAATTTCCATATAATTCTTGGCTGGTTAAGCGAGCAAAGGCCATAGACAGGGCTAGTCCGGTTATTATACCCAAAACCTGTCTTAAGCTGACCCAAAATCCACTCACTGCAAAGTAATTAAAATCAAAACCTGTATACTTAGTTAAACGTTCAAATGTAGATTGCAAAAACCTTGCCATTATCTGATAACTTTATAGATATAGAACCCAAATCTTTTATCCGAACTGATTACTTTCTCTAATTGTATGTTGGGAATATACTGCGGCAGGTAATCCGTCGAATATTTAAAATCCTCGTGGTTGGGTAATGCGTGTAGAACCAAATACTCAATATCCTCGTTTTCAATAAGAGATTTAATAATATTAATACTGCCCCTTGACCAATAACCAGGCAAACTATATATGCCAGTTCTATCATAATACTCATACTCCCAAGGAAAAAATATATATTTCTGTTTAACATTTAAATTAAAAATAAAATCTCGATCGTAGTAATAATCAAAAATCATTGGATATGTGGTGATAATTTTTGATATATCAATAGATTGACTGTCCAAATATTCAAGTAGTGCTGTTGCGTCATAGTTTGGTATCTGATTTTTCTGATTCATGGTTCCATTTTCCTCGGTCACCGTATAATAAGTTGCTAAAACAGGGTTGAAAACAAGAAAAAACAAGACAAACAGTATAAGAACGACATAGTTTTTATAGGGTTTGTTGGTCACCCATTTTTTTATCAAATTAAAAACCAAATACGCTCCAGCTGAAAGCAATATGACATAATACGGTATCAGGCTATATAAATACCTTACTTGAAACCTTCTTGGGGCTTCAAAGAAATAGATATATACAAAAGTCGTAAAAATTACAACAAATGAGATGGTTAGAGAAATATTATTCTTTTGTATTACGGCTGGCGGAATCAATGTTAGTATTACAATCAATAAGAACGGAACGAACGGCAAAAACCACGTCACGTTTATATTAATGTAGTTAAAAATATATAAATACTGAAGTTCCGGTTTTGGTTCCCATTGGAACGCTGTCAAATAAGGCAGAGCCACTAATCCACTTACAAAAACGACTCCCAGCAGAATATATTTATATCTAACACGCTGACTAAAACGATCTAAGAAATGTAAGGATACGTAAATACCTGTAAACATAACAAACAACAAGAACGTAGAGTCGGTACGCAAATCTTCATCAAAAAAGGCAAATAACTTAAATAGAGAAATATATATAACGCTACGCAGTATTATATTTCTAATAAATTTTTTCTGGAGCAGAAGAAGAGTCAAAAACAACAAAACAAAAACTGTTATTTCATATCCCCTGATGTATCTAGACATGCCAACCGCAAGGGGTAGGCAGGCATAGAGATAGGCAGCTATCAATCCTATGGTAGTATTCATTTTCCTTCCAAGAAAAAACAGCAACAACACCGACAAAGATCCAATCATCGCAAACGGCAAGCGCAGTATAAATAACGAGCTACTGCCAGTTATCTTCTGCGTTAGAATCAGTATCCCGGTAGTGATGTTAGAATTAGGATAATCATAATACCCATCAGCTAGATAATGTTTCGCAGCCAGTAAGTGTCTATATTCATCGCCAGCCGGATCGAGTTGGTCAAGATGATACAATCTCAATCCTAAGCCCAATAAAAATACCAGTAGTATCAAAATAAAAAGTCCACAGCCATTATGCGTAAACCATGAACAAATATTAAGCAGATTGTTCTTTTTTTTCTTGGATCCAACTTTCCACTTAGAAGAACCCTCTCGCTGGCCATTAAACAATACTTCGGCAAACTTTTTAAGATTATTATAAAAATCATACAATTTACTTCTGACTGTAGGTAGTACTAACATTGCCATAATAATCAACAAATATTGTAGATAAATACTGAAGCCGTATTGATCGTACTCAGGATACTCTAGCCGGCTGAACGACCACAGGTAATTCAATCCGAAAAGAATCACTAAGAACCAAAACAAGGACCGCTCATGCTTTACGACTGGGTGTCTAATTACATAAATGGTGACTGCCAGGAACAGTAGGACGAATAACATTACCGGGGTGTTAATAAACTCCGGCCAGATTGATTGGTTTTTAAAAAAATATTTTAATAAAATAATGACAAAGAGTAATAAAATACCTAGCCAACAAAAAAAATGATATAGTGATCCAGGGGGAACAGCGGTTGTTTTTTGAGCGCCTCCTGCTTTGTTTTTATTGTCTGTAAAGTTGATATTCATGTTATCTCATCGTGTCACGATAGAAGCTTCAAACAAGATAAATATATCAAAATTACAAGTTATTAACAAATCACAAATCCCCCCGTCAACCAAGACAACAGACCGGTTCGATTAAGTTGCATTTTCTGGTTTTTGCTGGTATCTTTTAGTAATAAAGACATGAAAATAATCAATAAATACAAAAACAATATATTAGTTATTTTATTGTACTTGGGATCCAGTCTTGCTTACACCTATCCCTTCATCCTTAAATTTACCAAGCAAGTTGTGGGTAGAGGCGGTGATGTTTTTCAAAATATTGCTGCCATCAATAATAATTACAGCACACTCCGTGAACTCGGATATTGGGAAAGCGTTTTGCATACCATTTCGCATTTCCGTCTAGACCCCATTTCCATCAATACCTATTTTCATTTTTTCTTTAAACAGCCAACCGGGTATAACCTATATTGGTTGTTTTCTTTTGTGGCGGCTGGTTTTGGTGTCTACTTACTGATTAAGTTTATCTACAAGAACCTGAATATTGAGGGTTGGGCAGCATCAACTTCGGCCTTCATTGCTGGTTTTATATACAGCTTTAGTCCGGCTCATATTGCCTGGGGAATGGGTTTTCGAGGCGCTACTCATATTGAATGGATACCCTTCACTACGCTATATATTTTTAAATTTATTAAGAAGCCCAGTGCCAAGAATTTGGTAGCAATGGGTCTCTTCTTTCTCCTGCTGGTCGCTGGCGAAAATCATTTTGCTGCTTTTTATTTTGTCTTTTTGATTCCTTTCCTGATTTTCTACTTAATAAAAAATAAACAAATATTTGAGAACAAAAAATTCAAGCTATATTCCTTGATTGGTTTAGTCTTAGCGGTCATACTGGTTATTTTTCTCTACGCCCCTCAAATAAAAATATCAGTTTCCGAAGAAAACTATTTGAATCCAGGCCTGGACCAGACCATTAGATACTCACCCGATTTCCTGTCCATAATAACTCCCACCGAGTTCCATCCTTTCTGGGGAGATTTCTTTACACCAATTAGAGAACTGTTTACCGGAAACGCTCCCACTTATTCAAACTATCTAGGTATTGTGGCGTTGCTGCTCTCAATATTATCTATTTTCTTTGCTCAACGCAGAAAGATAAAAGAAGTTTATTTCTGGAGCATTTCGGCGTTGGGTTTTTTTATTTTGTCCTTGGGACCCTACCTTCATTTTTTGGGGACAGTGGAGCCAAAGGTTGCTTTGCCCTACCTGTTTCTATATAAATACGCCCCCTTCTTTGAGAACATCAGAGCCGTAGGACGGATGTGGGTTATAGCTTTACTTTGTTTTTCGGTCGCTGCCGCATTTGGATTAAAGTATCTTTTTGATCATCTCCCTGCTAAAAAAACAGGAATAAAAGCTATTTTGGCAATCGGCGTGTTTGCACTACTTTCGCTGGAGTTTTTATCCATTCCAATCCCATTTTCTAGTCTGGAATATTCTCCATTTTATGATCAGTTAAAAAATGATCCGGCAAAATATTATATTGCGGATATTCCAGGCTCAACCAACTATGTGGCAGATGCCAAAACAAATTACTACGCCTCAATCCATGACAAAGATCTTATATCGGGACTTGATCCGGCCAGAAAAATGCCAGGCAAATGGGAACTTCAAAGAACCACCCCCGTGTTATCTGAAATACTCTACGCTTTGCCAAACGGAAAGGCACTACCTTCAGATATCATTAACCATGATTACGCCTATTTGGCTAATAAAGTGTTTAATTATTTAAATATTCCATACATTGTTATACAAAAGGAATTTGTCGGTTATGATCAGGATTATATTCTGCCCGAAGACTATGATTATCTGAATGAGTTCATTAACAAAAACTTTGATATTGAGAAACGCTATGAAGATGAATACCTAATGGCTTATAAAATAAAGAAGGAGCCATCAGATAGCTTCCTCTTCTTGGGCTTAAGCGATGGTTGGAACGAATTAAACAAAGAACGCAAAACAAGGGAATTTAGGAACGAGGCTACTTTAAAAGTTTTCAATCAATACACTGCTCACAAAAATCTTTCCCTCAGCCTCAATCTTCGAAGTCCTAGCAACCAATATTGTGATGTATCATTCTACTATAATGACGAACTTATTGGAAGCTTCTTTTCTTACGACCAAACCAACACGGTTAATCTAATTATCCCAGACATTCTTACGGGAACTAGCGAAATTAAGATGAAAGTAACCGACAGCAAATCATCTGCCGGCGGTAATGTCATCCTAAGTGACATCAACTATAAAGCAATAGAAAACATCAGAACATCAAGCGATTTCGAAAGTCTCTATAGTGGTTCCGACGAAACTATAGCGGTAGCGCCCTTATACTCATCCTACTATTTTCAAGAAGCCAGTATCGGTAAAGATGGTGAAATTTACGGTCATCCTGTACTGTCCTACAGCGATCTAATTGTTGAGGACCAAGGTGGGCACAAAGCCCTGCTTTACAAACTTCCTTTGTTCAATGAACTTTATAATAACACTAGTGAAAATAAATATTCCGAACTAGAGGCCTACAGAGACATTAGGGAAACCGGGTATTACTCTGACAATATTGCCAATATTATCAGCGACAACAACATAGGTTATGTCTACATAGATAAAAACGCTATTAATAAAAAGGATCGCGACAAACTGACGGAATATTTGGAAAACCACCTTCCTGATTTGAAAGTGGCTGAAGGTGAAGAATTTACCATTTTCACTATCGTCAGATCAGAGAAAAATGCCAGTGTTCCGTTTGTCTTCGGCGGTGGTTGGGATATTTTGGAGAATAAACTAGGCATCAGTAAAAGAAGAAAAATCAATAGTAAAGCTAGTCTTCAATTATACATGCAAAACGATAGTAAGATTGAAGTAAAGTTCAAAGTTCGTACTTGTTCCAATACTACTACTTATGGTTCTCTAGAAATAAATGGATCACTTAACGACACGTTTATTGTCAGAGATAGTGAATTCGAAGAAATCTCTTTAAACACCATTAACCCAATAAATCCTGGGCTAAATGAATTGTCAATTGAAATAAATAATGGACAAAACTCATCTGAGCTATGTCCGATCTGGGTGTCTGATATTAGTATTTACGAAATTAAATAGGGCGGCTCTACCCCTGATCTTGCTTAGTCCGACTGCTTGAAACAAAGACAGCTAATATGAAACTGCTAATGATCGCTACTACTAGCGGTATTTTTATATCAAAAACTTCTGCAATAAACCCATCAGAGTATACATTAAAAATCTGAAGGAATAAATAAGTGCCCAAAGCATGCAAAAAAACAAATAGACTCGCTTTTGTCACAAACCAACTAAGTTCACTTTGATGTTTTTCCTGCATGTTAGCCTTTTTTAATTAATTTCTTGAGATAATTCTTTACTCGTTCTAAAAAATTATCAAAAGTCAAAGGAGGTTTCTCAAACATAACTCTGATTTCGGCAATACGTATCGTATCCCCTCTTTCGCTCAACCCAGGCGCGCTCAGTCGAAAACGAACCTTGCCATCGTCGTCCCGATAGAGTTTTTCGATATCAAAGGTCTGGGACTTGACCAGCCAATCGCCAGATTCAACAGGAGAAATATAGTTGCTGATCACATAATCCAATAATTCTATGTCTGTATCAGTCTTAATATTTACTACATTCAAAGGATAAGGATAAAAATACTGATCTTTCGAGAAGGCAAACAGACCATCGGACTCTATTTGTACATCATTTAATGGGAGATAGACTTCTGATAACCCTGACAGCTGAACACCATAATATGTATTGGCCAACTCAATATTGACTTTTTGGCCACTGGCTGTGACTGTCTGAAGTCCCCCTGATCCTGGTTGTGGAAGGCGCCGCCATAACGGGCGTGCGCAACGCT
>CAZQLY010000016.1:0-15598 GCA_964594455.1 uncultured Gammaproteobacteria bacterium | reverse complement strand
CTGCTCTCCAAGCAGGCGCACTAGACCACTATGCGACCTCTCCAAAAAACTATTCAAACTATAACTAAATTTTTAAAAAAAAGGAAGCCCCATTGGAGACATTGGCGTCTCCGCTGGGGCTTCTGTGGCCGCCGCGTCTCCCCCGTGGAACCCAACGGCCAATCGAAGCACAAAGTACTAGGTCCTAGAAATCACCCGGCAGTGAACCGGTCCGCTCTGGCCCTGCAGCTTCAAGGTATCTTCGCCCCGCAACATGAGGTTGCGGGCTGGGTGAACCATGGTGCCATTCACCTCAGGCGAAGCAAACTGGTTGCGCAGCAGGATTGTGTCGCCGCTGGAAACCAACTGTAGGCCTTCGAGTCCCAACATCTCGACCAGTTCTTCACCGCTCAGCGTGCGCTGCTTGCCGCCCGAAACCACCTCTACGAACGCTCGCTGCCGCACCGGCTGGGGCAATCCGTTGATTCGGGTCGTACTAGGCTGCCTAGCTTTTGAGCCCATCCGTCCTCCCTCCAAGTGTTGTCGTTTAAGGAAGTCTGTAGAACATCTCCCATGATACACAGTAATTTGCTACTGAAGCTGTCTGTATAGCCCGCCTCTTGCAGGCATCGCAGGAAAGCTCCAGTAAATGAACGTGATTGTATACTATGAAATTTTATTAAAAATGTCAATAGGATAAAAGCAAAAAACGCGCTTTTTATTAACGCGTTTTTGCTATCTTAGCGAAATTATTTCTTCTTCTTTTTTGGTCGGCGAGTTTTTATTTTCTTCTCTGTTTTCAAGATATCGATTGTGGTCTTGATGACCGTATCTGGGTTTAGAGATAAGCTATCAATCCCTTCTTGGACCAAGAATCTGGCAAACTCTGGATAGTCTGATGGCGCCTGACCGCAGATACCTATTTTTCTCTTACGCTGATGGGCTCGATCAATAACCTGGGCTACCAGGTTCTTTACCGCTTGATTGCGCTCATCATAGATGTGGCTGACCAGCTCAGAATCTCTGTCCAAACCCAAGGTTAACTGGGTAAGATCATTTGATCCAATGGAAAATCCATCAAACACTTTAGCAAACTCATAAGCCAAAATGACATTGGATGGTATCTCACACATTACGTATACTTCTAATCCATCCTGGCCTCGTTTCAAATCGTATTTGGCCATTTCCGCCAACACCTTTTTACCTTCTTCAACAGTGCGACAGAAAGGCACCATTACTTTCACGTTTTTTAAGCCCATCTCGTTACGCACTTTTTTTAGAGCTAAGCATTCGAGAGCAAAAGCCGCTTTGAAATTGTCATCATAATATCGTGAAGCTCCCCGCCAGCCGATCATCGGATTGTCTTCTACCGGTTCAAACTGCTTGCCGCCAATCAAGTTGGCATATTCATTGGTTTTGAAATCAGATAAACGAACAATGACATCGTTGGGATAAAAAGCCGCTCCGATAATGCCAATACCCGAGGCTAATTGATCTATGAAGAACTGTTTCTTGCTTTTATAACCACGAGTCAATTCTTCAATCTGTTTCTTAGCCTTCTTATCCTTTAGCTTGCCGAAGTGCAGCAAGGCCATCGGATGAACCTTGATGAATGAATTGATTATGAATTCCTCGCGGGCCAAACCCACTCCGTCATTTGGAATAAAGCTGTAATCAAACGCCCGTTCCGGGTCGCCCAAGTTCATCATTATTTTTGTCTTGGGACGTTTGAGGTTTTTTATACTGGTACGTTTGACATTAAATTTTAATATCCCGTCATAAACATAACCGGTTTCACCTTCAGCACAGGAGACTGTTAGCGGCCGACCAGCCTTAATCTTCTTGGTAGCATCTTCGGTTCCAACAATACAAGGAATACCCAACTCACGAGAAACAATTGCCGCGTGGCAGGTCCGGCCTCCTCGATTAGTCACGATGGCAGCCGCTATTTTCATGATCGGTTCCCAATCCGGATCAGTCATATCAGTTACCAGCACTTCACCTTTTTTGAATTTGTGAATATCTTTAACGTCATTGATAACATTGGCCTTGCCAGAACCTATCTTGGATCCGACTGGCGAGCCTTCAACCAAAACTTTACCGCGGGTTGCTAAACTGTAATCCTCTAATACTGAATAATCGCGCTGTGATTGAACAGTCTCTGGTCGGGCCTGAACAATATACAGTTTTCCGCTAACACCGTCTTTGGCCCATTCGATATCATAGGGGCGCTTGTAATGGTTTTCAATAATTGCACCCCATTTAGCTAGTTTCAATACTTCTCGATCCGTAATAGAGTATTTCAATTGTTCTGCTGGTTTGACAGATACATCGACTGTGGGTTTCTGCGGATTCTGGCTGTAGATCATCTTGATATTCTTGCGGCCCAGTTTCCGAGAAATAATTGCTTTGTGCCCTTGAGCCAAAGTGGGTTTGAAAACATAATATTCGTCTGGAGTCACCTTGCCTTGTACGATATTTTCACCCAGTCCGTAGGATGAATTTATCAATACCGTATTGGCAAAACCGCTTTCCGTATCAATGGTAAACATAACGCCTGAGGCGGCCTTATCGGAACGCACCATTTTTTGCACCCCGATAGATAAAGACACTTTGAAATGATCAAAGCCCTTGTCTTCTCGATACGATATAGCGCGATTAGTGAATAATGAAGCGACACATCTTTTTGAGGCTTTCAATAATTCTTTAGGACCACGGATATTTAAATAAGTGTCTTGCTGCCCGGCAAAAGAGGCGTCTGGCAAGTCTTCAGCTGTAGCCGAGGACCTGACTGCCACGTCACAGTTTCTGCCATATTCTTTTTCCAACTGACGATAAGCTTGGATGATTTCTTTTTCCAAATCCTCTGGCATATCAGCCTTGAGAATGGTTTCTCTGACCTTCTTACCACCAGCCATTAAGCTGCGGATGTTATGAACGTTTGTATCCTTTAATATCTTCCTTATCTCCTTTTTAATACCGGCATCTTTCAAAAAATACTGATAGGCATCGGCTGTAACAGCAAAACCATTGGGTACTAAAACACCTCGTGGTGTCAGATAATGATACATTTCACCCAACGAGGCATTTTTACCTCCGACATATTTTACGTCGGTGTTTCTAAGTTCTTTAAACCACAAAATTAATCGCTTGTTTTTTGATCTTGGCATAGTACTCATTAGCGCTGCTTTATTAATGCAGCTTAGCTTATTAAAACATTGAACCACCCATCAGAGAAGACAAGCAGCCAATGCTATTTAATTAGATTTATAGGTCGATCTTTTTGGCAAGCGAACCAATAACAGGCACTTCCCACATTTCACCGTTCAATGCTTTCATCAATCCGGCTATAATAGCTATAATCAGAATTACATCCAGTATTGGCCAGCCTAAGATTGGAATCCAACCTAGTACGACAGAGACCAAAAAAATAACCAGGCCTTGTCGAGCGTGAAACTTAACGAATTCGCTGTCTTTTTTGACAATCAGGATAATGATGCTGATTACCCACAGGTAGCTCAAAGCACCAAATAACTTTTCGTCCTGATTTACTTTGTTGTTTACGTTTGGCATGGGGTTTTTGTTAATTTATTGAAATTTATTTTTTAGGTAATTCTTTGGATATTTTAGAACGCCCACTGATCATCCAATACACTGATCCAGCCAACAACATGCCTAAGACGGCAAAGGTGATTGGCTCAGTGACGATTTCAAAGAAATGATAGACCTTGAGGTGGACTATGAAACGAAACAGAGCCAGTGTTAGTCCCAGCAACGCTCCACCAAAGGCCCCGGCAATAATTGATTGAATAGCTTCAGTTGATTTATGGCTAGCTACTCTCCAGCCAATGTATAGTGCTGCGCCCAATAGTACAATCCAGTCGAAATACTCGGCAACATGACTGAACTCAGCCACAATCAGCGCGGCTAAGGCTAGCGCTACTGGTTTAATAACAAGATTTAAGTAGAATTTTGTCGGCTGGCCAGCCAGAATTGCTTCAGGTGTTTCCTGAGCTGGTGTTGAAGAAGATTCCAAATGTGAAGATTGGTTTTGATCTGTCATTTTTTTTAGTGTTTTTGTTAATTTATTTTTGAGTGTCTATATTATACACTATTTTTTTGAAAAAAGCAAGTTTTCTGTTTTTTTCCAGCTTTAACTAATTAAAACCAGCAAAAGCGGAAGCCCGATACCTATGATCAGCAAAAAAACCCAGTCTCCCAGCTTAGGCGTTGAGGCTTTTTGGATAACTGGTCGGAAAGCCCGCCAAGCCGGAACCGCAAAAGCTACAAAAGCTATTCCATAAACTATCCAGAGAGCGGTTTCGAATGGTCCATACATTTGACCGTGGAGAAAAATCTGCAGTGCGCTAAAGCTATTAAACACCAAATGGAATATTATGGTCAGCCAAATGTTTCTGGTTCGTTCATAGAGCGCCGCCAGCACCAAAGTCGAGAAAAAAACTGAGGGAATTATGCTCCAGTTATAGTCTCCATAGAATACTGAATAGTGAAAAATACTGAAATGCACCGCTAGAGTCAGGATAGTTATCAAAGAGCCATAAACCAATCGCAAGCGAGCCTGAATAAACCTTTCGATTAATTCTTCTTTGAACACAAAGAAAAATGTCGACATCAAAAAGAAGCTTAAGCCGGTCCAGGTTCGGATTCCCTGCAACTGAACAAACCAGCTATCAAACTCCGGCACCAAAATACGGCCCAAGAGAAAAACCGGAAAAACCAACACTACGCCCAGTAGCGGATATTTCAAATCTTTGAAAGAAAATTTCTTCCAACCCAGACCAACATGGTCTTTGCGTTCAATTAGCCAAAATATCAGAAGTGCCGGCAGCACCAAGGCTAAGCCGTACAATCCGATTAAGTTAAAACGTTCCCAATGGAAAGGTAATATCTGATCTCTGATCACCCAGTTAATGACCCAGTTTATTCCGTAACCCAAAAGGCCGGTCATTAACAAAGTGGTCAGGGCATGTTTGAATTTAATTTTCATTGTGTGTTATTTAACTTTTTATATTCCAATAAAGCCAAATTGGCTCGCAAGGTTATAAAGACATTTCCGTTATTCGATATTGGGTTGGCCCACCAGGAACCATCTTCCCTCTGTAGAGCCGTTAGCTGGTCGGCGATCTTGCTCAAAATCTCCTTATCAGAATAACCGATTGAGGCCAGAGCTTCAAGCGTGTTAGCTAAGGCTAAGGGCTGACTCCACAATTCGTTTTCCATTGTCAATAAAACTAGCTGATCAGAATAATTATCCAGGGCGGTTTTCATTCCTTCAAGATTCACTCCAGCTGCAATAGCATCGTTGAGTAGCTGAACCATGTGGTATAAAACGGCTTGCTGGTTAATCAACGACTCATCTAACAAGTATTCGTCTGTTTCGATTATCTTTCTCTGAATTGCCTCAGGTATAATGTCACTTTCTTTTCCTGTAACCATCATTAAGCGCAAACACCAGGTTTCATCAGCAATATTGCGCCAGGTATCCTGTGGGAAATGATCCGATTCAAACCAGCCGTGGCCTGTCCGATAGCTGGCAACAACATCAGCCATAACCTTATCTTCAAATAAATAGCCCATAATACAATAAGTATCCAGGGCATAATCTTCGCTTCCTTCAGAAGCTAGGGTATCTTTGATTGTTCCGCTCTGCCAAGTTGGTAGAATTGCTTCAAAAACCTGATCAGCATCAGTCAGTTGCTGGCCTAAGTCAACCTCGCTGGCTCCAGCTCGGGACAACATTACTACATCAAAGTAGGCATCTAGTAAACGGTAGGATAAGTCACAGCCTGATACTCCAGCACAAGACAGATTTTCAGTAGGATAGCGATACTTCAAGTACGAATCTTCATAGCTGAATCCTTGATAAGAATCTCGGACAAATTGAAACCCCTTATCAGTTGCTGAGGGTTCAGTATCGGGTTGGTATAAATACCAATACAATCCTCCGCTGAGGATAATCAAAACAATAATTATAAATACAATTCGTTTCATACTTGCTTTATTGTAACATAAAAAAGAAACGGGGTGTTTACCCCGCTTCTTTTTATCTATTTCTATTGTGATTACATTCCCATACCGGGCATTCCGCCTGGCATGCCCCCGGGCATCCCGCCTGGCATTTCGGGTTTATCATCTTTCTCTTCTGGTAAATCTGTTATAGCTGCTTCAGTAGTTAGCAGCATAGCAGCGATAGAAGCAGAGTGCTGGAGAGCTGAACGAGTTACTTTCATCGGATCAACAATACCAGCATTTACTAGATCTTCATAACCACCCGTAGCCGCGTTATAGCCCTGATTATCTTTTAGCTTCTTCACCTCTTCAACGACAACTGAAGGTTCTTTGCCGGCATTTTGGACGATCTGTCTAATTGGCTCTTCCAGTGAACGAGTCAAGATCTGCTGACCGATCTTTTCGTCACCTTCCAGCTCAACCTTTTCCAGGGATGGTAAAGCCCGGATAAAGGCCACGCCACCGCCGACTACCACACCTTCTTCAACTGCAGCACGAGTGGCTGATAAAGCGTCTTCAATACGATGCTTCTTCTCTTTCAATTCAGTTTCGGTGGCAGCGCCAACTTTTAAAACTGCAACGCCGCCAGTTAACTTGGCCAAGCGCTCTTGAAGCTTTTCTTTATCGAAGTCTGAAGTTGATTCTTTGATCTCTTTCTTGATTTGTTCAATACGAGCTTTAATTGCAGCTTCATCACCTTTGCCTTCTACAACGGTTGTATTCTCTTTGGTAGAAATAACCTTTCTGGCCTGGCCCAAGGTTTCGATCTCAACGTTTTCCAGTTTGATACCCATTTCTTCAGAAACGACTTTGCCGCCGGTCAAGATAGCCATGTCCTCCAACATTTCTTTTCTGCGATCACCAAATCCTGGAGCCTTTACAGCTAAAACGCTGAAAGTACCGCGGATTTTGTTGACTACAAACGTGGCCAAGGCTTCTCCTTCAATATCTTCGGCGATTAATACCAATTCTTTTTTACCGGCCTGGGCTAATTTTTCCAGGAGTGGAAGAATTTCGTTGAGTGCTGAAATTTTCTTATCGGTAATCAAAACGTAGGGATCTTCATAAACAGCTTCCATGCGCTCGGTATTGGTCACCATATAAGGTGAAACATAACCTTTATCAAACTGCATGCCTTCGACAAACTCTTTGGCTATGCCAAAAGACTGGGATTCTTCTACGGTAATAACCCCATCTTTGCCAACATGCTCCATGGCTTCGGCAATGACTTTGCCAATTCCTTTGTCATTGGCAGAAATTGAAGCCACCTGAGCAATCTCTTCTTGACTGGAGACTGGCTTGGATATTTTTTTCAGCTCTTCGACAATCACTTCAACAGTTTTTTCTATACCTCTCTTAATAGCCATGGGATCAGAACCGGCTGTAACATTCTTCAGACCCTCGTTGATTATGCTCTGGGCTAATAGAGTAGCTGTGGTAGTTCCATCACCAGCTACATCATTTGTTTTGGAAGCTACCTCTTTGATCAATTCAGCTCCCATGTTTTCAAACTTGTCTTTGAGTTCGATCTCCTTGGCAATAGTAACACCATCATTGGTAATGGTTGGTGAATCAAACCCTTTATCTAGCACAACATTGCGTCCTTTTGGTCCAAGCGTAACTTTTACTGCCTCGGCTAGTGTGTTGGCCCCCCGTCGGAGAGCTTCGCGCGCTCCCTCATCAAACTTAATTTGCTTTGCCATACTTATACTCCTTTACTAATTTATCTTAAGTTATTCAATAATAGCTAAAACGTCTTCGTCTTTTAGAACTTTGTATTCGACTTCCTCGACAGTCACATCCTCACCAGAATATTTTCCAAACAAGACCTTATCGCCAGCCTTGATACCCAGCTTTTGAATCTTTTCGCCGTTACCAACACTGACTACTTCGCCTTGTTCTTTTTTCTCTTTTTCTACCGTTTCAGGTAAAACAATGCCTGATTTGGTTACCTCTTCTTCTTGAAGGGGTTTTACGACAATTCTGTCACCCAGAGGTTTTAATTGCATAATTCAACTCCTTTTATTAATAATGCTTATTAATTCACTCTTTAGCACTCCACAAAATAGAGTGCTAATAACGTTATTATATATTAACAAATTCAAAAATGACGTCAAGTCCAAGAATAAACTACTCACTTAACATACTAATTTAAGCCAACATTAGCTATTTTGTGGCTTTTCGGTAAAATCCCAAACCAAACCACCATAACATTATTCCGAAGTACAATGTCCAAATATAGTGGTCAAATATACCAATAACCAATAATGCTAAGATAATGCCAAACCCAGTCAGGGACCAGCGATCCAGAAACTTTTTGCCTAGAAACGACTTAACAAACCGGCGGAATATCTCAAAAACCAAAAAGCAGAATATCAACAACCCAAACACGCTCAGCTCTACTCCAATTAATAGAAATATGTTATGCACTGGCTGATACTCCCAGGCATCCAGCCGACTGGTAATCTTTTCGCGCACCGCTTGAGTATAATTCCCCACCCCTACTCCCACTATCCAGTTTTCTTTCAAAAGCTCCATCGCTTGATCCTGATAAGTCCCACGTGATTCCAGAGAAATCTGTTCTAATCGCGGTTCAGATTTGAAGCGCGTCGTTATTGGCTCCCAATAAACAGACAGGGATATACCCGCAATTAATGCTAATATTATTCCGAGCTTCAAGAATACATAAAGTTTCTTTTTATCCTGTTTGAGTATTATCAATCCGCCCATGATAAACAAAGCGATGATCAGGCCCAGCCAAGCGCCTCGAGAAAAAGTCGCTATCAATCCAAAACCACTGATGATAAAGCAAAAAAGATAAAAGACTATTTCAGCAGCAAATCCTAACATATTTGATTTACTAGTGGACCAGAGTTTTTGCTGTTGCTTAAGAGACAGTGTGGCATACCATAAATAAATCCTTCGATAGAGATCAAAATACAATCCAAAAAGCAAAATTAAAGCCACCACCAATAGCCCACCTAACATATTGGGGTGAGGCAAACCGCCATAGGCTCTCAATAATCTTTCACCGCCAGCCTCAATAACAAATGTTCCCAGCTGGCCAGCGTCGTGTACAGCCATACCGAGCCATTTCGTACCCCAGCTGGTCTGGGATAAAAATTGTCCCAAGCCAATAATGGCTTGAACCGTGGCACCAGCCACAAAAGATCGGACCAGCCAGCGATAACTAAATTTCATCCGTGATATCAACCAGACCAAAGCCACACCTTCCATGATTCTACCCCAGCCGTAGAGCGCCAAGCCAGAATTAAGCGACCAAAAGAAAGATAATCCGGCAATCAGAGCCAATCCAGCAATTGCTAAATCTAATCCGCTTATTCCTCGGCGGTCACGACGCTTATCCGCAATCTTTGCTATCACCTGTAAAAGTATTACCAGAAACAGAATTATTTCTATGGCATAAAGGCTATAACTGCCATACTCCCAAGCGTCGCCTCTTATCTTGCCACGCTCTATGATCCAGCGTGTTTGCCAAGGTAACAAAAAAACATAGGCGTACAATAGCCAAGGGCTAATAAACTGTATTTTTTTTATCATATATCCAGCTCTTTTAATCTCTCTTGCCACTTGCCCTGATATTCTCCCCGGCGATCATTATCGTGAAACTTCAGCATTTCATCTGACATAACAACTCTAGTATCTTGGCCTAACAAACTACTCAGACTTTTTGGTAAAAGCCGGCGCTGGATCTTTTCGTACTGTTTTTCCAGAGACCCCCCCAGCCAGCCAGAATGAATCGCCTCGCCTGCCTGTCTCAGCCCTCTTCCAACCTTCACCCGACGGGCGGAAGCAACGTCCATAGGATAAGCGTTGGGATAAATATCGCGCACCCAGTTGTTTGTTTCCATAAAATCTTGATAGATATTTTCCGGATCATAAAGCGGATAAACCTGCAACATCCAATGAGCCAAATAAATGTCGGGTTGATTGAGGCGAATTGAGCTCAAATCAAGGTTTTGGCGAGATAGAAAAAAGCTGGCGCATAATTTATCCTTGGTTTGATCTTTTTCTGGCCTTTCGCCCAATAATTTCAAATAACCCGTGACATACATACGAGCGGTCCAGATATGGCCCGGTTCAGTGATGATAAACAAATCAATATCAGCCAGGGATCGGGAATTGCTGTAAGCCAATGAGTTGCAGATCGCGATCATTCTAATAAACGGGAAACGAGCCAGTCTTTTGGTAAAACGAAGAGCTTTTTTAAATTTAGCTTCAGCCTCACGATACCGGCGCAAACGAGTATCAATGATTGGCTTATCGCCTCTTAGTCTATAAAAACCTCTATCGTTAACGACATTAGCCACCAGAGTCGGATCAGCTTCTAATAACTCTTTGATCTCGGATAGTTTAACTCCCGACGTCTGCAAAAACCGCCACAGCTCAATCAAAGTCAGCGGATGTTCAAAAATATCAAAATAGGCCAATTCAGACAAAATTGATTTTACAACATCGTTCTTATTCATAAATACATTATGGCTTTTTTATTGAGTAAAATCAACCAAAAAAAGCACCGCCTCTCATGTCATCCCACACTTGATGCGGGATCCCGATCGAAATAGTAAATGGGATCCTGAAACAAGTTCAGGATGACTATAATACTATAGCCTTTGTTGAGGCGGTGCTTAATCTTATTTCTTGCCTAATATCTTCTTCAAATACTGGCCTGTATATGATCTCTTTATCTTTATTACTTCCTTGGGTGTGCCTTGAGCCACTATCTCACCACCATGCTCTCCACCCTCCGGACCTAAATCAATTATCCAATCTACTGATTTTATTACATCCAGGTTATGTTCGATAATGAGTACCGTATTTCCTTTATCTACTAATTTATTTAGCACGCTAAGTAATCTCTTAACATCCTCGAAATGCAGACCAGTGGTTGGCTCATCTAAAATATAAAGGGTGCGACCAGTGGCTCGGCGCGACAATTCTGTAGCTAATTTAATGCGCTGGGCCTCACCGCCTGAGAGGGTGGTTGCTGATTGACCCAGGTGTAAATATCCCAGACCTACATCATTTAAAGTTTTTAGCTTCTGATGTACCGCAGGAATATTTTCAAAAAAGCTTAAAGCCTCTTCTACTGTCATGTCCAGCACATCGGCAATACTTTTACTTTTGTAATGAATCTCCAGGGCCGCTTGGTTATATCTTTTACCGTGGCAATCTTCGCATTCAACATAGACATCCGGTAAAAACTGCATCTCAATCTTTTTGTAACCGTCACCCTGACAGGATTCACAACGCCCACCTTTGACGTTAAAACTGAAACGCCCGGCTTTATAGCCTCGAATCTTGGCTTCAGGAACCTGAGTAAATAAATCACGAATGTAAGTGAACACTCCGGTGTAGGTGGCGGCATTGGAGCGCGGTGTCCGGCCAATTGGAGATTGATCAATATCAATAACTTTGTCTAAATGCTCAATACCGGTAATCTCTTTGTGCTGTCCTGGTAAATCCTTGGCTCGATAAAAATGCTGAGCCAAAGCCCGGGCTAATATATCTGTCATCAAAGTAGATTTACCTGATCCAGAGACACCGGTTATACAGACGAATTTTCCAAGAGGTATCTTTACGTCAACGTTTTTCAAATTGAACTCTTCTGCGCCAATTATGCTGAGAAACTTGTTGTTACCAGGACGATATTTCTTGGGCAAAGGTATTTCCGACTTACCTGAAAGGTACCGGCCAGTTAGAGATTTGCTGTTTTTAATTATTTGGGTTGGACTGCCCTGAGCTACTATCTCACCACCATGTTCACCGGCTCCTGGCCCAACATCAATCACATGATCAGAAGCTCGGATCGTATTCTCATCATGCTCCACAACGATTACGGTGTTGCCCAAATCACGTAATTGTAAAAGGGTCTCGATTAGCTTATCGTTGTCACGCTGATGTAAACCTATTGACGGTTCGTCTAAAATATACACTACCCCAACTAAACTGGATCCGATTTGAGTAGCTAAACGAATACGCTGGGCTTCACCTCCGGCTAAAGTGGATGCTGCTCGATCCAAAGTTAAATAATCCAAGCCGACGTTCCGTAAAAAGGTTAAGCGATTGCGGATCTCTTTTAGGATCTGGGTAGCTATTACCTGAGCTCGATCAGATAAAGCTTTGGGGTTGGATTTTTTTGTAATATCTTGGAAAAACTTAGAGGCTTGCTCAATGGTAAAATTAACTATTTGATCAATCGAATGATCTGATACGGTTACGGCCAGGGCTTCGGGTTTTAATCGCTTACCCTCACAAGCCGGGCAAGGATATATTCTCATATAACGCTCTATTTCTGAACGGATATAATCAGAGTCCGTTTCTTTGTAACGACGTTCTAAGTTGGAAATCACACCTTCGAAGGTAGTCCAATATTCCTTTATCTTCCCGCCTGAGAATTGGTTGTTGACATCATAAGTTTTACTACCAGTACCATAAAGAATTATGTCTAGTTGTTTTTTGCTTAATTTCTCTATCGGGACATTGGTAGAAAAATTATTTTCTTTTGCCACAGCCTCTAAAATCCGATAATACCAAGTCTGGTTTGACGAAGTTCTTGACCAGGGCCGGATCGCTCCCTGGGCTAGGGTTAACTTTCTGTTGGGTATTACCAGATTGGGATCAATTTCCAACTTAGTTCCCAGGCCAGAACATTTGGCACAAGCACCATGAGGATTGTTAAAGGAGAAGTTCCTGGGCTCAATTTCAGACAAACTGATATCACATTTGGCACAGGCAAAATGCTGGCTGAATATCAAATCATTTTCATCACCTTCAGCTTGTACTAGCACTATTCCATTCCCTAAATCCAGGGCAGTTTCTAACGAATCAGTTAAACGACTGCGTTCAGAGTCATCATCATTATTTGAAGCCGGTTTCTTCTTTAGCATATCTTTGGTTATTTCCAACCGGTCCACCACTACTTCCAGAAAATGTTTCTTGTTTTTTTCAATATTCAAAGCTTCTGCTTCTTCAATGGAATAAATCAGTCCGTCAAAACGTACCCGGACATAACCAGCCTTGCGGATCTTTTCTAAAACGTTTTTATGCTCGCCTTTTTGATCCTTGATCAATGGAGCTAGTATGCTGAATTTATTTCCTTCCGGTAAGGCTAATATTTTTTCTACTATTTGATCCACAGTCTGGCGGGCTACTTCCTGGCCGCATTTAGGACAATGAGGAATTCCTGCTCGAGCGTATAATAGTCTTAAATAATCATAGATCTCAGTAACTGTACCAACGGTTGAACGCGGATTGTGAGAGGTTGATTTTTGGTCGATTGAAATTGCGGGCGACAAACCATCTATTTGATCCACATCCGGCTTATCCATCAAACCTAAAAACTGCCGAGCGTAGGCTGACAGGGATTCGACGTAGCGGCGCTGGCCCTCAGCATAGATGGTATCAAAAGCCAGTGAGGATTTTCCTGAACCGGATATACCGGTTATAACCACTAATTTGTCGCGCGGGATGTCCAGACTGATATTTTTCAGATTATGTACCCGAGCGCCTTTGATTGTTATATTTTCAGCCATGAAAGACCATTGTTGATTATTAATGGGATCCCGATATCGCTCCTTTCGTTAAGTTATTGGGTAAGCTCATCGGGATTAGTTCGACTAGCAGTTTTTCCTTCGCTAATTCAGCTTGAAAAAACTGAATCTCACTAAAATACTAACAGACAGTATACATCGGATTGTAAATCCTGGCAAGTCCTGGAGCTTAAACAAAGAAAAAGCCCGTCTACACAGTAGTGTGACGGGCTCTTGTCCGCTGAAAATCCTCAATTCCCAGGGGACGAATGAAAAGAAAGAACTAGTTGCCGATGACCTCGAGAATGCCCTTCTCGATACAGGCCAAGATCTCGGTCTCGAACAGATGGGTCGGCTCGACGTGAGGGTTGGTCAGACTGCCGTTCAGGATCATCTGACCCCGGACGGCAAAGTACCAGGTAGTATCTCCGGCCGTCATGCCTTCGCCGTCCAGATTGCGCCGCTGCTGGCGATCAATCTCGCGACCGCGCTTGTCGGCCTCAGCCACTCGCAGACGACGGACGACCCGGTGCATCTTCAGGCCCGAGCGGGGCCGACGATAAATCTGGGTATTGCCGGTCGACTTGATCTGGACCAGAACGTCTGGCTCCAGAGCCTTTTGTGACTGAGCCGCCTTCATCAGGGCCGTGTTGTCCGCACGAACGACCAGCACCTTGATGGTGCGCCTACCGTTCGTAACAGAGTGAATATCACCCGTACGAACGAGGTCGATCGCCTCGACATACTCAATCTGATCCCGGTGCTTGGCATCCAGCGCATCGAAAGTCCAGGCAATGACATGATTCGGATCACCGGGATGATGTCGATGCATCAGCTTGACGATGTTGTACAGATAGAACGGCTGACCCTTGCCATCCACATCCACGGTATAGACATGGCGGATCAGCTGCTGGAACCGGATGTCGCCATAAACACTCAGTTCTTTGGCCACCAGAGTCAGGCAGCATTCTTCTCGCCGACCGTCGCCGTGCTCGTCGAACTTACCGCCATCAATCCCCAGGTCGATCCTGCCGTAGGTCAGATGCTGCTCGATCCACCCAGTCGAAGCCGTTCGAAGAATTAGCCAAGAGGCGGCCAACTCGTCGAGATCAGGCTGCTGATGTGAACGAAATTCTACTTCCACCCCGCAATCCGCTTTTCCACTCCAAGAAACAGTGTCCATACTGATACCTCCAAGTTCTGGGACCCCAAGTTTGGGTTGCTGCTTTTGATGCAAAGGAGCTGCTTCGTCCAACCGGTATATCCGGATGGATATAGCGCTTAGCCAGAAACTAAGCCACAGAATCAGTAAGAATCATTTCCAACCAATTCTGTTGCTAAGTTGTTTGGCTGCTTTAACTAAGAACCAGGCATAATACATTATTTATTGCCTTTTGTCAAGGCTATACACCCGTAAGCGAATAAGCGCCGTCTCGTCGAAAGACGGGAACTGTTCGCCTGTCGCTAAACACCTGTTATAATTCTAATATGTCTATTTCAACCAAATTAAAATCAATTCCTAAAAAACCTGGTGTCTATTTATTCAAAGACGAAACAGGGAAAGTTATCTACGTTGGTAAAGCGATCAATTTGAAAAATCGAGTATCTTCATATTTTCAAAAATCCGCTAGCCTAGAACCAGCCAAACAGATAATGGTTACTAAAATCAAAGATATTGATTATATAATGGTGGATTCAGAAACCGAAGCTCTTTTTCTGGAAACCACGCTGATCAAAAAACACCATCCCGACTACAACATTATCATGAAAGACGATAAGTCTTTTGCTTATCTAAAAATCGGCCTCAAAGAAGACTATCCCCCGGTCACAATAGTTCGTCGGCTGGATAAAGACGGTTCGCGCTATTTCGGTCCTTATACTAATGCCAAAAACATAAAACTGACCGTGAAGTATCTAAAAAAAATATTCCCAGTTAAAACCTGCAACAACAAACCCAGTGATCCTTGTTTTGAGCATCGTATCTATCGTTGCTTAGGACACTCTACTTCACCCAATAGCCAAAATGAGTACCAGGC
>CAZQLY010000015.1:0-16939 GCA_964594455.1 uncultured Gammaproteobacteria bacterium | reverse complement strand
GTTGGACGTTGAACCAAAGGAGGTTCTTGCCGAGAACACGCCATTCACGTTGGCCGCATGGACCCGATCGTCGAAAACGGATTACACAGTAACTGGTCCCATTTCAGACTGGGGGGCTCTGGTAGGTTATGGGGCTGGGTTAGGGGCACACCAAGACGGAGACAACAACTATTGGTTTTACGTCGGTTCATATAACATTGATAGCACTTACGCTATCGCTCCGAGCACATCCAATGTGACGCTAAATGCCACGCACGTTTGTGGAACCTGGGACGGCGCGACCCTGCGTCTTTATATCGATGGCAATGAAGAGGGCCAAGATACGCAAGGCAACGTTAGCTTTAACTCCGGGGATATCCAAGCAGTTCGCATCGGACAGCAAAATAAGGCCAGTGGCGGCCGCGACACTCGCTTATTCGCCGGACATATCGGCGACGTTGGCACATGGCAGCGCGCCCTTTCTCCAGCCGAAATCCGCCGTCTCGCTTCACGCGATCCGATGATCGGCGGTGCCATCCTTCCACCGCACCGGCGAATCTTCCCGGCGTCGGCGGTAATAGCGGGCAGCCCGTGGTATTACTACGCGCAACAACATATCGTGTGCGGGGGAGTGTGACTGATGCAAGGCGAGCTGCGAATCTACAACACGACCGTAAACGACCTGCCGGTCAACAGCGTACCCTTGACGGATGACACCGATTTCAAGACCCGGGAAGACTCGTTGACCTACGACCAGGCCGGCCTGGACCTCGTGTGGCATTTCTACGACGCGGGCAATAAATCGTGGAGCCATACGGCCGTCACCCCTACCACGGGGGGCGGCGATTACGATTGGTCGAACGACGGCGACGGGATGTACAGCATCGGTATGCCCGATTCCGGCGGGGCCAGCGTTGACAACGATACGATTGGCTGGGGTTATTTCACCGGGTACGCGACCGGCGTGCTGCCGTGGCGAGGTCCGACGATTTCGTTCATCACGTCGGCTATGTACGCGGTTTACGGCTCGATTACGAGCAACCAGTATACCAATCCGGTGGCGCTGGACGGAAGCGGCACTGCGATGGATAACTTGGTGTACCTCGCTACTTACCTGGCGGCGAACGCTTGCACGTTGACGGATTACGTGGTGGACAACAGCATCCTGGCCCAACTCATGGCAGCCGACGGGGATATTTCGAGCTACGACAAGAGCACCGACGCTCTGGAGACAATTCGGAATAGGGGTGACAGCGCGTGGCTTACCGCTACGAGCGTGACGGTAAGCGACAAGACGGGCTTTTCGCTGACATCGGCGGGCAACAACGCGGTCGCCGACGCCCTATTACAACGCGACGTGGACAACGTCGAGGCCACGGCCAACGAGCACACGTTGTGTACCATCGTATTGGCCATGCTTGAAAGCAGCATATCGGGGACCACCTGGACCATTAAACGCACGGATGGGTCGACGACGCACGCCGCGAAGACCGTCACGGCCGACTCCGGAGCAGAGCCGATTACGGGGGTAAGCTGATGGCGACCGGATGGCGCGGCATGTTCGCCTTGACGCTGCGATGGATGGCCCGTCCCCGTTACGTGCCGCGGGCCGATCGCCCGGGCGATGAGCGGATGCTTCGGGCCGGCACCGCTGGCGAATGGATGCTTCGACGCGGCGACGCCGCCGACGTCCCCCTTCGTCGCACCGCGACCGAAAACGAGCAGGTCGAGCGATTATGAGCAGCACCGGATACTGCGGCGTGTACTACCACAAACGGGCGCAACTCTACATGGCTCAGATCAAGCAGCACGGCCGATGGCACTACCTCGGCTACTATCGCGACCCCGAAGACGCCGCCCGGGTCCGCGACGTCGCCGCCCTTCGGCTTCAGGGCCCCGACGCGAAACTCAACTTCGACGGCAAGCCGCCGCGGGGCATCACGCACCAGCAAATTCTCAACCGGCTCATTGCCAAGGGCGTGATTCCCTCCTAACCCGCATTCCACGGTCTTCGATTATGCCGCGCATCATACTCCTCGGTGATTTCCAGCAGCGCAAACCCGCCGAACGAAACCTCGGGGACGCTCTGCAACACGCTAGGATCGTCAGTTGGCTCCATCGCCATTACGGCGACTGGGAAGTCGAGACGGTCTTCCTGTTTACGCCGTTGCCGGAGCTGCAAAAGCAGATCGGCCCGGACGACGTGATAGCCTTTCAGTCCTCCGGCGGGATGGGGACGACACATTTGCCGATGGAGGCGGTCTTTCGGCAGGTCGTCGCCTCGTACCCGCGCCATCGGATCATCTTCTTTCCGCAGACGGTTTTCTACCGGGACGAGAATGTTCGGCGCGAGTCGGCCGCCGTCTACCGACAACACGGTAACCTCACGCTGATGGCCCGTGACTACAAGTCTCACGAAACGCTGAAGTTCATGGTCCCCGACGGCGACACGCTGGTCTGCCCGGACTTCGTGTTTTCGATGAAGGTGGACCACCGGTATCTCGCCGAGCGGCCAGACGAGCCCAACGCCAAGCCGCTCTTGATTCTGCGGGACGACAAGGAGCGGAACGAGCCCGCCCGCAAGGCGATCCAGTGGAGCGTCCGGGACGCGGACCGGATGAGCTTGATGTGTCCCGAAACCAAGCGGTGTCGGGACATGGAACACCCGGACTTCTGGGGCCCGAAACTCGCGAAGATGGCCAAGGCTCGCTACCTTGTGACGGACCGGATGCACGGGATGATTTTTGCGGCGGTGATGCACATCCCGTGCGTCTGTGTCCCCTGCGGCGGCGGGTTTCCGAAAAACAACAACTGTTACGAATCCTGGCTTTGGCGGGTGCCGTGGATCGAGTTTCTAAAGCAGCCCACCACCGAAACACTCCCGGCGGCCGTCGAGCGCGTGTTAAAGGCGCCCCGGGTTTCGCCGGTCTTCGAGCGACACCGGACGTGCGAGAACTCGATGCAGCCGGCCAAATACGTGAGCCAGCAAGCCCACGCCGACGCGGTTGGGAGGGTCCGGACGTTCGACTACTGGTTCCACCGCTGGCTGCCCGAGCGGCTCGGCAAAGACCTGAGGGTACGCCAACGGCCGAACGTGTTTCAAACGCGGCGGAGCCACCGCAAGTTTTCGCCGGTCAAGATCGGCCTGACCGAGGCGTGCATGGTGTTGCTGGACGCGATGGCCGCCCCGACGGCGGCCAACCAGAAGAGCGTGCAGTTCTGGCTTTACGAGCCGGACGCCGCTTTTTACGAGGCTTTGGCCGTGGATAAGTTCGCCCGGAGCGCCGGCCACGCGCACATTTTGGCCAACGTGCCCAGAATCGTGCTGGTCACGAGCGACGGAAAAACCGCGTTGCCGCAATTACTTCTTGACCGGGACGTCGGCGCGGCCTGCATGGGCTTTTTGCTGGCGGCCGAGAACCGGGGATTGCAGTCGTGCTGGGTGACGGTCAACGACACCCTCTCTTATGTTCAGCACGCCAGGGAACATTTTGAGCAGATGCGGGACGATCAGCGGGTCGTGGCGATGCTGCCGCTGGGGTATTCCGAGGACGCCCCGACTGGCGAGGATACCCATCATGGGAGGGTGGTAAAGGAGTGAGCCGGGTCCTGTTCATCGCGCCGTGGTATTACGAGCATAGTTATCCGACGCTCGTCGGGGTGTTGCGCGACCAGACCCAGGAGGACCACTCGCTCTACCTGATTCACGACGGGCCGATCCCCACCGGGAAGCGTTTGCGCTGCCCCGGCAACGTGCACCCGGTCGAGACCGAGTATCGGCATAACGATTGGGGGCACACGCTTCGGCAAATAGCCTTGCGGGACGCGGCTTCGTGGGACTGGGACTTCCTGGTTCACACGAACGCCGACAACTACTACGCCCCGACGTTTTGCGCGGAGATGGTCTCGGCCTTCCAGCCGGGCGACGTGGCGGTTTTCTGCAACATGCTCCACAACGACTGGGGCTACCGTTACCGGGAGACGGAGTGGCAGCGGTGCCGCATCGACTGCGGCTGCGTGATGGTCCGGCGCGAGGTCGCATTGGAGATCGGCTGGCGGGCCAGGCACAAGACAGCGGACTGGGAGGGTTACATGGAGCCGATTGTGAAACAGTACGGCCGCAAGCAAATACGGAAAATCCACCCGGTTCTATTCATCCATAACTGAGCCGAGCGCCCGTGCAAACGCACATCATCATCCCCACGTGCGGCATCGACGCGGTGACCCGGTGCATCAGCACCCTGATCGATCACACGCCGGAGCCCTACACGGTTTACCTGGTGATCAACACGGACGACGATCGCCGGCGGTTGACGGCGGAAACGTCGTTCGGGATGCTCCGCGGCTCGCGCCACCGCGCCGTCGTGTGCCGTGAGAAGATCGGGTACGTCCGGGCGGTGAATGCGGGATATCGGCTGGCCGCGCCGACGGACGAGGACTTTATCGCCGTGTTGAATGACGACGTGGAATTCGGCGGCGACTGGCTCACGCCGATGCTCGAAAAGGCACGCGACAACCCGCGAATTAAACAAGTGGGGCCTAGCGTGAAACGTGTCGGCCGCGACGGTTTTTGGGGGAAACCAACGGACGAATATCGGTTTGTCGAGGGCTGGTGTTTTCTGGTAAGCGCGGGGTGCTTTGAGCGACGACGGATTTTCGACGAGCGGTTTGGTTTAGGTTACTGCGAGGACATGGACCTATCGATCAGCATCCAGAAGGTCGGATACGAAATCGCCCTGGTTGATCTGCCGATTCGCCATTTACGATCCCAAACGTTCGGCCGTGGCCCGGCCCGCGAGCCGGAATGGACGAACAACCGGAAGTACCTGATTAGGAAGCACCGCTTGGACAGGTGACAACGAGTGAAAAGTACGAGAGTGATTGCAAGACCTCCACCACGTTCGTTCACCGCAGCCCGCCAGCTTGTGACAACGAGTGAAAAGTACGAGAGTGATTGCAAGACGTCGACCCCCCACAAGCCGCCGTGGCCCGTAGAGTGACAACGGCTGACAAGTAAGAGAGTGATAGCAAGCAAGCGGCACCTATGGTGAGCGTGACAACGGATGAAAAGTAAGAGAGTGATTGCAAGCAAGCAAGCGGCGAGCCGCTACACACCGTCGGCCGCGCAAAAGTAGGCTTGCGTGGTGCGCGTAATTCTGGTAAGCAGAGAAGCAAGCAAACCGTACACACCGCCGACAAGCCGGTCCGGCGGTGCATGCCCTCTTGCGGGACCGGCCGCGTCTTGGTCGCACTCGCGACGCCAGTGAGCCCCTAGCGATGAGCGCATGCGCTCATGGCTCGCGTCTCGTCGCTCATCGCGACCATCCATACCCCTCCATCCGCCGCGCGGACGGTCTGCGCGACGGGCCGGCGTATCTCTCGCCCCGATGGAGAATGGGATGGCCAACGACCCAACCGCGAATGAAGAACCGACCCGGGAAGAGCAGCTCAGCGAGACCGGAGAGACCGAACACGAAATGCTCTTGCCGCCGGGCGAAGCCGACGAGGCCGACAAACCGGCCGACACACCGGCCGACGAGCCGCCCGAGAATGAACAGGAGCAACAGCCGAGCAGGCAGCTTATCGAGTGGGTCGATGAGAAGTTCGGCCGCGGCTACGGCAACAAATACAAGGACGACTGGGAGCTGATCAACGGCCTGGTCAACGCCGAAAAAACGATCGGCCGGTACGACGATGACAAGCGGATGGGGCAGATGATCCGCGAGAACCCCCAGCGGGCCTTGCAGGTTCTTCAGCAGCAACTTCAGCAGGCGACGCCCGAGACGGCCCCGTCCGGGGCCGCGCCGCCGACCCAACAAGCCCCCACCGCCGAAGACCCGCTGGCCGGTTTCAACCCTTTCATGGTCCCCGCGGAGAACGCCCCCGAGGACATAAAACAGCGGTACGCCAAGCAACAAGAGTTGCTTCAGCAGCGGCTCATCGAGCAGGCCGTCCGCCCCCAGCAGGCTGGGCAAGGCGTCGACCCCGGTCAGATTCAGCAGTTAGTCGACCAGCGGGTCAGCCAAGCGACTTATCGGACGCAGGTCGAAAGCCAGATGCGCAACTGGGTCCAGGAGCAAGCGAGTTGGCTGTTTGCCAACGGTGACCCGCAAAGCGGGCAGTTGACCCCGCTGGCCCATGAGTTGTCGCGCGAAGACGACCGGCTCCGTCAGGCGGGGATGCAGGACCCGATCGAGCGGCTCCGCGTGGCAATGACGATCATGAAGTCGCGGCACGCCCAGCCGGCCAACGGACCGGAAAGGCCCGCGAACCCGGCCGCCGAGCGAAAAACCGACACGGCCCCGCCGCCCCAGCCCGGCCCCGGAGAAATTGTGGAGGGCGAAACCCTGGTTCAAAGCCTGAGTCGTGAACTCATGGGCAAGGGGGCCGCCTGATGGAAACGCCCAACGAAACAATCCAGTCTCCCTGGAGGGGGGGCGACTGGTGCGATCCGACTCCGCGGCGAGGATACCCCGTTCAAGGGCCCGATCGCCGCGGGTCGGTTATTTTCCCCTCACCACCTACCCTCGCCGCCCCGTTGGTGACCTTTACACTCTGAATAACGGGAGGTGACAGCCATGGCTGGACCTTTTGATACCCTGTGGGCGCGAATCAACGTCGCGACAATCAACGCCCACTTGAAGAAAGTGCCCGACGCGACGATGCGGATGTACTACCTGTTGTCCGCGTTGCGGGAAAAAGGCCGGATTGAATACAACCAGTCCGGCAAGAAATGCGATTGGCGGGTGGTCTACAAACAACTGACCTCGGTGCCGATCGAGGGCGACATGGACACGCGGCGTCCGAAGCGGTCGAACATCTACAGGGACATGTCGCTTCCGTGGCGCGGCCGCCAGATGACCGAAGCATTCAGCAAATTTGAACAGTTGGCCAACGCCGGTGGCCCGACCCAACTGATCAATGTCATATCGGACGTGAGCGGCCGGATGAGGGACGACCTGACGGACGACCTGTCGGCGGACCTCTACAACGACGGAAACGCGAGCGGGTACGAGGATCGTCTCCACGGATTGGAAAGCTGGTTCTCGACCTCCGGGGCCCACTCCGACGGGAAAATCGGTTCGCCGAACGACTCCTACGGGGGGCTGACGCTCACGCTTGGAAACTACGGCGGCTCGTGGACGGGGACTTATCCGTACCCGGGCACGGGCGGGACGGAGTACGAATTCGTCAGCC
This sequence comes from uncultured Gammaproteobacteria bacterium, assembly GCA_964594455.1. Lineage (GTDB taxonomy): Bacteria > Patescibacteriota > Patescibacteriia > JAHIZJ01 > JAHIZJ01 > CAZQLY01. The sequence goes on along the minus strand of CAZQLY010000015.1, from coordinate 9,763 downwards.
CTCTCGTGGTCGACGTGACCGACACGGCCTGGCTCAGTAGCACCAAGACGTGGGCGGCCAACTGGCGGGAGCAGGTCCAGTTCGCCCAGATGGTGCTGTCGCTCCGGAAAGTGAAGCCGGACGTGATCCTTTGCAGTCCTGATTTCTATCAGGACGCGGTGAACTCGCTGGAGTCGAAGGAGCGGGTCGTGATCGAACGTTCGCGCGAAGGATCGCTGGCGGCAAAACTCGGCTGGAATGCGCTGAACATGCTGGGCATGGACATGGTGACCGAATATCCGATCGGCACATCCAGGGCCTACATGCTGAGCTTCAAGAACCTGACGCTTCGGTCGATGCAGCCGCAGTTGTTCGTGATGGAAAAAGAGAATGATTTCATCTCGGCAACGAAACGGCTCAATCTGGATTTTTACGGCCAGTTGTTCATCGACACCCCTCGGAACTCGGCCAAGTTCGTCTCGATCACGTAACCCGGACGCGAGGGCAGTCGCGTTTTTACACTAGGAGGAATGAAATGGCTGATCATGAAGTGCTCCCGTTCGCCAGAGGGTCGACGTGGAGCGATTGGGACAGTTCGGTCACGGCCGGTTCCGGCGAGGGTCTGGTCGGGCGCACGTTTGTAACCAACGACAGCGAGCACGGAACCAACGTGCCCGTGGTGCTGCGGGTCGTCCGGAACGACTCCGGCGCGGCCATCACGACCGCGAAGAAGTGCCTGGGGTTCGGCACGGCCGCCAAGGACTTCGGCCGCAACGTCAAGAGCCAGGCGACAGTCACGCAGGGCGAAGTCGCCAAGCCGATGGACGATGCCATGACAGCATCGAAGTCCATTGCGAGCAACGATCTGTTTTACCTCGTCGAATCGGGGCCGTGCTATATCGTGCATTCGGCCGACCCGTCCATTGCACAGCACGCGAACATCTGCACGGACGCCGGAGGCAAGATCGACGCGACCGTGGCGGGGGATGACGACTTCATCGTCGGCATTCTGGACGCCGCGGCCACGACCACCGAGGGAGACTCGAATGCGTTGGTCTGGGTGAAGGAGGGGCTGGTCGGCATTGCCGGCTAGCGGACCATTACGACCGGGCCGGGGTTCGCCCCGGTCCCGGTTTCCTTTTTGCTCGCCGGAAACTTAATGGCCCACCATCTAATCATCTGCTGCCCGTCCGGCTGGAATCTCCAGGTCCCGCACCTGACCCGGTGGCTCTCCCTGATGGCCTTCCATCTCGGCCGCGACGCCAAGCAGTACCAGCTAGGCGACATCGACTGGTTCGATGTCTCGACCTCCCGCATACTACAGATGCGGAACCAATGCGTCCAAAAGGCACTCGACATCAACGCGACGCGGATGCTGATGATCGACCCCGATATGTGGCCGGACGCCTACCTGCCGTTCAACGGCGAGCCGGCGACCCGCCGAAACGCCAAGCCTTTTTTAGCCTCCGCGTGGCAATGCCTGGATGAACATCCGAAAAGCGTGGCCGCGGCTCCCTACTGCGGGCGCGACGGGCAGATTCACGTGTTCGGCAACGACGACCAGGGTCACGTCCGGCGGGTCGGCCGGGAGTACGCCGCGGCGCTGGCCGGATGGGTGCGGGTGGCCGCCGTGGGAAGCGGCCTGATGCTTATCGACTGCGACGTGTTCCGCGAGATGAAGCCCCCGTGGTTCGACGATGTGTATCGCAACGACGAGAAGACCCAACTCTTGCTCAGCCAGGACGCCTACTTCTCCCGCCGATGCGCCGAATGCCGGGTGCCGATTTACGTGAACTTCGACTCCTGGTGTCGGCACAAGCAATTCCAGGACATCGAAGCCCCGATGGTCAACGGCAAAGCGGAGGACGCCTTTACGGGCGAGAACCGCTGGGACGGTCCGGCGGACTTCATCCCGAATGCGACCGCTCGGCAACGCGACCCGGTAAGCCGGCTTCCGGTCAGTCCCTCGATACAACGGGAATCCACGCCCGAGACCCCCTCCGCGCCGTCGGACGATGACTGGCGGCGATGGGTATTGGCAGAGACGCCCGAATCCGAATCGTTGGAGGTAGCGGGATGATCGTTTCCACAGGCCGTTGTTCATTTACGACCACGACCCTTACGTCGAGCGCGGTGGAACTCCACAGCGGGATCGCGGGGAATTTGTTTCTTCCGGCCGCTTACACCGGCTCGAAAGTGACGTTTCTCGGGTCGGTAACGCGGGACGGAACCTTTGCCGCGATACGCGATGAAGCCGGAACCCTGAGTTCGATTGTGGTCGTGACCGGCTCCTGGCACGAAATGCCCTCGGAGCTTTTTTCGATGCACTCGGTAAAGGTGGTGGCCGACACCAGCCAGACAGCAGCCAACAATGCCGTGCTCTCGATGCGTCGCGAGCCTTGAAACGTGGTTTCGGATCGCGTCGCGCCGCCAGCGAGACGAGCGGCGTGATCCGCGGGATATGTACGGCCGCAAGGTACCGGAGAATTTCCGAAGTGTGTTTGCGGCCAGGAGGGTCTTGCTCCGGTGGATAAACTACGTGGACGCGATGGAGACGAAGCTGTTTCGCGTGTCGCGGACGCCGGGCTGCGAGGCGTTGGACATGGAGGACATTCACCGGCTGTTGCAGCAAGTCAAGGTGCGGGTCAACCAGGCGATGCCCGCATTGATGTGCGACCGGTGCAAGGCGTTTGACAGCCAATGCCCGGCGTGCGGAGGCAAGAAGTGGATCATAACGAAGGATTTAACCGCGTTACGCTTGAAGGAATTGTGATCGGGCTGCCGGTTTGCCGACCGCTGCCGCCGGATAACACGGACTTCACGTCGGCGCTCATCCAAACCGACGGCGGGGCGATTCCGGTCGCGTGGTACGGCGAGACGGCCCGGCGGATGGGCGAGGAGCTTGAGGACGGAACGGTGATTTTGGTCGACGGTCGGCTCGACATGGCCGATTGGGAGACCCGCCGGGACGGCAAGCGGGAACGATTGATTATCAAGGCGAGGACGACGAAAGTGCTCGGCCAGCCGTATTCTTTGGAGGACCGGCCCTAATGCCACGGTTTACCGGCGGACAAGAAAGCGTTCGGGAGTTGGTTCGCGGTCTTGAGGCGAACGTCGATATTCGACCCTTGGCCGCGGCGTTGTTGAATAAATTCGGCAGTTACGACGGTTTCGCGGAAAAGTGTCTGGCTGACTACGAGGTGGCTCCGGCCGGCGGAACGGTGCGGGCGCGGATGCTGTCGGACATCACCAAATTGCTCTTGGCCTGTACGCCGAAGGACGGCGGGGCGGAGCCGGACGAACCGGAATGGACCGACGAGGAGCTGGCGGGCGAACTGACAGGACTCGGTTTTACGGTAAATGACGAATGACCCCGATCGATGATTGGACCCGAGACTTCAAGATTCATTCCGAGACGCTCGAATCGTTCTCGCGGTTGGCGGGGCGCGCGCTTCGGGGTCACCGCCAGCGGCAAGAGGACCACAATCGCCGGGAGGCGGTCCGCCGCCAGCTCCAACAGCGGCTCAAGCGGGCCCGGCAAACCCTTACGCTTTATCAACCGCTGCCGAAGGTCCGGGAGTTTCACGAGTCCCGGGCGAAGTGGCGAATTTTGGACGGATCGAATCAGGCGTCGAAAACGACCGGGGCGGTGGTGGAGATGCTCCGCGCCTGCCTGAACCGCGATCCCGGCGGTAAGTACCCCAAGCGGGACGGCATAGCCGTCGCGGTGGGTCTGAATCTGGACCACGTGGCCGACCCGATGTTCCGCAAGATGTGGGAGCCGGGGGCCATCAAGCTCATCCCGGACGAGAAGACCGGCCGGTGGCGGGCGGTGCGGCTGGACCCCGAAAACCCGATGCGACTGGACCCCTACGACGAGGCATATCGCGAGAAATGGCGGGACGCCCCGCCGCTGCTGCCACGCAACGAGGTCAAGATCGCCTGGGAGAACCGGGCGAAGGGAATTCCGGATTTGATCACGTTTACACGGACGGGCTGGAAACTCAAGTTTTACTCCTCGATGGGCGACTCGCCCCAGGGGTTCTTTTGCAACGTGGCCTGGATCGACGAGCAGATCGAAAACGAGCAGTTCTACGTCGAACTCAATCGCGGTCTGATGCGGGAGGACGAAAACGCGCGGGCCTTCTGGTCGGCGACCCCACAGACCGACAACGAGCAACTGCTGGACCTCCGCGAGAAGGCCGACGCGGGGGCCAAGCACATATTCGCGGTGAAGCTGCTCCTGGAGGAGAACCCGCACATCTCGAAAGACGCCAGGGAGGCGTTTTTCGAGTCGCTGACCGCCGAGGAACGCGAGGTCCGCTACTACGGCAACTACGCGATGCGCGGCAGGTACATCTACCGTGATTTCGACCCGATGGGCCCCCACGGCTGCGAGCCTTTCGAGATTCCCAATTGGTACTGCCGCTATCTCGTACTCGACCCCGGGCGGCAATACTGCGGCACCTTGTTCGGCGCGATCGACCCGGACGAAAAGCACGGCTACATCTACGACGGATTTTTACAACTCCGGTCGGATGCGAACCTGTGGGCGGACGAGGTTCAGCGGAGGATCGGCCCGGTTCGTTTTGAAACATTTTTGATTGATCGCAAGGCCGGCGAGACCAAGACGATGGGCCAGTCGGAGACGGTCGCGTGGCACTACTGGGAGGCGCTGAAGGCCCGAGGCATTCGGCCCCGGGTGCTCGGCGACCTCTGCGGGTTTTACACCTCGACGACCAACGTGTCGGCTCGCGAGGAAGCCCTGCTGGGATGGATGCGGGTCCGGACCGATCTCGCGGTCGCGGGGACGGCCCGTTTGCAGGTATTTCGCGGCACGCTGCCGGAGCTGGAACGGCAGGTGTCCCGTGCCCGCTACAAGCCGGACGACCCCAACAAGCGGCTCGACCTCCAGGAGGACCTACTGGACTGCCTGGAGTATTTTGCGGCCTACAACCCCTATTATTATCCACCAGACCTACGCGAGGAAGAACCCGACAACCCCGTGGTTTTGGCGTTAGAGGCCAAAAACCGGAAGAAGCACCGGACCGGGTGCATTCTGATGCGTTAGCCCCCGAAGGAGAAACGATGGACCCACGCGTGCAATCGCTGGTCGACGGCTTGGTCGCCAACAGCAACTTTACCTTCCCGGACGTGAATATCGGCGACGCGGTGATCTATTACCGCGGAGGCGACGTGGGCCGCAAGGGGTACTACGGTATCTGTGTCGGCCGGGAGGGATCGGCGGATAATTGCGACAGCATAGCGGTGCTGGCCTATCCGCCCGGCGGCTATTCACTGGATTGTTACGGGGTGCGGCACAAGGACGACCCGAAGAACATTACCCAGCCGGAGCGGGCGGCCGAGAACGGTGTGTTCGCTCTGGCCCCCCAGACAATACGAATCCAGAACCTCGAACGCGAGCTGGCGGACTTGCGCGGGCTCGTGACCGGGTCGTTCGGCGATCGCAAGCCGCAACGGCAAACCAAGCCCGGCAGAAATCCCGTCAAGAGTGAAGTGTGATGGACGATCCCCAGACCCTGGTTCGCGTGTGGGTCAATCGAATCCGTGACGCCCAGCACCACAAGCAAGAAAAGTTCGGCAACGACGCCGAGCGGTGCTGGCGGTACTACGGCGAGAGTACCCATGCGTTCATGTGGAGCGAACACGATCAGGGATTGGGACCCTCTTTGCCGGAACCCATTTTTCGAGCGACCGTCGCCAAGTCGGCGGAGTACGTCGCGGTGCTGGCTCCGTACATCTTCCATCGGGTTCCCGCCCGGACGGTGCTGCCGCGTCGGCCCAACATCCCGCCGGAACTGTTGGGTGTGTTGGCGGGCATGCAAAACCCCGGGATGATGCCCGGGATGGTCCAGCCCGGCACCCCGATGCCCATGAGCCAACAACAACTCATCGACAGGCTTCGGGCGATGTTGATGGAGTGGTGGTTGAATTTCACCCCCGGCGAGTTCGACCTTCGCGGCGAGTCGCAACGGTCGCTTGTCGAGGCGATGGTCAAGGGCAGGGGATTGTTGTGGCACGAACTGTACGACTCGGGCCACGGGACGATGTTCGGGTCGTTTTTCGATTCGGTCGATAACCTGGTGATCGACCCAAACGCCGCGATGCTCCGCTCGGCGACGTGGATCGCCCGTCGGCGACGCCGACCGGTATGGAAGGTGGCGAGGGAGTTCGCCTACCCGGAGCACAAGCTGCGCAAGTTCGCCAAGTCGGGTCACCATCGCCCGAACGAGGACGTGGACGACGACAACCAGTCCTACGCGAGTCGGCCGGACTCCGCCAACGAGATGGTCGAATACTGGGAAATCTACTCGGCCTGCGGGATGGGTCACCGCTTTTACGGCATTCAGAACCGGGAACCGGAGTCCTATCAGGCACTGGAGGAACTGGGCGACCACGTGTACCTGGCCATCGTGCCGGGTCTGGACGAGCCACTGAACCTGCACGCGGGCGTCATGGGCTCGCCCGATGTCAAGGCCGAGATTGGGAAGCGGTTGGCGTGGCCGGTCAAGTGGCATGCCGACAAGGTACACCCGTGGCCGTTTACGGAGCTTGACTTCCGGTTCCGCAACAACTGCGTATGGCCGTTGTCGAACCTGGCCCCGGCGTTGCCGCTTCAGATGTTCCTGAACCTCGCCTACAGCTTTATGATGGGACGCCTCAAGACAACATGCTGTGATACCATAGTGTGCAGCCAGGCGTTGGAAGGGGCGTTGCAGGACGCCATCCGTGATCCGGTGGACCGCCAAGTAGTGGCCATCAAGGATTCGGGGATGGGCGCCGCGGATGATGTGAAAAAGATGGTGCACGTGCTTCAGTATCCTCCGGTCAACAACGATCTTTACACGGCGATTTCAGTGGCGGAACAGGCGTTCGACAAGGCGACGGCGCTCGTGGATTTGCTTTACGGGGTGCAGGGACCGCGTCAAATGCGGTCGTCGGCCGAGGCCCAAATAAAGCAACAAAACATGACGTCCAGGCCGGACGCGATGGCGGACCAGTTCGAGGACTTTATGTCGCGAGTGGCGGGCAAGGAAGCGTTTGCGACCCGCCTTCACGTGTCGGCCCCCGTGACGCTTTTCGGCGAGGAGCAATACGGACAACCCGGCTCCGCGAATCCGTTCGGGGCCGGGCCGCTGACAACGGCGTGGAGTATGTTGATCAACACGCCCGACGCCGCCAGGGCCGCGTTGGAGATGAGCTACTCGGTCGAGGCCCATTCCGGCCGAAAGCCGAACAAACAAAGGCAAATCGAAAACATCCACAATGCGATGCCGATTGTGATGCAGCCGTTTTTGAACTACTACCAGATGACCGGCGACCCGCGTCCGTTCAACGCCATAATCCGCCGCTGGGGCGAGGCGGCCGACATGGACACGGTCGAGATGATGCTGCCGCCGCTGATGCCGCAGATGGCACCCGGGCAGGGACCGCCGCCTTCGAACCCCGGGCAACAACAGCCAATGGCCGCCTGATGCCACTGACCGAACTGGACCATGCGTTCAATCCACGGGTCGTTCACTCGGTGCCACCGCAGAACGTCAACCCCGGCCCGCCGGCGGCGATGACGCCGGAGCTGGAGGACTTGATTCTGGAATCGGAACGGGAATTGATTGCACGCTTTTATTCCGGAGGAAACGATGAGCTATCCGGTGATCAGTGAACGGGCTGACGTGCAGGCCGCTTACGAGCGAATGCGGAAGGAGGGACAGTCGCACAACATGGCCGAAATACTGGCCACCCGGCAGTGTCCCACGTTGAACACGGACACGCGGCGATTGATCGGCTGGAGCGAGCCGCGATTCAGCGAGCAGCTTGCCCGCTTCCCGGGCGACCCGGAGGCGTGGGTCAACCACCCGGACGACTATCGCCGGGTTCTGAAACAACGCGGCTGGGGCTGTCGAGGCTCGCTTAACATCAAGGCGACGGACATCGAAGTACCGGACGACAAGCCGTACCGCGCGGCGGACGACCTGGTGGATCGGGAGGTCGAACGCATAGTGTCGGAGCACCAAGGCGACGTGACCCCGGAGGAGCGACGGGTACTCTGGGAAGACACCCTAACGCGGCTGTCGGGCAATGAAAGTGATCCGATGCCCGCGGGCGGCATTTTGGACTGATTCGAATGATACCCAACATACTTACCTACGCGGACGCGGTGCAGTACGTGCGGCTGTTTCTCGGGAGAAACGCCACCAGCGCGGCGGAAGACGACATTTATCACGCGGTGCATACCGCGTACCGCAATTTGTGGCAGGCCCACGATTGGCCCTCGCTGAAGAAGATGGGCAGGATACACGTCGAGGCGGTCAACAGCGACGCGACCATCACGTATGACCACGCGGATGGGCTGTACGATTACATGGTGACGTTTTCCGACGACGTGACGCCCGATTCCTCGTACCGCTGGTGGGAAATTCGGGTCGAACACGTCGTCTCGCAGATTGCCGACTACAAGGGCGGGCAGGTCGTCACGTTGGACCCGACGTTGAATTTCGGGGCCGACTTGGCCGCCGGCACGTCGTGTACGCTGGAGCGGACCATATACCCGCTGCCGAACGATTTCAAGTCGCTGGAGCGGACGCTGGGCGCGGACGGGGTATGGCGGCTGGGGAATTATCTGCCGCCGGAGGAATGGCTGATGCTTCGGCGCAACCGGACCGATTCGGGGGCGATCGAGTATTATACCGTTTTGCCGCTTCAGGACGCCTACGGCTCGCTGGCCCTCGGGATTTGGCCGCCACCCGACGAAGTGACGACGATTGATTTTCTGTACGAGGCCCAGCCGCGACCGCTCCGGTATCCGGGCACAACGAGCGAATGCCGGGCGGGCACGCTTTCCAATTCGGCCAACGGGGCGACGTTGACCGGCTCGGGAACCAGCTGGACCAACGGCATGATCGGGTCGGTCGTTCGCATCGGTTCCGACTCGACGAACTATCCCACCGGACGCGACGGGCAACACCCCTTTTCGGCCGAACGGTCCATAGTCAACCGGCTCAACGGAACCGTGATGTACGTGGACCGGAACATCACGGACGCGCACAGCGGCGTCAAGTACGTCGTGACCGATCCCTTGGACCTTCACGCCTCGATGTTCGACGCCTTTTTGGCCGGAGCGATATCGCACATCGCCACGCTGCGGAACATGGACAACAAGCGAGAGTTGTACGCACTATACCAGTCCGCCCTTCACAATGCCCGCTGCGCGGCCTACACGGGGCCGAAGCGACAGTTGGCCGGTATGTACCATCCCCTCCGCGGACGCGTGACGGAAGCGGAGGACGTGACCGACGAGGAGTAATCGCGGTCCTCTTTTTACCATGAGGAGACGGACAAATGGCTCTTAGTGCACAGGCACGAAGAAAACTGGAAATTGCCCTGGCCAATGTTTACGACGGGACGGAAGTGGCCGATGCGCTGAACGCCATCAGCCTGCTTTCGTCGACCGAGGCCGGGTATCTCGACGGCGTGACCGCCGGGACGGCTGCCGCATCGAAGGCGGTGGTGTTGGGGGCGGACTCGACGATCGACGTGATCGACGTGACGACCCTCAAGATCGGCGGCACCGAATGGTCGCAGGCCAGCTCGGTCGGCGTGACGAGCGACGTCGCCACGACCACTTGGCTGACGGCCCAGTTGGCGGCGTTGCAGTCGAGTCTCCAGACGGGCGGGTTCGTGGCGAGCTAGCGATGGCTGAACCTCCGAAATCCGTGGTGATAATCCGTGAGTTCACGGGGCGGGTGTCCCACCGTGGACCGTT
>CAZQLY010000014.1:0-19832 GCA_964594455.1 uncultured Gammaproteobacteria bacterium | reverse complement strand
TCTTTTAAAATGAAAAGAAAATTTATCTGTTTTGCGTTTCTCTTAATCAGAGAAAAGAGGAAACGCTCTATTCTTAATCACAAAAGGGCAAAAAGGAAGGGGTTGGGGGGAAGGAATTTTTGCCCGCCCTCGCTTTCGCCGCCGCCGAATTTCGTGCCAACTAAGTTGGCACGTCGTCTAATTCCTAAATCATTTTGTCGTTTTCTGTTTTAGTACATTTATATAACTCTGTTTAAACTTACTTTAGCAAAAATTTCCAACAAGGAAAAGGTGGTACTCAGAGTTGCACCTTCTCACTTGGCGGGCATGGGAGCCGTGCTTAACCACACAACAGCTCTTTGGAATTGTGATTAAAATCAAACCAATTTACCCATGAACACCTTTTCTAAAATTCCGCTTTCAAGAAGTTTTTGAGAAGATCCTTTTGCTACAATCTTCCCTTTATCTAGAACATAACTTCGAGTGGCGATATTAAGCAAAGATTTGATGTTATGCTCAACTACCAAAATTGCCGTTTTATGTTTCTTGTTTATCTCTTTAATTTTCACGAAAACTTCTTTGACGATTTTCGGCGCAAGGCCAAGCGAAGGTTCGTCAAGCAATAGAATTTTAGGTTCGGTCATTAGTCCGCGCGCCAAGGCAAGCATCTGTTGCTGTCCTCCCGACAATGTCCCTGCCTTTGCTTTTTGCTTCTGTCTCAATACCGGGAAAGATTCCATAATCTCTTTGATGCGTCTTTTTAATTCTTTTTTATCATTAACTATGAATCCGCCGATTTCCAAATTTTCTTCAACTGTTAAGTTCCCGAAAACCCGTCTGCCCTGCGGGACAAAAGAAATGCCTTTTTGTACGACTTCGTGGGAAATCGGCGCAATCTCTTTTTCGTGCCACAAAACTTTTCCAGCGTGAATCGGGGTCAAGCCGAAAATCGTCTTTAGGATTGTTGATTTTCCTGCACCGTTTGGTCCCATCAGAGCTACAATTTCGCCTTCGTCTATAAAAATATCAACGCCATCAAGTGCTTTCACTCCGTAATAGTGAACCGAAATATTACGAAGTTGTAATAGAATTTCTTTTGTCATATTTATTCGCCAAGATACGCCTTAATAACTTCTTTTTTCTCCAAAACCGATTCTGGTCGGCCTTCGGCTAGTAATTGCCCCTCGTTCATCACAAAAACATGGTCGCAAAGCTCGCATATCAATTCTATGTCGTGCTCAGTTAAGATAACGGTTTTTTTTGTGTCTTTTAACTCTCGAATAATTCCTGAAACAATCTTTTTCATTTCTGGAAAGAGGCCGGCAAACGGCTCATCAAAAAGATAGACCTCTGCTTTCATTGCAAGTGTCCGGGCAATCTCTAATAGTTTTCGTTGACCATAAGAAAGATTGACGGTCAGTTGATTTCTCTTTTCCCAAAGGCCGACCTTCTGCAATACATCCTCGGCGACTTTATGGTGATACTCCGACTGCTTTTCAAAAAGAGAGCTGAAAACATTTCGTTCGGTTACAACAACCAAGATATTGTCAAATACACTCATCTGCTCAAAAAGACGGACGCTTTGAAAAGTACGGGTTATTCCAAAGAAAAAAACTTGATGTGGTAGAATTTTGACGCGTTTTTCTGCCTCGCCAATGATTACTTCGCCGCCGTCAATTCTCAAAACTCCACTCAAAAGATTAATGAGTGTTGTTTTGCCCGAACCGTTTGGTCCGACAATTCCAGTAATTGTTCCTTTTTCAATTCCAATGGAAAACCGGTCAACGGCATGAACGCCGTTAAATCGCTTTGTTAGATTTTTCGTTTCAAGAATTTTCATAGTTTATATTCACCAATCAGTCCTTGCGGCCGATATAACATAAGCAAAATTAAAATTACACCGTATACAACTTGCCGCATTTGAGCTGCAATGTCGGTGGGAAAACCCACAAAGCGCAAAAATTCCGGAAGCAGAATTAAAAATAACGCGCCCAAAATCGAACCACGTAAACTAGCAAGGCCACCCAAAATAATAATCGTAAGAATAAACATTGACTCCGTCAGCTGGAAGCTAGAAGGATCAATAAAAGTAACATAGGAAGCAAAAAGAGAGCCTGCAACAGCTGCCATCGCCGCGGAAATAACAAAAATCATAAGTTTAAAATACAAAGTGTTATAGCCGAAAACGGCAATAGCAGTTTCGTCTTCGCGGATTGCTCTCAATACTCGACCAAAAGAGGAATTGACGACAAAGCGCGAGGCGGAATAAACCAAAGCCAATAATATCAAAGCAAGAATCAAAAAATTAAAATTATTCGTAAAGTTTATACCAAACAATTCCGGCCTAGAAATCCCCGGAATCCCGAGAGCACCCTTAGTCAAATTTTGCGAGTTGAGAAAGATTGCAAAGATAATCGCATTAAATCCAAATGTGCCAAGCGCATAATAATCACCTTTGAACTTAGACAAAACTAGCCCAACGAGGAAGCTTACAATTATTACCATTACAATTCCTAAAACCAAAGAGCTAAAAAACCCAACCCCGCTTTTTGTCAGAAATATTGCGGTAGTGTATGCGCCAACGCCGTAAAAAGCGGCATGAGTTACAGACAAAAGCCCAGCGTAACCAACCACCAAATTCAAGCTCACGCCCAAGATAGTATAGATGGTAAACAAAATAGCTAAATGTATCAGATATTCCATATCACTTATTCATAATTCCGCGGGGACGGAAAATTAGAAACGTAATTAAGATCGCAAAAGCAATGGCATCTTTCCATTCGCCAGATATTTTCCAAATTCCGAAATTCTCCACAAATCCCAAAAGAAACGCGCCCAAAACTCCGCCGTAGATATTGCCGACCCCGCCAACAATGGAAGCAATAACACCTTTTAGTAGTAAACTTAATCCCATTGTCGGTTCAATGCCTACATCAAAACCGACTAAAATTCCGGTAAACCCAGCAATCGCCGAGCCGATGAAAAAGACATAGCCGATAATTCTGTTGGTATTTATACCGATAATCCGTGCCACCTCCTCATCGTTGCTGATCGCCCGTACTGTCTTGCCAAATTGCGTTTTGTAAAGAAAAACGACAAGTCCACTCATAACTAAAGCAGCGGATAGTAAAATAACGAGTTGCGAATGTGTTATGGTACCGCCTAAAATTGTAAAAAGTTTCTGCGTGCCAACATCTCCTGAAAGTGTTTTGAATCGGCTGGAAAAGAGAATCGCAATAACAGCCTGCAAAACAGTCATCGCCCCAAGAGATGCGACAAGCAAAACCATATTTGACGCTTTGCGCCTGCGAAGTGGGAGATAAATCAATTTATCCAGGCCAAAACCGGTAAGACCGGCTAAAGCGACACCGAGAATAATCGCAACATAAATATCTAATCCTAAGGTTTTGAAAAAATAAAACACCGCATAGCCGCCGATTGCCGCCATTACGCCATGTGCCAAATTGAAAAACTTTGCCGTGCTATAAATAAGATTAAAACTAAGTGCGACTAAAGTATAAATCGCTCCGGCGATAACACTGTTTAAAATAAGTTGTGGTAATATCTCCATATTGCTTTATTTTAGCTATTTCTCGGGGTTTTCTCAAAAAATTACCTCGCTTCTCGCGAGGCAATTTTGTTTCGCACATACAATCGAATTTTAATTACCAACAGTAATCGGCTTCCCGTCTTTTATCATGCGAACAACTGCCCTTGATACAACAATCCCATCTTCGTTAACACTTAGACTACCAAGCGCACCGCCGAAGTTCGTTACCTTCATTAATTCGGTTACTACTTGATCGCTTGTTGGCTTTGATGTTCCTTCAACTTTTTCGTTTGCAGCAATAATCAAATTAAAAATATCATACGCATTAGCGGCTCCCGATATCGGAGACTTGCCAGTTTTAGCAATAAACTTATTAGTAAAGTCTGCAGTTGGATCAGCGGAATTAACATACCACTCTCCTTCAAAAAGATCTAATTGTTCACTCGTTTCAAAATTTTCTATAGATGTAATCGGTATAGTTATTCCTGCTGCTCTCATCTGTTTAACTAATATCTCTAACTCAGGTGAAAATGCCAACAATAAGTAAATTTCAGACCCACTATCTTTTGACCTGGCGATGATAGTTCTGAAATCTTTTTCACCAGAATTGAATACCTGCTCAGTTGTCACTTCAATATCAGTGCCTTTTAGTTGTTTTTTCAGGTCGTCTATTACGGCTATAGCTCCTGGCGCATTCCCCTTTAATATCCCAAGTTTCTTAATTCCTCTTCGTTGTAATTCCGCAATGAAAACTTTATTTTCTTCAGATGGAGGTGTCCAGTGAATGAAGTTGTATTTACCTTTTGCTACATTAGAATCTGAAGCAATACCAAAATGCACAATTTTATTTTGTTCCGCAATGGGGGCAACCACATTTCCTGTGACAGAACTAAAAGTCACAAATGCATCAACATTATCTATGCTTAGTAGCTTATTGGCTGCACTCGCAGACATCTTAGCATCCAACTGGTCATCCTCAAATATTACTTCATATTTATTATTTGTATTACTCAGGTTATCCTTGGCTATTAAAATAGCATCTCTTATACCCTCGCCCATAAAAGCAAGGTCGCCAGTCATTGGCGCAACCACCCCGATCTTAACCGTCTCTGCCGAAATCTTGCTTTGGTCTCTTAACACAAAATAACCAATTGTTATCACTATAACAGCCCCGATTACTCCGATAATCCATTTTATTGATTGTTTCATAGTAATTATTATAAATTATAATCTTATGTTAGTAAATCCAAAACCGACGAAAAAGGAATTATTTTAGTCTCAGATTCCGTTCGTTTTTTAAATTCGCAACCTTTTTGTTGTATAGTTTTTTTGCTAACCACAATTCTCATTGGCAAACCTACCAAATCAGCATCAGCAAATTTTTCTCCAGCAGTTTTATCTCGGTCGTCGTAAAGCACCTCAACACCTCTTTTATTCATTTCGTCATAAAGCTTATCGGCTTCATTTTCTGCTCCATCTAGGGCTATTAGATGAATTCTAAAAGGTGCTGATGATTTTGGCCACATTATTCCTTTTGGGTCATTATATTTTTCAACGATTGCGGCCATTGTTCGACCAATACCGATCCCGTAACAACCCATATAAAATGGTTTCTCTTTGCCGTCGGTATCAATATAGACAGCACCTTTCATTTTAATGGAATAGTGATAACCAAGTTGAAAAATATTCCCGACTTCTATTCCTTTTTTTTCAACCAATTTTCCCATTTTGTTTTTCGCGTCATAACCAGCTTGTGCTAAAGCAATGTCGCCCTCAATATCAGGTTTATAATCTCTATCAATATTCACATTTAATAAATCTTGATTTATTTTGTTATTTCCACCATAAGCGTTTGATATTGTTCGCAGTGAATCATCGGCAACAATAACAAGTTCTACCTGCTTATCAAGTCCCTTTTTAATCCCAACAGGAGAAATGAATCCTGGTTCAGACTTTATTTGTTCTTGGATTTCTTCATCGGTAGCATGTCTTAAACTAACTCCGTTTATTAAGTGTAATAACTTAGTTTCATTTACATCCAAATCGCCTCTAATAATCGCCAAAATAAATCTACCTTTATCATCAACAAATAGAACATCTTTTATCTGTAGCCAAAGAGGTAATTTATGAAAAGCGGCTCCATCTTCCATTGTATTTCCTCTTTTTGCTTCAACTTCGGCAAGGGGTTTTAATTGTTCGTTGTTATTCTTTGCCTCCTTCTCAAACACAGCAACATCTTCATGCGCCGCATAATTACTGCCTTCGGCGACAAAATATTTACTCTCTCCAATTTCCGATTCAGTAATGAATTCATGACAGTACTCTCCGCCAATATAACCGTTATCCGATTCAACTATCGACGTTTGTAATCCTAATCTTTCAAATATTTTTGTATAAACTTTTTTCATTTTTTCATATTCAACTTTGAAATCATTCTCATCTCTATGAAAAGAATACCCGTCTTTCATAATAAATTCTCGCACCCGAAGCAGTCCGCCCCTTGCGCGCAATTCATCGCGAAATTTAGGAGAAAATTGGTAAAGCTGAAATGGTAAATCTCTGTAGCTTAATTTATATTGACGGACTAAATCAACAAGCATCTCTTCTGCTGTTCCACCAAGTGCAAATTCCGCACCTCGCCGATCTTTAACTTTCATTAACTCAAAACCTGCCGTATTGGTTCTATTTGTTTCTTTCCACAATTCTAATGGATGTAAAATTGGAGTAACCATTTCTTGGCTACCGGCCAAGTCCATTTCCTCTTTGATAACTTTCATTATTTTTTGCTGAACTTTTTGTCCAATAGGCAAAAAATAGAACCGGCCAGCAACTGACTCTCGTATAAAACCACCCTGTTTAAGAAGTTTGGCCGATAAACTTTTATCTTCATCGGAAACATTCTTGTTTGTTTTTAGAAAATATTTTGAAAACCTCATAGTTTTAACTGATTAAATCATCAACTTGAACATTTAATGCTTTGGCGATTTTTTGCAATGTTTCAATGGTCGGATTGGTAATTCCGCCTGTTTCTAGTTTTATTATGGAATTATAAGAAACATCAGCAAGTTTTGAGAGGCGATCCTGAGAAAGCTCTTTTGCTTGTCGTAACTTTTTTATATTCTTGCCGATTTTATTCTCTTTTATCATACTTGTATTATAATACTGCTATGATACAATAGTATTATGCAAACCTATATTGTAATCATATTATTAGGATACATCTTTTCTTTTGTTTTTACAAGGGAGTTTTGTTTGTTGTGTGCGCAAGGTGGGCGTTTTTGTCATTAACGGCAACATAATGTTAGACAAACAATCAATCGATGAGCTCAAAGCAATCTACAAGAGAGAGTTCGGAGAGGATCTCTCAGACAGAGAAGCACAAGAGATGGGAGAACGATTACTAATAACATTCCATCTTCTACTCCGTAATTAATAAAGCACAGAGCCTGTCACTTACTTCCTCTTGGAAGATCATTCCTTAATTCCCCTTGCAGTTTTGACTACGTCTCGCATCACGCGTCCACTCACTTTCCACTTTTTGCCCTTTGTATCCTCTGCACGAAGCCTTCCTAAATAACCTTGTTTTAACTCTTTAATTAGCGTGGGATCGTCTGAATATTCGCAATGAGCTTCATATGGTTGAAGCATCTTTGGTAACTCTCTTGTTACAAGTGCCCAATACGGCGCAGGTACCTTTTTTCTCAGCCTAGGAAGTAGTCTGTATTTTGCAGTGATTTTCTCTATCACAATATTCCTCCTGCCAGTATTTGTCATTGTTATAAGCACTTGTATTCTCTTTGGCTTAATACCTTGAAACTCAAGCTGTTTCATATCAGCAAACATATGTTTGTCTGACACCCCTTGTATTTTAACACTTGAACCAATCTTCACCCCAACCTGCATTCTAACTCTATCCACCAACAAATCCCTTATTATATTCCACGACAAAGCCACCACAGAAATCAATACAGCATAATGTGCTACTTCAACCTTGTCTAGGAATGCTACTACTGAGTCATATGACATGCTCATTTGTTATATTATTATGAGGACTCATTTGAAGGAGAAGTCAGACTGTTTCAGGTACTCTACCTTCCTTTCCAATAAGACATCCTTATCTTCTGGTGTATTCATTGATTGGTAGGCGTTGTTGAACTTCTTCTGTAGATCTCCATCTTGATCGCTCTGTATATCTTCGATATATATGTCTATTGAGTCTATAACATCTTCATATAAACGCACTGCATCGATCTGTATTGTGTTCCCCCATTTTTCAAGATGACCACCCATAGGTACTGATGGATCTGACATTGATATCACCCATCCTAACGTACCACCCTTATTTGCGACGAGCTTTGGTACATGCTGGTGCATAAGGCCGTGACGGTATACGTGATAAATGAATCCACTGACTTCCCTGTAACGAGGGTTTACCCGTCCCAAATATTCGCGCATATAATAAACAGCATGTTTGGATGTGTTACTCGTAGTTCCGGCCAGAAAAGATCCTAACCCATCTATCTCAGGAAAGAGCATTCTTGGAATGCTGAAGAATCCTATACCCTCTCTCGTACGATCAAAATGCTTTCGGTATAGCTTCAATACTGGTGCGACATCATTTTGTAGAGATCTCTTAATGTGATCTTCTATGTAGCTTATTATCTCTGCTTTGTTCATAAGTCACTCTATGTTGCTTTGCTTCACAAGTTTACCTAACGTTAGTGTATCTGTAAAGAATCACGGGCATCTCGGACTATTGCCGCCTCCGGCAAAATCGTACAAAGGCAGATGAGTACCAAAAAACAGGGTTATTACCCTGTTTTCGCTAATGTAGGTTATACTTGCCGCTTCCGGCAAGTTGGTGGGCCGGGCAGCCCCGCCACCTCGGCAAGCTCAGGGCGGGATCTTCGAGATTCGAATCCCGGATCTAGTCCGGGACAGGCTCTGCGAAGACCGAAGTCACCAGATTTATGCCCCGCCGTTGGCGGCACCCCGCCAAAGGCGGTGGCAGTCATAAAAATATAGCTGGTGGGCAGTGTAGGATTCGAACCTACGAAGGCCGAGGCCACCAGATTTACAGTCTGGTCCATTTGACCGCTTTGGTAACTGCCCACCAGCTATATCTTTTTCTCAATTAACTTTTTAAAAGCAACTCCTTACCATTAATACCGACCCATGTTGTTAAATATCTGGAGCCGTTGGCCGGAATCGAACCGGCGACCTACTCCTTACCATGGAGTTGCTCTACCAGCTGAGCTACAACGGCTTGTTTTTTTAGTTGCTCTACCCGCCTCGACTCGCTGATAGCTCGTCTTCAGCGAGGCGGGCCCAGCCTCGACTTGCCGCCCGCTTCGCCACGGCTTTGCGAGGCGAGTCTCGGCGAGGCGGGCCAGCTGAGCTACAACGGCATTAGCTATTATATAGCTTTGGTTTCCTGTTCCAATTGTTTTATTTTTTCTTCAAACTCAGCTAATTTATTGTTTTCTGGATTCACCTGTTTAAGTCTATCAAATGCTTGCCAGGCCAACAATTTATTTTTTGCCATTATGCTTGTTTCTAGCAATATATCAAGGTTTCGAGGATTGTTTGATTCTAATTTACAGGCTTTGTCAATTATTTCAATAGCCTCATCCATTTTATCTAATTCTCTCAAGGCCAGGCCCAGATTTATATAATCGGAAGCCAGTTGGGCGTTTGTTGATCCATCAATTATTTCTTGTTCTTCTTGAGATTTTTTATCACTATCAACTATGTAATGAAAGGTTTCGTATGCGTGCTGATAGTCTTTGTTTTCCATGTATAGTTCACCAAGCTTACGATAAATTTCTAGATTCTTTGGTTCAAGTGAAACCAACTCTATCAATTTTTTCTCGGCTGTACTATAATCTTTGTTCTCTATTAGCTCATCAACTTCATGCAGGATATTAAACGAGCTCGGAATATTTTGTTTTTTATCGCCATTAGTTTGCACATTACTTCGTTGACGGTACTGCCACTCTAAGTGAGTAATCTTTTTGTAAAGTTCTTTTACCAGATTAAAAAGGTATTTTCCGAGTGGCCTAAATATTTTTAATAAAATCGAACCAAAGTATGTAAATTTTCTTTCCAGCCTCTGGGTGATGATATCCTGCTTCGTCATCTCTTGCCTCATCTGATGAGCTGATTTAGCATCGAGCGCCGATAGCTTGTCTGTTTTTTTTACATACAAATACACAATATATCCAATACCGGCTATTAAAATTACGATTAGAATCAAATCAAACATATTATTTTCCTAATGGTACTTCAATTATATTGCCTGGTTCAATCTGAACATTAACACTCTGTTTGACCACATTATGGCCTTGGACAATTCCATTACCTTTTTTTGTTTTTATCTTTGAACCAATGGGCGGTAGTTTGTCAGACCTTTCCTTGTAATATTTTGCTTCAAAGGCCAGGCAGCACTTTAAACGACCGCAGGCACCGGATAATCTATCACACCCTCGCTGTTCTACGCCTTGAATTTTAGCATATTCGGAGGTAACACTATCTAGTTGTTTCAAAAACTTACGACAACACAATTCACAGCCGCAAGGCCCAATATCTCCACAGATTCTGGCTTCATCTCTGATGCCCATTTGCTGCAAGCGAATACTCTTCTTAAAGTGCTGGGAAAGATCTTTTACCAAATTCCGAAAATCAACCCTCCCGTCGGCAATGAAGCCAAATACAATTCTATTTCCATCAAATGAAATATGGCAATTCACCAATTTCATCGGCAGTTTGTGCTTTTCAATCATTTCACGACAGTAGCTCAGCACAGATGCCATATCCCTATTGTTGCCTTCCAGCCTGGATAGATCACTGTCTGTAGCTAGTCGTACAATGTCTCTGACAGGGTTTCTTAGTTCCGACTCCTCTAAATCCACTTCTGACAATATGTGGCCAACATCCTGTCCAGAATCCATGTGAAAGACAACCCTATCTCCTATTTTATATTCAAAATCAGGTATTTTTGAATAGTGAATCTGATCCCAGTTAGTTATTTGTAGGGTCAGAAGTTTCATGGCTTATATTTCAAAGAAACCAATAGATTTTATTTTGATATTCTCGCCCAGCTTCGCGATAGTCTGTTTCAACAGATCCTCGACTACCATTTTGTCATCCTTAATAAATGGCTGTTTTATCAAGCAACGTTCTTGGTACATTTTTTCTAGCTTGCCTTTTATTATATTTTCCTTTACTTTAGCCGGTTTCGACTTATCAATTTGTTCTTCAAAAATAGCTTTTTCTTCCTTAATCTCTTTCTCAGGTATATCTTCTGGTGAAATATATTTTGGTTGGGTGGCAGCCACTTGTAGGGCTAGCTGATGGGCTAATTCTTTGAAATCGTCCGTCTTGGCTACAAAGTCAGTTTCACAAAGCAATACAACTACACTGGCAACTCTATTATTGCTATGTACATAAGCTTCTACGATACCCTGACTAGTTGCCTGATCGGCTTCCGATTGGGATACTTTTTCCCCTCTCTTTCTTAGGGCTTCAATGGCTTTACTGATATCGCCATCGCATTCATTAAGAGCTTTTTTTGCATCCATAATGCCGACACCGGTTCTCTGTCGAAGTTCTTGGATTTGTTTTGTGGTAACCTCTGCCATAATCTAGTTCGTTTATTATTATATTGATTATTTTACTGGAACATCCGTCTTCACGTTCTTTTTCCCCTCGTTGACACTTTCTGAGATCAGGCTAGTAATAAGATCAATGGATTTCGTAGCATCGTCATTTGCAGGTATCGGATAAGTTATCTTTGTTGGATCAGTATTTGAGTCAGTCATTGCAATAATTGGTACGTGTTTCCTTACTGCTTCACTAATTGCCGTTTTTTCAATTTTCAGATCAACAACAAATATTGCATCAGGAACTTTTTTTAGATTTGATATTCCGCCAACCAAGTTTTCTAGCTTTTCAATCTTTTTCTTAAATGAGACTTTTTCCTTCTTGGTATACTTCTCAAGCTCACCGCTGGACTGTTTGTCTTTTAGATCAGTTAATTTATCAATCAGTTTTTTAACGATCGGGAAGTTTGTAAATAGTCCACCAATCCAGCGGTTGACTATATAAGGCATACCGCAGGCTTGTGCGTATTTCTTAATAATTCCCTGTGATTGCTTTTTAGTTCCAATAAAAAGAACCACCCCACCCTTTTGTGCGGTTTCCTCAACAAATCTTAATGCTTCTTTTAGTTTTTGATGAGTTTGTTCAAGATTGATAATATGAATCCCGCTTCTCTCAGTGTAGATATAGGGCTTCATCTTTGGGTGCCATCGAGACTTCTGATGTCCGAAATGCACACCACTTTTCAACAACTCTAATAACGTTACTTCTCTCATTGTTCTTTTTCTCCTCTACCTCGCTATTATTCTCTATAGACCCTTGATCAGGGCAAGAAAGAGAAATATTCCCAAATACTTGAGAAAAACAAGGTATGTGTGATATATTTCTTAGACTTCATAGAGCATAACAAATATAAATATAAAGTTCAAGTCTTGCTCAAATACTGACAAACTGGTATAGTTTTAAGGAAAATGGCTACAAAAACCAACAAACAAAAGATTCAAAAGCATATTGTTTGGAAGTGGCTAGCAAATCTCTGGGCTGTCCTGACGCTTATTCTATACTTGATTGACTTCTTTTCAGGAAATAAATACAATGCTTCAGCCGGGGCCACTAGCGTAATCTACATTAGTTTGCTAGGTTTATACGCTGGCTCAAAGGAATTTGATCGTTGGACTTCTTCCCACCCTTCAGTTTCATATGGAGAAACATTCATTATTCTTTGGACGGTCACAATGATATTGATGGCGCTCTGGGCGCCCTTTAGCCAGGGTCGACTAAGCGTTCCGTCAGAAGCTGTCACTACCTATATTGCCGTTCTGGGCGTCTATGCCATTACTCAAAAATCTAAAAATCTTAATATTAAAAATCGTAATAAATCCTAACATGAAAAAGAATACCCATCCTGAATACCATACTAATGCCAAAATACGCTGTGCTTGTGGTAACGTTATGGAAACTGGTTCAACCATGTCTGACATTAGTGTTGAGATATGTTCAGCCTGCCATCCTTTTTATACAGGCCGGCAAAAGCTTGTAGACACGGCTAGACGCGTTGATAGGTTTAAACGCATGATTGAAAAGAAGGATTCAATCAAATTCAATAAGAAGAAGAAATAACAGTTTCAATTAAATTGTTCCACCGTCTAATGGCGGTGGACTTTTATTCCACCTATGAAATCTAGACAAGACATCGAAAAAGAAATTTCAGTTCTAGAGGAAAAACTTCAAGATCCTGATTTGGTAAAAAATCAGTCAGAGATGAAATCAACAGCTCAAGAGTTCAACCGCTTAACCGAGGTAATCCAAAAAATGGATCGCTTAGAGCAAGTAGCTCAACAAATACCAGATCTGGCTAAATCGCTCCAGCAAGAAAAAGATGCTGATATGATTAAACTAACCCAAGAAGAGCTTGATAAAATCACTAAGGAAGAACAAGACCTCCGGCAGACAATAGAAGAAGAGCTCCAACCGGCCGATCCCAGGGATCGAAAAAACATAATAGTTGAAATAAGAGCCGGGACAGGCGGTGATGAAGCGACCCTTTTTGCTGCCGACTTGTTCCGAATGTATTCTAAATATGCCGAGCAAAAAAACTGGACCAGCCATTTGATCTCAGCCAATCGTACCGGACTAGGCGGATTCAAAGAAATAATATTCGAAATCAGAGGACAAAATGTTTTTCGTAAATTAAAGTTTGAAAGCGGCGTTCACAGGGTTCAGCGCATTCCTGAAACGGAGAAATCCGGCCGGATTCACACCTCGGCGGCTACAGTTGCCATTCTGCCAGAAGCCGAACCAACTGATATTGAAATAAAACCCGAGGATTTAGATGTTCAAACTTCTACTTCCAGCGGTCACGGCGGACAAAGCGTTAATACTACCTATTCTGCAATTAGAATAGTGCACAAACCAACTGGACTAGTTGTGCAGTGCCAGGATGAGCGCTCTCAGCTCCAGAATCGCGAGAGAGCTATGCAGGTTTTAAGATCACGATTACTGGCTGCTGAAGAGGAAAAAACTCGCCAAGCTAGGTCTAACGACAGAAAGCAGCAAATCGGTACTGGAGATCGTTCGGAAAAAATACGGACTTACAATTTCCCTCAAGATCGCGTTACCGATCATAGAATCAAGAAGAGTTGGCATAATATTACAGAAATTTTGGATGGTAATATTGATCCAATCATATCCGCGTTATTCTCAGCCAGTAAATGACCATCAGACAAGCGGTAATCAGAGCCACCCAGAAGCTACGTAACCATAACCTTCCTGAAGCGCAAGCCGACGCAGAATTTTTGTTATCTGAAGTATTAAAAAAAGATCTAAGCGCTATTTACTTGCACCCAGATAAAAAGCTCTCCTCTTCTCAACAAAGAAAATACGATAAATACATAGTAGAACGAAAGAAGAGGCAGCCAATAGCTTATATTGTAAAGCAAAAACATTTCTTTAATCATTCTTTTTATTTAGACAAGAATGTTTTAATACCCAGACCTGAAACGGAAATACTTGTTACCGAATCAGAAAAAGTCATTAACAGCTTCAAACAAAGAATTAATGTATTTGATATTGGTACTGGCAGTGGGATTGTTGGCTTGTCGCTAGCTAAGCTTTGCCCAAAAGCAAGATTATATGCAACAGACACATCTGAAAAAGCCCTCAAGGTAGCGCGACTCAATGCTAAAAAGCTTAATCTGGCAAAAAAAATACGATTTTTCAAGGGTTCACTACTAAAGCCGATTAGAAATCATAAAATAGATATAATTATTGCCAATCTGCCTTATTTAACTCGAAAGGAAATGCAGACAATTGAAAAAGGAAGTGAATTAATTTCATTTGAGCCTGCTGAGGCATTATCTGGTGGTAAAAATGGTTTGGAAATATACAAAAAACTAATACAACAAATTGCACATCTTAGGTCATTACCAAAATACCTTTTGATTGAAATAGGTCATGACCAAAAAAATCCACTTATAAAATTTTTGAAACAATATTTTAACTTAAGTACTGTTTCTGTAATTAAGGATATTAACAACAAAGATAGAATATTAAAGGTTCAGTTCAGAAACAAAAAAAGAGGCTAGCCGCCCCTCAGTTGTATTATCACCTATTCTGATTCGTGATAGAGAACTTCTCTATCTTCAGGAATAACGGAAACCCAAGTAGTCCCGCGGTTTAGGTGAATTTCTTCATCATTATTATCATAAAATCTGGTCCGATCTTCACGGTCTGCTTTTTTCCAGATACCTTCAATTTTTTCACCATCCCGGAAGACAAAAGCTCTGCCCTCACCGGCAATATCCATGGTAAGTCTTCCTTTTTCTCCATACTGCGTTATCTGAGGCACAACCACCACTATCACGTTTTTGGCTGCTAGCTGGTTCCCGGTCTCATTGTCCACGTGCGGAATTCCGGCATGGAACTTCTGATAGTTATTGCTATCAAAATCGTAAACGTATTTGGATGTCCAAGTTTCACCGCCTGAAAATTTCACTTCGACAGTTTTTTCTGTATCATTTCTTTCTTCGGCTGGTGTGTCATCCTTATGCTTCCACGATTCATAATCAGGTGTTAAATCTGAGTACTCTTTATCTCTGAGGGCTAAATTAATCAGCTCTGAGCTAGTGTATACATTGTGAGGGGCATATCGGCTGGTATCGCGCCAAAAATACTGGCCGTTATATAACTGACTGAAATCTTTCAAGCCCAGGCCGTCAATGGCTGCCAGAGCCTCCGGAGATCCGCCGACATGGCCATAAAATGCGTCATACTCCGAAACCCATTCCAAATAATAGGGCCGGGCTGATCTAATGGGTCCGATTTTATCAGCTGTTCCACCAGCAAATACCGCCATTATCCTGGTAGCTCCGCCTTCAACTAATGTTTCGTATAAAACTGAAGCTGCTTCTAAACCACTATGCGGCCAGGCAGGTGGAATATTATCAATCATTACCGCTACAGGGAAAGCATTGGCATTTTCTGGCGCTACTAATACACCATCAATTTTTCTGGGAACCAAACCGTCTGTATCTTCTACCACTACTTCCGATTCATCTGCTCCAGCCTCTTTATCTAACAATACTAATTTGTCATTATTAAAAGCCCAAACTATCGGCTTAAAATAGCTATTAGCCATAATTGCCAAAAATATCCAGGCTGCAGCACTACTTATAACAAAATAAGCCAGCACTACGTACCAATGGTAGGTTCTGACTTTTTTGGATGTGGCCGTCGCTTTTTTGTTTTTGTTTTTTTGCATAAACAATTATTCAAATGTAACAGTCCTATCGGTTGGTACAACCTCTACCCAGGTAGTACCGCGGTTAAATGATATCTCTTTACCAGATTCATCAAAATACAAGGTGCGCATTTTTCTTTTTGGTTTCTTCCAAGTAGCGACAATTTCTTCACCATCTTTGTAAATCAGAGCATTTCCCTCACCAACTGTCTCTATGCTAAGCCGGTTCTCTGAATCGGCTATTCTAGTTTTAACATACTGAACTACGACATTTTTTGCTCTGATGCCGCTACCATCTTCCATTTTATGTGGCTCACCTGCTAGATAGCGTTC
This sequence comes from uncultured Gammaproteobacteria bacterium, assembly GCA_964594455.1. Classification (GTDB taxonomy): domain Bacteria; phylum Patescibacteriota; class Patescibacteriia; order JAHIZJ01; family JAHIZJ01; genus CAZQLY01. The sequence goes on along the minus strand of CAZQLY010000014.1, from coordinate 3,633 downwards.
AAAGTCATTTGTCTTTCTGTCATAAACATACTTAACCTGATAGTTATAGGTAGAGAAATCGATAGTGAGAGTTTTGCCGTCTATATCAGAAGGATCCTCATCGTTAGAGTAGCTCCAAGCGTCATAATCGCCTTCCTCAGGTTCTTCTTTATCACGAACAGCTCTAGCCAATAGCTCCGAAGAAGTATAGAGGTTATGTGGAGCATACCTTTCACTGCTTCTCCAAAAATACTGGCTATTATAGAACTGGTTTAGATCACGAATATTATATGGACCAATCAACTCAAACGTTTCTGGACTTCCGCCAATATGCGCGTATAAAGAATCCAACTCGCTGACCCAGTCCAGATAATACCTTCTAGCCGATCTGACGGGCCCGATCTGTTGAACTTCCTCGCCCGAAGCGTAAACCGCCATAAATCGTGTTATACCGCCCTCAACCAGCACTTCATAGACTAAATTTGCTTTATCTAATCCAGATTGTGGCCTTGATCCAACTAGGTTTTCTACCATTACTGCAACCGGGAAATAATTTTCACGTCCTTCCTCTACCCAAACACCATCAATAGATCTGGGAAACTGACTAAGTCCAGTATTGGTGGTTTTGGGTGTAGTATTTGTGTTATTAGTAACAGTTTCGTCACCACTGAAAATTATTGCCCCAGCAATCACAGCGGCTACAATCACTACAAGAACCAGAATTACTATTTGAGTTTTTTTATTCTTTCTAACTTGCCAGAGCAAGTTTTTAACGGAGTCGGATAGGCCCATTGTCTTATTATTTATCTTTATTATCTTCTGATGATTTATCCTCTTTTTTCTTATCTCCAGCTTCTTCTTTTTCTTCCGCCTCATCCTCATCACTTTCTTCTTTTTCTTTACCCTTCACTACTTCAACGTCATCGACTTTTTCTTCTACTGCCTCGTCTAATTCTTTTAGTTCTTCTTCTGTTCTTGGCGCTGTTACAGAAGCAATAGGCTCTTCACCTTTTTCTTTTACTGTAATAGTCTCGGGTAATTTTAAATCTCTAACAAAAATAATGTCATCAAATGTTTTTAGATTGCTGACATCAACCTTAATCTCGTGTACTAAGTCCTGCGGTAAACACTCGACTTCAATTTTGTCCAAGCTTTTGACCAGAACACCTCCCAGTTCTTTAACAGCTGGTGGCTGGCCCACAAACTCTAATTCTATTTCGGTAGTAATCTTCTTGGTCAAATCAACTTGATAGAGATCAGTGTGTTCAAACTGGTCGCTCAGAGCATCTCTCTGGACGCTCTGGATGATTACCTTAACGGGCTTTTGACCCTCTATTTCAAGTTCAACCAAACTGGACTCACCAGCTTGGTCATAAATTTTTTCAAACATTTTATAATCCAGCTGTATCGGCTGGGTTTTGGTATTTATGCCATACAAAACGGCTGGTAAAACACCCTCCTTCCTGAGTTTCTTAACATTTTTACCTAACACTGTCCGCTTTTGGGCAATCAGTTTTAAATCAGACATCTGTAATAATTAATTATTTGACTCGATATATTTAATCACATCTGATGAAGAACGCAAGAAGCTATATAAGTTTAAAACGTCGTCACTGCTAATTCTTTTTCCGTTTTTAAACCTGACTACGTCTTCTTCAGACAAATCAGTTATTAACCCTACTGAACTTATCCCCATTCCGCTCGATAATACCAGAGCTACTATGGATGAGCTGCACTTTTTGCATTTGATGTGCAAAAGATGAGCATCATCCCTTTCTTCTACAATCTTAGCCGATAATGGATTGTATTGAGTGTTGCATAATGGGCAATAAGACACAAGTCTTATGCTCTCATTGGAAAATAATGGATTTTGTGATTCAAATTTCATTTATTTTCAACGTTTGGTTTATTTTTCAGCTTTATTATAGCAAAAATTCAGGAAATGTCAAACTATTTTAATAGAGCTTGCTTTTTGTCTTGTGGGTTACTATGCCCTGGATCAAACCAATACTGATCATGCTAGATATTAAGGAACTTCCTCCGGCACTGATAAACGGCAAAGGTATACCCACCACCGGAGCCAAGCCCATATTCATACCAATATTAACAACAACCTGGAAAAAAATCATTATTAACACTCCGCTGGTCAAGAATATTGAAAAATCATCTGATGATTGCCGAGCTAGTCTGATCAATCTAAAAAATAATGCACCAAAAAGAACCAAAAGCAAAGAAGCTCCGATGAAGCCTAGTTCTTCTGCTACTACAGCGTAAATAAAATCAGTTTGATGTTCTGGTAAAAACTTGAGCTGGCTCTGTGGCCCGAGCCCCAATCCTCTTCCCCACAGCTGACCTGATCCAACTGCCACAATCGATTGAGTAATATTGTAACCTGTCTTCAACGGATCACGGTTGGGATAAAGAAAATTACTTATCCTTTCTTTTTGATAATCCTTTAAAGTGAAATTCCAGCCCAAACTCCCGACGATCAGAATTATTACTAAGATAGCAAGTATATAGGAACGTTTTACGTTAAGAAGAAATAGTAAACCCAGCCAGAGGGTTAAATATACCAGTGCCGAACCAAAGTCAGGTTGCAACAAGACCAAAACAATGTAAAGAAGGGCTAAGCTCCCACTTATAATATAATGTTTCAACTTGTGAAAATCTCGACCGGTTTGACTGAAATACCTAGCTAAAATTAATATCAGAAGTATCTTAACAAACTCTACTGGCTGAAAACCATAATCACCAATGAATATCCAACCGGTAGTGCCACGTATTTCCGTACCAAAGATTAGTACCGCTACAAGAAATAGGGCTCCTAGAATATATAGAATATTGCCGTACACACGAAAAAACCTATAATCTATAAAACTGACGCCAATCAACATGATCAAGCCAATAATCGCAAAAGTTAATTGTTTATAAAAAACATCCGGATTCTGGCCGGTTGAACTAAAAGAGGTGCTGTAAATAGCCAGTAGCCCCACAGAAACTAATAAAATAACAATGCAGGTCAATATCCAATCTTGCTTCTTTAGATAAAATAAAATGCGGCCAAACATAATTTTAGAACCGACAATTAACTTTTATGAAGATATTATATTTTCCGAATCTTGATTATCAGCCGAGACCACTATATCTATATCGGTATAATAGGGAATATTTTGAACAAAACGTACATCTACCGGTCTGGTCTCCTGTATAGTAAACTCCTGAAGATTAGTGCTGTTTATCGCAACCGGATTTTCTCCCGACCAAATAATGGCCGTAACTTTTGCGCTGTGGAATCCAGACAACCCTCTATTTTTCACGTTGGCTGTTATTCGGGTCTTAGTTACTTGATCATCTAGCCTATCCAGGACAATATCACTTACTTCAAAGGATGGCAATAAATAGGTATCAGCCTCTTTAACAAATTGCCACTCAATATCAGAAAAAACAACTCTAGCCGTCTCGTTTAAAGCGTTGGGGTCAGTACTTCTGAAATTTTGACCAAAAATTATTCAATAAACAAGAAGAATGTGATTGTGATGAGGGATGCAACAAATGCCAGGCAATATTCGCTCTTGAAAAGGAGGGCCCTGGAACCGTTCTTGGCTCTGATCTAAAAGGAGCAAATCCTTCTGTGACCCCAAAATATGAAAACAC
>CAZQLY010000013.1:0-20571 GCA_964594455.1 uncultured Gammaproteobacteria bacterium | reverse complement strand
AATTACTGCATATACGCAAAAAACAACCTTCATAGAAATTTATGAAATATTCGGGATAGTTCATTCCCTGTCGTCGGATGGTATTGACAAGGCCAGTTTTTTTCCTGCGGTGGCGGCCTTGTTGAACTGCTTTTGTTCGAGTTTCAAATCTGTTTTCGCCGGCAGCATTCCGAACCAAAGGGTCTGGATCACATCCGCCCCCATCAACTCTGCCGCCTCTTTCATGATCCGCAAGACACCCGGTGCCAGGATACGGCCCATCAGTGCAGGCATCGTACTGGAAGTGATCAGCACGGCGCGTTTGGTTTTCTGGGTGATGCGTTTTTTCGGCGGGCGCACCTTGCCGTCAAGTTTCCATTTGGCATAAACGGCCAGCCGCTCGATAAATTGTTTCATAATCGCAGTTACTGACCCGAAATTCACCGGGCTGGCCAGGACGAGCCCATCGGCCGCGTCGATCTTATCCATGATTTGCTTCATATCGTCATCGATGACGCATCGGCCGCGTTGGGCGTCGGGGGTATCAATGGTGCACTTGCGGCAGTTGCGGCAAAATTCGATGGTCTGCTCGGTCAAGAGTATCTTTTCGACGGCCGCACCGGATTTCTGTGCTCCATCAAGCAGGCTCGATACAGCGCTGTCAATGATCCTGCCCTTGCGATACGTTCCCACAATCGCGATTATCTTTTTCATGAAATGGTCCCCGCAATCGATTTTTAGTCGTTAACACGTGATTTCCTTTTTAGCATGGATTATATGAAATCATTTGGCAAACCCAAGGAATTTATGTAGAATAGTAACTACTGAAAGGAAAATCGAAACCATTGATTACGAGGAATTAAAAATGGCAGACATGCAGGACAATCCCGAATGCAAAAGCGAGCAACATAAAAAACACCTGTGTTACCTGATGCTCGACGGTTTTCACCTGAGCAACCCGGCTGAATATAAGGCGATCGTGCAGGACGCTCAGTACCGGTGCCAAAGCTGCGGCCGCACCGCCAAAAGCAGCGACGACCTCTGCGATCCGGTAGCGCTGTAAAGCACGGATAAATTTTTAATTTAATGTGATCGGTTATTCGTCGGAACTTCCCGATCATCCATAGTCATCCCGCCACTGGGCGGGTCAATATGGATACCGCAGTGATAATCACTGTGGGACCATGTCAATTTTTTGTGTTTCGCCGCATCAAATGTTCAATAATCCCGACCGAAACAGTTCTTGCAACGACAGGGATTATCGATACAATAGCTCCATCTGTTTCGCAATATGAGGGCTGATCAATGCTGGCACGATTACATAGTGTAACGCTCGAAGGGATCGACGGCGTCGTCTGCGAGGTCGAGGTGGATACGGCCCGCGGCGGGTTCGAAAAGCCGCTGATCGTGGGCCTGCCCGATGCGGCCGTCAAGGAATCCGCCGAGCGGGTCAAAAGCGCGATCATCAATTCCGGTTTCACCTATCCGCGAACCCAATCAGTCATTAATCTCGCCCCGGCGGACATCAAGAAAGAAGGCCCGGCGTTCGATCTGCCGATCGCGCTGGGCATTCTCATCGGCCAGGGGGCACTGACCGGCGAGGGACTCAAGGACTGCATCATCGTCGGTGAGTTGGCGCTCGACGGGCGCGTTCGGCCGGTCAACGGCGTTCTGAGTATGGCGATGACCGCGGCGAAAAACGGATTCAGCCGGATGATCGTACCGATGGAAAATGCCGCTGAGGCCGCTGTTGTCGGCGATGTCGAGGTCTATGGCGTCGGGGCACTGGCTCAGGCGGCAGGGTTTATCAGCGGGCGGCTGCCGTTGGAAACCACGACGATCGATCTCGATGCCCTGTTCGAATCGACCGCAAAATACGAGGTGGATTTCGCCGACGTGAAAGGCCAGCAGGCCGTCAAACGCGCCCTGACAATCGCCGCGGCCGGTAATCACAATATCATGATGATCGGCCCGCCCGGTGCCGGCAAGACGATGCTTGCCGAGCGGCTGGCGACGATCCTGCCGCCGCTTTCGCTGGCCGAGTCGCTTCAGACCACGCGGGTCTATTCCTCGGTGGGCCTGCTGGAAAAAAGCAAGGCCCTGATCGCCACGCGGCCGGTGCGCACGCCTCATCATACCGCCTCCGGGCCGGCGCTGGTCGGCGGCGGAACCGTCCCCCGACCGGGTGAATTGTCGCTGGCCCATCACGGCATTTTGTTTCTCGATGAGTTCGCCGAATTTCCGCGCAACGTGCTGGAGATGATCCGCCAGCCGCTGGAAGATTCACATGTCACCATCAGCCGCGCGCGGCAGACGGTACGGTTTCCGGCCCAGTTCATGCTCGTCGCCGCGATGAACCCGTGGGGTTGTGGTGCGAAGATGCAACCTTTTGGGAAGAGGGAGGAAGGTAGCTTAAATTGATGCTGATGTCATCTTTGCCAATAATGATTTTTTCTGTGATAGTTTCGATAATCTGCTTTTTCTCTTCGGAGTTGAGGTCTGTCCAGCGAGAGTAGAGGTCTCTGGCTTCGCTGAGGATCTCATCGCTGGACATGTATTGAATCTTTAGAAAATCAATCGCGGCCTCCAACTCCGGGATTTGTTCTTCGATCTGCTTGTTTCTTTCGTTCAAGGGTTTGTATTTTATGCCGAAACCATCTTTATCTATTTTATCATCGAGGTAGAGACGATAAACCTTGTCGATTTCTCGCTGATTCTTTTGCTGTTCCCGCTGTAATCCCTGCAAAAGCTGCTGTTTTTCCTTGATTTGGCTGTCTGCCTGCTCCAGGTAGTGAGTAATCTGGTCTGGGGAGAAAAAGAAGTTTTTGAGCTGCTGGTGGAAAATCTCTTCCAAGTCTTCGGTTCTGATCTTGTTTCTGCAATTGTAGCAGGTGTATTTGGGAGAGCTTGAGGGCACATACATCTTGTTGCCACAATGACAAAATACAAAACCGGTAAAAAGATGAACTGTTTTTCTGGCTGGCCTCTTGTTCTTTTTCCGTTGTTCCTCAAGTATATGATTGCATTGATCCCAGAGTTCTTCAGAAACAATAGGCTCCACCTCAGTGTAAACCCATTCGCTTTCAGGTTTTAAGACCCATTCTTTGTCTTTTCCAAGGCTTTTGGTGTAGTTTGCCCGGCGCAGTCCCTTGGCAGTTGGGTCCTGGAGCAATCTATTGACACTGGTGTAGGAGAATTTGCTGCCTTTTCTGGTGCGATAACCCCTCTCGTTGAGGATGCGAGCGACCGTTCTTTTTCGGCGGTGCTCTATAAACAACTCATACATTAATTTGCGTACCGGAGCCTCATTTGGATCTGGTATCAGTTTATTGTGATTCCACTGGTAGCCAAACGGTGCTTGGCCACCCAGGGGTTTGCCCATTTTGGCCCTAATGGGGACTGAAGCTGCCACTCTATCTGATATTTCTTCCCGCTCCCACTGGGCCATGGCAGCTACCATGGTGTAGAACAATCTGCCAGCGGCAGTCGATGTATCTATGGCCTCTTGGAGGGAGATTAAATCTGTTTCGTTTTCTCTGAAAATATCTGCAAATTCCAGAAGTTCCCTGGTATTTCGAGCCAAGCGGGCGAGTTTGGAGAAAATAAGGGCCTTGATGCGGCCTGCTTTGATATCTTCCAGCATTTTCTGGGTTTGAGGCCGGTCCATCACCGATTTACCGCTGATTGCCTCAAGATGATAGACTTCTTTTACCTGCCAGTCTTTGGATTCTGCGTAAGCTCTGGCTCTTCTTTCGTGATGTTCAGGGCTATCGCCTTTGGCCTGGTCTTCAGTTGAAACGCGAATCCAGATGCCAACAGATTTTCCTTTCGTGTTTTTCATCTGCTTTAACTCGATTTTACATAAAGTCCGTAAAACCTATGATAAAACCACAGTCTTTTATTGCAAGGGGAAAAATCGTTAGGCCATTTTGTAGCTATCTTATGGACACCGTACGGATACCAAATTAGGTGGAATGGCACGGCTGTGGATAACTTCGTGTTTTGCTCCTGTTGATAGTGTGGTAAAATAGAGCAATACCAATAACGCCACTTTTTTATCATGCCTAAATCATACCTTATTATCGGTTCTATTGTGATTATAGCTGTCATTGCTGGAGCTACGTTTTTTAGTTTTAAAGATTCTTTGATACCAAACCAAGATTTAATTACTAATCCGAATAAATTTGATTCGGGATCCGATGACGAAACAAGTAATTGGCAGGTTTATAGAAACGAAGAAATAGGGATGGAATTTAAGTATTTAGAAAAATTTGGGGAACCTGAGAAAATTAAGAATACTATTTCTTTTGGAAGATCAAAATTTTCTTTCGTTGAAATTTCTTCTTTTGAAAAATTAAGGCAGCAGTATAGTGAACCATGGTCTGGTCCCGGGCCAAATCCAGGAGGAATGTATGGGAATGTTGGTTTATTAGAAAAATATATAACAACATTAAAACAAGTTGCTGAAGACGGCACCGTTGATTTTAAATCAGAAAAAACTATAGATAGTTACAATAAATTTAGTTTAATGTCGTCAGTCATAGATAATAAATTTATAGTCGAGCCAATCTATCTCGACAATTTAGGCATATACGGGCTTAAATTAATTGGATATGAGGGTTATGATGTTAGCTGTTGTTATTTTTATTATAGGATTGCTTTTATAAAAGATGAAAAATTAATAACCATTCGCTTTGATGGACTAGCTGCTCTTCCAGGATTTGACTCCGATAAGAATTATGATGAACTTTCTAATAACTTCTCAACACTTAAAGAAGAATTAAAAATTGCTCTAAATAATAATTCACTGAAAGATTTTAATCCCGAGTTAGCCACTGAGTTCCAAGAATATGATAAATTTGTAAAGTCTATAATGATTTACGACGGGAAATTAGAAAATGAATTAATCGAGCGGGAAATCTGGGAAACCTATAAAAATGAAGAATATAACTTTGAGTTAATGTATCCAGCCTTATGTTCTGGGGAAATAGACTGTTCGGAATGGGCAATCCAAGAAGATCGATTAGACTCTTCCTACCCCACAATTATTTTGGAAAACACAGACGAGAAGACAGATTCATTTATTAAAATAAATCCCAAGGGTTTTCCAACAAGCTGGCCATCTATATCAAGCGATTACCGCCAAAGAAAGGAAGAGAAAATCAACGGTATTCCGGTTGTTGTTGAAACCTCATTTACAGAGAGTGGGGATGACTTTTTATGGTTTATCCGTTTTCTTGAATATCCTTCTGCATGGTCTGAAAACAACTATATTATTGCCGAAGTTGATGCTGATTTAGAGCAAAAGTGCGAAGGATTAACGGAAGATCCAAGCCAAGAGGAGCTTGAGGAATGCGTATGGGAAAAAGGATTAATAATGTCTGGAGAGGTTAACGAAACAGATGTATCAATTATTAATCAGATTATATCTACGATTAAATTCACTGAATCCGTTAGTACCGATGAATAAATATTATAGGTCATTACGTTCGCTTTTTTTAATCTTAGGGTTTTTGAGTCTATTTGATATAGCAACAAGGGCTTCAGTGATGAATCCAGAGTTTGGAGTTGTTGCTTTATTATTTACTTTTCCTTTTGCGATAATTGCTGGGAACCTACTTGAGTATAGCGGTGGGTTCATGTATTTCTTTTCACTTATTTTTAACCTTGTTTTGGTTTGGTTTGCATCTGCATATTATTTATCAGAAAAAATAAAGTATGCAGAAAATCAAACAGAAGAAAACAATAAAAGGCTTAAACTGGCCACTAATATAAGCACCATTTTAATAACCATTAATATTTTGATAATTCTGGTAGCAGGCGTTTCGACAGATTATTTCAACAATATGTATTACTGTATTAGGAATTTCCTGTTGTCGATGTAATAAAAATCATGGACTTGTTATGGCGATTGGTGTCTGTTTTATAGGGTTGAAATCTTAATCTATAGATTGTTGTGGTGGGCAACGGAAACTCGAATTAGTGCAATATCCTGCAAGAGAAGGGTTGACCGAGGTCTCAATTACATATGGGCCTCGTTTTCCCCGATAATCAATACAGAGATATTTGTCTGGCATTTCGTTTTCCAGCTTAATATAAGCGCAATATTTGTCCTCTGTATGATGAACGGTCGGATAACAGCCCGAATATTCAAAGATAGACGACCAAGACAAAAGGGAGTAATCGTTGTCTTCTATTTTACTACCAAAAAGGTCGTAGTCAGCATTTTTTGCGATTGTAAACATACATTCCTTAATTCTAGAATTATGAATTAGGGCTTCAGATACGGGACTGATTGGGCAGGAAGGACAGTTTTGTTTTGTGACAGTTTGTGCTTCATTAGTTTTAAAAAGCCAGTCGATAAAGGTTGGCGCGGATTCAAGGCCATAGTAGGAGTCATGTTCTAAATAAAAATAGCCTTCTGTTTTATTGTCCAATAATTTATCTTTTATAGCTACATTATTATTGAATAAGTTAACCAAGGAATTACAGTGACATTTAGAGCAACTGTCTGTTAGTGCCCCACAAAGGGAGCTGTCCTGTCTCGTTATAGCATATGTTATTACGGTCGTAAAAAAAACTTCGTTATTATCTATGTTCCACTCTTTTAATGTGTTTGCAGTAACAGGACACTTTGCATCAACATATGCTTTTTGTGGCTTTTGTTGATTATATAGGTTTGGCCAAGCTTCTTTATATAAGGACTCTTTTAGGTCATACGTCACAGTTTCATAGACCATACTATATGGTCGTTTGTCAGTATTTTCCAGTATAAAAAGTAAATCGTCTTTCCTTGTTTTGTCGTTATTGTAGAAATCAACTAGGGCCGAACACACACATTTATTATAAGAACCATTAATTAGATTTTCACAAACAAGCTTTTCCTTTTCCAATATAGCTGTTACAAAATAACAAGACTCTTCCTCGTAATTAATTTCTGCTTCTAAAAAGTCATCCTTGCTGAGTTCTGATTTAGTTGAATTACATTTTTCGATTATTGGCCTGAGTTGTCTTTCCTCCTGGCTCACTTCTTGTTTTGAAGCTTCAGTTAGACTAGGTGTTTTATAATAATTGTAGTAAATTACAATGCCGCCGATACTAACTAAAAGAATAGCAATAAACGCAAAAACTATTAAAGATAAGTTTTTAGTTAAAAATTTAAACATAGTATTTAATGACTTAATTGAATTTGGTTTAACCTTTTTTAATTCTACAACAAAAAAGAGGTGAAGTATATAGCTGGCTACTTAACACTACATAAAGTAACCGCACTGAACGGCCTTGAGGTCTTCCCATCAATCATCAGCTTAATGCATATGTGGTAATTCGGTTGATTCACCAGGTCGGACTCTGAAAAGACAGGGGAGAACTCTTTGGCCAGGTATCTGGCGTCTTCGGCCCCTACCCGAAAGCAGATAATTGTTCCTACGTTGCCGAAAATCGCAGAACGTATTTTCTCATCAAGCTGCTCGATATACTGATGCGAAAGCGTCAGATTCAGGCCATACTTTCGGGCTTCAGAGAGAATATCAGCAAAAGAAAGAGTTACAAAGTTGTGCATCTCGTCAACATACAGATAAAAACTACACCGTTTGCTTTCCGGGATATTAGCACGGCTCAAGGCGGCTAACTGGATTCTGGTGACCAGCATAGCACCCAACAAGGCACAATTATCCTCGCCGATCTTTCCCTTGGACAGGTTGGCTATAAAAATCTGTCCTTCATCCATCACCTTCCTGAAACGGAAGGTGTTTTTCTTTTGGCCGACAATATTTCTCAGCGGAATCGTTGCCAGAAACTGGCCCACCTTGTTCAAAATAGGGGAGACCGCCTGTGACCTCAAAAACGCATTGTACTTATTAAACTCATAAACCCAGAACTCCCGAACCTGCTGGTGGGTAACATGCTTTAACGTTTCTTCACGGAAACTCTTATCTGTCAATAGTCTGGGCAGATCCAAAAGCGTGCTGCCAGGCCTTTCCAAAAGTGTCAGGATGGAATATCTCAAAATATGCTCCAGTCTCGGCCCCCAGTAGTCAGACCAGGTCTTTTTGAACACCGAAATCAAACCTGACGCAACCAGGTGATGATATTGCTGGTTGACTTGTTCTAAGGGGTTAAACCCAACAGGATGCTTGAAATCAGCAGGGTTGAAGTAAATCACATCATCTTTTCTTTCCCTTGGAATGCGATTTAACACGTCTTCGGCCAAATCTCCGTGAGGGTCTATCAGGGCAAGACCGTTACCATCCCTTATATCTGAAATCACCATGTTTTCTATCAAGGTGGATTTTCCGGTTCCGGTCTTGCCGATGATATACATATGGCCTCGACGGTTCTTTTCCTTGATACCGAATCTTTTGCGAATATCCCTGTAGTTTGTCACAGCAAAGGCCGTGACTTTTTCGTTTTTGTTGTTTTCAGTCATATCTCAATCCTAAATTCACACCTCTCTAAATAAAAGCCCGGCGAAGTTGCCATAAATGGCAAGTTTGCCCGGCTTGTTGCCATTTGCCCTTCAGCTAAAGTGGAGACAGAACATTAAAAACCCTATATTTGGAGGATCTAAAAAATGGCAAAGAATGTTAGATGTATCGAAGTAAGGACAGCTAATGGAGAGCACCTGTTGGATTTGTATCTGCACACAAAGGAATCAGACAGGCAGGATTACTCAAGGGACAATCCCCAGGGCAATTACCCAAACGGCGATTCTGACATGACCGAAGCTCAAAAACGCTATCTGTTCAGGATTCTGGCAGAACGAGGCCTGGAGCCTGAAAAGGCTCACGAAAGGCTAAAAGAGCTTTTGCACGTAAGCTCGCTGGAAGATGTGACCAAGATCGAAGCCAGCAGGATGATCGAAAGTCTGCTGGAAGAATCAGAGAAAAGGTAAGCTTAAAATGAAGCTTCTAACCAAAAAACTCAGAGAAAAGCTGCCGCCTCTCTATGCCCAGGAAAAACTGGGCAGCAAGGCCATAGCTTATGTGAAGTTCTTTACCCCTGATTCTGACTGGACGTTTTGGGCCACCGAGTTCGACGGCAAAGATACCTTCTTCGGTCTGGTGGACGGTCACGAAAAAGAGCTTGGCTACTTTAGTCTCGCAGAGCTTGAAAGTGTCAGAGGCCCGATGGGACTTCCCATCGAAAGAGACCTTTATTGGCAGCCAAAGACCCTGGAGCAGATCGCCCCGGAGCTATTCAAGTCAATCGAAGAATCCCGCAAGTAACCTGTTTGTTAAGTTCAAAGTGTGCACACAAAAAGGAAAGGAGTCCGCAAGAAGTGTTTTTTAGAAACGTTTTATTAACCCCATTCAAAAGAAAGGAACAAAAATGAAAGTAGAGATTTTTAGACTGACCGGAGAACCGGTAAGCATCGAGGTACAGGAAAACGGAACCATCCGGGATGTGTTTTCACATCCGGACAGCGGCAAGGTGATCGGAAAAGATGGCTCGCTTCTAAAAGCTGCCGAGAACACCTACGGCAGCATCGAGGCCTTAGGCAACCTGAGAGTCAACGGCTCTGCCGCCACCTTGGATACGCCGGTTACCACCGGCGCAACCATTCTGATTGTGCCCAAGGTCGAAGGAGGGAAAAGCTAAAGTTTTCCTGAAAAACCTGTAATGTCAACCAAAGGGCCGGTTCAAAATTCCGGCCCTTATTTTTTGGAGATTCAGAAATGATACAGAGAAATAACGTAATGCAAATAACGATAGACTTATGGCCGAAGCTGGCCATGTCAAAGAACGAAATCCGAAACATCCTGCACTATTTAGCCTACAAGACAGACAAGCCCGCGGTCTTTCGAAAGCTCTCAGGTTATGAGGGCTATTCAGAAAACACGGTTTGTATATGTATGGCAGTAGCTGGCAGCAACCAAAGGACAAGCAAGATAAGCTCACTGCGAGTCAAGGGAAAAACCTATGAACTCTCAGGTGAGCAGGTTCTGGTCGATATCGACCTGGACGTACCCGATGAAAAACAGATCACAGACGAGGACGGCATTCCCATCGCCTATGTCGATCATAACCGGATTGTCATCCCAATCGAACTGACAGCTACAGAAAACGAAGCTGCAAGAAAGCTTTTAGCTTACATCGTTGAAAGTTCGATTGAGCTTTTGGATTTTAGAATGACAGCTAAGCTCCTGGAGCAGCGACGCAAAATGACAGATGGTTTGTGTAATCTTTTTGCTGTCTCCACAGAAAAAAAGCTTGAGCAAACTGAAAAGAGCTTCAAGGACTTCGAGGAAAGAGCCAGGTACGCATATGTGACGATTTGCACCTTCGAGAGGCAAAAGCCGGTGCTGGAAAAGGAAATCAGATTCCTAAAAAAGCTCCAGCAGATAAAAAAGCCCAGACTATACCGAAAACAGGCTCACTCTCTAATAGAGCTTTTAGCGTCCGGCCAATTTACATCCATCGAACCTCAGCCGGATGGGGAACTGGCCGCTGTTACTGGCCTTGTCACTATAGATTACAACGGCTGGCAGTTTCCTGTGGGAAGCTACAGCATTCGCATCAATGCGGAAGGCAACATCCGGATCGAACCTCTCGATGAGCATCCGAATGCAGACTATCCACACCCTCACGTAGCTACAGATGGAAGCCCTTGTCTGGGAAATATTGCTGTGGAAGTGCCGAAACTGATTGGCACAATGCGAATGGCAGAGGCTTTGCAACTGCTATATCAGTTCCTGAGTTCTTACAACCCTGACAGCCCTTACGAGAAAATAAGCCACTATGACCCGACCGGCAGATACTATGACGAAGAAGACGAACCCTGTGAGAACTGCGATGAATCGTGCAGTGGATACTGCATCTTCGAATGTGATCACAACACCGGCCAGTACACCTGCATGGACTGTTATGACTACCGAACAGACTACTGCTACCTGGAATGTGAGCACAATGAAGATTTTGTAAGGTTCAGCCCCTGCGATGATTGCTCAGAGAAGGGAACAGAGCATTGCTACTTGAATTGTCAGTTCAATGACAAATGGCAGTTACAGAATCCATGCGATGAAAACTGCTCCTATGAAGAATGTAGTGAAGAGTGTCCGTATTATGAAAAGTCAAAAACCTTATTGGAGGTAACTGAAAATGAAAACCAAGGATAAAAATACCGTAACAGAAACCCAGGTTATAGATGACGTTGACCGCTGGCCAGCAGGCATCAGGATTTCAGACGGCAAAGATACCACTGTATCTGTAGCTGACAACATGGCAGTTATTTTGACTGCTAAGGCCTTTGAGCAGTTATTCGGCTGGGTGTATTCCACGTCCAGGGAGATAAGCTGTTTGGGTTCTGTCTTGCAGGAAGGCTCTGTGTTTATCATCGAGCGTTTCTATCTGCTAAAGCAGTCCTGCTCATCTGTCAATACCGAACTTGACCAGGCCGCTGTCGCTGAACTGATGGAAAGTTTAATCAATGACGGCAAAAAACAAGAAGCCCAGAAAATCAAGTGCTGGGCACACAGCCATCCGGATATGGATACCTTCTGGTCTCACACCGATGACGCTACCTGCAAGCTGTTGGTTAATAACTACCTTGTCAGTATTGTTGTGGCCGGGAATTTCCAAGTTCGATGTCGGCTGGATATTGCAACGCCGGTGCCTGTAGTGTTCGACAATATCCCTGTCTATTACCAGCTTTCCAGAAACAGCGAATTATCTGAAAAGTTCGCCAGGCAAGTTAAGGACTCGGTTAAATATGCTCCCAAGAGAATAGGAACTAAAGCACAAACTTTAGTTGACACGGAAGAAGAACACTACTGCGTTTATTGCGGTAACTGGCACGCGATAGGGGATTGTCCTTTAGCTGACATGGCCAATATGCCTGATATGTATGATGAGAGTGAATTTATGTTTTAAGACAGAAAGGAGTTTTACGATGCGACAAGCAGAAAGAATACAGAACCGATTTACCAGGCAACTGGATATTATCAAGCCCGGCAGATTGAAGTTTCATATAACGGTAATTGGAGCAGGTGCTATTGGCTCTGCTGCCGTGGTGACATTGGCCAAGATGGGCTGTTCCAATATCTCTGTCTGGGACTCAGATACACTGGAGAGAGTCAATATACCGAACCAGTTGTGCAAGGTCTCAGAAATTGGCAGTCCCAAGGTGGACGCCTTAGCCAAGCTTACCAAGGAATTGACCGGTATTGCTATAACACCTGTCAATAACCGCTACCGAGGGCAGAAGCTCCGAGACGTTGTCATATCCGCCGTCGATAACATGAACGCCCGGATTAATCTCTGGAAAAGGGCCAAGCGTAGAAAAGACATCACACTTTTGATCGATGCCAGAATGGGAGCAGAATTTGCCAGACTCTATGCTGTGCATCCGACAGAGCCAGACGAGGTTAAGTTTTATGAGAACAACCTCTATGAAGAGGCGGAGAATCTACCGTGCTCCGGCAGATCAATTATTTACTGTCCGACAGTTGTGGCAGGATTTATTGCCCTGCTGGTAAAACAGCACGCCTTGAATCGCCCCATCCCCAAAGAGGTTTTGATTGACCTTCCGAATTTGGTGCTTCAATCACAGTAATCACACGTTGTTGTATTTTTTAACATTCTTTAAATCCTCGAAAGGAGGTGACAAAAAATGGATCATATTTCCTGTAGTCAGATAAATTTGTATCTGCACTGTCCCTTAAAGTACAAGTTCAACTACATTGACAAACTTCCAAAACCGTTCAAGCCATCAGGTTTAGCTTTCGGTTCCGCCGTTCATGCCGCCTTAGCCTGGCTGCACAAGCAGCGAATGAACGGTGATAAGGCAAGCCGCAAACAACTGCTCTCGGTCTTTGACGCTGACTGGTACGCTCAGACTCTGGACACAAAGCTTCACTACAGAAACGGGGAGACAGGTTCCAGGTTAAAGGTGCTTGGCAAGGAAATGCTTGCTATGTATTTTGACCAGGCCTATCAAAAACCTGTTGGAGCCGAAGTTGCTTTTACGTTGCCGTTGGTTGATTTCAAGACCGGTGAGAAACTACCCGTTGATATTGAAGGCTACATCGATCTGATTGAAAGAGACGACACTATTGTTGAGTTCAAGACTTCAAGTCAGACCATGAGAGAATCAGACCTTGAAAACCATCTTCAGCTAACAGCCTACGGCTATGCCTATAAGATGCTTTACCAGAGAGAGCCGAGACATTTCAGGCTGGTGGATTTTGTTAAAAACAAAAAGCCGAAGGTGATCAAGCTGGAAGCAGAAAAAGATAGGCTTGATTATCGCCGGTTTTTCCACCTGGCCCAGCAAGTGCACCGGGCTGTGAAAGAGAATATCTTCTTTCCCCGGCAAAGCTTTATGTGCAAGGGCTGTGAGTTTGCGGCGGCCTGTCGGGCCTGGAACAATCAATAGCTCTTTAAATAAAGGAAGCGGAAAAACTGCTTCCTTTTATTTGAGGTCAGATTACATATAAGTAAAAGTACTTATCAAGAAACTATTTCTGCATAGATTCGTTTTTTAAGTTCTAAAAATTCTTTAGTATAAATTAGACTGTTTTTTCTCGGACGATCAAACGAAACAGGATGTATCGCTTCAATGGTACCATTTTTAAGAATACATACACGATCCGCAATCAACAACGCCTCTTCGATGTCATGTGTAGTAAACAGAATAGTTGTTTGGTGACGTTTCCAAAGGTCCAGGAGCCAACTGTGCATATGTCTGCGAGTAAAAACATCAAGTTGACCAAATGGTTCATCGCAAAATATAACTTTGGGTTCCGCAACAAATGCTCTTGCTACTGCCACCCGCTGCCTTTCGCCACCAGAAATCTCATAGTGATAGCGTTCCTTAAGATGAGCGATTCTTAGCTCATCTAATATATTGTTAACAAGGTACATTGATATTGCCTTATTTGTTTTTGTTTTAACACCACCGTGTTGTAAAGCTTTTTTCTCTTTCAATATTTTCGGAGTTACACTCAGAGCAACATTTTCTTCAACAGTTAACCAAGGCATTAACAAAGTATCTTGAAAAACCATCCGCATCCTACCGTTAATCTGAATCTTTCCCGAGTATGACAAAAAACCACCTAGAGCTTTAAGAAGAGTCGTTTTACCGACACCAGATCTGCCTACCACAACTACAAACTCATTTGATGGTATGGAAAGATTCAGATGCTTTAGCACCTCTGACCCGTTATAAGTAACAGATAGATCATAGATCTGAATGACAGGAGTATCTTTTTTGTTTTGAATTGATTCAACCATTATTATTTTTATTCATCCAAGGATTAAGCCAAAAGACAGTGTTTGTAAATATTGTGTCTGTTAAATATGCCAACAAGCCTAGTTCTACAAGCCCCAATACCATTAAATCATAACGAGAGACAAGATATGCAATCGAGAGCCTGTACCCAATGCCAGCGTTTGAACCAATCCATTCGGATACAAATAACATAATGTAAGCTATGGCAATGCCTATACGAATTCCACCTACTGTATGTGAAAAAGCAGATGGAATGATTATTTTTGTAAACTTATTGAAACGTGTAATTTTTAAATTGCGAGCCAAGTTTAAATAGTCTTTAGATACTAAAGTTACGCCAACATGTGTACTAACCCAAACTGGGAAAAAAACCCCAGTGGAAATAATAATGTATTTTGATGGCTCATCAATACCAAACAATTTTATAAAAATTGGAACAAGAGCTACAGCAGGTAAAGCTCGTAACATATGAAATATCGTTCCAAAAGTTTGGGATATGAATCGTACACGACCTGTTATAAGTCCCACAAACATGCCTACAAAGGTGCCAATAACAATACCTGGAAACACACGTTTAAAGCTTATCCAAAGGTCAGAATGAAATCTACCCGCTTTTAGTTCTTCAATAGCTGCTAAAAAAAGCTCTTTTGGCGTAGCAATAATTTTAGCTTCAAGCAAGCCCCATCTACCAACCATCTGCCATAGAAAAAGAAACAACAAAACTGAAGCAAGGGGCATAAGCAATCTATGAGATGACCTTTTGAAGATCATTTGTCCAACTCCCAAGCTTCTGGGGCTACAGTAGAAAGCTGTTCAGCAAGCAGGGATTTATAATCTGTAGTTGCGGGTGTCCGACCTTTATGAAGACTTTCGGATAACCACTCAACTTCAGTACCAATCATGTCTAGTAATTCCGGTGTAAGTTGGACATTGAATTGAATCTCGTCAAAAAAAGAGTCAACTGCCTCAACCGGAAGTTCAAGCCTTTGTGCAAGAATTCTTTTTGCGTCATCAGGTCTTTTACGAATATATTCATCAGCCTTGATAAGGGCACGAAGTAAAGCTTCGGCTTCTTCCTTATGTGTTTTTAGATAATCTTGCTGAGTTACAACAATCATCTTGTAATACCAGTACTCATGAGCGTCTTCAGATAATATACTTATTTTATCCCCCAAGTTTTGCTGGAGACTGTATACATGCGGCTGCCATGTGATAACTGCATCAATGTCGCCTTTTTCAAAAGCTGCTACTGCATCTGGTGGTCTCAAATTGACTAATTCGACTTGTTTTAATGGGACGTTGTTTTTTTCCAAATAGTTTATCACAAATAAATGGATATTAACTCCAAATAAAACGCCTATCTTTTTGCCCGCCAAGTCTTGAGCGGTTTCAATGCCGTGGTCTCGACGACCTAATAGCTTTATAGCGGTAATAGGTTCTGCAATTTCTGCAAGAATTGCTACATTATCATGTTGAAACAGGGTTTGTGCAACGTTCATCTCCACTACAACACCATATTCTACTGCTCCGGCATTTACAGCGTCCATAGCAAACTTTCCTGCCGACGTCCCACTTAACTTAACATTTAAATTCTCTTCATTAAAGTATCCAAGTTTCTCTGCCAAATACATGTGTAGGTTATTGGCTTCAATTGGATCCATAATTTGGATTACATCTGCCTTATTCTGTTCAATCAGTGTATTTACTACAATTGCTATTGCCGTTATGCTTATTATTAAAGCGAGAATTAACCCTATTTTTCGTCTTTTCATAATTTATATCTCCTTAAAAGTCATATTTTTTATATTTAATGAAATGATATTGTATTTTTTTAATAACCTCTCACATTCTATTTCTCTTTATTCTCTAATTGTTGTATATATTGTGAACGAACACGTTCAACTAACCTTTTTAATTTATTGGTAACTTCTGACCTCAAAAAGACGTATAAATAATGCGAGGCCATTGATTCGCTTTGTGTATTGCGTGTTCCCTGTAATCCAAAACTTAAAATAGGATCACTAATAATGCCATGAGGATTAAATAGAACCAAAGCCCCGAGTGATTGCCAGTATAGTTGTATTTCTGCTCGTAAATCACGACTTAAAGCAACGGGGCACTGAACCAAATTATGTGGCAATTCTAATTCGCCCGATTGTAACTTTTCCCGTATTTCGTGATATACCTCCTCTGCATCTAAAATCTTTTCGCCCATGTGTTTTCTATTAGTAGCAACGGCGCTTTCGAAAGAATCAATTTCACTTGCTTCTTTTCCATTAAACAGCCACGTTGCAAAATGACGTATCTTGCCTGGCTCATTTTGTATTTGTTCTGATTTATCTGAAACCTTTTTACCAATATCGCACATGACATTAAACAACTTTCTGAAATTACCAAGGTCTGAAACTTGGTCGAGAAACCATAAAATATTGTAAGAAGCCCCTTGAGAGATATAATCAATCCAAGCTTCCCGAATGCTCTCAGAGTGTGTTACCGGCAAGGTATTCGGACCAATAAACCACAAATCAACTTCATATCCATGGTTTACCATATAATCTTCCATCTCTGACCTGTACTTTTCTTCATCCATCCCCTCCGGTTGCCTTCTATTAGAATCGTCTTCATCCTTTTTAAGCATCTCTTCTAATTCTTCTACTTCGATTTCGAGCACTTGAGCAAGGGCATTGATAATAAGCATGCGCTTATCATCCCTATAAGAAGGTTTTTGCCGGCCCGTCTCCCATGCCGAGAGAGTAACCTGTGGCAACTTTATACTGCCACCATTATTTGCAGTAATATCGTTTACATGCCTCGAGACCTGTTCTTGTGATAATCTTAGTGCATTTCGAGCATCTTTTATTTTTTGACCAAACCTATTCATTTCATTCATTATATTACCCTTAACAAAAAACTCAAGTATAAATCGCGTATTATTAGTTAATAAATTGTCGGCAGTATCACCTAAAATCCTCAAGCAAATAAATCTTGGCAATAAAACCGGCCGCATCAATGCCCACATAGCCCTATAATATCTTCTATGCCGTCAAAATAATCCACTATTCTGATTTGTTATAGTCCGGAGCCAAAAACTAATCAACATAAATCCCTGATTATAAGGGAGTTATGATTTATTTTAAAATATTTGCAAAATTATCTTGACTACTACTCGATTATTATTATACTAAATACAATTAGAAAATGTTCTTTTAATTTATTAGAATGGTTATGAATAAGCAAATAACGTATTTTGTAATATTTGAAAGGAGGTGAGCTACATGCAAAAAATATGCCGCTCATGGTTGAGATGAGCGGCTTAGTTTGGATTTGAGAGGAAATCATCCAACCAAACTTTACAGTTTCATAATACATCAACGAAAACCTTTGTCAATAGCATCAAGCCCAAAACGGTTCCCTCTCAAAGTGATGCAAAATTATTAACCGTTGATTAGTAAGGAGATTGTAAAATGAAAAACAGGAATTTACATCCTCACCCGTGGCATGATTTTGATAACGTGCCTCCAGATTTTGAAAAAAAGAGAGGACAAATTGAGAGTATGGCAAAGGATTTGGCCGCTGGGGATCATAATGCTCGCCATTTATGTCGACTTGCCCTTGAAGATGGTCCATGGCATATGAATGAGTGCAACACGGCGATCATGAGCGCACTACGCGAAGTGATTCATACTCTGCAACGACAGACTGGGAAAAAAATCCAGCCCTACAATGGACCTGTTGTAGAAATTGATCTTCATCTCCCTCCTCACTTATCAGGAAGGCGTGGAAGAAGTTACGCTAAAATCCCATTACCAGTTAGGTTCCTGAAAGAGCTTTTTCGCACAGAGGAATCTTTCAATTATGCAATTGAGGTTTTTTCCGAAGGTCCGCACCATGAAAGTGCAAATAACGCCCTCTTTTTGCTGCTTCTAGAAGCTCTTTATGACATCATCAACAACAATGTTGAAAAGGAAAACGGTGATGGTGTCAAAGCGTAATAGCATCATTAGGGCTACCATTACTAGCAGCGCGGAACTAGGCCAATTCAGTTGCGCGCTGCTTTTACTACGTACATGTAGTACATTTGGCTCTGGATTTGCTGAGAAAACCTTACGCGAATATGGTAAAGAATTGCCTCTATTTAACGCATTGGCCCGTTTAGGAATTCATCCTAATCGTGTTGTTAAGTGGCTTGCGGATATTAGCAATGAGCTTGACGCGTACATCACAGAAACTGTTGACAATATCATTTGCACTGCTATGGAGGCAGAGTTTATTGACATCCTCACTTGTCAATACCGCTGCCGCAACTTTTATGTTATGCGACATGACTCTAATGCTGATAAGGATCGAATCACAACAAACTATAGTAGCAATTTTCACATAATAGATGTTAACGATATTGATGCCGTTGCAGACCCAATAAAAAGTCTGCTTGTTGTACCTGTCTTTGATGCTGTAACAGATTCTTTTACTATGAGTTATCCTAACGTAAATCGTATTATCAGCGATGACACTAAAGTTAAATTTTCTGATGTTGTTGCAGTTGATCTTCTTGGATGCCCCTTTCATTATTATCCAAGCGATCTGGTTCAGGTATCCTTAAGCAGGTTTACAGGTATTGTTTGCTTACCTATAACCGGCAGGCAAATAACAGAATATGTAGAAGGGAACTGATATGAATGCTTCTGGTATCGCCACTTTGATAATATTTGTTGTCGCTATAATTATGCAAGCATGTAAACCTAACCAGAGGCTGTTAATTGTATTAGTAGGTTCGGCAAGCTGTACTTTTTTAGCCGTCACTAGCGGTACTATTGATATGATCGACTTATGGAAGGAAATTCCTTGGAATGTCATTGCTATTTTAGTTTTTCTTAGCCTGTTTACACAAAGTATTCTTCCAAGCAATGTACTAGGCTACATAGCCGTGCGAGCCTGTGCGTTAAGTCAAGGACAAGAGATTAAGTTATTGATCATATTTCCAAGCCTTATTTTTTTATTGTCCGCGGTTGTGAATAATCTTACAGCTATGTTGGTGGTTATGTCGATCCTGCTATCCGTTATGAAGGTGCTAAGTCCACAACAACGGTTCAGTAATATGTTGTTATCACTATTACTTGTTTCCTGTAATCTCGGAGGATGTAGCTCACCGGTGGGTGATTTTCCAGCTGTTTTGCTTTTAGGCGGTGGCAAGATTGCTTTTGTCAACTATCTTATTAGTGCAGGAATTATATGTATCGTTATCTTTCTTGTAGTCCTATTAACTTTTATAATATGGTACTATGCTGTTATCAAACGGCAAACACCACTTTTTGAGCAAAATTTTTCTGTTGCAATAATTCACAAACTGTACCGCCGCACAAAAATTCGCTGGCGAATTCTAATTCCAGCTGCAATTGTATTTGCTGGTATGGTAGTTGCATGGATTATCGGTTTTGCCCCTGATTTTGTCGCATTTATTGGGATTGCTATATTATTACTTTGTGGAGGTGTTAATGGGGAGGATGTAATTAAAAAAGGTGTTGATATTGAACCTATTTTATTCATAATAGGCTTGCTTGTGATGGTTGTCACTATCAATGCGACAGGCGTTCTCAACACTATTGCTGCACCAATATTTAATCTTTCGTCATCGCCTAAGTTGATGTTTTGTTTGTTTTTAGGATTGTCAGGGGTACTAACAGGTATATTCTCCGCAGGTCCATCAATGGCGGCGCTTCTACCGTTGGCCGATAAGTTGACTGATTTTATTCCTTCCAATGTTGTTTATGTATCGCTGGCACTTTCAGTATGCGCAGGCTCATCCTTATTTTTGACTGCTGCTACTAGCGGGCCACTTTCTCAGTATCAGGTAGAAACGGCTACAATTATTAACGAGGATGAAAAAATGTTACGGTTCAGCTTTTTTGGGTTCCTGCCTTATGGCATCGTTTCGTTTTTAATTATACTCAGCGGCGCGATTTTATTTGCCTTAATATTTTCTTAACCATCATATTTATTCGGGTGAACAAAAATGTCGAATGGAAATAATAAAAAACTAACGGTTTGTTGGGTCAAAGAGGTCAAAGATGAGGAAATTGATCAAATTACGGATAGAGTTATTAAATGGTCGTGGGACTCCGAGTACATTCGCACAGCCAGAACAGATTCCGGACTTTTGATCGATTTTCAAGGAATTCCTCTTAATAAGAGCGAAATGCAAGAATTGACCAAAATATTGTCTAAAAAAATTCGCTTACTGCACGATTCTGCGATTTGCCATGAACCTTGGTGGGTTGTTTGGCGTAATATCCCGGATTAATTAGTGATTTGATCAACGACAATTATTCTTACCTTCCGGTGCCAGATAAAATTACCGGATATTA
>CAZQLY010000012.1:0-32533 GCA_964594455.1 uncultured Gammaproteobacteria bacterium | reverse complement strand
GGGGTATCTAATCCCCTTCGCTACCCACGCTTTCGTTCGTATAGCGTCAGGAGTGTTCCAGCAAACTGCCTTCGCCATTGGTGTTCCTGCCGATATTAACGCATTTTACTGCTACACCGGCAGTTCCGTTTGCCTTTCCCACCCTCAAGTCCGTCAGTTTTTTTGGCAGGTTCGGAGTTGAGCCCCGAATTTTAACCAAAAACTTAGCGGACAGCCTGTGAACTCTTTACGCCCAATAAATCCGGATAACGCTCGAGGCACTCGTATTACCGCTGCTGCTGGCACGAGTTTAGCAGCCCCTTATTCCTCTGGTACCATCAAAGTTTTTCCCAAAGAAAAGCAGTTTACATCCCGAAGGACTTCTTCCTGCACGCGGCGTCGCTCCCTCAGACTTTCGTCCATTGGGGAAGATTCTTGACTGCAGCCTCCCGTAGGAGTCTGGGCAGTATCTCAGTCCCAGTGAGGCGGGTCGTGCTCTCACACCCGCTATCCGTCATTGCCTTGGTGAGCCGTTACCTCACCAACAAGCTGATGGACCATAGGCCCCTCCCGAAGCGATGAATCTTTACTCAAATGTCCGGGGACATCCGAGCACATCCGGTATTAGCTCCGCTTTCGCGGAGTTATTCCAAACTTCGGGGTAGGTTACCAATGTGTTACTCACCCGTTTGCCATGCCCCTTCGCTTCTCACTACGTTCGTAGCTCCGGAGCACAGGCTCGTATACAAAGCGCCTGTGTTCCGTAACTTTTTACGCAGTGAAAAGTGAAGGGACATTCGACTTGCATGCCTTAGACACGCCGCCAGCGTTCATCCTGAGCCAGGATCAAACTCTCATTAAAGTGTTTTCCGAATATCAATTAGATTGATAATTCGGAGTCCCAAACCTTGTAAGGTTCGGGCTATGAATTGATAGAAATTGTGTGTTTTGGAACCTTTCTTATCACTTTGTGAATGTTAATGTGCGTTTTTTCTTCAAATTTTGATCGAAGAAAAAACAGTGACACCCAATTAATTTAGATATCCCTGTTTTTCCTCCTCCTAATTTAACGAGCTTTTTTGGCTTAAGTTAGGTCAAATATTGTCTCCGTTTACTAATCTTTGACTCTTTTTTTGTTTTCACAAGTTTTCCACTTGCTCCTGTATCTTAAACTAAAATGGCTAACCTGTCAAGAAAACAGGTGCTTGTTAGGTACAAAAAAAGACCCCGCAGACACTCTGAGTGTTTTGCGGGGTGTTGATGAAGGTTCTATGGTGAGTTGGTGAGGTTGGCCGACGTTGTAGTGGGCGGGTTATCGTAGATTATCTCTACAACATCCCGAGGTTCACCGAACTCTTCCAGCTCTCGCACGTCAAACGCCAAGAAAGTCCAAAACTTGTCTTGGTGTTCCAGCGAAGGAACCCGAAGGTTGAGCTGGTTTCTCTGAAGCCATCGGTTATGCGCAAGCAGGTTCACCATCTCACAATTTGATTGAGAGCGGCAGATGATAGTAATCCAACGTTTAGCCCAGATAGTATAACCATTTGATCTGACCAAACCAACGTTGGCCAGTATCAAGGCGTCGGCACCACCATTGTTACCGCGGACACCAGTGCTGTACCAACGGAGTGTATCCATAGTCGCTTTCAGATATTCGGCCAGATCCGAACACTTTAGGTTTGCGATCGTACGATCGATTTCACTGGGTAGCATTTCGCTCCGGATGGCAAACGAGAATTCCACAGGCCTTCCCAGGGCGTCTGTTTCCACGACGTCGACGCACCAGGGAATTAGCCTGACCTCTGACCGGACCTCCCGGTGGTTGTCACACCAAGTGTCGGCACTGAGTTGGCTTGCACTGAGAACAATAATGGCCAGCGATATGAGGATCTTTTTCATATCACCACCAATTGTCTTCAAGGCATTCCATGTCAGCTCCACACTGATCTTGCATCATGTAGAGCAAGCAGGTCATGAACAACCCGGGGTGATGTTCCCAGCCGTCAGGCCACATATCCTCGCAGGGGTCGCTGGCGGCAAGCCCTTGGCTGATCGTCCCGCAAATCAGGAGAAGCAGGAACGATGTGATAAGCAGTAATGAGGTTAAGCGTCTCATGACGCGCCTCCTTTAAGGTACGTGCTGCTTTATTTTCTTTCACTGGTCGTACCGCCTTGGCACGACGCACACGGTCGGATTCCTGCGTTGTTGTTAAAGAGCGCGGATGTTGAGATTGGGGGACCTCCCGTGTTGTTTATAAAATAGAACAAAAATGCAGTTTTTGTCAATAGTGTTAACAAAAAAAACGATTTTTCACTTTAATCGTTTTCTATTATTTTATCTCGATTATTCAGTACCCAGACTATACCGTCGATAGAAAAATATCCCTCTTAATGCAGTAAGAATTATAATAACTCCCAGTCCGGCTATGATAGCGCTAAAATTAACTATCTTGGTCAGCATTCCAATAATCAGTATCGGCAGCAAACCCATAGAATTAATAATAGTGAAAAGCCCACCAAAAACCCGCCCTCTATCCTGAGAAGGAGTTCTTTCATGTAAGGCAGTTTGAGCTGAAATAATGATAAAGGGGTCAGCAAAACCGGATCCGAAAGCTAAAATGAAAATAAATATTCTGAGAAACAGATCTTCTGAAATATGGAAACTTCCGTTAAACAGCAGGGATTGAATGTTGGGCCACATAGCCAAGGCAAATAGAGTTATGCCGTCAATAAACAATCCGGTAGACACTAATATACTCTTACTAACTTTATGTTTCAGCTTGTTGGCGATAATAGCTCCCACTAAAGCTCCGAGGCCGATCGGTAGAATAATGAAGTAGCTAATATCATCAATACCAATATGAAGGAAGTCGTCAGCAAAGGCTGGAACCAGAGAGATAAACCCGCGTTGAACACTAAAGACAATTGCCACCTGGATAATAACAAATCGGATAACCTTATGATGTAGGATAAATTTTATTCCCTCAATCAGCCGATGCCAGATCACTTTCCAATCAAATAGCTCTTGAGTTTGTTCTTGGAGATGCTGTAAATGTTCGACCAAAGGAGGAAGCAAACTATTTAATGAGGTGGCGCATAAATATAGTGCCATGATGATAAAGAATGTTATTCGAGCCTCGAAGTGCTCTAGGATCGGTCCGGCTACGGTGTAGCCGATCAAGAACATTGCGTAGTTAGTAAACGAGTAAATGCTGTTGGCGGTGAATAATTGTTCTTTTGGAACAACTGTTGGAATAGACGACACCTCGGCTGGGCTAAAGAATTGGGCTACGATGGCCAAAAAGAAAGCTACAGCCAAGAGGACGTTTGGTTCATCAACAAAAACCATTGCCACAATTACTATTAAAAACCTCAAGCCGTTCGACAGTATCAAAATTGTTTTTCTGTTAAAACTATCGGCGACAGTGCCAGCAAATGCTGATAGTAAAATGGGAGGTATGCTAATCAAGATTACTAGCAGACTGACATAAGTACTGGATTCGGTAAGTTTATATATTAGAATGACTAGGCTGAAATTAAAGAAGTTCTCTGCCAATTTAGAAGTTACCTGAGAACCCCAAAGCTTAAAAAAGTTTTTATTGGTTATTATTCCAATGTATTTCTGCAATCCCATATTCAGTTTTTCTTCTTTTTCATATTATTTTTGCGCCAATCTTCAATGGCTTGATGGTTTCCACTCAGAAGATCTTGGGGCACCTTTTTACCCATAAAAACTTCCGGCCGAGTGTAATGTGGATACTCTAAAGTTTTTAAGTCTTTTGAGAACGATTCATCTTTAGCAGAGTCCTCGTGTCCTAACACTCCTGGTATTAATCGGCTGACAGCATCGGTAATGATCAAAGCAGCTAATTCACCTCCAGTCAAAACATAATCGCCAATTGATATTTGCTCGTCAACCAGACTACGGATTCTCTCGTCAAAACCTTCATACCGACCACAGAGCAAGGTTATTCGTTTGTATTTAGTAAAAGATTCAGCCAAGCGCTGGTTAAATGTTTGCCCCTGAGGAGTTAGTAGAAAAACTCGGTGTGATTTGGTTTTTTGTTTAGGCAGGGCCTTCAAATATTTTAGCGCTTGATAAACCGGTTCAACCTTCATGACCATGCCCGGGCCACCGCCGTATGGCCGGTCATCGGTTGTGCGGTGCTTGTCTTGGGTAAACTTTCTCAGGTCATGTATCCGAATATCAACCAGCTTCTTTTTTTGAGCCCGGTTGAGTATGCTTTCGTTTAGATACGAGTCGAAAATATTTGGGAAAATGGTCAGGATATCGAAGCGCACGATAGTTCTAGTTAGTTTGAATTATTTGCAGAAATGTTTAGAAAAACCAAAAGCCACTGTTATGAATTGTATCATAGACAACGGCTTTTGTCCTCTCTATGGAGATTTTGTAGAATGTTTGTTTATAGTTTGAGATCGTCCATGCCGGTATCGGCTGTTTCCTCAGGTTTTGGACCACCGGATTTCGGACCACCTTTGCGGAAACCTTCTGGTTCAAAAATCTTCAGGTTTACGCGGGCATGATGCTTGGCACCAACGACTCGGAGAAGAGTACGTAGGGCTTTTGCAGTCTGTCCTTGTCGACCGATGACCTGACCAAGGTCTTGCGGGTTGGTCTTCAGGGTGATTAAAACACCCATCTCGTCAACTGACCGATCAGTGGTGACATCCTCTGGTCGATCAACTAACATTTTGACCACATACTCGATGAACTCTTGGTCTTGCTCTTGTTTTGCCATTTCAGGTGTACAGTTAATTGTAACGTTCACGATAGCCGGTTAAGCTGTTCGACGTTATGCTCCCAAACCATTGAGAGGTAAGACAGCCATGGCTACGTGTATTTATTATAAGATAAGACGTACCAATGTCAAGCTAGCCTTTTTTATTCGGTTTTTTCGCTTTTGTGGATATACCTTTCCCAGACTTTCCTTAACGCGGGTACAGTAGCAGTAGAAAGAGCAAAGGCTAAAGCTGGCACAATTGAATTTACAAAGGGTTTGGGCAATTCAGCCATACAGAAAAATAATACAATTACTAGATAAGTTAGTATAATTACGACAAATCGCCTGATCCAACTTGTTTCCCAGGCTTTGTCGGTTTCGACTCAGCGGTTTCTTTCCTTGATGCTTTCGATTTCCTTAGCCAGTGATTCCAGATCTGACATTAGAATTGAATATTATTTGGCTTCTTCTTTCTTGTCTGCTTCTTCTTTGGGTTTTACTTCAGCGGCAGGTTTTGCTTCTTCCTTCTTTTTCTCGGGTTTGTCTTCCCTTGGCTTTTCTTCAGGCTTCTCTTCTGGTTTAGCTTCAGTCTCTTTAGGTTTTTCCTCGGGCTTTGCTTCAGCTGATTTGGCTTCGGCTTTGGCTTCGGCCGGTTTCTCCCCTGAGGCTTCTTCGCCTTCCTTTGGCTTTTGCTTCTTTGGCTTCCAGCTAGTTACTTTTTTGTCTTCTATTATCTTCTGATCTACAAAAAGATTATGGACGGTAGGAGACATTTCAGCTCCTTTGTCCAGCCAGTGTTTAATACGATCAGTTTTTAAGTTAACTTCGGGTGGATTGGGATGAGGGTTATAGCTGCCCAGTAGTTCAATATAGTCACCAAAAACATCTTTAGTTTTTTCCGATACAATGACTCGGAAATATTTCTGGCCCTTTTTCCCAACCGGTGATAGTCTAATTGCTAACATAGATCTTAAATACAAGTTATGAATTACAAATTACGAAACTATTTGATATTTGTAATTCGTAATTATTAATTATATCGAGCATTTGATGGTATGGTTGATATTAGCCCAGTCTTTGGTTTACGTCAAGCCTAGCGGTTGCCATGGCGCTTAATTACTTCTTCCGCTTCTTCCATTCTGACTGACAGGACTTTTGAAACACTATCACTCTGCATGGTCACGCCGTAGAGAATATTAGCTTTTGACATGGTGGCGCGGTTATGAGTGATAGTAATAAACTGTGTCTGATTCGACAACTCGTCCAGAATACCGGCGTATTTTATGGAGTTGGCTTCATCTAAGGCTGCATCTACTTCGTCTAGTACCACGAACGGTGAAGGATTATTAGCTATGATAGCGCAGATTAGGGCAATGGAAGTAAGGGCTTTTTCACCGCCTGACAAGACATTGATATTGCTGAGCCGTTTACCCGGAGGAGTGGCTTGGATATCGATACCACTGATAACTTTTCCGATCGCCTTGGGTTGTATGGTTTTTTTCTCTTGCTCTTTACCTTCCTCGCTATCGTCTTCATCATCTTCATCTTCTTCATCTTCGGCAAAAATTTCTGATTTTTGAAGGATGAGTTTGGCGCTGCCTCCTTTGAATAACGAATTGAAATATTTGCCAAATTGCTTGTTGATGCTTTGGAACGATTGATCAAACTGATCTTTGATTGTTTCTTCCAGATCATCAATAGCTTTTTCCAAAGATTCAATAGCCTGATGCAAATCGTCTGACTGAGTCTTCAAAAACTCATGGCGCTCATTAGTATGCTTATATTCTTCAGTTACGCCTTCATCGATGCCGCCGATAAGTTCGAGCTGTCGTTTGTGTTGGTGTATTTTATCAAGCAGCAACGAGCTGGAAGTGTCTGTAGAATGTTTGTCAGCATGCTGCTTTATTTCATGGAAGAGCTTTTCTGGCAGCTCATCCTTCATCTCGTGTTCCAAGTCATCACGTCGGGTTTCCAAACGAGCCTGTTTAACCCGCTGTTCATTTAATTGCTGAGTGATGGTATTAAGAGTGTTTTGATGGTCGCGGAAGTTTTTTTGCAAACGGAAAAGATGGTCTTTTTTCTCTTGCTCTTCTTTGTTGAATTGTCCGATCTTTTCCCGGGCTTCTTTTAATTTTTGATCTAGTTGGTGGATTTTGTCATTTAATTCTTCACTGTCTTTCTCCAGATCGGCTCGGGCTTGATCAGGTTTTTTGATCTGCTTGATCCGATCCAGCTCTTTGACCACTATGCCCCTTTCCTGTTCTACTTCGTTGAGCTTATCTTGAAGAATATTTTCTTTTTCCTGCAGGGTACGGAGCTTAACTACGATGTTGTTTATTTCATTAACCAGGCTATCTTTTGATTGGAAGAAGCTTGAGAGTTCGTTTTGTAGCTTGATCACTTCTTCAGGTGAGGTGCCTGAGGCTGAACGGCCCAACTCTTTTATATATCCGGTAATACTCTGGCCGATTTCCCGGGCGGTTCTTTTTAGCCTTATTACTGAATCAGGTGAATCAACTCGATACAACCTTTCTAGGAATTCAGAATAACGCTTATTGATATCTTCTAGGTTTTCTTTGACCTCTGGAATTTGAATAACATGGCGTGTTTCCAGACGTTCTTTAGCCATTAACAATTTTTTCTCAATATCTTCAAACTGTTTGATGATTACATTCTGTTCGGACTTTTTCTTGTCTAGGGTAATTTCCGTAACTCTGATTGTTTCGTGCAAAGGTTTTAGATCTTCGGTTATCTCTGTGGTGACTCGAGCCAGGGATTCAAGGCGTTTAGTCAGCCAGACGCGGTTGGCTTCACCAGCTTGAGTAGCTTCTATTTCCCAACGGCCTTTTATCACCGCTTGTTCTTGAAGCAAAGCGTTTTTTTCATCCAAAATTTTATTGTAGTCTTTTTGTAGCTGGCGGAACATTTCCTCACGCGAAGTTTCTGATTCCAGTTTCTCTAATTCTTTCTGGACTTTTTGAAGATTAGAATTTGAGTCTTCGAACTCTTTGGTAGTTTCGGCCCGTTCTTTTTCTACCTGTCCCAGCTGAACGGCAATTTCTTTCCAAAGATTGGAATAATATTCTTTTTGGATTAAGCGTAATTCTTCTTCAATGGTTTCCCTTTTTTCTAATCGATGTACCTGTCGCGTTAAAGTTCGAAGACGGGGCTCAATCTCCTGCAACAATAATTCAGCTTGCTGGAGATTTTCTTTAGTACGGTTGAGTTTTTGCTGAGCTTGTTCTTTTTTAATCTGAAATTGGCGCACTCCAGCCGCTTCATCAAAAAATTCTTTGCGTTCCTGAGGCGTAGCCATCAAAAATGAATCGATCATTCCTTGACCGATGACAGAATAGCTACGCTGTCCAAAATTTGATTTTGCCAGCAGTAGAATTATGTCATGCAAGCGGACTTTTTTGCGATTAAGCATATATTCACCTTCGCCGTTTCGGTAAACCCTTCTGGTAATTACAACCTCAGGAAAATCAACGGGCATAGTTCCGTCTTCATTATTTATGGTTAAGGAAACCTCAGCCATACTTAAACGGGCCTTTTTATCAGACCCCGAGAATATGACATCTTCAGATTTTTTTCCACGTAAAACCTTTAGACTCTGTTCGCCCATAACCCACCGGATGGCATCAGCCACGTTGGACTTACCTGAACCATTGGGTCCGACAATTGCCGCAATACCCCGATTGAATTCCATCGAGACCTTGTTGGCGAATGATTTAAATCCTTGTATTTCTATCTTTTGGAGATGCATAAAAAAAGAAAATCTCGTTTTGCTACTGTTTAGTGATTCACAGTAGATATTTTACTAGTTTTTTCAATAAATATCAATAGTGATTTGACACCAAAAAACCACCCGAAATACTAAGTATTGAGTGGTCTCTTGGCTAAATCATTGACCAAGTTATTCCTGGTTGCCGTTTTTGCAATTTTCTGGGCAGCAGTTCTGAACACAACCTCCAGCCATGCAAACCTTGATTTGACCCCAGGTACATTCAACTTGTTGACCCTGTTGCGGGAAAGCTTCTGCTTTTTCTGTTCCCGTGTTGAAGATTACTACAGCCAATCCCGCGAAAATCACAACAGCGATTAGAGTACCGATGATTAAATTCTTCACAACTTCACCCCCTTTCTTTACTAATTTTAGACAGGGTAAAACCCTCGAGAAAAAGGTGAAGAGATCCGGAAAAGACCTCTTCACCGAGATTTCGAAAGTTCAACCTCCTTTAATCAAGAAGGATCATCTTGCGATTGAACTTCTGGCCACCAGCTGTCATCTGGCAGAAGTAGACACCAGCGGACGCGATTCGTCCGTCATCGGTGTTGCCCCGCCAGTTGACGTTGTAGTTGCCAGGAGCCAATTCTCCGTTAACCAAGGTTCGAACCAGCCTTCCGCCCACGTCGTACACCAGGATTTGGACCGGACCGGTTTCTGCTAGCCCGAACCTGATTGTAGTTCCGTTGTTGTGCATCGGGTTCGGGCTGTTTTGTCTCAGCTCGAGCCGGTATTCTGGCATAGGCGTCTCGGGTACGTCACAGGCATAGGTCGGGTGACGCAAGAGAAGGCACGGATCGCCGTACATGAAGTACGAGAGAACCGTATTATAGGCGTCATAGTCATCAACCGGATCAAGAGCTGAGAGAACAGAGCACTGGGCCTGCCGAAAGCTTTCCATTACCGGCCGGCTCAAATCCTCAAAGAGCTTCTCGTTGAATTCGGGCGCGATTAGCTCATTGCCGCTTTGCCACGTTCCACTACCAGCCACGATGGTACCGATAGCTCCGCAATCACCGTCTTGCAGTAATCTCGCGAGCACGGTTTCGCCATATTCCGGATTTGGATTCATGGTTCGGAACTCATCTCCAGCGTCACAGACGACTCCAATCATCCAGTTGGGTTTCGAACCGTAGAGCATACTGATGTCAAATCCGGCTGACAGTGAAAGGAAGTGGCCGGTGTTGTAGCGCGTACTCCGGCTACTGGTGAAGTAGACCAGGTCAACGTCCTGTTGCCAGCGATTGATTGTCTCCATCAGCCTCTGCCAGGCACCCATATAGACGCTTTGCAGAAGAAGCGGCTCATAGGAAGTGCCAGGCGCCAGCGTTGAGACAATTCTGTCAGCAACATCTCTGGCGTAGTCACCAGAACCATCGCCGAAGTACAGATCCACATCGCCCACGCAGATTAGAGCGTCGTATGGGTATGTACCGACCGGGCCATTGTCGTAGTAGTAGATCTTGTACAAGTGATTCGCATATTGCCAATCATAGTGGAAAGGCAAGCGGGATACTACTTTGGGAGGGCAGTCGGACTGACAATAGTGCGGACCGTCACCCTTGTACCAGTTGGGTTCGAAGTAGCCCATGTTGTAGTTGCGAGCAGCCGGGTCGGGGACTTCACCAACCGGGATATCCTGGTTTTCGGGATTGCCCTCAGAGGGGTAGCCCGCAGCCAAGTAATCCTGCTTGATTTGATCCCAGCCGTTCTCGCTCCAGAGTCCTTGATTGGTCCACAAACGGCTATGCCCGTCGCCAACCAACAAGAACAACTGGCTTGGGCTGCTTGATATGTATGACTGGATTCCGGACTCGATAGCTTCCGGCGTCGTGCCAAACTGGCTAACGTCGATTACTACCGTTTCGATCCCGTCATACCAAGCACGGTGATAAGCGTGATATTCGGCGGTGGTGAGAAACTGCGGTGCTGCGAGAATATCAAGCCGGTTGCCCGGTATTGAGCTGCGGTATCCGCCGTTGCTTTCTCCGCGCGTCGCGAACAGGCTATCGAGCTTGGCGTGGATTTCATCAGCTGAAAAATGCGGCGTCGGATCCCGATAGACCCTTTCCCGGGGAGAAACAACGCCATGATC
Source organism: uncultured Gammaproteobacteria bacterium (assembly GCA_964594455.1). Taxonomy (GTDB): domain Bacteria; phylum Patescibacteriota; class Patescibacteriia; order JAHIZJ01; family JAHIZJ01; genus CAZQLY01. Next base: position 21,930 of record CAZQLY010000012.1, on the reverse strand, counting down.
CATGATCCGGCCGTTTGTTTCGATCTCCACTAGCTGATAGAGCGGGTAGCTGTTACCCACAAACAACTCAGTATGACCGATCTGCGGATTCTCGATCGTCGCGACTGTTGTGTGTTGATCGCCTTCTAGGCCCCAGATTTCGAGCTTCTGAGTCTGATAGAGGCACTCGATATCCACTCGGGAGATGCCGTTTTGGTCAACGGTAAACGCACCGATATCAGCCGCTGGATCTTGACCATGCTTCAGGCGCCAGACGCGGTCATTCGGGCCTTCTTCGCCGTCTCCATCGAGCTGAGCGCTGCTATTGTTTGCACTCACAATCTCGGTATGGAGAGCCTTGAAGTAAGAGGTTCCGAACTCACCGTCGACCGGCCTGACCGTTACGGTGAAGGTCGTGTCGTTGTCCTGAACGGCATTGACGATCTCGATGGTGGGATCACCGCTGACGCGATAGATCTCGAAAGCGTTCAAGACCGATCCCGCGGTTTGAACCTTGGTATCGGTCAGGATCTTGAGTTCCACTTCTTCTGGCACCTGGTCGTTTGACTGGAAGCTAGCCCACTTGATGTAGGGAGCCAGCGTGGTGAAACCGCCGTTGGTGACTGGTTCACGCATGTGCAGCTTTGAGGAAGCCAGAGTAAACCCCCACTTGGCAGTTCGGTAGTACCAGTCGTCTTCAGTTCCAGAGGCTGTTCCGTCGAAACCGCCCCAGATGGCATCCATGTTGGTCGTGATGTACGAATACGGCAGGCCGCAGTCGTTCACGAATTCAACCCGGGCGCCAGGATAGGTTGAGGACAAAACAGAACAACAAGTTTCAATGTCGATGATAGCATCGGCGTAACTGCAGTACTGCGGTATCGACCCCCACCTGATTGAGACTGAATAGCCTGAATTCGATGAGGGTTCAGCGACGTAGAGTTTTCCAGAGAACCCGTGATATGTCTCGTAGTACTGCTTCATGGTGTAGCATTTCTGGAGACCCCAGTCGTTGTGACACCAGATCTCGATACCTTTACCGTCGTTTCCACCGTGGCCAACGAACCCCATGGCGCCGTCCCCGTCGTCTTGTTCGTCTCGCCAATCCAAGAGCATTGGATCGGGCGAAATCGTCGAGTCCGGAACTATGGGGTTGCCATACCAGGTTACATTGTAGCCCTGGTGCGTCAGTGCATCCTCGGCTTGCGACCGGGATCCGATATCGAACTGGTACACTTCATAGACCAGAGCGTTATAGGAGCTAGGAGTCTCAGACCGTCCCGGGCCTTCGGGTTCTTCCTCGTAGGCCAGGGTTGGAGTAGCGCAAAAGATGCACAACCCGATCACTACCCAAGCGGGTAACTTCCAGGCCTGCATGTTACTGCCTCCTTTCCTGAGCCATGAGGTCACGCAGGAACTTCGAGTCATCCTCGAGCGGCGTATCTTGGACGTCGATCGAGGTGACAGCTTCTTTCAGCTCCGGCCCAGCCAAGCCCTGATCAATCAGAGCGTTGACCGCGTCGATTGCCTCAACGGTTTTCTGCTGCCGCTGAGGCGGGACGAATGTCAGGTAGTCGGAGCCTATCAAAATCCAGCATCCTTCCTGGTACTTCTTCATGAAGCGGTCGATTTGCTGCTGGACGGCCTCGTCCCGATCTACCGCCTTGGGTTGTGGAACGGGGAACTGAGTCGGAATAGTCTTGACCAAGACGTCCGGTAGTCCCTCGAACTGGATCGTGATCTCGGACCAGCCGATATCAAAATCCTCGGCCACATCACGGTGTTGTTCGAGCGTACCCACCCAGCCTTCCAGCCATTCGTAACGCGTTTGAGCGGTTGCCGCTCTTGCGTTGGCCTGGGTCAGCAATAGGTGAGCTTTCTGAAACGGATCACTCGGCCACAGTTCGGGCGGGTCGGGAAGACCATCCTCCCGCGGAAGCCGAGGCCAGTATTGGACGACGCCCTGATAGTAGGCGATGCCATCACGGACATCAAACCAGGGTTCGCCAGCGACCTCAGTTCCGTAGGCCCAGAGTGGGCCACGAACCTGTTCAGTCGGCGGCTCAGTCGCCTGCGTCTGGCTACTACAGCCGGACAAGGTGAGCAAAGCCAGCAAACACAGAACCGTCATACGGTGCCTTTGCATGGAACCTCCTCCTTTCTTGCACGCCTTAGCCTTGGATAAACCAAGGCCGTTCTTTGCCTTTGGTTGACAGATGAGTTTTCAAAGAGCGATTGCCCTACTAACCGGTTGTCTCTAGAATCCTTCCACAGGCAACCGGTGATGGAGCAGAGGCATAAAAAAACGCCTCTGGGTTTTGTGAGGCGACGGCAGTTTTTGTTAACGAAGGGCTTCCTCCGCCGTGTCGGTTTCGCTACTAGCTCCTCACAGTCTGTTCCTAGAAAGTCTTTAAAAACCTATTTAGGAAAAGCGACCAAGTTTCAGACTGCAAATCATCGCCTCACGTATGGTTGTTATGTAATATGTAAAAGGTTTTGTTTTTAGTCCCTAACCTTAGTTAAGCACAAAAGGGTTGTCAAGACAATAGTTATCAACAGAGGTGGATTTCTATTTTTTATAGCTAGTTTTAGGTAATAAAAAAACACTCCAAAACGATTTATCCGATCGTTTCAGAGTGTGAAATGTGCTTATAACCCGTCCAGGCGGTAGCAGATGACTTGGGTGTCGGCATTTTCCGAACACGGATTCTGCGGATCATGGGGCCCCAGCAGAAGATCTCTGGCGCATTTGATCACGATCACCCGGTTGCCTATAATCCAAAGGTGGTCAGTCAAGAAACTGTCTGGAGAATGAATACGCACTTGCCGAGTGAACGATAGGTCACCCGGTGAGTATACGTCGAACGTTCCCAAAACGCCTTCAGGTGATCGCCAAGCGCCTTCACCAGACAGAACCCAGATTTGACCGTCTGGGCCGATGTCGATCTGTTCGATAGCCCGATGGTGGTTTAAGACTTGGAGATGCATTCCTTCAAAGCTGGGCAATCCCTGAGTCAACGAGTTAATCACCCGCTGCTTCTCCTCGGCGGTGCGCTCTACAGGCGTATAGTTGTAGCTGATCACCTCAAGTGCGTCACTGCCTTGATTGAAAACCTGAATCTCGTACTTCTCGAAGAAGGGGGCGACATAGAGACGAGATCCAGAATTAGCGAAGCGGTGTTGATAGTAATTGTCTTCCAGTTCGCTGATCAGGGTGAAGTCGACAGGGTTGGATCGGCTGAATAGTACTTCCAGCTTCTGTCCGGTGCCGTCGAAGAGAGCCATCTCTTCCTGGACTAGCTGTTCACCGGACTCTTGACGGAAGAAGATGCAAGACAGCAGAAAGTGCTTGCCCCAGCCCAAACCATCGCTGCATCTAGCCAAGGACTTTGGGCCAGCGCCGTCTTCAAGAATTGGGAAGATATTCTGACTCGGCGTGCCTGAGAGGTCAAACATGACAAGTTTGATAGGCACTGATTGGATCACTCCGTAGCCGTTTGTGCTGGCTAGGGCGCCACTGGGACCGCGGAATTCTCCTGGTCCTTCTCCGGCACGTCCAATCGTACGCAGATGTTCACCATCCGGACTATAGACCAGTAACTCATTGAGTTGAGCATCAAGCAGACAGATGTTGCCATCAGCGTCCGCAAACACGTCAGTGATCTGACCGATGATCTGATCTTCTCCGCCGAGCTGCCAATCGAGGACTAAATCCACATCAACAATCACAGTTGCTCCGCTCTGCTGTGTCATCAGGCTGCTGAGCAATAAAGCACAAGCAGCCATTGTCATGAAACCCTTCATGACCAACCTCCTTTTTTCTTTGACCTCTTTAAAGAGCAGACTATTGTCAAAGATCTGCTACGAACAACAGAACATATTAATTTATTATTATTCGTTTATATTGTCAATAGTAAAGTAACCTGCCTATAGTTGCTAAGGTGTGTTGTTAGGTACAGCATCGTGTGGTCCTGCGGCGGGTTCTCTGATCACCGTGCTTCGCCAAAGCGAGGCTTCGCGTCGACGAGGGTCAGGGACAAGTATCTACACCCCCGTCGTCATGCCGGACCGGGATCCGGCATCTCAAATATCCTGCCAAGGTAACTTAGCTAAAATAACCCGCCTCCAGTCAGCAAGAGTTGCGCCTTGGGTACAGCATTGGTCCTACGACGCCTGCCTGCCGGTAGGCAGGGGTTATTTACAGCCCGCCTCGCTGAAGACAAGCATCAGCGAGTCGAGGCGGGTGGCTATAAGATAACGCATGGTGGTTATTAGCTATATCCCTTAGTCTTTGTCTAATAAGTACCTCTTGGTAAATAAAAAAGCCCGGGAAAACAAAGTTTCACGGGCAATGAATGTACTTCATGGCAGATCGTCGGATGTGATGCCCCGACTGCGTATCCGTCTGATTACCGGTATAGCAAAGCCGACAATCATCAGGGAGCCAATGAGTAGGGCTTGCCACCATTCCATTGTCAGCCACCTCCTCAAATGAAAAGGAGAATGATGTTAAGCAGGTCGAGTGAGCTCTCTCCAGTGGGTCTTGGGACGGAGCCTCTCTGAACCCTGAGCACAGAGTTCACAGCTGTCGGGACCATCCCAGGTCTTGATTTCATAGCTGAACAGACTGATTATCCCGCTATCCCCGACTTGTGTCAAGCCGGAACGGTTCACCAGTACGCCCACTACTGGAGCGAACACTACTTCAGCTTCATTCCCGGCTATGATTCCTTGGCGAACAGCCTGGAGGGTTGTGGATGTAGTCATCAGCTCCTCAACCTGAAGAACCACTTGGCCGGGTTCGATTTGATGCCTTTTCCAAACTTGGGTCTTGACCGGCCCCTTCTCGGTGAAGTCATGCCTGGCGTTGGCCCGGATCGCCACGCTGTGTGACAGAGCAGCTCCAGCATGGTCCGAACCGATCACCCAATCGATCGGCCCCATGTAGTTGGCTTTGATTCGGTGCAGTAACTGCAGAGCCAAGATGTCGCACAGGTTGGTGTACTTGAGGATTCTCAGAACATTGATGAAGCCGTTGCTGCACTTCCCGGTGGTCAGCTCGGCGTGAGGATGCTTGGGATCTCCGGAGTGAAGCCAGAGTGCGCCACAGAGACTAGCGATATGATCGAATTCTTTTTGCGTCATATCACGGTCCATGAAAGCACACGGCCCCAGCTTGCGCAATCCAGCGATATCCTGGATTGCCAGAACTTGTTTTGCGTCCATAGGACCTCCCATCAGGCAGCAGATTGACAAACGCCACCGGCAACTCTGATCTGATTCATAAGGGCTGCAGCTTCTCGAGCTGAGGCATCGGCGAAGTCTGGACCCGATGATGCGAAGATTATCTTCGAAGAAGAGTTGATGGCGACAGAGCCAGGCCCAGCGAAAGCCTCCTTGACCGTCTCCTCGACAAAACCACCTTGGGTGCCAATGCCGGGAATCAAGAGCCACATCAGCTTCGCAATGATCTCACGAACACGCTTTAGGTGCCAGGAGTAGATCGAATCCCCGCCTTCGGGATCTTTGTGGGCTGCACCCATGACTACGCCGGCATTCTCGAGAATTTCGAGCTCACGAGACCAATCGAGTAGCTGTGTAACCATATGCTCCCACACACGTTGGCCGTTGGCCAACTTAGCATCCTGGATAACCCATGCGTCGGGATTGCTGGTTCTACCGAGGCCGACAAGCGCGACACCCGGACGGTCTTCTGAGATCAAACTCCGGAGAGTTGACTGACCCATGTAACCATTGAAGTTCATACCATCCACGCCCTCAAGATCGAAGTGGGCAACGCCGTACTGGGTTTGAGTACGGAAGATGTCACCCCGCTTGCAGTCGAGGAAGATCGGGATGTTAGGATGCTTGAATCGAATGTGGGCGATCAATGCTCTGAGAGCGTTGAGACCTCCGGGGATTGCCTCCCAGTGAGCATGCTGGGGTTTGAAGAGGGAAGCATGGGGCGCTGTTGCATCCACGATTTCCCTCATCCAGAGCAGTACTGCTGACCAGAGCGATGGTGTTGAAGCTCGAACAATGTCCGGCAGCTTCTCGACCAAAGGATCTAGTCCGACGCAGACAAGTGAGTTGATCTCTTCTTGTCTGGCGGTTAGTCGTGCGCGAAATCCAGTTTGCTCCATCTTGACCCGCCTTTCTTGGTTGATGATTTCCGGATGAAAAGACCAAAATTCTGGCCACATCTTATCATGGAGGTTAATGTAGGTCAAACAAAAAATCCCCGTTTTGGGGGATTAATTGTTTATTCTATTTTAGAGTACTTTCCAAAGAAATAATCCGATGATTGTGATCCCAACTGAAACCTTCACAATCGTTCCGCCGACAAACCCAACCAGGTGATAATTTTCTGTTTCAATCTTATAAACCGCATCACGTCCGGAAATCAGCTCACCAATGACAGCCCCGACAATTGGCAGAATTACCAGCACGGCCAAGTTGTTAAACCCGGCGCCGATGATCCCACCGGCCAATGCGCCAAACACGCCCCAGAAACTTGCCTCCAGTTTCTTGGTACCGCGCACACTGGCAATCAAATCCAACAAGAACACCAAGATGATCAGTAAGGTGGTTAAGATTAAAAAATTTGTGTCTATTTTTTCAAACTGGGTGGTAATACCGTAAATAACAATCACACTCCAGAGCAAAGGCAAGCCCGGGAGATGAGGGAAAATCGTGCCCAAGAACCCTATTACCATAAGCAGGGCAGTGACAATAACCAAAACTAGGTTAATTGTTTCAATCATAGTATAAAATGTTAATTTACTCTTTGATCCATTTTTTGGCACGCAGGGCGGCTTGAGCAGCACTTTGTTCCGCTTCCTGCTTTGAGGCTCCAGTACCATTGGCTATCTCTTTGTTGTCTAGATAGACACCGATGACAAATTTCTTGGCGTGATCTGGCCCACTTTCTGACACTACTTGATAATGAGGAGTTACTCCCTCAATCTCTTGGCTCTTTTCTTGGAACAAACTCTTAGGGTCGAGATAAAGGCGTTCTTCTAATATGGTATTGAAACGAGGCAGTAAAACCCGACTGATGAAATCTTCAGCGACCTCAAAGCCCTGGTCTAAATAAATGGCACCGATCAAAGCCTCAAACGCGTTAGCCAGGATGTAGCGACGGGCTTTGGTGTTTGAATCTTTTGATTCGCCCTTACTAAGGTGCAGGAAATCATTTAGTTGGAGCTCCTCGGCCACATCAGCCAGAGTATCTCCTTTCACTAAACTGGCGCGCCAGTTGGTCAACTCACCCTCAGGCTTGTCCTTGTAAGTTTTGAAAAGGTGTTTGGTGACAGCTAATTCCAGTACGGCGTCACCTAGAAACTCCAATCGTTCATTATGCCCCAGAGAAAAATCAGGATGCTCGTTGATATAAGATCGGTGCACCACGCTTTTTTGGAGCAAATCTTTATTATCAAAAGAGATGCCGATAATTGATTCGAATTGTGATAGGTCTTTCATTGATAATCCTTTGCTTGCGTTTCAGCAGAGATAGTAGGGGATGTCTTGGTTTGAAATCCCTAACTGCCTATGCCGAGCAGATTAATTATTTTGATTGTTGGGTGGATTTTTTGTCTCCCAAATCTTTGTAAATTGCTCCCAGTACTCCGTTGACAAATTTGCCGGATGATTCACCACCAAATGTTTTGGCCAATTCAATGGCCTCGTTTATAGCTACCTTGGGAGGGATATCAGGTGCAAAGTGAAGCTCATAAACACCGATTCTGAGAATGTTGCGATCCACCACTGTTATTTGATCAATAGGCCACTCGGGTGCGTATTTAGTTATCAGGGCATCAATTTCTTTCAAGAACTTTAGTGTTCCTTTGATTAGACTAACTGTGAAAACAGAGTCATCAAATCCGGGAGCAAATTTTTCAATATTTGCCTTGGCAGCCTGTGTTAGATCCGACCCTTTTTGTTTGTTAAAGTCCCATTCGTAAAGGGTTTGCATGGCAATCGTACGACCTAAATGGCGGTTTGACATGTGTGGGAATCCTTCAGTTGTTTAAAAGCTATTTATTATCTTCTTTCTTCTTGGCCTTGTCTGACTTGAGTTTGATAGCCATAGTTTCTCGACCGCGGTAAAAACCACAAAAAGTACAAGCTCGATGTGGGCGAATCGGTTTCTTACATTTCGGGCAGACATTAAGACGCGCGGCCGATTGCTTGAAATAAGCCATTCTCCGGCGCTTTCTGGTTTTGGTAGATTTTTTTACTGGTAGTGCCATAAGTTCTCAAAAAAATTATAACGTACTTAGTTACTTTTGACAAGCCTGATTTGCATCTGCTTAGTGTACAACAAAAGCCTCATTTGTCAATCCTGAGGCTTTTGTCTATCAAATTCCGTTTTATATATAGGTTACCATAGCTACTTTATCGCTTTGTTCTGAGAAACGCATCAATCGGACACCTTGAGTAGCGCGTCCCAGTGCCGATACACTCTTAATGGATAGTCGAATGACCTGTCCTTTATCCGAGATTATGATCAAATCATCTTTTTCCCTCTTGGCATTAACGATAAATCCGCTGACGATCTTTCCAGTTTTTGAAGTAATATTGGCTGTTTTGATCCCGGTCCCGCCTCGGCCTTGAACTTTATAATTCTTTAGCCCTGTGCGCTTGCCATAACCTTTTTCCATAACAACCAGCAATTGCTCTTCCGGTGAAACCTTACCTTTTGGTATGATTCCCATACCACAAACCTCATCATTGCTCCTCAGTCTGATGCCGCGCACACCTGAGGCGCTGCGACCCATAGCCCGGACATCTTTTTCTCTGAAATGTATCGCCTTGCCTTCTTGGCTGACCAGGATCACATTGTCCTGTCCGGTTGTCGGTTTGACCCATTCTAGAGTATCATCTTTTTTCAGACGGATAGCAATCAATCCGGAACGTCTCACTTTGTCAAAATCATTAATATCTACTTTTTTGATGACGCCGCCGCGTGTTACCATCATGAGGTATTTATACTCCTTCAATTCAGAGAGAGGCAATACCACAGATATTTTTTCATCACCTGGCAGCTGAAGGAAATTTACAATTGCCTGGCCCTTGGCGGTACGGCTGGCTTGGGGGATGTCATAAGTTTTCATCTGAAAGACACGCCCCTTAGTGGTAAAGAATAGCAGATTGGCGTGAGTAGTTGTTCCAAAAACGTGTTCCACACTATCTTCTTCCTTGGTTGTTAAACCAATGACACCCTTGCCGCCACGGCCTTGGGTTTTAAAGGCAGTCGGCTCTACTCGTTTGATGTATCCGTCCCGAGTAGTCATTACGATCGTGGGGACGTTTGGTATCAAATCTTCCTGAGTGAACTTATCAACCGGATTGGGATATACTTTTGTCCGGCGCTCATCAGCGAAGCGTTCTTTCATCTCCAGCAACTCTTTTTTAATGACTCCCAACATCTTCTTGGGCGAGGCTAATAGGGTTTTTAGATCTTTAATCAAAGCCAGTTTTTCTTTTAACTCATCTAATATTTTCTTTTGTTCCAGATTAGCTAGCTGTTGCAGTTTCATTTCCAAGATAGCCAAACTTTGGATTTCAGTCAGTTTAAATTTCTTCATCAAATTGACTTTGGCTTGTTCGCGATCTTTTGATTGTTTAATAGTTCTGATTACTCGATCCAGTTTACTCAAAGCAATTTTTAACCCTTCCAATACATGGGCACGTTCTTGGGCTCGCTTTAATTCATAGGTTAGCTGGCGTCGTTTGACATTTTGCTGATGTTTCAAATATTCTTCTAGCACCATCTTCAGGGTCAGAACCCGCGGCTGAATCCCATCAACCAGAGCTAGGATATTTATATGAAAGGTGTCTTGTAGTTGAGTCAGGTTAAAAAGGCGATTGAGCGTTTTTTTAGGGTAAGCCTCTTTTTTTAGTTCAATATTTATTCGGATGCCGTCTTTGTCTGATTCGTCACGCAGGTCTTTTATTCCGTCGATCTTTTTATCCTGAACTAGCTCAGCAATGCGTTCAATCAGCTGGGATTTATTGACCTGATAGGGAATCTCAGTGACAATAATGTGAAATTTACCGGATTTATCTTCCACGATTTCAGTCTTGGAACGCATAACGATACTGCCTTTGCCAGTGGCGTAGGCGTTTTTGATTTCATTGATGTCAAAAATCTCCGCTCCGGTCGGGAAGTCGGGACCTTTTATAAATTCCATTAAGTCTTCGACTGAAGCACTGGGCTTTTCAATCAAACATACCACCCCGTCGATTAATTCACCCAAGTTATGAGGTGGAATGTTAGTAGCCATACCGACGGCAATACCCATGGTTCCATTTAACAATAAGCTGGGCAACCGAGCGGGTAAGACTTGGGGTTCTTTTTGCGAACCGTCGTAGTTGGGTATGAAGTCAACTGTATCCTTATCAATGTTGACCAACATTTCTTCAGCAATTTTATCCAACCGAGCCTCAGTATAACGATGGGCGGCAGCTCCATCTCCGTCGATTGAACCAAAGTTACCTTGACCGTCTACCAAGGTGTAACGCAAGGAAAAATCCTGGGCCATTCTGACCATAGCGTCGTAAACAGCCAAGTCACCATGAGGGTGGTATTTACCCAATACTTCACCGACCACGGTGGCTGATTTTCGAAACTTAGATCCCGGCTTCAGGCCAATATTCCACATGGCATAAAGTATACGGCGGTGGACAGGCTTCAAGCCGTCACGCACATCTGGTAGGGCGCGGGAGACGATCACAGACATTGCATAATCCAGATAGGATTCCTGCATTTCTTCTGTAATGTGTCGAGTGTTGACTTTACCGATTCCTTTTTCTTCAGGCATTATTATAGAGATTTAGAAATGATTATTTATAAAATTGGGGGAATGCACGCTGTTTCAATTCATCCAATTCACTGCGGTCTATCGAATCACTGATGTTGAGGAATTTCAATTTTATCTCAGCCGAGGTTTTATCGAAATCTGTTACGGCCTGAGACAAGGTGTGGCCGATATTATAAAGGTAGTCGTCCGCATCATTGCCCCCCTTTTTTTCAGGAGCATAGTTTAGAAATGTTATCCAGCCGGCTATGATTACCACAAAGCTAGTAACAGCGCCAATCCAGACGTATTGCATCTTTTTTGCTGGATTTATTTTTGGAGAACTTGTTTCTCTTTTCGTGGCCTGAGCGTTCAGTACTGATTTTTCCTCAGTTTCTGATTTAATAGTAGGTGCGGCTGCCTTTTTTGATTTTAAAACCCGGACCGTTACTGGCTTGGCTTTTTTTGCTGGTAACTTCTTTTTAGTAGCCATTTTTTAAGGTTTTAAGACAATTGTTTTAGTCTCATCTTGAGGCAGTTCGCGCTCGTTTACCTTCAGCTTGGGTAGCTCTTCCGGGTCTTTGATGCCCATAGTATGAAGAAATTTATTCAAAGGCTGGAGATTGAGCTTTAAACCCGGAGTCTTGTAATACATCGGTATCACTATCCTGGGTTCGATCTGGCTGATGACTTCGGCTGCTTTTTCAGGAGTTAGGACTGGCTGGCCGCCCACGGGCACCAAAAGCACGTCCACTTCTTCCATTATTTCCAGCTGGACATTTGCCAGAGGATGGTCCACAGAACCTAAGAAGCCGATCCCGATATTATCGGCTTCCATATAATATAGTGTACCAAAATTAGGTTGGATTGGCTGTCCATTTACTTGATCAGTTGCCCCTTTGATTGAAACCATTTTTACTTCGTATTCTCCTGGTCCAGAAATTATATAGGGGTCACCGGATACCCTGCCGGTGTCACTGGTTTTTGGTTCGTTGGGCTGGCTGATAACTACAACATCAGCTTGAAGTTTGGGCATTTTTATTCCAGAAGCGCTGCTGATCGGGTCAGTAATGATAGTGCAGTTGGATGTTTGGATTTTGAAACAAGATAGGCCTAACCAAGAAATATACATAAAAAAATCTTTAAAAAATACATGAATTAGGGTTGTTTAGATGAATAGAGAATAGCATATTTTAAGACTGAAGTAAAGGCTTTTTTACCCGATCATGGGGGCAAATTTATATGATGAAATGTGCAAAAAAGTCTTGACATGTTAGGTGTTTATGACTAGACTATAAAGCGGTAAATTGATCATTTTGCTGTGATGCCTGGATAGTTCGCCCAGGGGTTGGGTGAACCAGAACCATTTACACAATAAATCAACCTCTTATGAGGAGGAACGGTCCCCCTGAGGAGGCAGTCATGATGGTGCTAGATGTCAGAAAGGGAGGCACGATACATATCGGTGATGCTCGAGTTGTAGTGATCAACGGCAGAGGCAGAACACAGATTGGCGTTGAGGCGCCTGGAGAGATACCGGTTTATTTGTGCAGCCGGGTCAGTTCGCTCTGGCTTTTGAACCTGCTTCTCTGGATCTACCGGCCGTTCAGCATGTTCCTCAAATTCATCAAGGGAGGTTGTGGTTGTACTAGAGGAACTGCCTAGCATTTGATCAAGTATGTATCGTTTCGCCACCATCGCTCATTCCGACGCAAGTCAAAAGACCCAACATAACGCTGGGTCTCTTTTTTATCAAAAAACAAGCAAACCTTTAGATTCGCTTACGGAAATTACGACCTTATATTTTTTTAGTCGACGCGGGTTAAACGTACCACACTGCCACCCTGCATTTGGTAGGGATAGTTTTGGGCATCTATAATTATGACATGCTTATACAAGCCGTGAATATCTGGTGCGTCTAGTTTTAAAGTAAAAGATCCGACCTCTCCGGACTTGACCGTGGATTCATTTAAACGAATATTTCCCTGGGCGCTGGGCCAGCTGGAGTGATAAAACTTACTTCTTTCACCGCCTAAGTCGAAGACTGACAATTGAACGTTGCCATCCCAAGTGGCCACGCCGGTATTTTTGAAACGCAATGTGACTTCAGGCTGCCAGTTATATAGCATGGCTAGCGGGATATCACTGGAAATCAATCTGGCTTTGTACATAGAATCAACCCGAGTGACTAGAGAAGATTCAGAATTAATTATCTCGGATCCATTCTGTTTTAATGCAAGTATTTGTTTATAGTATCCGGGTGAAGTAGGACTTTTTTCATAAAAGGTAAAAGTACCAGTTTCGCCGGGCTTAACTCGGTTCTGGTCTAGAGATATTTGACCATATTTATTTGGCCAGGATGAATCATGATAGCGACTGACACTATAGCCCAGATCGTATATTTCCAGCTTTACGTTGTCCTTGGTCCAAGTTTGAGTACCGACATTTTCATAGGTAACGGTTACCGGCAAACTGGCGTCGAGAAAGGAAGCCTCATTAATGGTGTGGGAAGTGAGACGAGCAGCCCAAGACAGTCCTGTTACGTCAACGTGTAAATCGAAATCAGTATTTAATAAAGGTAAATGATTGTGAGCCAAACGAAATACTTCATCTATTTCTAGTTCATCTTCCGGGGCTTCAATATAAAATTCAAAAGTGGCCGTTTCGCCTGGGTTTACCGTGTTGGCGGTTTGTTTAGCTACTCGATAAGACGATAACCAATTATTGGTTTTTAAAGATGAAGGCTGAGTTTCGGTTACTAGAGTAGGCGCCTTATTATTTTTATACCAGGTGGCTGTGCCAGTATTTTTGAACCTGGCCGTTATTTTTTTGGTCGCACCAGTAGCTAATTCAATGGATTCCGCGCTGGCGCTTAAGAACCTGGACCGATAGGTTAATTGGGCTTGACCCATATAGGATTGGCTCAGAGTTCTCAGCTCTGGTAAGCGGTCATAGAGATTTGCTCCTGGACAAAGTGTGCAGTCGACGTCTATATGTCCGGCCACATTGGGCATGTCATCCAGATCCCGAAAATCCGACGTGCCGGTTGGAGTAATTCCAAAAGTTTCCGCTTTGTCAGCTATCAGTTTGGCCGCTGCTTCAAACGCCTCATCAGAAACATCGCCTTCTTCATAGTTGCCCATTATAGAAATTCCGATTGTGCCGCGGTTGAAATCCACGCCCTCATTGGCTCCACCGAAGCGTTCCCGATTGCAGGTTTTAGCTCGATAAGCATGAGCGGCGATTACTCCATCTTCGCCTTTGCGGCCTTCATACACATTACCGTTGGTATCAATCAAATAGTTGTAACCGATATCACCCCAGCCTAATACCACGGCGTGCCAGTATTGGATAGCCCGCAGCGAGGATTCCGGGTCTACGTCTCCATCTCCGCCTGCCGTGTGATGGATAATGAATTTTTCCGGCTGAGCGTATTCTGGCTCCCAAAAAGTAATATCCTCGTCCGCTCCCCATTCCGCTCGGGAAATTATAGAGACATCAGCTTCAGCTTTGGGTACTAGCGCTTGGAGCCAGTCGCTTAAAAATCCGAAAGCGCTTTTATCTTTGATGGAACCAAGTGTAATTAATTCAATTTCTTCTATCTCGCCCGTTGATTCATAACGATAGCGCAGCTGGTTTGTTGAATTAACAAAAAGTAAATCGCTGAATTTATATTCCAAATCACCCTTGCCGTATAGGTCTTCCATTTCTGGAACATCTTGCCAGTCTGACCAGCCGTCTTTTTGTAATATCTGGACTTGAAAAGATATTGCGCCGGTGCCGGCCCATTTGAATCCGACCACATTAAATTTTTCGTCCGTGCCTAAAGTCGGAGAGGTGAAATTTGAATCAAATAAAAAAGGCGAACCTGATAATTCACCAAAAGACGACTGCTGAATTGATTCAACTGTAACCGATGAGGGTTGGTCAGCTTGGGCGTCCAAGGCCACGATAGTTACCAGAAGCGCCAGAGTAGCGGAAACAAGGCCCCCAATAATCTTTTTCTTGGACGGATAAAACATTTTGTTTTTGTGTTTCTTTTTACTTTTTCTACTCTAATTATAGCGCATTTTTTGTTTTTTGTCCAGTGTATTCCTCGGCCCCCGCTATGCAACGTGGCAGGCTTGTGGAGAGAAACTATAATGTGTCTCTCCACTCACTTTTGTTCGGTCGAGAAATATTTAATAATACAGACGGGATTAGCCAATCTTGCTTACGACAAATTAATAAAAAAAGCCCGAAGCATCAAATGCTCGGGCCAAAGCCGGTATTGTAGCGTACTCGCTGACTGGCTTCGAAGACAATGAAATCTTCGTTGTCGCGGAAGAGGGAGCGCATTCTGGGAATGATTTCATCGCCGTCCAGATAGATCTCCCGAATCAGATTGACTTTCAGCCCGGGATGGCCGGTCAGTTCGTCAATGGAATCGATCACTGATTCGAGCGAGTCACTGTCCGACTTGCGGCAGTCGCAGAGTAGAATTCCGTCTTGATCAGCTAGCCTCAAAACGTTGATCAGCTCGTCGATACAGACAAACTGGTCGTCGAATTCGCTCCAGCCGATCAGAAAGTAGTCATACTCGGCACACATGCAGCCCATGACACCGACGTCGAAGACAACAACGCTGTCACTGTCGGCATAGGCTGAGTGCCACGCGTAGATCAATTCGTCCGAGTCTTCCCTGGAGGAATTGCCCGAGTCATTGCTTCCAGCACATCCCAACACTAACCCACAAACCGTGAGAACCAAGAGACAGAAGCCAACCATACGCCTGAGGATCATGTTCAACTCCTTTCGGTTGAGATCCCGCTAACCAAAGAACGTTCAATCCCTGCAATTTAGTTCATCTTAAATTTTTTGTCAAACATCGCTTTACATATTAGGTAAGTTATTATAAGCTGGGGGCGGTTCTTTTTCTTTTTGTCGGCGAGGATTTCCTAATACCGGAGGGAGAAATGCCAAATCCAATAGGTGTCGTTTCAAGACATACTAATGGCAGTAGCAAAGCGCCCAGGATCTCGGTCAGCGCTATGGCAGCTGACATGCAGGTATCGATCATGTTCGATGATGGACATGAAGAGACGGTTTTTACCGGGCCGCAATTCGATCAGGCCGGAGCCGAGGCTTATGAGTCCGAGCATCCCAATACCTGGGTTGAGGCTCACCGCGGTCTTGCCGGCTAAGACTATTACACTCTCAATACAGGAGGTTGATATGAACGAAACAGCAAAGCAAACTCTGGGCAGTATCATGGGCGTTGACCTGGCTGGTTTCCAGCTGACTCGGGCTTTCTGGCTCGAGCTTGATCACACCTTGATGGGTACGTTCCCAGCTCTGGTGGCCGAGACCAACGAGCCGGTAGTCTGTCTCGATCGGGAGCTTCTCGGCCGGATCAAGGATATGCTGCCCCAACGGCGTTCCAAGGAGGTTGGCACCTTTGCTCTTGCCAATGTCGAGCAAGAAAGTGCCTTCAATATTGAAGGAAGGCTTGATCACGGCACTGCACCTCTCATTCTGATTACCCAAGCCAAGTTCGACGAGCTGTGCGCGGCCAGTGACCAGCCCTTCAAGTGGGCGCCTGGCCTGGTCGGTAATGACATGACCGAGGAAGAATTCCGGGAGACGCTGGCTACAGCCCAGGCTGACGGTCCAACCTAATTGGAGGAGGCCATGTTGAGACAGATGAGTGCAGCCTGGCGGCTATGTCGAAACGCTGGTGATGGCATTGCTTTTGCCTTGGCGATACTCGCCGTGGCTGTCTTGCCCAGACGGTTGTGCAACTGGCTGGTGGATCCGAAAGGCGAGCTATGATTATTCCGCCAAACACCCGCTAACTTTTGAAAAGTGCGCGGGTTTTTTATTAAAAAAAACGTCTCAGAGGTGAGACGTTATTTGGCAGTCTAGTCGACGAATTCCACCACGGGGCAGAACTCATTCTTCTTAGCCGAAAGAAAGATGCGGACCGGCTTAGTCCAAGGTTCGCGCTGAGGCTTGCGAGGCTTTTCCTTTTTGGGTTTTTCTCGCACCAGCTCAGGATGATCTTGCTCCCAGCGTTTTTGCCGGCGACGCGCCAAGGCAATTCCGACGGCCAGTCCTATGAGTGCCCCCCCAAGAATGGAGATCTTCTGATAAACAGAGGCGACCCCCCCCATTCTCCAGAGAACGACCGGGCTAGCCAATAGCAGATAGACTAGTGTGATCCACCACCAGAACTGGGTCTGTCGGCTCGGGTACTTGTGCGCAGTCAGCCAAAGCATGGGAATCTGGGCCAGCAGATGCCAGACCGACACGAAGAAAACGGAGATCAGCGAAAGCCCGATCCAATAAACGATGTAGCTGACCAGAAAGACCGTGACTATCCCGACCACCCAGTAGTTGACGGTGGGTAGGAAGGCCAGGCAGATTCCGGCCAGGAGCATCAGGACATGGCCGACAGCCAAGCGTCGGTGAAGCTTGATCTGGCAAAATGAGATGACAGCGTCGATGGGCCAGGACAGCAATGACCGAATTCCCCACCAGACCCCCTCGAAAATTATTCCGATGAGCCAGATCAGGGTCAGGCAGACGTACTTCAGAGGTAGAAGTGTGATGATCAGAATGGGGTAGAGGATCGGCGTGAATATTAACGTTCCGAATACAGCCGGCCAGAACCAGAGGCAGATGCTTTGTCGTACCGGCACCCGTCCATGCCAGAGCCGATTCCTAATCAGCCGGCGCCATCCACGGTAGAGTAGATTCTGCTTGCTGATCGTTTCCGGATGGATAAGGGACTTGAAGCTCATAATTCGCCTCCTTCCAGAGTGATCGATACCTTCTCGATCTTATGCAGACCGAGAGGTTGGCCGATCTCTTCTACCATGCGCTTAATAGTTTCCAAGCTGGTAGAGTCTTGGTTGGCGGCGAATTCTCTGAGGACGGTTCCGATGTCTCGCTCATGTAGTGCAGCGGTCATGAATTCCTTGAGCGATCCATTGTACGGACGAACCACCAGGTCATAGTAGTTCTGGCCCCGCTTGATTCCGTAGCCGCTGTGACCAGTTGAGTCCAGAACGGCGCAGCTGAAGCTGAGAGTAGCCCTTGTTTCTTCCAGCTGGCTCATCATGGTGTAATCGAGGCTTTTATTGATCAGGAATCCACGAGCCGGTAGTCCGAAGCTGAACGTAGCCATAGAAGTGACCCGATTGTCGCGTACAGTCACCGATCCGATATTGACCACGAAGACGAAAGTTGTGAGTACAGCCATGACCATGGAGAGTATGGTTTTGCTCCGGAGAGCACGATTCTCGACCATGTACATGACATACAAAAGGAGTAGCAGCAAGCCTACAGCTTCTAGTCCGAAGACATGCGTCTGCATTAATTCACCTCCCCTACATGGTTTTATGCCATAGGTTTGACTAAGTTTATTTATAGAACTAGAGTGCATTGGAGCACTATTATTGTCGATGTAAAGAACAACGAATAATCTTATTATAAAAACGCTTCAGTTGTCAATAGGTTGAGCAATTTTTTATTACAAAAATATTTCTCGATTTTAAAAGAACCGCACCATTCGCTTCGCTCAGTCGAGAAATATTGATATGGTATCTCTCTATTCGCTTCGCTCAGTCGAGAAATAAAAATATATATTCCTCGACTCCCGAACATAGTGAGGGATGGAGAGGCACAATAATATATCCCTCCACCTTCAAGTAAGCGTATTACTTCAGTGAGGCGAAGAACTTATCAATCTGGGCCGTTGCTTTATCCAGAGTATCATATTTAACAATTTTCAGATTAGAATCCCCGCTGAGCATCGTTGATAATTTTTATCTGGTTGATTTCTATATAAACACAGAATTTTTTTGTTCATGTCTTCAGCCTTTCCTATTTCGTAGCCGACACCTAAAGATGGGGTAGAGACTTCTGCTACCAGAACATCGGCTTTCTTGAGCCAGGCCATATCACGGTTATAAATATAATCTTCAGTAAAGCCCTCTTCTCCAGAATCAGTTAATGTCTTATTGCCAATATGTTCGGTCAAAACATCACCGTGCATGGTTAGGTGCTTGATAATTTTGTTGTAGACTGAGCTGTCATCTCTTCCTCCGCGAACGGAGCCAGCAAAATATATTTTCATGAGACTATATAGAATTAATAATAAATCAAATTTCAGACAGATAGAATTCTGTATTTCTATAAAAATTCAATATATTCGGTTTTTCCGTCAACGCTTTTTGGATACAACTTACTGAGCACCTCATCAGGTATTACTGGTTCGCCTTCTCCCATCCAGCAAAAATCCATTTCCGCTGCCTTGGGATGAGCACCTCTTTTTTCCCAACCGGCTCGCTCCAAAATTTCATAGTCTTCTGGACTGGCTTTGTCCATATCAACGCTGATAAAAGCAGATTTTTTTTGTTCCGGATTAATTGGCCCTCGTTCTGGATTTGGCATTGTTATTTGAGTAATAAATTATAATTTTTTGTAAAGGATTATTTTGGGCATTTAGAGCATGTGTTTATTTCACACAAAATTTCGGCGTATATGACCTGCCCGCCGTAGCTTTAGCGGAGGCGGGATAGCCCTGAAAAGAAAAGGAATATTTCAGATAACGTTTGGGGTATGAGAAGTTGCGACCAAAGGGAGCGATTTGGGTGGAGAAGTCTGCAAGACTTCGTAACCTCATATCCCTGTAGGGCTGAAATTTAGTGCAACGTCCCGAAGGGCGGGCGAAGAGTTGCATTTTTCACATCTTTCCTTCTTTTATCAAATCAATTGATGAAGGGCCTGTCTGGACACGAAAGTGCGTTTTGCTTTTGTCAGAAAAATACTCGTTTGTTCGTTCTACTTGCTTTGGTGAAGTATTCTTTGGAATTTGCCCTACTTCAAAATACTCAATTTTGTCGGCTTCGTCTGTTAGAGTGATTTCGCCACCAGTAATTTGGCAGGCGAAAGACAGCACGATCTCGTTTTTGTCTGGCTTACTATAAACGCCTGTTAGACGAACAGGTTCTGCTTCAAGGCCAGTTTCCTCTTTAATCTCTCGAACGAGTGCGTCCCACGGGCTTTCGTCTGCCTCAACACCGCCTCCGGGCAAATTCCAAAGGTCGTAGTCACGTCTATGGCACAGCAAAACGCGCCCCTCGTTGTCTGTGATGATTCCGAATACTCCGATTGTGAACATAATTGATTTGATTTTAAGTGAAAATTGCAATTGCGTATAACGTTCGCGTGTATGCGATGTCCGAGCGTAGCGAGGATATGGGCGAAGGCTTTTCGCTAGGGAAGTCGTAGTCGCATACACGCTGTTAGACGCCGTTTTAATCACGATCAAATTTTGCCCCTATTGTCAGTTTATCTTAATATTAAGAGGAGAATCTATTTCTACTATTTCAATAGAATTGGGAATAAAAAACTTATTCTACCACTTCTAACCTCTCTATCTAATTGAAAGTTACCAACTGACAGTTTGCATCTTTAAGATATTATTTTGCAATCAGTGATCCACATTCTCACTTTTCAAAGATCGCCCTTCTATTGTTTATTTCTTTTAACTTTCATTTGTAAGTGTGTCATTATTGATCCAAATCTATCACAAATATAGGTTGTGCCCCAGGACCATCTTTTAAATTAATCGAATATATTTTGCTATCTTTTTGCACATATAAAATATCTTCGCCCACTCCGGCAATCCCTACTTCTCCTTGCATTATAAGGTCAGGATCCTCAAATACAATACCTGTCACAGCATTAGGGTCGACACTATTAAAATCGTGATAATAAAATGTTGTGTATCCGTTATTGAGTTCGCCCCCGATTGCGTAATACACCCGATTATTCCCATACCAAATAAAATCATAATACTTGCTTGAAACGGATATGGTATCAAATATCTTATTTTCGCTCGTTTGGAGATTTTGGTATTTAAGGCTGTGATAAGAGCCGTCCGTATTATTGCTAACATACAGCACATGTGTACCGTCGGGTGATATGGATACTAGTTGTGAAAACTCATTTAAAGACTGACCCAGATCAATTTCATCTATAATATTTGTATCGCTCGCTTTATTAACTGTTAAGAAATAGCCCACTGCCCCAGATAATATTATTACGATAATTACGATTATGACTACTTTTGAATTTTTCATACTAATTTCTATTAATTATTATAACAAATGATTTAATTAGAATAATTTCGTGAAAAGTGAATGAGCGGGGAGGCAATTTAAAAAATGCTCTCCCTGCTCACACGTCTCAAGTAGAGAGGTTAACACATGAAGTACAAAATGCAAGAATAGTAATCGGAATCACAGAGTGTGGGAATGATCGGATTACCATAGTTGTCGTTTATGTTCTCATACCCGACAAGGTGGAGATGTGATCCGTCGGCTCCACCGGAGTCGCCGACTTGACCAATGTATTGCCGAATACTGACATTATTGCCCACAGACACTCCAACGGAGGATAAATGAGCATAACGAATAGCTACGTGCCGTGATTCATAATAAATCACAACGCTATAGCCATAACCACCGTCCCAGCCGGCAACAACAACTTCGCCAGCAAATCCTGCGTAAATATTCCTGCCATAATCTCCACCAGTACGGTTAAGATCACGAGCGTAATAATCAGCACCAGAGTGTGAATATCGATTACTTCCACAATAGTATCCCCAGGCACCATCAGTTCGGGTTCCTTCATCGCCAGTCCAATTATCAGGGCTATCGTTCAAAAATGGCCAGGCAATTGTCATATACGCACCAATTGAAGTAACTATGGGAGTTACTTCCCGATCCTTACCTCCGGACGGAACTTGGTTGTCCTGATGAAGTGACGCAGTCGGATTTGACTGCTCATCATTCTGCGAGCAGCCGGCAAATACTAGCGCCATGGCCAGCACTGCGAGAAACAGAATTCTTGAGTATCTCACTGGATACCTCCTTTAGGGTTTTTGGTTTCTGCTTAAACAACAAGTCTGATAACGGTGTCGATCCTTCAAATAACAACCTCCTTTCTTTGATTTTGAAATGTGCAATTTTTGTTTTGAGATTTTGTAGTTTATTATAACATACTGCAAGTTCTAGTAAAAAATAATATTAATGATTAAAATGGCATACAACGGCTTCGGAATGGGCGAAGTGGCCGAAGGTCTTCCGAAGGAAGGCCG
>CAZQLY010000011.1:30470-37489 GCA_964594455.1 uncultured Gammaproteobacteria bacterium | reverse complement strand
GCCCGCCCGTTTCCCGAAGCGAGGACGGCTCGGCAGGAGGGGTTCAAGGGGAGGAATGTCGAGCCGTCCGAGCGTTGGTAGCCCCGCTGCACCGCCCGAAAACATGGAGGGCGGAACCGAGCAGAATTTTCCCTTTCCTTTTTAGAATTTTTTCAGGGGGCGCGCGCAAAAGAAAAATTGTAAGGGAAAATTTCTGCGAGGTTCTCGCCGTAGCGATAGCGGAGGCGAGAGGCGGGGCGGGAGCGTACGATTTCGTTCAGAGCCAACACGCGCTCCGCGCGTGCTTCAGTCGGGGTTCTGTTCAAAGAAAGTTAGAATTTCAACCAAAAGGTACCGCCAAAGCTGGAGCAAAGCGGAAACGATAAGAAAATAAAAATGGGATTCGAAGGGCAGCAGTGAGCCAGCCCGAGAGGGCGCAGCGAGACGCCGATCGCTCCGAGCAAGCGCAGGAGCGAGCGCTGCCCCGGATACGAATCCCTCCCTCTCCGCCAGACTACGCCAAGGCTTCGTCTGGCGTGCCAGTAAAAAAATTACATAATGCGTATGAAAGATAAAAAGGTTGACGAATACATAAATAAGCAAAAATCTCCTCAAAAGGAAATCTGCCGAAAGCTCAGAAAGATTATTTTTGAGGTGTTTCCGAAAATAACTGAAGAAATGAAATGGGGAGTTCCAGCTTATGGAAAAGGTAAATATTATATTGTAGCCTTAAAGGATCACGTTAATTTAGGTTTTTCACTGAAGGGATTAACAAAATCTGATTATGGTTTATTTGATGGTGGCGGCAAAACCATGAAGCATATTCAGGTTGATTCAGTGAAGGGCATTGATAAGAAAAAAATCAACAAGTTATTGAAGTTAGTAAAGTAATAAATAATTTATAGAAATGGGTAATCAAAATTCTAATCAAGAATGCTGTCCCAAATTCAATCCAGCGCCTTGGGACGATAAAACATTCAGCTGGGACAACAAAAGATTTGTCAAAGACAAGGTGCTGACCATCTTTAACTTCCCTCTTAACTTCGGACCGGTTATTAAAAAAATAATGGCCCAGGTAGAAAAGGCCGGAGCTACCACACCGGACAATCTTTGCTTATCGGATCATTCTAAATGGAAGATGGATATTTATGTGGCCGTGGATAAAGAAATCCCAGAAGCGGAAAACGTTACCCTATCAGGTAAGTTTTATAGCCGGGTCTACGAAGGCAATTTCAAAGAAACCGGGGAATGGTGCCAGGATTTCGAAACCCAAGTGAAAAATAAAGGCTTAAATATAAAGAAATTGTATATGTGGTACACAACCTGCCCAAAATGTGCCAAGAAGTACGGCGAGAATTATGTCGTGATAATCGGACGGGTTGAGTAATCAAACGGATTTAGTTTATCAAGGAGCAAATAGTGTTATAATATAAAAATAATACTAATTAAGGGGTAACTATGAAAAAAACACTAATTATCATTGCCATCGTAATCGTGGCCGTTTTATTTATCCGTTTTGTGATCGGCGGAGATGAAGACACCTGGATTTGTAAGAACGGAGAATGGGTAAAGCACGGAAACCCGTCAGCAGCCAAGCCGACTACAGAATGTTCAAGAGCGGACAATGCCAATACTAATACCGACGCCAACACCAATGAAACAGTTGATCTATCAGATCAATTCAATTGGTCCACCATGAATGAAGGTCCTTATCGCGATATGGTGACATATGCCACTGGCTCTGATTTATTGACCTGGAAAGCCTCTGGTGAGGTTCTTGCTGAGCACGCTTCAGTGCCTGGAGCTATTATTAAAAACAAGACAATCTTTGTTTACTTTGTTGATGTGAGTCAAGAAGGAGTAAAAGAGCAGTTGGGCATGGTCAAATCAGAAGACTTTGGACAGACTTGGTCCGAACAAACCACATTAACCATTTCCGGATTGGGGGATAAAGCCACAGCTGACCCCGCCCCAATAGTATTGCCTGATGGTCGCATTAGGATTTTTTACTTTGATATCAACGAACCTAGAATAAATAAACCAGCTAATGGCATTGAACCGGCCAACAAGATATATTCAGCGATTTCCGATGATGGCATCAACTTTACCCAAGAGGACGGAGTGCGCTTTGAACGACAAGGAGCATTTGACCCTGACGTGGAATACGTGGAAGGTACTTGGTATATGTATGTTGGAGACTTCGAAGGCAATCAGGTCATTGCTGCCACTTCTACTGACGGATTAAATTTTACAGAATACGGCACAGTTTATACTGGTGGGGCTGTGCCTGATGTTTGGTACGATGATGGTACATGGTATCTCTATACAGCCGGTATTGGCATAGCCACATCATCTGACGGTTTGAGTTTTACCGATACTGGCAATAGATTCAATGACCCCAATCATCAAGTAACAGCTGATCCGGCTGTAGTTCAGCTGACTGAGGAAAGCTATCTAATGATTTATAAAGTCAATATTTAAGAAAAATAGATTAATGAAAACGATATTAGTCACCGGTGGTGCTGGATATATCGGCAGCGCGGCAGCCAAAGCATTAATTAAAAAAGACTACCGAGTGGTCGTGGTTGATAATTTATCCAAAGGGGACAAAAAATTAGTCGATCCCAAAGCCAGATTCCATAGAGTAGATTTGGTGGATTTGCGGCCATTGCGCCGGGTTTTCAAGAAATACAAGTTTGATTCAGTTATGCATTTCGCTGCCTATAAAGCGGTCGAAGAATCAATGGAGCGGGCCGACAAATATTCCGATAACATCACTGGCACGATTAATCTAATGAAATGCCTGGTCGAGTTTGATGTGAAACAGATTATTTATTCATCCACTGCGGCTGTCTATGGCATGCCAAAAGATATACCAATTACCGAAAAGTCTTCGCTAGACCCAATTAATTATTACGGCTTTACTAAGTTAGCTTCAGAGCAGATTATCGAATGGTTTGGGAAGATCCATGGAATAAAGTACGTGCACTTAAGATATTTCAACGTGGCTGGTGATGGCGGACTGGGTTATGTGGATCCTGATGCTAAAAATATATTTCCTATCATAATGGAAGTTTTTTCCGGCCAGCGTGACCAACTAGTAGTTTATGGTAAAAACTATAATACGCCCGATGGTACTTGTATCCGCGATTATTTTGATGTCAATGATTTAATTAATGCTCATATCCTAGCCTTGAGATTAAAGAAGAGCGAAAGTATCAATCTGGGCACTGCCAAAGGTTCCAGCGTGACAGAGTTAGTTAAATTAAGCGAAAAGGTTGTTGGCAAAAAGTTGAAATATAAATATGGAAAAAGACGAGCCGGTGATCCAGCCGTGCTAGTCGCTTCAAACGCCAAAGCTAAAAAGGTTTTAAAGTGGCGGCCCAAGTGCAGCCTGGAATATATGATAAAATCAATGTGGAAAGTTTATAACAATAAATAAATGTATTTACTTTTTGATATAGGTGGAACAAATTTGAGAATGGCAGTTTCTCGTAACGGGCGGAAAATTGATACCTGCATAATTGTTGACAAACCTCAAGGCTTCAAGCAAGGAATTAAAGTTATAAAAAAAATAGGCGATGAATTATCGGGTGGCAAAAAGTACCAAGCTGTTTGCTGCGGCATCGCTGGCATGTTGGACAAAGAAAAAACTAAGCTGGTGTCTTCACCTCACCTGAAAAAATGGGTCAATAAACCGCTCAGGAAAGAATTAAAGAGGGTATTTAAAACTAAAGTATTTTTGGAGAATGATGCTGACCTAGGTGGATTGGGCGAGGCAACATACGGATCTGGTAAAGATAAAAACATAGTTGCCTATATTGCTTTTGGAACAGGCATCGGTGGCACAAGGGTTACTAATAAAACTGTAGACCCGAATGTTTTTGGATTTGAACCAGGACATCAGATCATAGCCACCGGTCAAAAATGTTATTTGCCACCCTATCAATTAGGTGAATGGGAGGCTATGATTTCCGGAACCGCTCTGGAAAAAAAGTATGGCAAAAAATCCAAACTAATCACCAGTCAAGCCGCTTGGAATTATGCCCATAAGTATATTATTTACGGATTATATAATATAATCAGGATGTGGTCCCCGGAAATCATAGTCTTAGGCGGCGGTTTAATGAACAACCCAAATATCAAACTTAGCCGTGTATCAAGCGGACTTAAAAAACTGTTTGGACTCAGAAGCCAGGCTGTGCCTATGATTAAAAGAGCTAAGCTGGGTGATTATGCCGGATTCTATGGGGCACTTTATCATGTAAAAAATAATGTTAAATAGTATGCCTAAAAAAGCGAAAGTTACCGTTCAAACAAAAACAGACACTAGTACTTATACCAAGGTGCTAAAAGTCGTAGTGTTGGCAATTTGCGGTATTTTTCTATTGTCGTTTGCGATCGTTTTTCGCCTCCTGGCGACAAATTAGTTTAATAGTGATTTGTAGATGCTGTTCCTTGCCAAATTGGGCAGATTTTGGTTATCTATAGATTACTGATATATTGATTATATGGACAACGCAGTCGAAGAAATAAAAAATAGGCTGGATATTGCCGAAGTAATTCAAGAATATATTCGGCTAACCAAGGCAGGAGCGAATTATAAAGCTAACTGCCCTTTTCATAGTGAAAAGACGCCTTCTTTTATGGTTTCCCCTGACAAGCAGATTTACCACTGTTTTGGGTGCGGAGAAGGCGGTGATGTGTTTGGGTTTATCCAAAAGATGGAAGGAGTGGATTTTCCCGAAGCTTTAAGAATCCTAGCTCAAAAAGCCGGCGTCAAACTGCAACCCCGGAACCCAAAACTGGAAAGCAAGAAAACAAAACTGTTTGATATCAACAGACTGGCTGCGGCCTATTTTAATAAAGTTCTTCAGGAATCCTCTCAAGCCCAAGTCGCTCGTGAATATTTAGAAAAACGTAATATTTCCCAAGATACAATTGATTTGTTTCAGCTGGGATTTGCGGTTGATGATTGGGAGGCTTTGAATACTTTTCTTAAGAAGAAAGGTTTTACCGAAGAACAGATTTTTGATGCCGGTCTGACAATAAAAAAAGATCGTGGGATGGGGTATCTGGACAGGTTCCGGGGGCGCTTGATGTTCCCTTTAGCTGATGTTCATGGCCAGGTGGTTGGATTTAGTGGTCGGGTTTTGAATCCGGAAGAAAAGAGCGCTAAATATGTAAATACCCCCCAAACTGTGATCTATAACAAAAGCGCAGTCCTCTATGCCTTGCATCGAGCTAAAAATCATATCCAAAAACAAAAGCTAGCCGTTGTAGTAGAAGGCCAGATGGATGTATTAGCGTCGCACCAAGCCGGTATAGAAAATGTAGTCGCATCAGGCGGTACAGCTTTAACCGAGGGGCAAGTAAGGCTTATGAAACGATATTGCAGTACAGTGGCTTTGGCTTTTGACATGGACGTGGCTGGAGCTGAAGCGGTTCGTCGAGGCCTGGAAATCGCCTGGCAATATGATCTGGAGACAAAAGTGGTAGAACTGCCTTTTGGCAAAGACCCAGACGAGTGTATTCAAAAAGACCCTTCGGCTTGGAAAAAAGCTATTGCCGAAGCCAGACCATTCATGGATTATTATTTTGATAAGACTGTTAAAGATGTTGATCTGAAAACAGTACAGGGTAAAAAACAAGTTGCAAAATTACTTCTACCCTTGATTAGCCGTTTGCCTGATCAGATAGAACAGACTCATTACCTTCAGAAATTATCGGCAACAGTAAACGTTGAAGAAAAATTTTTACGTGATCAAATAACTAAATCCGCTAAACCGGCTCGTCCAACTTCTACCCCAACCGCTGCTCAGCCAGTAACCACAACAGATCGTGCCCAGAAGCTTAGCGAATTGGTCATTGGGATTGCTATGGAGTATCCTGAGAATATAGAATATATTATAGAAAATTTTAAACCCGAACTCTTCAAAGGCGATAAACTCTTAGAACTTTACAAAAATCTAGTAATTTACTATACTGAGACTACTAACTTTGAGCTTGATGGTTTTTATTCATTTTTAGCCAAGAAAAACAGTGAATTTGTGGATGTAGCCAAGACACTGTGCCTATATATAGAATCGGAATTCGCAGAAATTGTGAGCGAAGACCCGAATGTTATAAAAAAAGCCCTGATTGACGCCGCACCTTTTTTAAAAGGCCAATTTCTTTCCAGCGAGCTAAAAAAGCTTGAACAAGAACTTAAGCATGCGGAAGAGTCTAAGAACCAAGATAAAATCCGCTCTCTTTCTGAACATATTACGAGCTTGACTGAAGAACTGGGACAACTCACTTAATAATAACTTACCTAACTTTGCCTCTGCGGAGGCTCTGGTAAATCAAACCCGTCGTTGTAAGGATGGGGCTTCGTATTTACTGGGGGTTAGAGATATTTTTAGATGACAAAGAAAACTATCACCAAAAAAAAGAAAAAGACCGCTACTAAGGCATCTTCGGCAAAGAAAAAGGCTGCAAAAAAAACGGCACCAAAAAAAACACCAGCCAAAAAAACAGTTCAAGCCAAGAAGAAAGAAAAGCCAAGCGTATCGGAAGAAACCATAAATAGCTTGATACAAAAAGGAAGGCAAAGAGGCTTTGTTACGGAAAAAGAAATACTGTATTCTTTTCCTGAGGTTGAGTTATATCTGGATGTCTATGAGGATTTTTTGGACAGAATAGATGATCAAGGCATCGGTATTGTAGAGTCTGATGCTGGTATCTTGGATGCTCAAGAGCCAAAAGAGGGTTCGGGATATTTGCTACAAAGTGAAGGACAACGTTTTGACTTGAGCGATATATCTGATGATTCGATCCAGATGTATTTACGTGAGATTGGAAAGGTCCCCTTGTTAAAAGCTGAAGAGGAAATTGCTCTGGCTAAACGTAAAGAAAAGAATGACGTTGAGGCGGCCAAGCGCATGGTTCAGGCCAACCTGCGGTTAGTGGTTTCAATTGCTAAGAAGTTCACTGGACGATCTCTTTCATTATTAGATTTGATTCAAGAAGGTAATATTGGTTTATTAAAAGCAGTAGAG
>CAZQLY010000011.1:26242-30460 GCA_964594455.1 uncultured Gammaproteobacteria bacterium | reverse complement strand
TTGTTTCGAGCGGTAGAAAAGTTTGATTACCGAAAAGGTTATAAATTCTCAACCTATGCCACTTGGTGGATTCGCCAGGCTATTACTAGAGCCTTAGCTGACCAGTCACGTATTATCAGGATTCCGGTTCATATGGTGGAAACTATTAACAAATTCCAACAGATAGAACGTTCGTTAATTCAGGACTTAGGTCGGGAGCCGTTACCGGAAGAAATCGCTGCCGAAATGGGCGAGGAGGTTGACAAAGTGCGTCATATAATGAAAATTTCCCAGGAAACAGTCTCACTGGAAACATCAGTCGGAGAAGATGATGAAGATTCCACACTGGGTGATTTCATTGAAGATGAGAAGACCATCCCACCGGATCGGATCGCATCTTTACAACTTTTAAAAGATCATGTAAAAGGTATTATAAAGGAACTGCCGCCGAGAGAACAGAAGATATTGGAAATGCGCTTTGGTTTATTAGACGGCATATCCCACACTTTAGAAGAAGTGGGTCAAGAATTTGGAGTAACCCGTGAACGTATCAGACAGATTGAAGCCAAGGCTCTAGAGAAAATTCAAGAACATCGAGGTATGCGCAAACTAAAAGATTACTAGTAGTCCGCGGTAGCCTACCGCCGCCTGCCTGTCGGCAGACAGGGCAGGCAGGCTCAATAGTCGTTTTAGCAATAAAGCATATCAATTATTTTCCGCGGTAGCTCAATGGTAGAGCAACCGGCTGTTAACCGGTAGGTTGTCGGTTCGAGTCCGACCCGCGGAGCCAGTATCAATTATCAGTTAACAAATAACAATTAAAGAGCAATAAAATGAATAGAGAAGATTTCATAAAAGAATTAAACAAAGACTTAGAATGGGAATATGCGGCCGCTGTTCAATATGTTCAGCATGCAGCTGCTATTACCGGTCCAGAGTATGACGCAATTTCAAAAGAATTAGTTGTTCACTCTAACGAAGAAATGACACATGCCTTAAAAATCTCCGAAGCCATCACGGACCTGGCGGGTATTCCCACTATTGATGTTGAAAAACGAAACATTTCTGAAGATTCTAAGACCATGTTAGAGCAAGACCTGGAAGGTGAAGAGTTGGCCATCACCCGCTATAAAGAACGCGTTAAGCAAGCGGAAGAATTAGGTGAGTACGGAATTCGTCGAGTCTTGGAGGATATTTTAATGGATGAAGAAGAACACCGTCGAGATCTATTGAGCTCGTTGGGAAAATAGACTTAAATAATCCGAGATAAAAGGCTGGCCTGAATAAGGCCAGTCTTTAGTCTTTAAAAAAAGTTGGATTTTTGATATAATATATATAGACAAGATATTTTTATACTAATTTATGGGGAGAATGCAAAAGAAAAGACTGATTACAGGCTTAATGATATTAGCCCTATTTGTTTTATTCACTCCGAAGGTTGCTCTGGCAGAGACATGTAATACTGGAAATATACTGCCCCAGTGTGTATGTTCAGGCAATTGCAATGCCGATGATTTTGTACTGATGTTTGTTAATCTAGCCCATTTCTTTTTAGGGATAGTGGCCGTATTTGCCATGTATTATTTGGTTATTGGAGGTTTTACCTTAATTATTGCTACCGGCAATCCGGAAAAGATTCAAGCCGGCAAAAATACCTTGGTCAATGCTTTGACCGGCCTGTTTGTTGTGTTTGCAGCTTGGGTAATGATTAACACCTTGTTTTTTGCCTTGACCGGCGGTAGCGATACGATATTTGGTCAGAAATGGTTTCAATTTAAAACAGCTGAGCCTCTACCAACCCAAGTTGTCGAAGAGCTGGATTGTACAGATCTATCCAGTGTAGCGGGAAAATATCAGGCACCTTATCCAGCAACTGAGGCTCTGGCGCTAACAGCTTTGAGAAATTGCATAGAATCAAATGTACCAGCCGATATGATAGATCAAAATCAAATATACACAATTGATCGAGATCATGAAAGCTGTAATTATACTCGAGGTAACCCGGTGTGTGAAAGTGATTGCTATCATCAGGTAAATTCTTGTCACTATGGTGGAGCTTCTGGTTCCGAAGGAGCGATGGGTGTTGATTATAACGCCAATCAAGCATCGTATACCGAGGAACAGCTGTATGATGTGATTCTTGATGCCAAAAACGGTCCCTGTGATGGTTTGGCTGGCAATATTGTATTTGAAGGAGACCACACCCATCTTAATGCGATTGGTTGCCCCAATTAATAATTTTTTAGGTTTTTAATATGCCGGAAGAGATAAAACAAAAATCTATTGAGCAATATTCACATGAGATGAATATTCCAGAGAATAAAAAAGAAAAAGTTGTCATGTTGGTAACTAAGACAGTCTATGAAAGAAATCAAAATGTTATTACTTGGGAAAAAACCAATGACCCTGAGGAAAAAGAAAAACTGGAAGCAAGGATTAACGAAAAGGACGACCTGATCAAGAAAAAAATCAACGAAATATTAGCTGGAAAGGAAGAGGAAGTACACTATGACTTCTAAACCAGTTGTCCTGCTTATTATGGACGGCTGGGGAGTGGCGGCACCGTCTAAAGGCAATGCTCTGACATTAGCGCAGACACCTTTTTTTGATTACCTTTTAAAAAACTACCCCTGTATGCTGCTTGAAGCCTCTGGTATTAGCTTGGGTTTGCCTTGGGGTGAGATGGGAAATTCAGAAGTGGGTCATTTATCAATTGGAGCAGGAAAGATAGTGTTTCAAAGCTTGGCCAGAATTACTAAAGCTATTGAAAGTGGAGAATTCTTTAAGAATAAGGCTTTTCTAACAGCCATAGAACACGTGAAGAGAAACAAGAGCAAGCTTCACTTGGTGGGTTTGTTGGGTTTGGGCGGAGTTCATGCCCATCAGCTGCATCTGGAAAGTCTGATGCAGCTGGCCCAAGACCATGGTCTGGATAATGTTTATCTGCATTTATTCTTAGATGGTCGAGATGCCGCCCGTAATTCCGCCGAAAAGTTTTTAGTAAGCTTACAGGAACGCATCAATGACAAGAAATATGGAAAAATAGCGACTCTTAGTGGAAGATTTTGGAGTATGGATAGGGATAATAAATGGGACAGGACAAAAAAAGGCTATGATATGCTGACCCAAGCTAAAGCAGAATACAAGTCGGACGATCCTTTGAAGGCTATTCAAGAATCATACGAACGAGGCGTCTATGACGAAGAGTTTGAGCCCACCGTGATAACAGAAAATGGACAGCCCGTAGCCACTGTACAGGATAACGACGCCATAATCTTCTTTAATTTCCGAGCTGATCGAGGCAGACAGATGACCCAGGCTTTTGTGGAAGATGACTTTGAAGGCTTTGATCGTGGCAAGAAGATAGACAACCTCTTTTATGTAACCATGACAGAGTATAAAAAGGGCCTGCCGGTGGAAATTGCTTTTACTCGAGACCATGTTCGTGAACCTTTGGCAAAAGTTATCAGTGATAACAATATGAAGCAGTTGCATGTCGCTGAGACTGAGAAATACGCCCATATTACTTTTTTTATTAATGGTCTACGTGAAAAACCATTCCCCAATGAAGACAGAGTATTAGTACCTTCGCCTTTGGTGGATAGTTATGCCAAAACCCCAGCCATGTCGGGGAAGCAAGTCACTCAGGCGGTGGTTGAAGGTTTAGACAAAAAGCAATACGATTTTATAATAGCCAACTTTGCTAATCCTGATATGGTTAGCCATACCGGTAATTTATCAGCTACTATCCAAGCCCTGGAGGCTGATGACGTTTTTCAAGAAGAGATAATCACAAAAACTTTAGAACAGAAAGGCACAGTTATTATTACCGCTGATCATGGAAATTGTGAGGAAGTCATTAAATTACAGACTGGTGAACCTGATAAAGAACACAGTACTCGGCCCGTACCCTGTTTGTTTATTAATGACCAGTTAAAAGGCGTGACTCAGCCGGTGACTCGTGATCAGTTATATACTCTACAGAGTCGGGGAACCCTGGTTGATATTGCCCCAACGGTGTTAGCCTTACTAGGTTTAGAAAAACCACGCGAGATGGTAGGAATAAATTTATTACGCCTGGTTTCATAACATAACGGATAGACGTTGAATATAAAAAATAGTATAATAATTCCGATATGTTAACCTATGTTTTATTCATCATCGGTTTTGTTTTATTGTTAAAAGGTGCTGACTGGCTAGTTGACGGTGCCTCCTCAGTTGCCAAAAGATTTGGTATAT
>CAZQLY010000011.1:0-26232 GCA_964594455.1 uncultured Gammaproteobacteria bacterium | reverse complement strand
TCATTGGTTTGACGATAGTGTCCTTTGGTACCTCAGCTCCGGAGTTACTAGTCAATATAATAGCCAGTATTCAGGGCAGCAATGAGCTGGCTATTGGTAACGTCTTGGGCAGTAATCTGTCCAATATTCTTCTTATCTTGGGTTTGGCGGCCATTGTTTTTCCGCTAAGACTCACCTCAAACACTACTTGGAAGGAAATACCGCTCAGTTTATTAGCGGTGATCATTTTTGGTTTGATGGTGAATGATAGAATGATAGAGGGGCGAACCTTTTCAGAATTAAGCCGGATTGACGGATTTATATTGATAGCCTTTTTTGTACTTTTTATTTACTATACTTTTGGCATCAGCAAAGCTAAAGGAGAAAATAAAGGGGAATATAAGAAACATTCCGTTAGTAAGTCAACTTTAATGATTCTTGGAGGTATGATCGGCTTGGCCTTGGGTGGCAAGTGGGTAGTAGATGGAGCTGTTGATATAGCTACGCAACTGGGCATCAGCGAGGCTTTCATAGGCTTGACCATAGTGGCCATAGGTACATCATTGCCAGAATTAGCTACTTCAGTTGTAGCTGCTAAAAAGAGACAGGTGGACATTGCGGTGGGTAATATAGTAGGCTCTAATATATTTAATATTTTTTGGATTTTAGGTATTAGTGCTATGATCAAGCCTTTAGTTTTTTCTTCAACTCTAAACTTTGATATTCTGGTAGTAATAGCAGCTACATTTTTATTGTTTTTATTTATGTTTATCGGCAAAAGGCGTATCTTGGAGCGTTGGCAAGGAGCGAGTTTTGTGGGATTATATATTTTATACATTGGATATTTAATTTATCGAGGATAAAGTAAATGCGAGGCAATATAGTTAAAATATTTCTAATAATTTTCTTCACAGCTTTTGTTGCTTGGCCCAATTTTGCCCAGGCCGATGAAACTGTAACAGTCTATCTTTTTTACGGAGAGGGCTGTCCGCATTGTGCTGAGGAAGAAGCATTTTTGGACAATCTAGAAAACGAGATAGCGGGTTTGATTGTAGAGAGGTTTGAAGTTTGGAACAATCCTGATAATGCCAAGCTCATGGCCGAAGTGGGTGAAAAGTTTCAGGCTACTATACCGGGCGTACCTTTTACCGTTATCGGCGATCAATATATGCCCGGTTACTATGATGATTCAACATCAGGCGAAGCTGTTAGAAATAAGGTGCAGGAATGTTTAGCTGATACCTGTCCCGATTTAGTGGGTGAGATATTAGGTAAAGTCCCCAGTAGCGATTCAGACATTGAAGGAAGGGCTGAGACAGAGGATAACATTTCAGATAATGCCCTGGAAACAATAAATGTCCCATTTTTCGGCGAGATAAAAACAAAGGATTTTTCTCTGCCTTTACTCACCATAATTATTGGGGCGCTTGACGGATTTAATCCCTGCGCCATGTGGGTATTGTTATTCCTGATATCAATGTTGATTAATATGAAAAACAGGCGTCGGATGTGGATTTTAGGCAGTGCTTTTATAATTGCATCGGCGGCGGTTTATTTCGTATTTCTGGCGGCCTGGCTCAATATTTTCTTGTTCTTGGGAATGGCGCGCTGGCTCCAGGTCGCCATTGCTTTAGTGGCTTTATATACCGGATATCATCATTTAAGGCAATATTGGAAAAATAGAAAGGGTCTGGTTTGTGATGTGACTGGAGCAGAAAAACGCCAGCGTACATTTAGTAAGTTGAAGTCTGTTATAGAGAAAAAGAGCTTCTGGCTAGCTTTGGGCGGTATTATAGCTTTAGCGGCAGTAGTAAATATGGTGGAATTATTGTGCTCGGCCGGACTGCCAGCAGTCTATACCTCAGTTATTTCTGCGGCAAATTTATCAACAATTGAGTATTATGGTTATCTTTTGCTCTATATTTTAGTTTTTATGCTGGACGACCTAATTATATTCTTCATTGCTATGATTACTCTTAAAGCGACCGGTATTTCTGATGGTAAGTATAGTAAATATTCTAGTTTGATCGGCGGGATCATAATGATTTTGATAGGCATATTATTTATTCTAAAACCGGGCTGGTTAATGTTTGGTTAAGGCTGGATTAATAAATAAAAATCAGGTAAAATAGTAGGCATGACAGAAAAAAAAGAATTCAATTACTCGCAAATCAGCAAGTATATCTATTTAGGCACGACGCTTTATACTGAAAAAGACCTGGAAAAGGTATTAAAATTAGGTATTAAGGCAGATGTTGACCTAGAGTTAGAAAAGATGGATCGCCCCAAAGATCTGACTGCCTATCTTTGGTTGCCAGTTAAGGATTTTGAGGCGCCCTCGTTGGAGCAATTTTATTTAGGGGTAATTTTTATTGATCAATTAGTCCGCAGAAGAATTAAAACCTTAGTGCATTGTAATGTTGGTTTTGGACGAGCGCCAACATTAATAGCATCCTATCTAGCAACTTATCGTGGTAAAAGCATAAAAGAAGCTATTGCTCTAATGAGTCATAAGAGGCCCGGAGTGAGTCCCAACCAGCTCCAGATTGCAGCCATTCGAAGATTTATCCGGTCGTTTAGCCGATCACTATTGAAATAAACAGTGGATTATCTAAAAACAATAAGGCAGCATTGAAAACTACCTTAATATTTATTTTTATGAGATTACACGTTTTTTTAGCCAAAGCCGGGATAGCTTCACGTAGACAAAGCGAAGAGCTGATTCGTTCTGGAAAAGTTAAGGTAAACGGAAAAGTTGTTACCCAGATGGGCATCCAAATAGATCCGACTGCTGATACTGTTATGTTTGAAGACCGAGCAGTATATTTGAACAGCCAGGATATTGTGATAGCTTTTTATAAACCGCGCGGAGTTGTTTCTACTATGAAGAGGGGCAAAGAGCAAGGAAAGGTCCTGACAGATGTTATAAGTACAGATGAGCGATTATTTCCTGTTGGACGATTGGACCGGGATTCGGAAGGATTAATACTATTAACCAATAATGGTGATTTAGCACAAAAGTTGAGCCACCCTCGTTACGAGCACGAGAAGGAATATATTGTTACAGTTGATAAGACAATTTCCCAGCAGCACTTAGATCGTCTCCAGAAGCCTTTTCGAATTGGCGGATATAAGACTCATCCGGCTCAAGTGGAGAAAAAGATTGATAAAGAGCTTAGGATTATCTTGCACGAAGGTCGAAAACATCAAATCAGGAATATGTGCGACCGGGTTGGTTTGCAAGTAAAAAAATTAAAGAGAATTAGAATCCAAAATATCGAATTGGGAAATTTACGTCCTGGGTCTTGGCGAAAAATAGACATCACCAGTATCCAGTAGACAGATGATACCGATACGCGACCATACTCCTTCGGGCATTATTCCATACGTTACTTATTCAATAATCGGAATAAACATTCTGGTTTTTGTTTATATGCTTTTTATGGGTCAAGGGCAAGATAATTTTATTAATCGCTATGCGCTCATTCCATCTCAGATTGCCCAAGGCGAAGGTCTACTGACCTTTATTACCTCAATATTTATGCACGGAGGAGTTGTTCATATTTTAGGCAATATGCTTTTTTTAAAGGTCTTCGGTGATAATTTGGAAGCAGCCATGGGGCGGATTAAATACATTTTGTTTTATCTACTGTGTGGCGTAGTAGCCTCCTCAGCTCATATTATTTCCAATTGGAATTCTGATATACCAACGGTGGGGGCTTCTGGAGCCATTGCCGGGCTCATGGGGGCTTATCTGGTTTTATTTCCCCATGCGAAAATAGATGTCTTATGGAGCTTTGGCTTTCTCTTCCATCGAGCCACAGTGCCAGCCAAGGCCATGCTGATTTATTGGATTGTGTTCCAGCTTTTCTATGGTTTTGGCACCCTAGGGTTCGAAGGTGGTGGAGTGGCTTACTTTGCTCATATCGGAGGATTTTTATTTGGTGTATTGCTAGTGAAGCTGTTTGTTAGAAACAGGCCTAGAATATTAAATATTAGGTACTAGAGATTATTTATGCTATGCTAATGTTAGAATAAAAATATGAGTTTAGCTATTTTTGTTGCAGTAGTTTCAGCTATAGTGTTTATAGCCGTAGCTATTGCGGAAGGAAAACATACAATGAATAAAGACAAAGTCATCAAGCGCGTTTATTTCTATTTGGTGTCACTGATAACCCTAATGACTTTAGTCGTTTCAGTAGGGTTTTTATTAAAAAGCGCTTTAACCAGTACTCTGTTTACCCAGGCTGATAATTATTCTCGATATTCAGATCCACCGCCAGAACTATATTTATATGACGCGAAAGGAATGGAAGAAAATAGTACTGAAATTATCTGCGAAGGTGGTTGCGAATTTTCCGCTTCCCAAAAAGACCAAGTGGAAACCTGGGTTAGTGAATACCGCAGCTGGGAGAACAACCGCGATAGCAACTCTGAAAATCAGCGAGATATTGTAACTAATTTATCTTTATTGTTAGTGGCTCTGCCTTTGTTCATTATCCACTATCGCTCTGTTCAGAAAAGCGCTCATCAGTCATCAAAGGAAAATTCACATCAGATTATTCGTCCGACATATTTTTATATCGCCAGCCTGGTCGGCATTGTTATGATAATCATCTATGGTTCAATGCTGATCAACTTGGGCTTGAAGACTTATATCTTTACAGCTGCCGATGACGATGTAGACGAACGCTATGGCTATGTAGTTTCACCGCATAGTGAGACGAGCATGGCTTCTATAAAAAGCTGTCAAGCTGCTTGTGGATTTTCAGAAGATGTTGCTACATATGCAGAGCAATATGATACTGACTATGAAACTTGGCAAAACCGGGATACTAACGCAGGCAGAAAACATGATGAAGCTGCTTATGAGATTGCCTATCTCTTAGTGGCTATACCCTTGTTCTGGTATCACTGGTACGTCATCAGAAAAGAAAGCCACGAAGATAAAAGCTAAGACATCAACAGTGTGATTGAGCTAAAAAATGTAACTCGTCGCTACCTTCTGGGCGGAGAATATATTTACGCTTTACGCGAAGTCAGCTTTACTGTCAAAGACGGCGAGTTTTTGGCTATTATGGGACCATCTGGTTCGGGTAAAACCACGTTTTTGAACATTATTGGTGGTTTGGACCAAGGAATCAGCGGCGAGGTTTTAATCGACAACGAAGCAGTTGCCAAACTCAAGGATAAACAACTGTCAGCCTATCGCAACCAAAAGATAGGATTCATTTTTCAATCGTTTAATCTTCAGCCGATTTATAATGCTTTGGAAAATGTCATGATGCCTTTATATTTTGCCAAAGTGCCGGATAAAGAAAAAGCAAGTCGTTCCACTACTGCTTTGAAATTAGTTGGTTTGGGTAACCGCATCAAACACAAGCCCAACGAGCTATCTGCGGGTCAGA
The DNA here is from genome assembly GCA_964594455.1 of uncultured Gammaproteobacteria bacterium. GTDB lineage: Bacteria > Patescibacteriota > Patescibacteriia > JAHIZJ01 > JAHIZJ01 > CAZQLY01. Next base: position 20,845 of record CAZQLY010000011.1, on the reverse strand, counting down.
GACAGCGTGTTTCGATTGCCCGAGCCTTAGTTAATAACCCCTCAATATTATTAGCTGATGAGCCTACCGGTAACCTGGATTCTAAGACCGGCGGGGAGATCATGACCTTTCTGAAAAAACTTAATAAAGAAAAGAAGGTTACTATCGTCATGGTGACCCATGATGAACAAATGGCCCAGTACGCTGACCGGATTCTAAAGATCCGAGACGGTAGAATTCAGAGAACCATCAAGACCTAATATGAGATTTATAGATTTCATAAAAATTGCTTTTAAAAACCTCTGGCGGAGAAAACTTCGCACCAGTCTTACTATTGTGGCGGTAGTAATAGGTTCTTTGGCAGTAGTCAGCTTGATGTCTCTGGCGATGGGGGCCCGGAACGTCTTTATTGCCCAGCTAGAATCAATCGGTGCATTGACTCAAGTAACCGTTTTTCCTGACCCCGAGGCTGATGCTGATTTCTTTGGTGGGAGTCATGATGATTTAGATAAAGATTTTACCGGCCAGCTGATTGATGGGGAGCTAATAGCAAATATTAATAATCTAAACCATGTTTTGGGCTCATCACCAATTATTCAGGCGTATCAGTTAAATAAAGCTAAAGTAGAAGGAGGTTTAGATAAAAGCGTCAGATTGGATAATGTTATTGGTTATCGAGTGCTACCCAACACAGAAAAGAATTTACAAGCCGGACGAAATTTTGAGAATAATGATGAAATAAAAAAAATAATAATTGGTAGCGCCTATTTAAAAAAGCTTGGCTATGAAAATAAGGCAGATGAAATAATTGGAAAAACCATTACTTTTGAAACTTGGGAAGGTTACTGGGGATTAGATTTTGAGTTGCCCGACCCAAATGATGCTGATGAAGAGGATTGGCAAGTTATTCACGAGATTGATGCTGAAATAATTGGAGTAACAGCACCCGGTCCTGACGAAAGAAGCAGTTATGTAACAGAAACCTGGGCTCGTTATCTCAATAAACAACAAATGTGGGAGTGGCCCACCAAAGAAGAATGGGAGGCTCATGATGAAGAGATGCGTATCTTGGAACAAGAGGTAACTAACCGTGGTGAGGAATTTAATTGGGAGGAACACCAACTCCAGCCCAAGTTGGTCATACAGGACAGTATAGCCGAAACAGGATTTCCTTATATGTCAGTAACAGTTGACGAGGCTGATAATGTCGCAGCTGTTGCTGAAGAAATAAAAAAACTGGGTGTGGGTGCGATTACTTCTGAAGAGTTTCTCGAAGGCATTCTTAAGGCATTTCTAGTGGTTGAAATTGTCTTAGGGGCGATTGGATCAATTGCATTATTAGTAGCCGCAATTGGCATTATCAATACTATGGTTATGGCTATCATGGAACGGACTCGAGAAATCGGAGTGATGAAAGCGGTCGGAGCCAGCCGGAACACTATCAAGAAATTATTTACCTTGGAAGCTGGAATGATTGGCATGTTGGGAGGAGCTTTCGGTCTATTAGTTGGTTGGAGGCTGGGCCAGCTAGTCAATTGGATAGCGGGCTATTTCATGGAAGAACAGAGCTTTTCAGTAGAGTCGGTCATTGTCATGCCCTGGTGGCTATTCATCGGAGTATTGGGATTCACATTTTTGGTTGGGGTTTTATCGGGTTTATATCCGGCAGCGCGGGCGTCGAAACTTGATCCTATTGAGGCATTAAGGCGGGAATGATATTGGGTTTACCATTTTTATAATATTGTATACAATATAGAAACTAATCAATAAACAATAATATATGAAAATCGAAATCAAAAAGGATTTGTGCATCAGCGCGGCTTCGTGCGTAGCCATTGCACCCGGAGTTTTCCAGCTAGATGATGAAGGCAAGGTATATTTAGTTGATAAGAAAGGTGCTGATGAAGACACCATTTTAGAAGCAGCTAAATCTTGCCCAGTGCAGTGTATCGTAATCAAAGACGACAATGGCAAACAGATCTACCCAGAGGCATAACAGCTTAGCCTCGATTCACTACCATCCCGTACAGAATTGTTTGAAGTGCGGCCATCCCATATCGGCTATCCAGGGCAGCAAGATAGCTATTTGTGAGAACTGCGGTTTTAAGGACAGCTGCTGTTATTGAACTTGCCAAAATAATTATTATGATGTAAGTTGTTCATAATTAAATTTGACTATGCCCAAGAAATCACATAAGAAAAAAGCATCCACCAAAGAAGCCGTCAACAAGATTATTGAGGAAATGAGACCAGCAATACAGAATGACGGAGGCGACGTGTCTTTAGTTGAGTTCAAGGATGGGGTGGTTAAGGTAAAACTAGAAGGGGCCTGTGCCACCTGTCCGCTTTCGACAGTTACTTTGAAGATGTTTATAGAGGATACTTTGAAGAAGCAAGTACCGGAAATAAAAAGAGTCGATCAAGTTATGTAAGATAGTTAAGCCGCACTGAGTGCGGTTTTTCTATATAGGCCCAAGCAGTTTATTGTCCTTTCACATCAACGAAACACTGGAGGGTGATTGTAATGCGAATTGCGATTATTGCCAGTGGAGGAGGTACGACTTTCGAGGCAATTGCTAAACACATCCTGTCGGGATCTTTGGACTTCCAAGATCCCCTGCTTGTCACAACGAAGTATCGATGTGGTGCGATCGAGAGAGCAGAATCACTTGATGTGCCGCATCGTCTCTGGCCAAGGAAGGTGCCACTCTACGAAGTAATTGATCCGAGTCAGTACCAGGTAGTGTGTCTGGCCGGATGTCTGAGGATTCTCCAACCAGAGGAGGTGCAAGCGTTCCAAACGATACTGAATTCACACCCCGGGCCCCTGCCTCAGTTTGGGGGTAAGGGCATGTACGGACTTCATGTCCACGCGGCTGTATTGAAGTATCTCGAGTTGACCAGACAAGATCCGTCTTTTACCTGTGCCACGATCCATGTCGTTAACGCAGGCATTGACACCGGTCCGGTAGTCAGGGAGTTTTGGCTACGTACAATCTTGGGTGCGATCGAACCAGAAGATCTATCAGCTGAACTCCTGCCGTTTGAACACCGGATTTATCTCGACACATTAGCCGATTTAGCGGCTGGTCGACTGAAGCCTCTTTCTCCTGAGCGCGGTCGACGGATCAATCTGAGTGAATTGGATGCTTTGCGGCAGGCCAAGGAATTTGGCCAAACCTATGGCCGCCTGGAAGAGCCGGCGGTCAAGGTTGGCTAAGCCTTTTCCAGCTTCGGAAATTTTTTCCGAAGCTTTTTTAATTGACAATTCATTCGGCTCTATGGTTAGATGGAAGGCTCGAATGAGTAACCAGAACCTTTTACTTGTAGAGGAGGGAAAGGCTGTGATTGAGAGGTATACACCGTCAGACATGGCGGAGATTTGGACCGACCAGGCAAAGTTTCGAGCCTGGCTGGATGTTGAGCTGGCTGTGATTTGGGCTAAAGAGCGGTTGGGTTTGGCGCCGGCCGGTACTCATACCGCCGTTTCCCAAAAAGCCACGTTCACAGTGGACGCTGTCAATGCCCGAGACAGGGAGATTGAACATGATGCTCAGGCGTTTGTGGATGTGGTGCGGGCCTCACTGGGTGATCTGGCTTCTCTGTTCCACGATGGCATGACATCGTATGACATGGTGGACCCCAGCCTGGCCCTGTTGATCAAGCGGTGCGAGCAGCCTCTAAGTGATCGTATTGCTAGACTGATCAATGCATTGAGGGAATTGGCTCGACGTCACAGCACAACTCTCAAAGTTGGGCGTACGCATGGAGTGCATGGCGAGCCGATTACATTTGGTTTCGAGGTGCTCAATTGGCTTGATCAGGTGCGCTGGACCGGCGACCTTTTGCGTGAGGCAGTTCTCCGTGTTGAGATAGGCAAGTTTTCTGGGGCTATGGGCACCTACACTCTAGATCCGGAAGTAGAACGGCTGACCTGTGAGCACCTGGGTTTAAATCAGCCGTTTGTTGCTACCCAGATCATTCCCAGGTTCCTGCATGCAACGCTTTTCAGCGCTATCGGCAATATGGGCTCAGTTCTGGACAAGATTGCCCAGGACATCCGCATTCTTCAACGCACTGAGATCAGAGAGCTGGAAGAGCCGCGCAAACTCAAACAAAAGGGGTCGTCGGCCATGCCGCACAAGAAAAATCCCGTCTTGTGCGAACGGATCTCAGGCCTGGCTCGGGTTTTGCGCAACAACGCTGGAGTCGGGCTGGAGAACGTGGTGACTTGGGAAGGCCGTGATATTGCTCAGTCCTCGGCTGAACGCATCGCTCTGGTTGATTCGATTACGGGACTGGCCTATCAGCTGGACCTGATGATCACGGTGATCGAGGGGCTGAAGGTTGATCCAGAGCAGATGATGGAGAATCTGGGTTTGACTCGTGGCTTGATCTATTCTCAGGACGTGAAGACGCTTCTGATGAAAAGGATCCGTGAAAAGGGCTGTAAAATCAATCCGGATACGGTCTATATCTACGTCCAGAAATGCGCCTTTAGGGCTTTTGAAGAAAGCCGTCCGCTGATCGACGTCCTCTTTGAAACTCCGTTGGCTGAAGCCCAGTTGATTAACTTGGTTTCTCCAGAAGAGGTAGCTTCTGTGATGAATCCTTGGCTTAAGCTCCAGTATCTGCCACAGGTGTTTTCCCGGTTTGGTATCCAGATGGAGATACCTCAGCCGGAAGCTACTACTTGATACAGTCTCATAACCGCTTGGTTAAAAACACCAGCGGTTTTTTTTATGTTATAATACAACGGTATATGAATTATTCCTTATTAAAAAAACAAATTAAAAAGCACACCTGGTGGCAGGAAGAGGCGCCCATGGTTTTGCAGGCTGTACTATGGGCTTGGCATGGTTTCATCGAGCAATATCGATACGGTCACCCAAGGTATTTGACCCTGGGTTTGTTTTTTCAAAAAGGAGCTTACGGGTATGAATTAACTCCTCGTGATGAAAAAGAAGAGGCTTTTGAATATTTAATCAAAGATGCTCTGAAAAAACCCAGACATTATTTTCGACTGCATCAGAAATGGAGATCTGACCGTCAAGCGATGTTGAAGTCCGCTCAGGGATTAGAAATATTGGTAGACCAGCCTTTTAATCGAAAAAAGTCTTTTCAGGCTTTTCAAAAACTAGTAGAGAATTTTTATACCAAGGTTATCCCAGCCATAATAATCGAACACACAGACGTGTATACTGATAAGAAAATTTTTGAAGAACTAGCTGCCGAGCTACCCGACGTTAACAAAGATAAGATTCACGAGATTGTATTTGCCATGACTGCCCCGGCGGGCTTAAGTTATGTAGAAAGAGAAAATAGAGATTTAATGCGGGCGACTTTATCAGGACTTGGAGGCTTGAAGAAGAAATATTCAAATTTTAGAGATTTTGAAAAAAGCCATTACACTTTAGCCAAAAGATTTTATAAATTGTCCAAAGATTATTTTTGGATAAAAAACAACTATGCTACCACTCAGGTTTTGACTCCGGATTATTTCTGGAAAAAAGCGCAAGCAATGGCTAGAAGTAGTGCCTCAAGGTTAAGAAAACAATTAACAGAAATTGAGACCAGGCCAAAAAAAGTGCGACAGAATCAAAAAAGCTTGAGGAAAAAATATCGTTTTTCCAAAAGAATGGATTTGATATTCAGACTGCTATCTGAATTTACGATTTGGCAAGATGAGAGAAAAGAATTAGTTATGCAAACCAGCCATTATATCAATAATTTTTGTGATTGGCTGGGCCAAGAAACCGGTTACAATTCTAAATATTTGAAGACTCTTGGTCTGAAAGAAATGAGAGGATTTCTTAAGAAAGGCGAATTACCCAAGTTAAATGAGCTAAGATCTCGCTGGAAGTTTTCGGTCTATGTTACGGAAAGAGTTGGTAAGAGTTCCAAAGGCTACGTGATTTCCGGACAGAAAAGCCAACAGTTGTTTCGTTTGATTAACCGGCAGATGGATGTCAGTGAAGAGCTGCAAGGTGTGGTGGCTAGTGCGCCTCGAAAAGTAATAAAAGGAAAAGCTCAAGTGATATTGGACGTTAGTAAACAAAAATTCAAGTCGGGTCGGATTTTGGTCACTACGATGACTCGCCCGGAGTTTATGCCGTATGTTCGGAAAGCATCTGGTATAATAACTGATGAAGGCGGAATAACCACTCACGCGGCTATAGTCTCTAGAGAATTAAGGATTCCTTGTATTATTGGAACCCAGCAAGCCAGCAAAGTGTTAAGGAATGGTGACAAAGTGGAAATGGATTTAACCAGCGGAAAGATAACAATTATTAAATAGCTAATAGTGTCACCCTGAATTTATTTCAGGGTCTCAAAAAACCCTGCGTTTTGTTGAGATGCCGAAACAAGTTCGGCATGACAGTAAGTAAAAATATTATGACATTATTTGAAACATTAGAACAAAAAGCCAAAGCCAAAAGAAGAAAAATTGGCATCAGCATATTTCGCTGGACTGATTCTATTGAAGAAAGTTTAGAAAAGGCCAAGAGTATTGCTGATGTTGTTATCTACGGTGATCCCCAAGGATTTGACGGAGTAAAAGAGAAGGATGAGGAGCAAATTGGCCGGAAGATGGTACAGGACTTCAAGGCTGGCGAGATTGACCAGTTTGTTCGAGGGCAGGTGGATGATTTCGGAGCAGTTGATGAATACAAGAAACAGTTTGATGTTCCAGCTGAACTGAAACGCCTTGGCGCTGGCTTGATGCAGGATGCTTATGGTCATGAGTTTTTTTTGATTCTAGCATCAAACCCTGAGGGACAAAATTTAGAAGAAAAAATAAAATATATTGATGGTATAACAAATTGGTTGCACGAAACATTCCCTAAGTTAATTCCTAAAATTGCAGTAATGGCCACCTGCCGCCCAGGTTCATATGGTAAAGATCCGTTGATGTCCAAGAGTTATGATGAGGCTGAAGCAGTGGTTAAGCATTTAGGCGATAAAAATATTGAAGCCCAGAACGTTCATATCGAAATAGAAAACGCAGTGCAGTGGGCGAATATTATAATGGCTGCTAATGGTACAACTGGGAACCAGATATTTCGCTCACTTGTCTATTTGGGTAAAGGCAGGAATTTAGCTACGCCAACTATTTTTCCAGGCTACGGTGTCTATGAAGACAACAGCCGCAATGAGCTGGATTGGTATCCTCATATTGTGACAGCAGCATCCTTGGTCAAAGAATAAAATGAATATAGATCAGGAAATCAAAAAAATTAAATCTGAACCAGGTGGTTGGTATAACAAGTGTTTCGATGGTTGGTTTCATTTTATGTGGGCGGCTGGCACTGGAGCCATGGAGGTGGCGGCCAAGAGATTGCCTGTTTATAACCGTTGGGGAATTTGGATATTAAAAAAACATTCTTATGACTGGTTTTGGAGCAAAGCTGGCATGAAGAAGACCTGTGACTGGTTGATCAGAAATAATCGTGATAACTTAAAGCATTTCACCAAGCTGCAAAAGACTTGGCGCCAGGACTGGAACCGATTTCAGAAAAATAGGCGTTGGTTTCTAACTCACGATTGGAAGAAATTATCTGATAAGCAGTTAGCTAGTCGATACAGAAGTCTTTATAATTCCTATATTTGGTGCAATTCAATTCCTTACGCGGCCGATAGTTTTCTTACCAGTGGGGAAGAGGATATTGTTTCACAGAAATTAGTTAATACGTTGGAAGACAAGATAGCATCAGTCCGTTTGCCTGAGGTGATAAATGATCTAACAGCTCCGGTTTATGATTCTTTTATCAACCGTTCTCATAAAAGCTTGTTGCAGTTAGCTCTGTTGGTTAGTCGAGACCAGAAATTAAAAAGAACATTATTAACAAAAAAGCCATCCGATGTACTGTCCGAAATTGATCGCAGGCCTAAGCTGAAAAAACTAATTAAACAACACATAAAAAATTACAGCTGGATTCATAATAATTATTATGAAGTGAAATACCTAGATGAAAGATATGTCTTGAGTGAAGCCAAGAAGATGATTAAGGGCGGTATCAATTTGTCCCAGGAATTGAAAAAGGAAAAAACATTACACAAAAATAACTTGATGCGAAAAAATATTCTGATGAAGAAAGTGGGGCTGGCACAAGATCTGCGCAATTTGATACATTTAAGTGAAAAAATAACACGCTGGCAGGATGATCGTAAAAGTGCTGTTTACCAAGTAAACCAAATTATGTTTGCTGTGGTTGAAGAAGTTGGACGTCGAGCCAAATTACCTTGGAGCGATGTCGCGATGACTACCCTAGATGAATTAATTGCAGCATTGGTCAATAGGAAATATTTGAGAAAACTTTGGAGGGCGCGATATCAGCGTGCTATTGCTGTTCATAAAAAAGGCGAAAGCGTAATAATTTCAGGCCAAAAAGCCAATAAATTAACTCTTGACGATTTCATGGTCAACCGTAAGGGGCTTAAGGAATTCAGCGGTATTTGTGCCAGCCCCGGTTTGGTTCAAGGTAAAGTGAGAATCGCCAACAATACTAAGGCTGTTCGGAGCGTTAAATCTGGAGAGGTTTTAGTGGCCAATAATACCACCCCGGACTACGTACCGGCTATGAAAAAATCCGCGGCGATTATTACAGAACAGGGAGGTATCACTGGCCACGCTGCGATTGTTTCCAGAGAGCTAGGAACACCGTGTGTTGTAGGCGTAGAAGGAATTACTAAAGTTTTAAAAACCGGACAACTGGTTAAAGTCGATGCGACCAAAGGCATAATAACTCTTAAGTAAATATTATGAATCTACGCCAACAAATCGAACAGTTAGCTAACAGTAAAAAAGCAAAAATTGGCATTGGGCTTCACACGCCAACACCTTCAATTGTAAAATCTCTTAAGAGAGCCTCGGCTTTTTGCGACATCGTTGTGATTGGGAAAAAAGTGCCTGGCTTCAAACACATTGCGGCCACCCGCAAGAATATGGAGGAGATGACCATAAAAGCCGTGCTAAACAAAAAGGTTGATGCCTTAGTGCGTGGACAGTCGGATGCTTTCCTGTTTGAAGATTATTTATCCAAGCTGGGTGGCTATGATAGAAAAAGTATGTTGATATTTGAGCTTTTTATTGATCAATTTGACCGATCGTTTTTCACGACCTCAGGATCGCATCCGGACGGCTGGACGGTTCGCTCCAAGAAAATGCAAGTTGATGGGTTGATAAAAGTAGTGGAAGGATTTGGCTTGAAGCCTAAGATCGGATTCCGGACTTGGGTCAGGCCCGGAAGCGTCGGCCGTAATTTCTTTTTTGATCAAACCTGGGAGCAGGCAGAGAACTTAGTTGAACATTATAAAAAAGAAGGTTATCGGGCTAAAAATTACAATATAGAAATAGAAATAGCGGTGGCTGATGGTTGTAATATCGTAGTTTTTGCTACGGGCGCTGGCGGAAATATATTTTCACGTGCTCTGCTGTTTTTTACCAAGAATCCATTTGTCGTATATTTTCATGGCGGTATTAAAGAGGTCATAATACAGAACAACCGGACTGTGCAGGATTACTACAACAATTTCTTGTTGGGAGCGGCGATGGTTAATAGTAAAAGAAAGAAGAAATAGTTAGTTAAATAACCCGTCTTCATTTACCAAGGCGATATTATTGGTTCAAGTATTGATCCTGCGGCGGGTTATTTATCACTTCACTGTCATGCTGAATTTATTTCAGCATCTCAAATATCACCCCAAGTTACTTTGGCTAAACAACCCGCCTCTGGTTTCCAAGAGTAACATAATAGGTAAAGTATTGGTCCTGCGGCGGGTTATTTACAGCCCGCCTCGCTGAAGACAAGCATCAGCGAGTCGAGGCGGGTGGCTATAAGATAACGCATTGTGGTTATTAGCTATATCCCTTAGTCTCTGTCTAATAAGTACCCCTAGGTAAATAAAAAAAGAGAGGGTGGAATCCGGTAAAGGATCCACCCTCTTATTGTTGGTGAAAGAACTATCGTTCGCGGCTAGCCAGGGCCAGCCAGTAGGCGACACCGAGCTGGAGCGCTCGCTCGTCAGGGTTGAATCTTGCATCATGGTGTTCGTAACCATGAATTATGTCATTAGGACCAGTTCCGCCAGCGCCCAGCATTACGAAACTGAGTGGAATCTGAGCCTCGGTCCAGAATCGGCCGAAGCTTTCTCCGCCCAGGATTTGTTCCATGTCCGCATCAAATGACAGGTTATCGAAACCCTGGCCATGAGCCCAGGTGATTACCTGAGTGGCAGCAGCCACCGCTTCAGTTGTGGGTTCAATCGACAGATGAGTGGGAACGTGCCCTTCTTGGTAGTCCACTGTGACGTCCACCTGCGGGAAGGTCTGCCGGAAGAGTTTGATCACACTATTGAACCGAGCCCGGACCTGTTCGTAGACATCGGTCGTGCGAGCCCGGAGTGAGAGTTGGATTTCACAGAAGCCCGGCCGTATGTTCGGCGCCTGGGTTGGAGAAACTGCAAAGGTCCGATGAACGAATCCCTGATCCGGAAAAGGATCAGTGCAATTGACCTTCAAGCTGTATGTCAGCCAAGCGTCAGCATCGACCAGCGATCCCTTTTCGTGCAGGTCCTTGACGTGTCCGCCGGTTGTGCTGAGAGTGACCTTGATGCGATCAGAATGACTGGTGATGTTGCCGACTAGTGTGTGAAATGTTCCAGTCGGTCTCTCAGTCCAAAGATGCAATCCGTAGCAGTGCCTGAGACCGTTAGCTCCGCCGTTCGCAATAAGCCTTGGTTCTCCACCCGGAGGCGTTTCTTCGGCCTGGGTAAAGAGGAAGCGGATGTTGCGGCGACAAAACTGACGTTCTCGGGACAGAACACTCATTGCCACCAGAAGCATGGCCGTATGCGCATCATGTCCGCAAGCGTGCATGACGCCAGGATTGACTGAAGCAAAGGGCAAGTTGGTTGCCTCTTCCATAGCCAACGCATCCAGGTCAGCCCGGAATCCATCAATCGGACCACTCGGATTGACAATAAGGTCGGCATAGATACCGCCCTCGACCGTCGTCGGTTGAAGACCTGCTTTGGTCAGGCTGTCCCGTACCAAGCGCATGGTTTCTTCTTCCTTCCAACCAAGTTCCGGATGCTTGTGGATCCGGCCCCTCAGTCTCTGAACTGTGTCTACGACCAGATCATCTACCAAATCCAAGACTTCGCTCATTTTATGACCCCCTCCTAATAACGGGTTCGAGAACCCTTTGTTTTCAAGTTACTAGCAAGTTCAGTTAACACGGTATAATAGCGCAAAATAAGGATTTTGTCAAGATATTGAGAGTATAAGCGTCTGATTTGTTTTTTTCTCAAAGATATGCTATAATAAATCCACTATTATGGAAAAAATTACTATACCTTTTGAAAAGCTTTCTATAAAATCAGTAGCTGAGGCCGGAGGAAAAGGAGCTAACCTGGGAGAGATGGCAAAAGCTAAAATACCTGTGCCTCCGGGCTTTGTTGTTTTGGCCAATACCTTCCAAAAGTATCTAGAAATAACCGATCTCAGCATAGAGTTGGATGCAATTCTTGATAAATTGGAAAAATCTATTTCAAATGTCAGCTCGGTTGAGCGAGAATCACGCAGAATACGCTCATTGATTGAAAAACAGCCTATTCCGGATGATATCAGAAAAGAAATATTAAAGGCTTTTAAGAAATTAAAATCTAAACATGTAGCGGTGCGTTCTTCTGCTACAGCCGAAGATTCAAAAACCGCATCCTGGGCCGGTGAGTTGGAAACATATTTGTTTGTTACTGAAGAAGATGTAGTGGAAACAGTCAGAAAATGCTGGTCATCACTCTATACACCCAGAGCTCTTTTTTACCGCTTTGAGAAAAAGCTCCATAAACAAATGATAAGAGTCGGCGTAGTAGTGCAGAAAATGATTAACTCAAAAGTCTCTGGAATCGCTTTTACTACTCATCCGGTTACGCGCGATCACAATCAGATGATCATTGAAGCAGGCTGGGGGTTAGGTGAAGCAATTGTCTCTGGTCAGGTTACGCCAGACGCCTACGTAATTGATAAAGAAGACGATTCCTTGATTGACGTTAACGTTAACAAGCAGGAAATGATGATAGTTCCGACCGGATCCAAAGGAGTTAAAAAAACCAGTGTTAAAAAATTAGATCAGGAAAAACAAAAATTGTCTGGTCCAAAAATAATTGAACTAGTGAAAATTCTAAGGAATATTGAAAAATATTATAAAAGCCCTCAAGACATTGAGTGGGCCTATGACGGAAAAAAGTTTTATATAGTTCAAACTCGTCCGATAACGACACTATAAAATGGAGCCAAATCAGTCTCCAACCACAAAATCAAAATACCAAAACCAGGATTTGCAGGACCAGATTGAAGACGTCCTACAAAACCAATCACCCAAGGAAGCCCTTAAGCTGCTCCAGCGACTTACCGAGATGGAAAACGCTGGATCGTTTGATGATCAGCTAAAAGAACAGCAACAAAGGCTGAGAGTGGTAGCTATGTCGCTTTTGCCGATGAGCAAGCTTTTGGCTATTTTTCAAGGCAAGCTCGAAGCGGTGCTGGAATTTAATGTAAATGAGAGACTAAAGACCAGATTTGTTTCCATGCCGGCTGAAGAACAGGATGACTTAAAGAAACAAATTTATGAAACGTTGAGAGCCAATAATCTTAGGTTTGTGGCGGGTGACGTCAAATCATCTGGTCAATGGGTTAGAGCCTACCGTGAGTCTGGTCAGTCTGTAGATACTTTTGTCAAACAGTCAAAAGACTTTAATAAACTGTCCATAGAAGATCAATTAAAAGTTCAGCGCCTGCTGCGATCTATCGATCTGCTAACCACCTCTTCGGCCAGCCCAGAGGGGATGCAGGACGAGTTGGTCGTCAGAGATGAGTCAGGGCACTTTAAAGTACTACGTTCTGGGGAATTATTCGATTTAGGTTTTGATGCTGGTGGTGACGGTCAAGCTAAGGCAACCGAACCGATCCAAGCCCAGCCTTTTCAACCCGCTCCCACTTCAAAGAAAGAGACTGTTTTTGAAGAGATAAAGCGAGAAAAATCTACAATGTCTAGACCAGCTATTGCCCCACCGCCCCCTACAATCAGCAAGCCCTCTGCCTCTTTTTATTTTAATACGGATGATGAAGCTGAAGTTCAACAACACAGAACAAAGTTAGCTGATATTGGACCTAGCAGCGGTACAAATCTGGACCAAGTGGTGTTTCAGTTGGCCAAAGAATACAATATTTCATTTACCGATAAGCTTATTGAGGAGAGATTCGGCAACATTATTAAATCTCGTCTCAGAGATGTCCGGGATTTGATAGAAACAAAAAATATGTTGACTCGGCCAGTCGAAGTTGGGGGAGTCGGATTATCGGAACAACAGGCTACGCCCCTGTTGTCCCAGCTTGAGGAAGAAGTAATTAAAGTTCATCAACAACCCACCACGCCCCCACCAGCCCCAGTAGAGCCAAAACCGACTCCAGAACCGCCTAAACCAATTCCTCAAAAACCAATTACTCCACCCAAACCTCCAGTAGTTGAGCCTCCGAAACCTGAACCACCCAAACCGCAGCCGCTTAAGCCAGTTAAACCGGTAAAAATAGAACCCAAGCCGATTGCAGTGAAGAAATCAAAAAAGGTAAGTGAAGAAATTCCAGTTGTAAAGAGGCCTTCAATTTCCAGCCGCCCGACCGTCTCTGATATTAAGCCTCCGATAAAAACAATTGGTCCTATAGAAGAATTGGCTGAGTTGAAGCTGCAGGATTATCGTAAATTAGGCGAAACTGCAGAAGAGGCTAATGAAAAAATAATAGAAAAGCTGGGTTTGTTGGAGGAAGATTCGTATTTAAAGAGAGCCGAAGGTATAAAAGCTTGGAAGAAAAGCGAAGTGTACAAAGTTTATTTAAATATCGGTCGTGAAAGTATGGAAAAAGACATGGCTATAATAGACGTCATTCGTCAACGCAAAGAAGACGGCCGGCCCTATTTGACTAAGGAAGAATTTCAAGCTATTGCTGATCTGAATAAAAAAATAAGTTTTTAAGACATGCCTCAGCAATTTGTTGTCCCACAATTTATAGACGTAGAGGATAAGATTTTTGGCCCTATTTCAGTGCGTCAATTTGTAGTTATTCTGGGAGGCGGATTTATAGTGGTTATTGAATATTTCATCTTTCCATTTATCGCTTTTTTAGTAATTGCTCTGATCACTTTTGCGATTATAGCCCTGTTCGCTTTTTATCGGATTAATGGTCAGAATTTCCATATTTTTCTTTTGAATTTAGCCACAACTATGCGAAATCCTAAATTAAAGTTATGGGGGAAACGGCTAGAATACGAGGAACTAGTTGAAGCTAAAAAGAAGGAAAAGGATGGTCCATCTGCACCAACCTCGCCTAAAGCAACACCTTCTCGCAGCCGTCTTCAAGAATTATCGTTGATTGTTGATACGGGAGGCGCTTATGGGGAAGAGTCATGGGAATTACAAAAGGAAGATAAGGATATAATTTAGTACTTATGGCAGAAAAAAAGAAAAAAGGAACTAAAGCCCCGACAACACAAAAGTATCTCCCAATCGCTGAGATCAGGGACGATACGGTTGTCTTAAAAGATGGAACGGTTAGAGCTGTCATTTTAGTTTCATCAATTAATTTTGCTTTGAAATCAGAGGATGAACAAAATGCCATCATTCAAGCCTATACCCAGTTTTTGAACTCATTTGAATTTCCAGTCCAGATCGTCATTCAATCACGAAAATTGGATATTGATGAATACCTGGATCGTTTAGAAAAGGTAGCCAAAGAACAGACTAATGAACTGCTTAAGATGCAGACACGTGAATACCACAAATTTGTTTCTGAGCTGATTGAGCTAGCTGATATTATGAGTAAAAGATTTTATGTGGTTATTCCTTATGATCCGGTATATCAAAAGAAGGCCAAAAAGTTTTCTGATCAGGTGCGAGAACTTTTTACGCCCAGTAAGGTGATTCAGTTGAAGAAAAGCCGGTTTGAAAAGTATCGCACTGAATTATCAAAAAGGATAGACTTTTTGATCAGCGGTTTATCTGGGATGGGATTAAAGGCTGTGGCCTTAGACACTCAGAGTTTAATAGAATTGTTTTATAACACCTACAATCCGGAAACCTATGATCAGCAACAGCTGGTTCCGGTAGAAAAATTAAAGTTAGAAAAATAATATGGCCAATGTAGATTTAGCAAAACAACAGCAGCAGGCGCCAGAAACCGAGGGGCCAAAACCAAGTTTAACAGCGGCTGAAAAGCGAGAAGCTGAACTCCAGCGCAGTGACAAAGAGAAAAGGACGATTGAAGCCGAACGCATTTATCGAGAGGGTGTAGTTACTATTCAGGATTTGATTGCGCCGGCCGCTCTAAAAGTCTCGCCCACCCATATTGAATTAGGCGGTAAATTTATTCGTACTTTATTTGTAGTTACTTATCCGCGCTATCTGACCATTGGTTGGTTTGCTCCGATCATTAATTTGAATCTCACTTTAGACATTTCAATGTATTTTTATCCGATTAGTTCGGATATCATATTGAAACAGTTACGTAATAAAGTGGGTGCCCTGGAAGCCCAGATAATGGCTGACGCAGAAAAAGGATCTGCACGTGATCCAATGATTGAGACAGCCCTTAAGGATGTTGAAAAGCTTAGAGATGATTTGACTCAGGGTATTGAGAAATTTTTCCAATTTGCTCTCTACGTTACTATTTATACTGATAATTTGAAGGACTTAGGCGAAATCACCGATCGAGTAGAAGGCATGTTTGGCTCTCGGTTAGTGTATTCCAAGAGAGTATTTTATCAGGCTGAGCAGGGATTTAATTCCACCCTACCATTGGCCATGGATCAGATTAATATAACGTTTAATCTTAATTCTTCTCCTTGCGCCTCTTCTTTCCCGTTTATTTCTTCTGAGCTTACTTCTGACAATGGAATACTCTACGGTATTAACCGGCACAACAACAGCTTAATACTTTTTGATCGCTTCAGCCTTCAGAACGCCAATTCTTGCGTATTTGCCACTTCAGGAGCCGGAAAAAGCTATGCGGTCAAGCTGGAAGTACTGCGTAGCCTGATGCTAGGCACTGATGTTATTATTATTGATCCGGAAAAGGAGTACAAATATCTCTCAGACGCCGTTGGCGGTTCATATGTAAACATTTATCTGAACTCAGAATCAAAAATAAATCCGTTTGACCTACCCAGACCAGTAGGTGATGCGGATAAGCCAGCCGATATTATTAGATCATCTGTTATTACCCTGAAAGGTCTATTGAGACTAATGCTGGGTGAATTTACTCACGAAGAGGATTCGTTGATTGACCGCGCCTTGATTGAAACTTACGCTAAAAAAGATATAACCGCTGATTCTGATTTGAGTAAGATAGAATCCCCCTTGATGTCAGATTTCGAAGATGTGCTCGCAGGCATGGAAGGCGGCGACGAGCTTGTTAAACGGTTAAAAAAATACACAGAAGGTACTTTTGCCGGACTGTTTAACAGCCCGACAAATATAGACGTTAAAAACCAACTGATTGTATTTAGTGTCCGGGATCTAGAGGATGAATTAAGGCCGATTGCCATTTATACGATCGTCAACTACATCTGGAATGTTGTACGTTCAGAGCTGAAACGGCGCATCATGGTTATTGATGAAGCCTGGTGGTTGATGCAGAATGAAGATTCAGCTAAGTTTATTTATGCCTTAGTTAAACGCTGTCGCAAATATTATTTAGGAGTAACGACAATTACCCAGGACGTGAATGACTTTTTGCGTTCACCTTATGGACAAGCTATTGTGACAAACTCCTCGTTGCAGCTTCTGCTTAAACAGTCTCCGGCCGGTATTGATATCTTAGCAAAGACATTTTTACTGACTCAAGGTGAGAAATACCTGTTATTAGAATGCGGAGTAGGTGAGGGTATATTTTTTGCCGGATCACGACACGCTGCTATAAAGGTTGTTGCTTCATATACCGAGGACCAAATTATTACCTCGGATCCGAAGCAGCTTTTGGAAATAGAAGCCGCCAAAAAAGAATTTGAAGAATCAATGCAGGAAAAAGATCGAATAGCATCAGCGGCACCACAGTCATAATCCATTAAAAAAAATTTATGAAGGGAATGAGAATCGTCATTATCATCCTTGGAGGGATAGTAATATTGCTGTCCATCGTGATGGTGGTTTTGCGTTTCACAGGATCTTCAGATAATGCCAATACAAATGAAAATCAGAATACTAATGTCAATCAGAACGTTAACCAAAATGTCAATCAGAATGCTAATGCCGATACTAATAGTAATCAGAATGTTAATAGTAATGCCAACACCAATTCAAATACTAATACGAATACGGCGGCGACCAACACTGAAACGAATACTAACTCTAACTCCAATACAAATACCAACACCCCCACATCACCAGGAGAGGCTAGTTTAAAAACTATAGCCCGCAGTTTTGCTGAACGTTTTGGTACTTATTCAACACACAGTGATTTCGAAAATATTGAAGACCTCCTGCCTTACATGACCAAGCGCATGAAAGTTTGGGCTACTGATTATCTGGAAGAAATGAGAGACGAGCCAACCTACACTGGAATCTATTCGGGCACAACAACCAAGGCGCTTTCTGCAAAAACTATTAGCTATAGCGAAAGTGATGAGGAAGCGGAGTTTCTAATAAGCACTCAGAGAAAAGAATCTACTGGTTCTACTTCCAACTCACGGATATATAACCAGGATATCCAAATTAAGTTTTTGAAGGAACAGTCAGTCTGGAAAGTAGACGAAGCCTGGTGGCAATAATAAAAATAAAAGGATAATATGGCTGAGGCACGCCCAGCAACATTTCAGGATACTGTTCCGACCGATCAGAGATCTATTGAGAAAGAATTAGAAAGAGCCTATAAAAAGGTTAAGCGTGATGTGTATGGTAAATCCAAAGAAAAGGACTTAGCCAGACAGTCCGGGAGAAAAAACGACGTTTCCCAGGATTTAAACAAACGTGTTGGCAGAACACCCAGTGCCCAACCAAAAATTGATCAGCAAGCCTTAAATAAATTTGCTGATTCGTATAAACAATTGGGTGATTTAACTGGTAGTTCGCAAGATGCACAGAACAATCTTATCAGACAAACAGGGAGCGATGTGGCTACACGACAAGCCATGGAAAAACAGATGGGAAGAAGCGTCAAGGCTGGTCAGAGGCAGTCCAGGATTGGTGCGCTGGGAACTAGGATATCAGATTTGCGAGGAAAAGCGAGTGACAAATTAGATCAGCACATTAAGAATTATGAATCAAGCGGTCCAGGCAGTGGGCGTATTGGTAGAGCAGCTGAGCAGCAAGCTTTGAAGCGAGGATTAAGTCAAACCAAGGCTAAGGGCGCAGCAGCTGCCGCTGAAGCAGCCGCTCGCGGCGAGAGTGCGGGTAAAGTGGCTGAGGCCGGAGCAGCAGGAGCGTTAGCAGCAAAGAAATTCCAGCAATTCAGAATGGTATTAACGGCTATCAGGGCTGGTTGCGCTATCAGTGTTGTTGGTATTATCGTGACTATATTAATCTGGGGAGTTCAATTATTTCTTGGGCATTTATTGGGACGAGAAGCCTGGAAAATGACAAAAATAGAGCTTTTTATAGCTTTACCAGTTTGGTTCATTATTTTAGGGGCATTATTCGGGATACTGGCTATTATTGCAGCTCAGTTAGGAATAATTTTGGAAGTTATTGAAGCTGTTGGCGGTTAATTTGATTTTTATACTATTACATTTTTAGGTATACTATACATATGAAATCACAAAGAAATAAACAACGTGTAACATTTGGCCTCTTAGTCGGATTTATCCTGGTAAGTTTTGTTACCTTGGCTGTTTTATCTTTTCCAGTCATAACTCAGGCCCAAGATATACATGATCCCAGCAAATCCCCTTGTGCGGCGGATCAACTATGGTTAAATGTCTGGATAGGCACTTGGTGTATTGATAATATTGCTGAATATATCGGATTCTTTTATCGATTCTTTGTCGGAACTATCGGTATATTTGCTGTAGCTATGGTTATGTGGAGTGGTATGAAGTGGATAACTGCCAGTGGTAATCCAGAAAAAATAAGCCAGGCCAAAGATGGTATTACCTCGGCAATTATCGGTGTAGTTATAGCTTTGATTTCATATATTCTTCTCAATACCATAAACCCCATGATCACGGATTTGAGCAACCCGACTATTAATAGTATTTCAGGCAAGGAGTTTTCGCTTGAAGGAAATTATTGCGAAGATATGGGCGAAGCAAGTGGAAACGAGTGGTGGCGTAGAATTGGTCTCGACAGTAAACAGACAATAAACTGTGAAGACGAATATGATATTCTTGAAGAAGGTGCTGATGGAAGTGCAACGGTTACGGGAACCTGTCACGGTAGTTATTGTCCAGGTGATAATGTTTGCTATTATTCAAATAATAGTTATTTTTGTATTAATGGTAAAGAATTATGCAAACAGGCTGATGACTCTTTTAATGAGTGTAGAGAGATTGATCAGCTAATAGCAAGATCTAATCCCGCAAAAGGATGCTCCAAAAGAGTTGATACTCTCTGGAAAGCTTTGTGGGGAGAATCAGGTGATGAGTGTCATTATGGTGATATTTTTGGACCGCCTGATGGTTGGACGGTTGTGGAATGTGGTACCCGCGACGCTAAAGACGCCTGCTGGGAATTTACAGAAGGCGGCTCGATTACTCCAAAAGACTGTGGCGGTGGAGGCGGTGAAAAAAGATATTGCACAAACTACTTGCAGCGCCCAGTCAGAGGAGCTAATTCGATATGTATTAAGAAAGAAACTGTAGATAAGGTGACATATAAATTGTGGGATGGCGGTAAGTCATGTAATGAAAAAACCATAGATAAATAAAACGATATTTATAATGGAACTATCCCCTAAAACCAAAAGACTTATACTCATAGCATTGCTCGTAATAGTAATTGGCCTGGTCGGCTATGCTATCTATTATGTTTTTTTTCGCCCTTTTGTGGTGAATGATAATAATGTTGTTAATAACACCAACACAGTCAATAACGGCGGCGTTCTGCCACCCACAAATACCAATCGCATAGTTACAAACCAGAATACCAATATTGCCACGAATGGTAACGTCAACGCGGAATTACCACCAATAGCCGATGTGGCTGATGGGGGGCTGACCAAGGTAAACAACATTTCGGATACCTCAGTTTATCTGGGCGCTCCGACAGCCGACAGTTCCGGTTATGTTTACTATGATGATGATTTAAATAAGTTCTACCGAATATCATCTAATGGTGATAGGGTTGAATTATCAGAGGAAGAATTTTATAACGTCGATAATGTTGCCTGGTCGCCGGAACGAGATAAAGCAGTCATCAGTTATCCTGATGGGAGCAATATTTATCATAATTTTCTGACCGATCAATCAGTTACTCTCCCGAAGGAAATTGATGAAGTAAGTTTTTCTGATAACGGGGACAAGATTGCTTATGAGTTTCTGGGCAGTACAGACAATGAAAGATGGCTAGGAATATCAAATCCTGATGGTTCTGGCCAGCAAATAATCCAGGGGTTAGGCGATAACGAGGACAGGGTGGATATTAACTGGTCGCCTGATGCTCAAGTGGTGGCTACATTTCGAGAGGGCGTGGGCATAGACGAAGAGGAAATATACTTTATTGGGCAGTATGGGGAGAATTTTAAGTCAATAAGGGTAGAAGGAGCTGGTTTTACGGGTAAATGGTCTCCGCTCGGTGATAAATTGCTATATAGCGTATATAATTCCGAATCTGACTATAAACCCACTCTTTGGATAGTTGATGCGAGAGGCGATGCTAC
>CAZQLY010000010.1:0-51853 GCA_964594455.1 uncultured Gammaproteobacteria bacterium | reverse complement strand
AGGGTAGTGGTTGTTTAGATTGTTAGCAATAAACCTTTTAACTAAAAGGTTTAAAACGTTGGATAAACCCACGAAGATTAAAGCGAGTATATTTTTCAAGGCGCCAAAACACCCAAAATCCAGCTTGAGGAAGTAGTGGACAGAGCGGTTAAGGGGTTCAAGCTGGAAGCGGAGCAAAGGAAGATCGATTTGGTGTGGCAGAAACCAGCCGCATCCCTTCCGCAAATAGTCGGCAATGCCGAATTCCTGGAACAGGCGGTTTCCTGCTTGTAGCAATATGTGCGGTTGACAGGAACGTTTCACAGTACAATAAATTAAATAATTACAATTTTCACTCCAATACTCTTTAGTGTTTCTTGGCGTATTTTAATGGGTTTTGCTTTAAAACATCCCCTATTTATGGTATTGTTTAATTGTTTGATATATATATAATTAGCCAAAAAATACAAGCATGCCTACTCCCAATGAACAATTTCAAGAGTTTTTCAATGCGAACGCGGAACAGGATAATATCGCTCTCTCAAAAGCTCCTGGAGGTATGTGGATGGGTAAGGGGCAGGAGAATGCGATTAAGACTTTTCATATAGTTGCAGAGACCGTTCCTGCATATCAAGATTTTTTGAAAAAACATAAAATAGAACACTCGAAGATTAAAACCTTTGAGGATTTTGTGCAGGTACCTACTACAGATAAAGAAGGCTATTTAATGAAATATTCTTTACATGACCTGTGCCTCAATGGAGATCTGTCAAAATCAAATGTTATTTCCTCAAGCTCTGGATCAACCGGCAATCCATTTTATTGGCCACGACTGCTTGAGCAAGATTTGAATATTGCAAAGGCCCTTGAAATCTTATATGTAAATAATTTTTCGATTCAATTAAAATCAACATTACTCCTCATTTCTCTCGGTATGGGTGTGTGGACTGCTGGCGAGATGATGTATGGCTCCGGGAAACTCATGGCTCAAAAAGGACACCCCATGACAGTGATGGCACCAGGGATCCACTTGGAAGAAATACTGAAAATCCTGAAAACGGTGGCACATCTCTATGATCAAACCTTTATTGTTGGTTATCCCGCGTTTGTAAAAGACATTATTGATTCGGCCAACAATGAGGGAATTGACCTAGAGGCACTTAAATTAAAAGCACTTGTCGGTGGTGAAATATTTACCGAGCACTGGCGCGATTATGTGTATACTAATGGAAAGATGACAAACCGATATAAAGATATTACGTCGGTTCTAGGTTCTTCAGAAGGAGGAATTGTGGGTATGGAAACGCCGCTCAGTTCGTATATTCGAAAACAGATATTTGATAATATTGAGCTTAACAAATCCTTATTCAACTCTGACCACATCCCCTCGGTCGTGCAGTTTAATCCGGTCGGCCGATTTATCGAAGCGGTTGATGATGAGCTCGTATTAACTAATCTTGGGGGACTACCACTGGTACGCTATAACACGAAAGACGTTGGTGGTGTTATGACTTTTGATCAAGTGATGGAAGTGCTAAATAAGCAGGGCATAGCTAATGAGGTCATTACCAAGGAGCTGGGTAACCCATCTATCTGGACATTTCCGTTTGCCTATTTATTTGGTCGTAGCAATGTAATGGCCACTATTTATGCGGTTAATGTCTATCCGGAAAATATAAAACCAGTTTTACTTGATGAAAAATTAAAAGGACAAGTGACCAGTCGGTTTGCCATGAAAACAGCTGAAAATAAAAAAACAGATCAGCAGCTTGAAATCTATGTTGAACTCTCTCGTGGGAAACAAGAAAGTGACGAATTATTGAGGCAGGTTCAAGAGCTGATTGTAAAAAACATAAAAAATGTAAATAGTGAATTTAATAAGCTAACCGAGACAGTCACACGTGAAGATCTCGTAAAAGTAATCCTAAGGCCATTTCAGGATCGGGATTACTTTTCATCGGATAAACAGAAGTATGTACTTAATCCGAAAATAAAATAAACGACAAACTAATGACTAACCGCGCAAAATTTGAGGAGGTGACACCGAGACTATTTATAACGAGCCGCGCGGAAGATGCTGCATCACTGGAGACATTAAAAAAGGAGCGCGATCCGCACATTATTGACGCGTTTGCATCACTACTTGAAGAATTATATGTAATAGAGCACCCTGAGTTCAAAGAGAATCCCACACAGCGTAGGCAAGCAGTCAAGGAATATATTGAAAAGCGCAAAGATAGATCAGAAGACCTAACCCGTGAAGGAGTTTGGGTGTATTATCCTTGGAAAAATAGCCTTGTTCATAGCCTGACAGAAGAAGAATATTATACAATTCGCACCGCACGAAATCATAATCTCGTTACCAAGGAAGAGCAAGAAAAACTACGTCATTTTAAAGTTGGTATTATTGGATTAAGTGTTGGCCAGGCATCCGCGTTAACGCTGGCTATTAGTGGTATGTGTGATCAGATGAAGCTCATGGACCCCGATATCATTGAAGCAAGCAATATGAACCGTATCCACGCGTCACTTGATGCTGTTGGCATGTATAAAACCACCTATGCTGCCCAGAAAATTTATGATCTAAACCCCTTTGCACAACTCGATCTCTACACCAAACCATTAGCTGATGACAACCTTGAATCGTTTTTAAAACAACCTTTTGCAGTTGATGCTATTATTGATGCATTTGATGATATCAAGATGAAAATTAAATTACGTCTCAAAGCACGTGAATGTGGCATCCCAGTTATCATGGCAACCGACCTTGGTGATGGAGCGATTATTGATATTGAGCGATATGATATCGACAAAACAACTCCCATTTTTAATGGTCGGGTTGATGGAAAAATAATAGAAAATTTACCTCCTGAGATGAAGTATGAAGATATAGCCCAAATTGCCATGAAGATAATAGGTCCGGAAAATGTGCCGCCACGCATGATTGAGTCTCTTAAACTGGTGGGTAAAGAGTTAGCGGGTCATCCCCAGCTGGCTCTTGCTTCTTTCCTTGGCGGGGCGATTATGGCCTACACCATAAAACGAATCGCGCTGGGTAAAGAATTATCATCGGAACGTCTTTATATTCAATTTGAAAAACTACTATAAGCGTTATGGCGGGATTAATTTTTACAATTCTATCTGTTGTCAGCACCATTGCCTTAGCGGCCATAGTGTTATTGAACAACAGAAAATCTGTTATTCACATTAGTTTATTTATATTCTCATTGGGGTTCGCCGGTGCTATTGGATCAAATTATTTAACCTCATATTTTACTGAGGCAAACCAAGTACTGTTATGGATCCGCATGACCATGTTTTTTGCATCTATACTAACACCTTCATTTTACTTGTTTATTAAGAATTTTCCGGAACGCAAGCTAGTAGTTTCCCATAAAGAAGTAGCGCTTATTGTGGCATTGACGCTGTTCAGTATGTTGTTGGCAATTAGTCCTTGGATGTTTACTAATGTTGAGATTGTTGACGGGAATATCGTCCCTAGCCAAGGGCCAGGCATTTTCTATTTCTTTGCTATATTTCTTTATTACTTAGTGAGCTCGATTATTTTGTTGGTTAAAAAAATTCGACAAACAACTGGCGTACAAAAAGCACAGCTACGATATATTTTAGCTGGGCTTGCAATTAGTTTTACTTTCATTTTGTTTTTCAATGTGGTGATGACGCTGATCTTTAAAAATTCCAGCCTTATTACATTGACGAATATAGCGCCATTAATTTTTATTGGTACTGTAGGATATGCGATTGTTAAGCATCGCTTGATGGACATCCGCCTCATCGTTAAACGAACCTCGGTATATGTCAGCAGCATTGTAGCGGTTTTGCTTATTGCCCTTGGTCTTTACCGGCTGGAAATTGCTTATTTTAAAGAAATAATACCCCCTGGGACATGGGGTCCGATCGTACTCCTTGCGGGCATAATATTATTTGATCCTATAAAAAGAAGCTTTGAAAGAATTGCCAATAAATACTTTTTCGCCAGCCTGTATACTTATCAGAATACTCTCGAAGAGCTGGGCAAAAAACTGACATTCACGATTGACCTGTCCGATATTATAGATTCCATCATCAAAACCATAAAAAACACCATGCGTTTGGACAGATCAGGAGTCCTGCTTTATGACAACCCATCTTCCAATTTCAAAATATACCGCACTGAGGGTTTTACTGAATCAAACGGCATTTCCCTGGTAAGAAACAATTTTTTAACCGGTTATCTGATAAAAAACAGGATGCCAGTTCTTTATCAGGAGCTGGAGAGCCTGCAGAATAACGGCAACGGCGAAAAAGCGGAAATCGCCAAACTGCAAACTAATATGCGTCGCATAGAAGCGCATATCTGCCTGCCCCTGCTAGTTAAGGACAAGCTGATTGGCATAATCGTGCTGGGACAAAAAGTCAGCCGGGACGCCTACACAAAGGAAGACATGCGTCTACTTGAAGCCGTGACTAACCAGGCATCAATTGCCGTGGAAAACGCGCGGCTGTACGATGAGATTAGGCAATTTAACCGCACCCTCCAACAGAAAGTCAGCGCCCAAACCCACAACATCAAAGCCAAAAACGTCCAGCTAGAAAAGCTCCTCAAGGCTCAGTCGGAATTCCTTGATATCGCCTCCCACCAGCTCCGCACTCCGGTTTCAGTAATTCGGGGGATCATCTCCATGTTCCAGGACGGGGATATGGCCAAATTGCCCAAGGAAAAACAGGCCGAATTCATCGAATCAGCCAGCCAGAAAGGAGCGAAACTCGATCAAATTATCAATGACATCCTGGCCGCCTCCGAGCTGGACAGCCGTAAATTCGACATTGATGCCAAAACACCCAAAATCCAGCTTGAGGAAGTAGTGGACAGAGCGGTTAAGGGGTTCAAGCTGGAAGCGGAGCAAAGGAAGATCGATTTGGTGTGGCAGAAACCAGCCGCATCCCTTCCGCAGATAGTCGGCAACGCTGAATTCCTGGAACAGGCGGTTTCTAACTTCATCTCGAACGCGCTGAAATACACTCCGTCCACGGAAATGGTCAAAGAAGCCAGAGCTAAGAGGAAGACGAAGGGCCGGGTGAAAGTTGATATACGAAAAGTTAAAAACGATCTTGTTGTCAGCGTCTCGGATGACGGTATCGGCATTCCGAAAGACGAGGTAAAAAAACTGTTTCAGAAATTCTCCCGCGCGTCAAACGCCACGGCCATGTACACGGACGGGAGCGGGCTGGGGCTGTTCATCGTCAGAGAAATCATAGAGGGGCATCGCGGCAAAGCGTGGGTGGAAAGCGAAGAGGGGAAAGGATCGAAGTTTTATTTAAGCTTGCCGATTACAAAATGATTATGCATAATCATGAACCTAAAATTCTCCTGATCGAAGACGATCCCGACCAGATCGCCATGTACAAAGCCAAGTTCGAACTGGAAGGTTTTAATTTCATCGCCGTTAGAACCGGCAGCGAGGGAATAAAATCCGCCAATACGTACCGGCCCGACCTGATATTGTTGGACTTGATTCTGGTAGGAGAAAACGGCATGGATATATTAAAGGAATTAAAAAAAGACGCGGGAATTAAAGCGATACCCGTATTGGTGCTTACCAATCTGGTAAAAAACGAGGCTATGGAACAAGCCAGAAATCTGGGATCAGCTGGCTACATCATAAAAGCTGATTTAACGCCGTCAGAATTGGTAGAAAAGGTCAAACGGCTGTTATATAAGAGGTAGATTGACCAAACCTGGATATTCAGCGCCATAAGGTGTATAATGAAGCTGATTATGGTTAAAATACTTCTCATTGAAGACGATAAAGACCAGATACTGCTCTACAAGACGAAATTCGAGCTTGATGGGTATGATTTTATTTCAGCGGATAATGGCCAGAAGGGGCTGAAGCTGGCCGAAAAAAGCCAGCCCGATATAGTCCTAATTGATCTCTTAATGACTGGTATGGGAGGCATTGAGGTTTTAGAAAAATTGAAAGGGAATCCGAAAACAAAACAGATTCCGGCTGTTATCGTTACAAATCTGGACAAGCATGATTTGGCAAAAAAGGCCATGGATTTGGGCGCTCTGGATTTCATTGTCAAATCAAAAATTCCCTTGCGGGAAATGATGGAAAGGATTAAAAAAATAGTTCAATAAGCAAGCGCAGAAAGGCGCGGATCTCAGGACCGCGTTTTGTATCCGGCGGCTTTTTGCCGTTTTTTGTATTCGGCTATCAGCTTTTCCATCATTTCAACCAGCTGTTGGGGATCGGTGTTGGCTTTGACCACGAAAGCGTCGGCTTTCAAATCACGGGCTTTGCGCCGGTATTCCGGATTATCCCAATTGGTAAGTATTAGTATTGGCATGGGCCGGGTGCCTTTCTTACGGCGCAGATATTCCACGATCATCCAGCATTCAGAATCGGGCAGGACCACGTCCAGTACCACGGCGTCTGGGCTTTCATCGCGCAAAGCCAAAACTGCTGAAACGGCCGTGTGAGCGATAACAGGCTGGTAGCCGTCAATCGTCAGTTTCTGCCGGAACATTTCCGCGAGAAACCTATCGTCTTCAACAAATAGGATTTTGCCTTTTTTGGGCTTCTTTTTGTTTTTTGCGGATTTAGGCATTTCTTTTGGCATTAAGAGCGCGTTTGAAGTAACTATAGATAATTTTACTATTTTTGTCTTTTTTAATCAATCTGTCCAGAAACGCCGAGGCTTCTCTATTTCTGGCGCCGGCTGATATTTCGCCCCGGGCCAGCAGATCGTTAAAGACAAAAACATGGTAAATTTCTTCTTCGTTCAAGCCCAGAATTTTGAATGCTCGAATAGCGGTTTTTTCCGATGGCTGACGCAGGCCGTTTTCAATGCGAAAAAGAGACACACGGCTGATCTGAAGCTTGTTTGCCAGGTCCACCACCCCGATTCTATTATTAACTCTGAAGATGTTGATTAATTTTCCTATCATTTATAATTCTTCAGATCTAATTATACCATTTTATTGTAAAAGATCTTGTGGATAAGTTACCTTGACAGGTAACATGGAAATTTATATTATGCTTGGTTAAGTGTTACCTAATTAGGCAACATATGGCCAATAATCAAAATAATTTGAATAAATTTGCCGAAAAACTGGCCGATTTAAAAAAACCGGAGCTAGTCCTTCACCTTTTATTTTATATATTGTCCGAAACCGAACTGGAAGAATTGGGTTTGCGGTATAAGGCATACGTGTTATTAAAAAAAGAACTGCCGCTTGAGGAAATATTAAAGCAGTTTTCAGAAAGACAAGATATCGTCGCGAGGGTGTTGATGCGTAAGTAGCTATGCGCTCATTTCGATATTGTCTGGATAATGTTATAATTGTAAAATAATTGACAAATGATATGTTAAACAATCTAAAAAAACTCCAAAAAGAAATTTATCAGCACAAAATCAAGCAAGGCTTTAATGTTAAAGATATTGAACGTGAGTTTTGCTATATCTACGGGGAATTAGCCGAAGCCTATGAGGCTTATCGCAAGAAATTGCCCGATCTGGGAGAAGAGATCGCTGACGTGGTGATTTATCTGTTGAGTTTGGCTGAAATATTGGGTATTGATTTGGGTACAGAGATTGAGAAAAAAATGGCCAAGAATAAAAGACGGGAGTATAAGAGGATCAGCGGGGTTTTAAAGAGAACTAAGGAAGGTTAATATGGCTTCACAAAAAATAATCGAAGTGAACCCAGAACTGATTGAAACGGTCAGAGCATCCATGATTAAAGATGGGCCAGAAAAAATCCATGTCCTGGCTGATTTTGATCGGACTTTGACCAAGGCGTTTGTCAAAGGGAAAAAAGTGCCTTCACTCATTTCGGTTCTGCGTGATCATAACTATTTAACGCCTGATTATCCAGCTAAGGCCAAAGCTCTGTACGAAAAATATAACAAGATTGAACACGATCCGACCATTTCCCTTGATGAGAAGAGGCGAGCCATGAAGGAATGGTGGACTACTCATTTCAAATTACTGATTGAATCCGGACTTTCCCGGAAGGATATAGAAAGTGTCGTTGAGTCAGGTCTGATAGAATTTAGAACGGATTCGCCTGAGCTGCTAGATTTATTAGCCGAGAGCAAGATTCCGATTATCATATTATCCTCGAGTGGCTTGGGCAATGATGCGATCAAATTGTATTTAAAGAGACAGGGTCGACTCTACCCCAACATTTATATCGTGGGTAATGCTTTTGAATGGGACGAAAACAGGAAAGCAGTCAAGGTAGAACAGCCGATCGTACACACTCTGAACAAGGATGAAACCGTAGTCAGAAACTTACCCTTCTATGACCAGGTTAGGAAGCGCACTAATGTTATTTTATTAGGAGACAGTATTGGGGACGTGGGAATGATCACAGGTTTTGATTATGACAATTTGATAAAAGTTGGATTTTTAAACGAGGAAGTTAACGAACGATTAACAGAGTATGAGAAACTCTATGATGTTTTGATCTTAAACGATGGGTCAATGGAATATGTTGTTGATTTAATACAGGGTGTAGTTCAATAGTACATGAAACAAGAATTGATAGCTCCCTGTGGAATGAATTGTGGAATTTGTCTGGGTTATCTCAGGGAAAACAATAGATGTTCTGGTTGCAGAAAAATGGATGCCTACGAGTCCAGTTATGGGAGGAAATGTATTATCAGAAGTTGTCAGATATTGAAAAAAAAGAATATGAGGTTTTGTTCTGATGGGTGTGAAAATTATCCTTGCCGGAGGCTAAAGAATCTTGATAAAAGATATCGGACAAAGTATGGCATGAGTATGCTTGAAAATTTGGAGTTTATCCGGGAAAATGGGGTCAGGAAGTTTGTTAAACGTGAGCAGAAGCGCTGGAAGAAGGATGGTCAAATATATTGCGTTCATAGAAAGAAATATTATAATAATAGAGAGTAATTAAAATCACTTGATAAAATAATAAAAAATTGATATTTTGAAGATGGCGGGCAATAAAACATTCCCGTTTTTTTATGACTCAACGCAGAATATACCAAGACAAATACCCATATTTCGTGACGTTTAAGGCAAAAGAAAATGTTTCAATATTTGAAAAAACCGAATACGCAAATTTATTATCTTGTATCATTTTCAAATCAGGTAATTTAAAACAATATAACATTCTCTCGTTCCAAATAATGCCTGATCACGTGCATTTGTTGGTTAATTCGATTAAAAACATGAGCGCAACCACAGAGAGTTGCGCTCGGAGTAATATAATATCAAACCCAGCGCCGGTCTCTGCGCCTGCGCTGGAAAAATCGGCAGGATACAACATTTCACAATTAATATAATACCATTAAATCATATTTCATAAATGAACTGAGAAATAAACATGGTATCCCATACTCGGTATGGCAACAACGTTTTTATGCTCGGATTGTTAACACCGATGAATATATTGAAGCCATTGTCAATTATATAAAGCAGAATCCGATCAAAGCCGGCTTGCCAGATAAATATCACAAATCACCATATCAATATTTTGATTGGGACAAAGTGCATAATTTGTTTGAATAAAAAAATAGCGGGAAGAACGCTGATCAAGTATTTTGCGTCCATAAAAAGAAATATTTTGAGATAGATTAGAAAGTAATAAATCCGGGTTGACAATAGCCAAAATACTTAGTAAGTTTATCTACTTGCTCTTTTTTTGTGTTCGCGAAACAGACTGTCCCAAATACTAGGGATAGTAGGGCTGAAAAACCTAGGGAGGAATGTCCATGAGTGGTCGACGCAGGGTAGTTATCATTGGTGCGGCAGGACGCGATTTCCACAACTTCAATGTCGTCTTTCGGGGCGATCCGTTTGTGGAAGTTGTTGCCTTCACCGCTGCCCAGATTCCGGGGATTGAGGGACGTGTCTATCCATCCGAGCTAGCTGGTCGGCTTTATCCCGACGGGATTCCTATCGTGGACGAGGCTGGCTTGTCCCAGCTTATCCATGAGAGGGGCGTGGATGAAGCGGTCTTTTCCTACTCAGATCTGCCACATAATCGGGTGATGCAGATCGGGTCGAGAGTCAATGCGGCTGGAGCGAGATTCACTCTTCTCTCTCCAATCGAGACTATGATTCGGTCATCAAAACCGGTGGTGGCGGTGTGTGCGGTCCGGACCGGCTGCGGCAAGAGTCAGACATCCCGCGAGGTGTGTCGGATTCTCCAAAGCCAGGGACATCGAGTGGTTCCGATCAGGCACCCGATGCCCTATGACGGCGACCTCAATTTCCAGCGTTGTCAGCGGTTTGGTATGATTGAGGATCTCACGGAGCAGCGGTGTACGATCGAAGAGATGGAGGAATACGAGCCTCATATCGCTGAAGGTCGTCCGATCTTTGCCGGAGTTGATTTCGGTGATATCTTAGCCGAGGCCGAGAAGGAAGCCGATGTGATCGTCTGGGACGGCGGTAACAACGACACCTCGTTCTACCGGCCGGATCTGCTGATCGTGGTAGTTGATCCGCTGAGGCTGGGTCATGAGACCGAGTACTATCCCGGCTTCATCAATCTACTGATGGCCAACGTGGTAATCATCAACAAGGTTGATTCAGCCGCACAGGCGGACATTCGCCAGATGGAGGGAGTTATCAAGGACCACAATCCGAGTGCCACCATCATCACGGCTAAGTCCCCGGTGGTTGCCGATAATCCTCTACTGATCAACGGCAAGCGTGTACTGGTGGTCGAAGACGGACCGACCTGTACGCACGGCGGTATGAAGACGGGTGCCGGCACCGTGGCCGCCAAGAAGTATGGCGCAGCCAGTATCGTTGATCCTCGTCCTTACCTCCAAGGGTCACTCAAGGGCACTTTCGAAACCTATCCTGGGATCGGCGTGCTTTTGCCAGCTATGGGCTATGGAGAACAACAGATGGCTGATCTCCGGGACACGATCCAGGCCGCAGTTGATTCCGGCGAAGTCGACACAGTAGTGATCGGCACTCCGATCGATCTGCGGCGGGTGGTTGAGATCCCAGGTGACAATACCCGGGTTACCTACAGCCTGAAGGTCGTGGGCGACCAGACACTGGAGAGCGAACTGGAGCAGTTTGCGCCCGCAGCCAAGGCGTGAACAGCTCAAAACCGGCGGATCTCTTAATTGAGGACGCCGTTTTTTTATTATTTCGTTTCTGCTATAATTAGACAGAAATATGAATTTTTTAGCCAGACATTTTTTACCCTCATTTCTAACATTGCTGATTCTTATTGGTGGAATCGGTTATTTTACCGTTATTAACCCGATAGAGCTGTCCAATGATGGAGAACCGAACGTATTGTCTCAAATGTTTGAGTCAAAAAAAGGTGATTTAGAAATTCTCGAATCAGATAAAGAAATCTACGTTCAATACGTTTATTGGTATCTGGATAGAATGTTTGATAAGGCTGATGATAAGTATTTCAACGTGCCGGAATTAGAAGGGTATGATTCTATCTATCTCACTTTTTTAAATAATGGATCTGTTCGTTGCTCGCAAAAAGGCTGGTTTGACATCAGTGAGCCAGAGCGTACTCGCAAGGATCTTGAAGAAGCGGTTGAACGCTGCGTTAACGACAAAAGATTTGGTGGTGTAATCAGCAAAACAGAACTGGATGATATTAAAATAGTCTTTGATGTTTCGTATAACAAAAAACTAGCTCCCACTTCGTTCAAAGACTTGGAAGATGAAATCGAGTTAGGCATTCATTCCTTAGAACTATATTTAGATGGTCAGCGAGAAGCTTTTTTCAAGGCCTCAGTGCCTATTACTAAACGCTATACTTTGGAAAAAACATTGGAGCAATTATGCAAAAAGGGTGATCTTGATGAAAACTGTTATTCTGACCCGCGGGCTGAAATATATCAATTTGATGATTTACAATTTCTGGCTATCCGAGACCAGAAACCGGTTAACCTATATCGGTATAATGTTTTAATTGATCCAGCTGAAATTGATAATGAACTAATACAAGCAAGATTGGAATTAATCCCAGATTGGCTCCTGAATAATGTTAAGCTTAGCACGGGCATGTTGGAATATCGATACTTCCCTAATGACAATAGCTATTCCACAGACCAAAATCACACCCGTCAACTAGCGACTGCTTGGGCTATATCCAGACTGCAGGATTTTTTAGGTATTGATTCTCTCGATTCAATAATTAAATCAACCCTAGATTATTATATTGATCTCAGTCGTTGTAATGATGACTACTGCTACATCTGGGAAGAAGGAGAATCCAAGCTGTGTTATAATGCTTTTATCCTGATGACTTTATTGGAGTTTGATAAGTTTCCTGATACGGAAAAATGGATTCAAAAACTGGCTGATGGAATATTAGCTCAGCAGAACGGAGATGGTTCCTATCAAACTTATTTCAATTCTTCAAAGAATACTGGAGTCGATTATTATCCGGGCGAAGCTATGTTAGCCCTGATGAAAGTTTACCAAGCTACCGGTGAAGAAAAGTATTTGAAGTCGGTAGAGAAGGGTTTTGAATACTATCGTGATTATTGGAGGGACAATAAAAACACATCATTTATTCCTTGGCATACGCAGGCTAATTATCTTTTGTTTCAGGAAACAGGCAAGACCGAAGTAGCTGATTTTGTTTTTGAAATGATTGATTGGATATTAGATCACCACTTTATTACCAAGAGTCGATATCCCGACCAGATAGGAGGATTTCCCAAAAAAGATCCCAGATTAAACACCTCCACGCAAACAGAAGGGATTAATGATGCTTATCTATTAGCTCGGCTGATCGGTGACAAAAAACATGAGAAAAAATATTTAGAGGCCATCCAACTTAGCGTGCCGTTCATACTCAACACGCAATTCACCGAAGAAAGCGCGTTTTATGTGGTTAATTCAAAAAGAACAGTAGGCGGATTTAAGTTTTCCCTAACAGCGAATGATCAACGCATAGATTATACCCAGCACGCCCTAATGGCTTTGATTAAGACAATAGAAAATAATATCTACCAATAATGGAACTGCTAGATATTGTTAACGACAATGATGAAGTAATCGGTCAGAGAGAACGCGAGGCTATTTATGATGAGTTTCCTACTCACCGGATAGTCCATGTTTTGGTATTTGATGAAGCGGGTAGATTGGGCTTGCAGCTGAGAAACAAAAACCTGGCCTTTGCCCCGGGCTACTGGAGCACGACTGCCGGCGGACATGTCCATGCTGGTGAAACATATGAAGAGGCAGCTCAACGAGAGTTGTATGAAGAGCTAGGTTTGAAAATGCCTTTTGAATATTTCTCAAAGGACATATATAAAGATACTAGAGGTAATAAAAAGTTTTTGACTACCTACAAAGTAATTTATTCCGGAAAGTTTAATGTTAACAAAGAGGAGGTGGAAAAGGTGGAGTTTTTTTCAATAGACAAGATCAAAGAAATGATCGAGGCTGGAGAAAAGTTTCATCCTGAGCTGAAATTTATTGTAGATAATCTTTTGTAAGATTGGTTATGGATATTTCATTTACCACTACTGTTGCCATATTGGGATTGGCCCTACTTTCTGGAATAACCACTGTCATCGGAGTGGCTTTGGCCTATTTGTTAAAAAATAGAAGGAAATGGACTTCTTTTGGTATAGGCTTCTCAGTGGGTATAATGTTGCTGATATCTTTTCTGGAATTGTTTCCCGAAGCCCTTAAGGCCGTTAGCGTAACCAAAGTATCAGTCTTTGTTTTATGCGGCATGATTTTTATCGCGTTATTGAACTACTTAATACCGCATAAACACTTAACCGAAGAGGAGGGGGCAGTCAGCAGTCATTTACACCGGGTAGCTTTTTTAGTAGCTGCCGGATTAATATTGCATGATTTTCCCGAAGGCTTTGCTCTAACTAATTCGTTTTTAGTCTCGCCCACTTTTGGTATATTCATTGCTATTTCCATAGCGTTACACAATATTCCCGAAGAGTATGCCATGGCTGTGCCATTTATTATGGCTGGAAAAAAAATGAAGTTTTTAATCAAGCTAGCCCTTATATCAGCCTTAGCTGAACCAGCCGGGGCAATTCTTGGATTATTAACAGCGAATATATCTAGTAGCGCCAACCATCTTTCATTAGCTTTTGCTGGAGGAGCAATGATTTATGTTGCCATTCATGAATTATTGCCTTTAGTGAAGATATACAAGCACGCTTATCAATTTGTTATTGGAATGATCGGAAGTGCCATCGTATATTTAGGGTTACTTTCATTTTTTCCAGAATAACAAAAAAGGAGCGGTCAAACTCCTTTTTTGCGTTGGTCTTACGACCTACTTGGTGCTTGGCCAGCCTTCATCGGAAGGCTAACAATGGCGTAGACCGATGAAACACCGACTAGCGAATATACTATTCGGGCTAATGCGGAGCCTTCACCAAATATTGAGGCGACGAGGTCGAAGTCAAATAATCCGACCAAGCCCCAATTTAAACCACCGACAACAAGTAGAACGATGAAAATCCAATCCAATGTGTTAATTGATTTCATTTTGTCGTCTCCTCGTTAAAGGTTTAATAGTTAGTTAGTTGGAATGAGCACGCTGTCAATGACATGGATTACCCCGTTACTGGTTTCGATGTCAGTTTTAACAACGTTTGATTTGTTGACCATAACACCGTGATCGGTTGAGATAGCCAGATCGCTACCCTGAACGGTCTTGGCAAACTTCAACTGGGTAACATCTTCTGCCATTACTTTGCCGGACACTACGTGATAAATAAGGATATCGGTTAGTTTTTCCTTATCTTCTAAGAGTGACTTGATTGTGTCAGCGCCGAGCTTTTCAAAAGCTTCATCAGTTGGTGCAAAGACCGTGAAAGGCCCCTCACTTGATAAAGTTTCGACCAAACCAGCGGTCTGAACGGCTGTGACTAGGGTTTCAAAGTTACCAGCTTCAATGGCTGTTTCTACGATATTCTTCATAGGTTTCTCCTCAGAGGTTACTTTATTAGATACTTCTAGGGAGACTGTCTCTTTGTTTGAGTTGTCTCCGGTAGCTGCTAGGACGGTGAATCCGCCTAGAGCCGTAACAGCCACGAGGGCTAAGATACCGTATTTCATGTTATTTTCTCCTTTTTTAATGATCTTATTGTTTCTGCACAATTGGCCTATTGCCTACTCTAAGAATAGGTGATACTATAAAAACATGCAAAACGTGCATTTCAGTCCACCTCAAATAGCTCAAATGTTCGGGGTAAATGTCTCAACCATTAAACGTTGGGTCGATAAAGGTTTCTTGGAAGCAGAGTTGACTCCGGGCGGGCATCGACGAATAACTCAAAATCAGCTTGAGAAATTTTTAAATAAATTTCCCAAATACAAGAATAATTCTTATATAGTTAATCGTTACGTATCAAAACCCTCTCCACTACCAAGAAAGTGGAAGGAGTTCTACAGTTTGTTAAAAAACAATAGGATAAATCAAGCTGAGCAATTAATTGAAAGGTTATATTTAAAGAATCTAAACCTCCCCGGACTGCTCGATGAAATTATCGGTCGTGCTTTGAGACATATTGGTGAAGAGTGGGCCAGGGGTAATATTTCTATCTATGAAGAGCATCGCATGAGCTTCCTGATACGTCTACAGCTAGTTAGATTGGAAAAATTGGTTCCTGAAACCAAGGCCAGGATTAAACCAAAAGCGATATTAGCCTGCGCTCCCGGAGAACAGCACGAGATTCCACTTCAGATGCTGGCACTGGTTTTAAAGAGTTCAGGTTGGGAGCCTATAATACTTGGAATAAACACCCCAGTAGAAGAAGTTATTAAAGCCGTCAATGACACAAGAGCTAACCTGGTTGGGGTTTCCAAAATATATAACAAACCAATCGCAGCCACATATATAAAAGACTTAGCTAAAAACTTAAGTCAAGAAGTTAAATTAATCTATGGTGGTACAGGTTGGCCGGCAAAAATAAAAAGCAGTGCTGCCAAGTTTATTAAAAATCAAAAAAGTTTTGAAGAGTACATAAAAAGTATTAGGCTATGAGAGTCTGGGACATATCACCCATAAGATTATGCTACAAACATCTGTTGGGCGAACACAGAGAAGTGCATGCTGTCTGGACGGTTTTAACTAAAAACAAAAAGGGCTATAGCCGGCACCCAGAAACATTGCGCTGGAAAGGACGGTTAAAAGCGCTTTATTTTCGGCACAATCTTTTGGTTAAAGAAATGAGGCGCCGAGGCTATAATCACAATTCGCCTTT
Source organism: uncultured Gammaproteobacteria bacterium (assembly GCA_964594455.1). GTDB lineage: Bacteria > Patescibacteriota > Patescibacteriia > JAHIZJ01 > JAHIZJ01 > CAZQLY01. The sequence continues at coordinate 35,651 of CAZQLY010000010.1, read as the reverse complement.
AGATAAGAAACTGGCTAGAGGAGCCAAAAGACAGATTTACTATATTGATAAACCTTCGGCTCAGAAAGAAATCCTAACGCGCAAGAAGTGTGATTGTTTGCTATAAAAAAACCGTCGCTTGTTAAGCAGACGGTGTAGGATCCCAGTCGGCCACGATGGCGAACCTGGTTCGGTTCCGCTCGATGTTGCGGATGAAGACGATTGAGGGCGCCAGACCAACAGCCAGGCAGTGGGAATAGACCAGTAAAGCCCGCCCCTTGAGCCAATCAGGACTGCAGAACTCTTCGCCCAGCGTTGGATCCTCGATCTCGTAGTCGTCCCCGGCCAGATACATAACCGGGCCAGTTTCGAACCCCATCTCACCATAGGCGGACAGGACAACTGGCAACTGCTGAATGATAACCTGAGCCGCCACCTCATCACGCTTCTCGCCAGCTACACCTAGATGCTCAGCAATTCTGAGCCCAGCCTCACTGGTCAACAGACGAAGATCGTCAATCACAAGATCCTTCATTGGTAACCCTCCCTCCTTGAAAGGACAAAAACCATCCCTACTTGCAGACAGCCAGTTTACCATTATTGCGCATAAAGTCAACATTTACATTTACACTTTTTGGGTTTATAATAAACAACTATGAGCGCAATAGAAGTAAAGAATTTCAAGAAATACTACGGCAAAGTAAAGGCTGTTGACGGCATATCTTTTAACGTTGAAAAAGGCGAAGTTTTCGGGTTCTTGGGTCCAAACGGCGCAGGCAAGACTACTACCATTCGTACCATGATGGACTTCATGCGCCCGACTGAGGGCAGTATATCGATTTTAGGCAAAGACAGCGTTGAAAATGCGGTGGAGTTAAAGGAAAGTATTGGCTATTTGTCTGGTGATGTAAGATTATACAGCAAGTGGACGGGCAAAGAGCACATTACATTTTTACGCAGACTGAATAAAAAGAAAGATGTTGCCGATCAGCTTATCGAACGGTTGAATTTAAACACTTCCATGAAGGCCAGACAGCTATCAAGCGGCAATCGACAGAAGCTTGGAATAATACTGTCTTTAATGTTCGAGCCGAAACTTATTATAATGGACGAACCGAGAACAGGTTTAGATCCTTTGCTTCAGAATTCAGTTTATGATTTGTTGCGGGAAGCAACTCGCCAGGGGACTACTGTGTTTGTGTCATCCCACAATTTGGCTGAAGTGGATAAAATGTGCGATCGGGTCGGCATCATCAAAAATGGCAAGATGGTGGCAATAGAAAGCATTAGAACCCTAAAAGAGAAGAGAATGCATTCAGTCGAGATATATTTTGATGATTCTTACGATGTTAATGAATTTAAGATGGAAGGTATTACAATCGTGGATAGACAACCGGACAGCCTGACTTTGAATGTTACCGGTGATTTAGATTTTTTGATTAAAGCTTTAAGCAAGCACAATATCAAGAACTTAACTATTCAACAAGCATCCCTCGAGGATATATTTTTAGAATTCTACGGTATCGCAACCAACTATGTGGGCAATCATAAGACGAACAATTAAAGACCGCAAAGTCGGATTAATCGTATACAGCATTTCCGGTATTCTTTTGCTGTGGATGTATATAGCACTTTTCCCTTCTTTTTCAGCCCAAGCAGACAACATGAGAGAGTATATGGAATCTTTCCCAGAAGGATTTATGAAGGCTTTTGGGTTAGAGGATTTTGACATGTCCACGATTGAAAGATTTCTAGCCACTGAGCAATATAGTTTTGTCTGGCCGATCCTAGCTTTGTTTTTTGTGATATCACTAGCCGGATCAGGCATTGCCGGTGAGATAGAACGCGGTACGGCAGAAATAATGCTGTCCCAGCCGGTATCGCGATTAAAGCTGTATTGGAGCAGGTATTTGTCAGGAGCGTTGATGTTTATAGCGTTCTTAATAATTTCAGTGTTCTCGGTTTTTCCATTGTCCGAGATACACAACGTGGAATATATAACCGAAAACCACCTAACTCTCGGGTTAGCGGCCACATTATTTGGTCTAGCCGTATTCAGTATTGCTATGATGCTGTCAGCGGTTTTTTCTGAGCGCAGCAAGGTCTATATGGTCACTGGCGGATTGGTGGTGGGCATGTATGTACTCAATCTTGTTTCAGCATTAAAAGAATCCTTGGCTGACCTTAAATACTTTTCATTTTTCTATTACTTCAATTCCAACGACGCCTTGATAAGAAACACCATTGATGCTTCGGCTTATTGGGTATTTGTCATTACTATCGTGGTCTGTGCTGTAGCCGGTGCCTATTTTTTCATGAAGAAGGACATCAAGACGGTTTAGTATTTACATTTAGATTAATATTTGTTAGAAATAAAAGACTCTGTAAAGTACAGAGTTGTTCTTTTTAAGAAGGGGGATAGAGCTAATGGCTATTCTTTGGTGTTGTCCACAATGCGGACACGGTAATCCGCCTACGTCGCCTATCTGCCAGGGTTTGGGAGGTGGGTGCAATATGACCAAGTCCACTTTCGAGAGAATGGGAGGCCAAGGACGTCCTCTGAGGATGACGCAGCTTCCTCAGAGCAACTGGCCAAAGCCAAAAAGCGAGTCCAAGTAACACGACTCGTTTTTTTATTTGACACGAGGATTTTTGATATGGTAAGAATAAAGGCTCCGAAGAATTAGGGAGTACGTTCTTTGGCATGAGAATCTGGCTTTGCTTGGCGGTAAGAGGAGGGTTTCGGTAAAAGGAGGTCGCAAGTGGCGGAAGAAAACAGAGGGTCTGTATTCTGGACAGTGGTGATGTTCGCCGGCGCGCTTTTCGTGATTGGCTGGGCCCTGTTCTTCACGGACAGTTTCACCAGCTCCGTGAAGGCGAGCCCGATCGCGATGGGCTTCATCAAGCTCTTCTTCTTGGGTACGACCGGTGAGATCATCAAATGCGGCATTGCCCGCAGGCGCTGGGCGGTTGACTGGGCGTTTGGTCGAGCGATCGTCTGGGGCTTCTTCGGTATCTGGTTCGTTTTCGCCTTTCCGCTGATCTCGGGAGGTGTTGATTTCCTGATCAGCAAGGGGCTTTGGTGGAGCTGGTTTCCAGCCTTTTCCAAGAGTCTGTGGATTAACCTGCTGAGTGGCTACGCCTGGTCCATGATGATGACGCACGAGTACTTCAACTTCCTTATCAAGGAACGACTCGGTCTGTTTAGTCTTTACTGGTTCGCCAAGGACATTGACCGGCAATTCGCCTTCCGGTTCATTCCCAAGACGATGTGGTTCTTCTGGGTTCTGGCTCACACGATCACCTTCTCGTTGCCGCCGGAGTGGCAAGTCTTTATGGCGGCCATGCTGGCGATCGCGCTGGGCTTCATTCTCAGCGTTGGCAAGCGGCGTCACGCCGGTTAGTCACGACCTTGAAAGAGGTGGATCTTTTTCCACCTCTGTTTTTTATTTCAGCGTTTTGGCAAATATGTACTCGTCTATTATCCGACCGGCTTTCTTAACATTTTTTTTAAGATAGCCTTCTTGTTTGAAGCCGTTTTTTATGAGCACTCGGGCTGAAGCCTTGTTGTGCGGAAAAGTAAAGGCGTAGATACGTTTCAGTTTTAATTCCTGAAATCCATATTTAAGCACCTCCCGGACTATTTTGGTCATTAAACCCTGGCCCCAATATTTCCGGCCCAGCCAATAACCCAATTCTGCCTTATGCCCCCAAACAATATTGTGTAATCCTGTTCCGCCAACCAACCTATTGTTTATTACAATTGCAAAAGAAACAGCATCAGGACGCTTTTGTTTTTGTCTTTGCTGACTCTTTCTGATCCATTCCCGGGCGTCTTTAAGTGTGTATGGATACGGAATATGCAGAGTATTGCGGTAAATTGTTCGGTCGTTAATATTACGTTGAAGATCGGAGGCATCTGAGCCTTTAATCGGTCGGAGAATAAATTGTTTAGTCTTAGTTGTGGCTTTCATATAGTTAATATTAATTCGGTTTAAAGCTTTATGCAAAAAAAATTGCTAAATTGCCTAATATTTTATAAAATTAGTATGATAAGTTAAAATTAACATCATGAATAAGTTACTCCAAGAGGTTGATAATTATTGCAAAAGGGAATTGCTTAAGTATGGTATACCCCCACTGTTTGAATATAATGAAATAAATAAAATTGGAGTTGATTTAGCTCAAAAGTTAAAAGCCGATGTTGTTATAGTTGAATTGGGGACACGTTTAATGGATGTAAAGTTAGGTGAGGCACGGAAGCTGGGGCGGCGTGAAGATCATATAAAAATGTCATCTGATGTAGCCAAGAGGTTTTTAAGCAAAAACAAAGTTGATAAGAAAATGATGGATAAAGTTATAAATTGTGTAGAAGCACATCATGCTACAGAAAAGTATATGTGTCTGGAGGCTGAGATATGTGCAAATGCCGATACGCACAGATTTTTAATGCCTAGATTATTTTTGCATCGTTTTTACGAACGTGTAGGTGATAGATCAATCGAAGAAATAATAGACCTATTCGAAATAAAATTAGAAGAAAAACATAAAATAGTTACACTAGAGATATGTAAAGATATGTTAGAAAATAATTATAGAATATTAAAGGAAATAATAAAGGCAGCAAAACAATGAAGATCTATTTCGCCGGAGCGGTCCAGGGCGGCCGGCATGATCAAGTTTGGTATAGAGACATAATTGAGCACTTGCAAAGCTATGGTGAGGTTCTGACATCTAAATTAGGAGACGAGGACATATTGCACGTGGAGTCTCGAATGAACACGGCTAGCATTTATAACACTTTAGTTGAATATTTGAAGCAGGCTGACGTATTGGTAGCTGAAGTCACCACTCCATCATTGGGAGTCGGATATGAAATCGGCTTAGCTGAAAGCCTGGATAAAGACATTCTTTGTTTATTCCGCAATGGAACACAAAAAACATTATCAGCTATGATTGACGGCAATAAGAACTTAGACATTTGCCGTTATGATAAGCTGAAAGACGCTCAAGAGGCGATCGACGAATATTTTAACGAATAAAAATATGGCTAGGATGGCAATAAACATCGCTCTGATACCGCCAGAGGATGTTATGAAGAAGGTAATAGACATAAATAAACACCTGCTCAAACGTCATGAACAGAAAATAGCTTTGGGTAAGAAAAAATATCTACCACACATCACCCTGGCTATGGCTGGTATTGAATCTGATAAATTAATGGAAGTTGTGGAAGCCGTAAAAAGTGTGACTAAACATTTCCAACCAATAAAATTAACAGCTAGCCGAATAGATCTCAAAGGCGGATATTCAGCCTTAGAAGTAGACAGTAACAACGAAATACATTTGTTGCATCGGACAATCATGAAAGTGCTGGAGCGTTTTGCTAAGCGCAACATTACACAAGACATGTTCCTTTCTCCAGTAGAAGAAATACACCTGGATTATGTAACAAACTTCAAAGCTAGGGTGAGTTATGATAACTATTGGCCTCACATAACTTTAGGTTATGGGATGCCGGAAGGAGTAGAAATTCCGTTTGAATTTACAGCCGCTCGTATTGCCATCTGCCATATTGGGAAAAGTTGTACCTGTCAGAAAGTGCTATTTGAGTTCGAATTAGACGGAAACAAATGAAGTTATGCAGCGCCTGTCTTTTGGGCGTCAAATGCCGATATGACGGTCAAGCCAAAGCCAACAAGAAAGTTTTAGCCCTGGACAAGAAAGAGGAATTAGTTCCAATTTGTCCGGAGCAGCTGGGCGGATTACCCACTCCACGCGAGCCAGCCGAAACCATTGGTGACGGCTATGCTGTTTTAACTGGCCAAGGGAAGGTTATTACCAAAAGCGGGCAGGATGTGACTGAGCAGTTTATCCAAGGCGCACGCCAAGTGCTGCAGGCAGTGAAAATCTTCGAAGCCAAGGAAATGATTTGTAAAAGCAAAAGCCCTTCCTGCGGATGTGGTAAAATATATGACGGCACTTTTTCCGATAAATTAATTAAAGGGGACGGGGTTACTACCGCTCTCTTGAAGCAGAACGGCATAAAGTGCATCCCAGAAGATAAATTATAATAAAAGAAAACAATGGAAAAACTTACGTTTCAAGAAATGGTTGAATTAAACCGCAAAGTAATAAAAAAATTCGAGGAAGTAGAACAAAAACCTTGGGGAATTGAGGGTTCAATGATTGAACTAGCCAAACAGGTAGGCGATCTGGCCAAGCATGTCATGGTTCAGGAAAAGTATTATCTCAAAGATCGAGAATCAGCCGAGAATTACAAAACCACCAAAACAGAATTAGCCGATGAACTAACCGACCTATTCCTCATGATTGTTAGAATAGCCGATCACTATAACATTGATCTGGAGGCAGAGTTGGTTAAAGTGAGAAAAGATGATTTAAAAGCCCTAGATAAGCTGAATGATTAAAGCCGTTATATACGATTTAGATAATTTGGTGGTTAATTCAGAGAGCTTGCATGCTCAAGCAATTGATGAAGTATTAATGCAATATAAGGTTAAGCTTAAGGACATTCCAGCCGATCTAAGAAATAAATTTATTGGTCGGAGAGTAATTGATGTCATTGACGAAGTTATTGGAATGTTCAAACTAAAACAGGATAAAGTAAAATTGCTTTCTGAGGTAGAAAGTATTTTTTTACATATAGCGCACGAAAGACTGCAATTGATGCCTGGCGTGCATGAATCAATTAGCAGATTGAAGAAAAAAGGCTTGAAGCTAGCTTTGGCAACTTCGGCGACAAGAAAGTATATTGATTTAGTTATGACTAAGTTCAACTTGCAGTCTGATTTTGATGTTGTAGTTTCGGGCGAGGACGTTGAGAGGGGCAAGCCAGACCCGGAAACATACACTAAAGCAGCCCAACTTATAGGATTAAGTCCTAGTGAATGTGTAGTTCTGGAAGACGCCAGCAATGGAGTAACCGCAGCCAAAGCAGCCGGATGTTATTGTATTGCTGTGCCTAGCCCCTATACACCAGACCAGGATTTAATCCAAGCTGATTCTATTGCAGATTCTTTAAAAGAATTAGATGTGGGTATTTTAAATAAATTAGTTGAAAAAGATGGCGCATAACGATACTGAAATAGAACTCAAGTTTGAATTAACTGAAGAACGGTTTAATAATGTTCATGATAAAGTTAAAGAGTTAGCTAAATTTAAAAAGATATCTGGCCAGAAAGATACTTACTATACTCCGGCTCACAAAAATTATTTAGAACCAAAATATCCCTACGAGTGGTTAAGTGTTAGAGAACGTGATAACAGGGTGATATTAAACTACAAACATTTTTACCCAGAAGAAGCTGATGTTAAAACGCACTGTGATGAGTATAATATTGAGATTACTGACTTGGAAAGGTTTAATAAATTGTTTCAGATCCTTGATTTCCTAATATTAGTCGTAGTAAAAAAAGAACGCTGGGTTTATCGACTGGATGATGAGTTTGAGATTGCCCTGGATGACGTTAGCGAACTGGGTAAATTTGTCGAGATAGAGGCTATGAAGGATTTGGGCGGGGTAAAGAAAACCAGAGACAAGCTTTTTGCTCTGGCAGACAAATTAGGTATTGAAGCCAAAGAGGCGGAAAAGCGCGGCTATCCTTATTTATTAATGCAGAAAAAAGGGTTATTAAAATAACACATTATGAGTTTACGAGGCACAATTACAGTATTTATTATCGCGGCCATGGTGTTTCTGGTCGTCTTTTATTTTATGAACGATGGGGACCTGACTGGCTGGTTGTCTAATAACAATGGAAGTGACGACGGTTTTGAAAATATTACCCCAAGCTGTCGCAGCGCTTGTGTGGAAAAAGGCTATTACAATGGGCAGTGCATCAAAGGTGATTCAAGCTTAGAATTTCAAAACGTGTGCGCCAACAAGGGTTGGACAGACCTAAGTGATCGGAAGCTTGAGTTGTCTGACTGTGATTTTGAAGCTTTTGCGGCTTGGGAAGTGTGCTGTTGTTATAACAACTAGACAAAGAAACAAAATATTATCTTGACACAACCCCTCAACTCTTTTAAGGTTAGGGGGTTCTTTTTTGTTCACTGCCAACCCAGTTACAGCAAGGAGGAATCTGCCGATGGGTATCGAAATCCAGTCGGTTGTCGGCGTGGAGGGCATTGATTCACGCCCCAACCCCAATGTCATGGCAATGGTCGAACTGACTGATGGTACTCGAGCCTATGCCATGTCTCCTTCCGGTGCTTCAACCGGAGAGAAAGAGCAACACGAGAAGCGAGACGGTGACAGGAGTCGTTACAGGGGCAAGGGTGTTCAAGAAGCCGTCCAAGCGGTCAACAATGAGATCACTTCAAGGATTGTTGGGATGTCACCCTTTGACCTTGTGGCGGTTGATGAGGCAATGTGTGGTCTCGATACAACCGGGAACCTCAGCAGGATCGGAGCCAATTCAGTCACAGCAGTTTCCTATGCTGTGGCCAAAGCGGCTGCCATGAGTCGGAGACAGGAGCTGTATGAGTTCCTGGGCGGTCCGACGGTCTGTCAACTGCCGGTTCCGCTGTGCAAGTTCTTTGACGGCGGACAGCATGCTGGCAACAATCTTCAGGTGCAGGAATTCATGTGGGCTCCGGTTGGGGCTCCGACGTTTGCCGAAGCAGTCCGCTGGTTAGTTGAATGCCAGCATGCCATGGCCGATCTGCTCAGGGAAGCCGGTCATCCGACCACGGTTGGAGACGAGGGCGGCTTTGCTCCGAACCTCGAGTCGAACCGCGAAGCTCTGATCTTTGGTCAGCAAGCGATCGAGAAGACCGGTCGTAAGCCAGGCGAGGACATCTGCTTTGCTCTCGATCCGGCTGCCTCTGCCTTCTTTTCCGAGCATGGCTACCAGGTCGAGCCGGATGGTGAGCATCTTGATGACGCTGGCTTGGTTGACTACTGGTGTAAGCTGGTGGGTGAGTTCCCGATCGTCAGTATCGAAGACGGTGCGGCCGAGAAGGGCTACGCTGCCTGGCGCCTGATGTATAGGCGGTTGGGACAGCGGATCCAGCTGATCGGGGACGACTGCTTCTGCACCAACCCGGTTTTGTTGGCCGAGAGCCTACCGCCCAAGGAGCGTTTTGCCAACAGTCTACTGGTCAAGACCAATCAGATCGGCTGCGTTTCTCGAGCCATGAGGGCTGGCCAGATTGCCCATTCCCACGGGATGACCACTTGCGTCAGTCAGAGGAGCGGTGATACCGAATTCCCAGATTACGCCGATATTGCTGTGGCCTTGGGCTCCGGTTTCATCAAGCCTGGGGCTGTGGCACGTTCGGATCGGGGAAGCAAGTACAATCGCTTGATCTGGATTGAACGGTTACTGGGAAGCCGTGCGGTTTACCCGGGATGGAGGGCGTTCACTAGCGTGCCCGAGCTTTACGCCCGAGGCATTAAGTAGCGGTACGCTACCAATTGAATCTACGAGGTTCGGTTGAGCCGAACCTCTTTTTTATTTGCAGAAAAATCCACGATATGCTATGTTTGCCTTGCTGTTTGCGCTTGTGTGGATGGGCAGAAGCAGTGGGGGCGCAAATTCAGCGTAACCATAGGTACGATGGAGGCGTCAGTATGGTGAGAAGACGTTTGGTGGTCATGGCTCGGCCCCCATGCTGCGGAGATACCACGTGGGGTTTCGCGCCGAGGTCGTTCACCGACTGACCAGGAGGTCTGCTGTGATCTACCGACTGTACATTCCTCCGTGACGCTATTGCCCGAATAGATCGGGCTAAACGCGTTCCCAGTTTCGCCAGATGGCGGCTAATCATCTTGTTTGCTCGTGCCCCTGCGCCAGCAAGATGAGAAGCCGCCTTTTTTTAATTGACAGTAGGTGTATTAATTGATAAGTTAATATGATTTCTCAACGCTAGAAAGCGCATTTGCTGTTTGACAAAAAGGAGGGGGTAAATGAAGGGATTTGGATGGTTGCGCGGGTTGCGTTTGCTACCGCCATCAGACAAGGAATTCTACGAGATCTTTGATGCCATGGCCGGTAAGCTAGTTGAGGCTAGTGGCCTGGTGGTTGATTTGGTCGCGGCTAAGGAGAGCGACGGCCAGAGCATAATTGCGGAGAGACTGAAGCGAATGGAGACGGAGTGTGACGGCCTGGTGGCTCGGACTATCAACCTGCTAGACGTTGCGCCCCAGCCACCGTTTGACCGGGATGATATCACTCATCTGATCGGCTCCCTGGATGACATCATGGATTGGATGGAACAATTTGCCTCGCGTTATGTCATCTATCGTCTTCACGTCAGAGAGATCGCAGGCCTTGCTGAGGTGGGGAAGTTGGCTGACGTGGTGCAGGCATCTTGCCAACAGGTACGTGGAGTCATCAGTAATCTGCGTAAACGGCATCACATTGATGCGGGCTGTAAGTCAATTCACGAATTTGAAGCGCAGGCTGACGAAATTCATCACCGGGCTCTAGCTGAAGGAATCGCTAGCATATCCGGGGTCATCGCCGGTATGGCTGAGCTGGCTAGAATTGAACAGGAGCTGTCGGGAAGCGATCACCTTAGCCAAGTAGAGGCTCACGGATTTCTGTCACGGATAGTCGGGGTGACTCGTGATAACAGGGAGTTGTGTATCAGGGTGTTTCACTTTTTCCTGCAGCGTGAGGTTATGAAGGCATTGGAGCGGGCAAGTGATGCCTGTGACACGGTTGCTACCACCCTGAAAAGGATGGTGATGAAGAATGTCTGACAGCTTGTTGCTCATACTAATCATCGGCGGCGCATTGTGGTATGACTTCGTCAATGGCTTTCATGATGCGGCCAACGCCATTGCTACCACCGTTTCGACCAGGGCTCTTTCGGCCCGACAAGCCATCATTCTGGCCCGGACATTGAACTTTGTCGGGGCGCTCTCGCACACAGCAGTGGCCTACACCGTTGGTAAGGGGGTTGTCTCGGGCGAAGTGATCACTCTACCCATGCTACTGGCTGCGCTCCTGGGAGCAATCGGCTGGGGCTATCTGACATGGTACTTCGGACTTCCATCCAGCTCCACTCACGCTCTAGTGGGCGGGTTAGTCGGCGTCGCGCTTCTCAGGTCACGATTGGATTTCTCGGTGCTGATCTTCGCCGGTTTGAAAAAAATACTGATCGCCATGATCGTATCGCCGATAGCCGGTGTAGTGATAGGAGGGATTGTTCTAACCGTTTTCGCTTGGGTTTCCTGGCGGACTCCATATCTCAAGTCAGCTAAGTTCTTCAAGCGACTCCAGATACTGTCTGCCTCAGCCGTTTCATTCACCCATGGGATGAATGACGCGCAGAACGCGATGGGCATCATTACAATCGCCATGGTGTCGTGCGGATTACTCCATGAATTCTACGTGCCGATTTGGGTGCGGGCTGCTTCCGCTCTGGCTATCGGTCTAGGAACCTCTGTTGGCGGCTGGCGGATCATCCGCACTATGGGCACTAAGATGGTCAAACTACACGAGCCCATGGATGGTTGTGCCGCGGAAACGGCTGGCGGAGCGGTGATCTTTACTGCTTCTCTGGTAGGTGCGCCGATATCTACTACCCACGTAATCTCTTCGGCCATCCTAGGCACGGGAGCGGCTCGTCGACTGTCCAATCTCAACTGGACAGTGGTCAAGCAGATCATTTTTGCCTGGGTAGTGACTATTCCTGGTGCCGGTGTGATTGCCGCCTTGATCTATCTAGCTCTTTCGCCCTTTATCTAGGGTAACATGCCTTTCGTTTTGCCGACGAGAGGTTTTTTATTTGTGAAAATATTGACAAAACGAAATAAAAATGTAAAAACTGTTGTAGTATAACCAAAGACCTATGGCTGATATCCAGCAGATTCGCGACGAAGAATTAGTAGTAATTGTTCGCGAAAAAGACCAGGAACTATATACGGAGATTGTTAAAAGATATGAGGAAAAACTGCGCCGCTATGCGTTGGTTTTTGTGCATGATACGGACAAAGCAGACGATGTTTTACAAAATACTTTCTTGAAGGCCTTTATTAATTTAAAAAGCTTCAATACTAAAAAGAAGTTTTCTAGCTGGATTTATCGTATCTTGCACAATGAAGCGATAAATTACATCAAGAAGCATAAAAAAGAAGTATCGATTGATGAGGCGCCAGAGATCCAGGACATGGCTTCAGAAAATGACAGCCCGATTGACGAGTTAGAAGCGCGAGAGATGAAGAATATGCTGTTGAGTAAAATTGATAAGCTGCCTTTGAAATACAGCGAGCCACTGATGCTTTTTTATATGGAAGAAAGATCTTATGAAGAAATCAGTGATATCTTGCGCATGCCGATTGGAACGGTGGGGACGCGAATCAATAGGGGAAAAAGCTTACTCAAAAAAACTATTAAGAAGGAATATGAATCAGGACAACAAACCGCTAGCTGATCAAATCAGCGAGCAGATAAAATCGAATAAACTAAAGATGAAGCCAAGGGGTTATTTTGTGGCTGGTTCTTTAATCTTGGGTATTGGGCTGGCCGGAGTTATTACTATTGCATTGTTTTTCATCGGGGTACTGGTTTTCCGATTTCGAGTTCACGCTCCGTTTGAATATCTCAGGTTTGGATCCGGTGGATTGACGCCATTCTTTCATAATCTGCCCTGGGCGCCCTTCTTGATATCCATAGTTGGAATAGTGGCTGGCCTTTATATGATTAAACGATTTAATATTGGATATCGGCACGTTTTTATTGGCGTAGCGATTGGATTTGTGCTAACGTTAACCATTTTTGGACTGATATTAGATGTGGCAGGATTGCCCGAAAAGATACAAGACGTTGAACCGTTTGAGTCATTTTTTCAAAAAGAATTTTATGGTGATACTTGGGTAGTGGGCTTGGTGGAAGAAGTCGGAAACAATGAAATGATCGTAGTCCAGCCCGATGGTATTCGAATGCTGATTACCTTGGATAAAGAAACAACGATAAATCCGCCTGTCGAAGTTAGGGCCGGTGAGATAATCAGGGTAATCGGTTGCATTGAAGATGATCAGTTTGTGGCCGAAGCTATCCGACATGGGGAACCGCCCCGAGGCGGACCATTTAATTTAAATAAAATCCCAAATGAAGTAAGAGGTAAGTGTTGGGGCCCAGGCTGTTCCAAGTAGATTTTGACTATTTGTGAAAAATGTGTATAATAAAAAGTGGTGTACTATTCGTTGAGTGGAGTAACTGTGTTCAGCATCATGAATGGTGCACGGAGAGTCCTTCCCGGTAAACCTCAACGATGGAGGTGTACGATGTTCGAGACGATGTGTCTGGCCCCTTTCAATCGATGGAACGCGATCGACGAGACGACCTCGCAGGCGACCCGCTTCCGCAAGAAGAGCACGGAGAGCACGGCCAACTCGAAGAACGACGCGACGCGGGCGACTCGGCGCAATTCCTGACCCAAGACAAGGCGGCCGGTAACGCGCGCACAGTCGCCCGGAACTGAAGCTAGGTGGTTGTACCACCCTCACCAGAGGCGGGTATCAACCACCTCTTTTTTATTTGACAACAATTCATATATGTATAATATAGAGACGGAGGGTCTTCGTCGACCTTCCTTCACATGAGACAGGGTGGCTTGAGCACGCCTGAGTGGACACTTGTTCGCAGACGCGCACAGCCACCCGCCTTTTTTTAAATATTTTTGACCATGTAGGTGTCTTGCAGCTGGTACCCTATTTTTCGATAATACTCACGTACGCCAATACCCGATATAACAGTGATTTTTTTATAACCATTTTGTCTGGCGATCTTTTCTGCTTGAGACATGAGTTTTTTGCCAAACCCTATATGCTGGACTGCTTGGCCTTTCTTTTTCAAGGGTACCAGTTGGCCGTAGGTGTGGAGTTCGCGGATCAGGGCTGATTTTTTTAAAACGGGTAAGAGATAATGGACATCATCTCTTGCAACTTTTTTGCTAGGTAGCCTCAAACGCACAAAGGCGTAAAGTTCAGTCCGGGATTTATTTTCGTGAGAAATAAAATATTCTGTTCCTGATGAGGCCTGATACTTTTCAATGAAGAGTTTAACTTGAGATCGTTTTATCTTTTTGGCTCTGGCTTCGCGACAACGGATACAGTGACAAACCACACCTTTTTGTTCCAGCATCTGGCGGAGGTTTGTGGCCTTGTTTCCGGCCGCAATATCCGGACCCGGAATATCTCGAATTAAGCGTTCAATCCGTACCCAGTAGGGAACCAGTTTTTTTAACTCAGGAATTAAATTTAATAATCGTTTTTCACTATAGGGCTGGTATTTTCCCTGCTGCCACCAACGATAAAGTACTGAGCTTTTCAACACAAGGGTCGGGTATAATTTGATGTAGTCTGGCTTAAATCGTTCATCATTAAAAATGGTATGAAAGACCTCTTTGTCTTTTTTTGGCGTGCTGCCAGGCAGACCAGGCATTATGTGATAATTGATTTTTAAACCAGCGTCTTTCATGAGTTGAGTTGCTTTTGCCACAGTGGCTGCATCATGACCTCGTTTAACTAGTTTTAGAATTTTATCATCAACAGTTTGAACGCCTATCTGAACGCGGGTGACACCAAATTCACGCAAGTTTTTGATCTCATCTGGATTAACGTAGTCAGGGCGGGTTTCGATGGTTAGGCCGATGATTCGATTGGCCGTTTTTTCATTTATCTTTTGAGCTGCAGCCAGCGTCTTAGACGTCTTACCATTAGCGGCATCGAAACAGCGTTTAATGAACCAAGTTTGATATTTTTTCGGATAAGCTGACCAGGTGCCGCCCAATATGATTAATTCGATTTTGTCTGTAGGGTGGCCATTATTTTGCAAAGTCTTGAGTCGAGTCTGGGTCTGGCGATAGGGGTCAAATTTATTGAGCAAGGCTCGTTGGGCGGCTGGTTCTGAGGCTAGGTAGCTCTTTGGCATCTTGGCTTCAGCCGGACAATAGATACAATGGCCAGGGCAAGGGTGGGGTTTGGTCAGTACGGTAATAACAGCCACACCAGAAAGAGTGCGTATTTTTCGACGTCGCAGTAAACTAGTAATTACAAAATTAATTGGTCGAGAGTGCCTTTTTTGGAATTGCCGATATGCTTGTAACAAGGTATGATTAGGAAGGACGGTGAGTTTCAAATCCTTAGCCACCTTCCTTTTCCAACGCACCAGGTCGTCAGACGTCTGGATATTGGCTTGAATCAATTTTTTTACGACAGGAGTTAAATTCATATGAAAAGCGATTTTGCTCAAACCTTGCTGAGAAAGGTCCGCAGCGACTATCAGATTTTGGCTGAGAAATATTCAGCTAGCCGAGAAGATATCTGGCCGGAGTTTAATGAGTTCAAGAAGTATGTTCAGCCGGAAATGAAAATTGCCGATGTCGGTTGCGGTAATGGTAGATTAGCTAAAATATTTGATAGTGTAAAGGTAGATTATTACGGAGTTGATATCAGCCCTCGGTTATTGGAACAGGCTAGTAAATTATTTCCAGATTTTCATTTCCAAGAAGGCGATATATTAAATTTACCATTTCCTGACAACGAATTTGATCTGGTGTTCAATATCCTAGTACTGCATCAAATTCCATCAGTTGAATTGCGCCAGAGGGCTGTTAGTCAGCTTTTTCGAGTAATTAATCCTGGAGGAAGGCTGATATTAACTGTCTGGAATCTTTGGCGGCCCAAATATCAGGCTAAAATAAAAAAGACCAATTGGAAACATTTGTTCGGTTTCACCCCGTTGGATAAAAACGATTTGCTGATCCCTTGGCGTGATTCTGGCATAGAGCAGTATTATCACGCTTTTACTCAGGAAGAATTAAAAGGTTTATTGGAAGAAGCTGGTTTTAAAATAGAAAGTATGCAGCTTGCTAAAGAATTTAAGACTGGTAAGAAGAGGTTTTTTAACAACATAATAGTAGTTGCCCAAAAACCGGAATAGCTGTAATTCAAACTGGAGTTTTTTCTTAAGATTTGCTAAAATATAACGGTAATATTAATATTTTTTTATGACAAAAAAGAAAATCACAATCCTTTTAACAATGTTAGTGGTTATTGTTGGCGTGCCAATAGCGGCTTTTGCTGAAATGGACGAGTCTGTAGTCGTTGGCTCTGATGAAATAATAAGCGACAATTTTGTCCGGTACGCCGATAACATAACTATTGAAGGTCGGGTAGAGGGCGACGCAATAGTTGGCGGCGGTCAGGTAACAATAGACGGTACAGTAGCTGGTGATGCAATTATTGCCGGAGGCTCCATAGTAATCAGCGGCAATGTTCTTGGCAATGCTAGAATAATTGGTTCCAGTGTTACTATTCGCGGACAGATAGGTAAGAATGCCACAATTGTTGCCGACAACCTAACTGTTACTGACCGAGGATCAATTGGTTGGAGCTTTAGTTTTGTGGGAGGCAATGTTGAAGTGATGGGCCCAGTCTACGGAAACATTACAGGCTACGCTCTAGGCTTCAGACTTGGTAGTAGTGTGGGTAGTAATGTTCGGGTCAGGGTGACAGGCAAGAACTTTCAACTAACTGATGATGCAACCATCGGGGGAAACCTCATGTATGTCAGTAATGAAGCAGTTGAAATAGAAAGCGGTCAAATAACCGGGATAGTCGAGCACAAACAGCCCTCAGAAAGTTTGACAGATATCCGGGAAATTTTTGTTGGTAGTGTTATCTTTCTGCGTATAGCCTCACTGCTAGGATTATTATTGGTTGGCTTGGTTATTATTTCATTTTTTCCTAGGAAAACAAAGAAGATTATTGATGACATGAACAGCAATCCGTTATCAAAAATCTCTTGGGGGATAGTATATTTAATAGGCATCCCATTGGCAACAATAATACTGTTCGTGTCATTGATAGGTTTTCCTTTGGCTGTCATCGTGCTGGTATTGTATTCTTTGCTCTTATATCTTAGTAGGATTTACGTAGGCCTTTTGATCGGTCAGAAAATTCTGGGATTATTTTTGAAAGACAGAACCATAACGCCCCTTGTACCCATGGTTTTAGGAGTCTTAGTATTCGTTATTTTAACCTGGTTGCCATTCATCGGTATATTTATCAGCTTGGCTGGTATCGTCTGGTCGTTGGGCAGTATAGTCCGGATTGGTTATAAAGATATAAAGCAATATAATTTTTCCACTACGGATAAAAAGAATTAAAGAAAACGGTCAGTGATAAAGTACTTGTTTTCTATTTCTTAGCGTATGACAAAACATATTAAGGATATTAGACCAGAAGCTTTTCGGTCCTACGATGTGAGGGGTTTATACCCCAGTCAGGTAAATGAAGAAATGGCATTTCAGGTGGGTCAGGCTTTTGTTAATTATCTTAACGGAAAGCAGATTTGTGTTGGTTGGGATTCCAGACCAACATCACCAAAGTTAGCGGAAGCGTTTATAAAAGGAGCTTGTCAACAAGGAGCCGATGTTATTGTTCTGGGCATGATACCATCAGAGGTAATGTATTTTGCTGTTGGAAAATACAAATTTGATGGAGGGGCTGTAATCACAGCTTCGCATAATCCGCCCGAGTATAATGGTATTCGTATAGTAGACAAAGGTGTTGAAATGATTTCTGGGAAAAGACTGTACGGATTTATCAAGGAGCAAAAAGCATTCTCAGATGCTAAAAAAGAGGGCAGCTTGAAGCGTAAGAAGGTGATACGGAATTTTGTTGATCATGTATTGGGCTTTGTTGACCTAGATAGATTAAAGCCCTTGAAGTTGGTTATTGATGCTGGTAACGGAACAGCTGGTCTCGTTATACCTGAGTTATTTAAAAATCTACCGTTTGATTACATACCTTTGTTTTTTGAACCAGATGGCACATTTCCCAACCGTCCCTCAAACCCGCTACTACCCGAATCACAAGAAAAGCTACGAAGCGCTGTGTTGAAAGAAGGAGCAGATGCAGGAGTTATTTTTGATGGTGATTCAGATCGAGTATTATTAATGACAGAACGAGGCGAGTTTCTCAAGGGTGATATCTCATTAGCCCTTATGGCCAAATATCTATTAAAGCAGGAGCCGGGTGCCAGTTTTTCTTTTACGCTGATTTGTAGTCGTATTGTTTCGGAGAAAATTAATGAATGGGGTGGTCAACCCATTAAAACACCAGTTGGCTTCGTTAATGTTTCCGGGAGTTTAAGGAAAAACCGAGGAATCATGGGTGGGGAAACCTCAGCTCACTATTGTTTTCGTGATAATTATTATGCTGATTCAGGCATGATTGCTTTGATGTTACTTTTGGGCATTATTTCTGATTCTGACGCCAAACTTTCTGAGGTAATGAAAGATTTCCAAAAATATATCCGCAAAGAAGTATATTTCGAGAGTGATAAAGTAACTGAAATGCTGGCAGAATTAAAAGAACGCTATTCTGATGGCCAACAAGATGAAATGGACGGTTTAACGGTAGAATATCCAGACTGGTGGTTTAACGCTCGGCCTTCGAATACCGAGCCTCTTTTAAGATTGACAGCTGAGGCGGAAAATGAGAAACTTTTGGATGAAAAAATAAACGAAATAACTAAAATAATTGAAAACTTATGAAAATTAATCCCGAGATGTTTCGTGCCTATGATTTGCGCGGAGTAGTTAATAAAGACCTCAATCCAGAAATAGTCGAGTGTTTGGGTAAGGCGCACGGCACGTATTTGAAACGCCACGGCATTACCGAGGCTGTTGTAGCACGCGATTCACGAGAAACCAGTCCGGAATACAGCCGGGCAATTATCCGTGGTTTGAGCTGGGCTGGCATAGACACCGTTGATATTGGCATGTGCTTGGTCGGCACTTTTTATTGGTCTCAATATTATCTGAAACGCAAAGGCGGGGTAATGGTGACAGCGTCACATAACCCAGCGGAATTCAATGGCTTTAAATTTGCCATCGATTATTCAGAAACATTAGTGACTGAAGGTATGCAAAACCTCAGAAAAATGGTGGAAGAAGATGATTTTGAGCAAGGCGAAAAACCCGGTGCAGTGACTCACCAAGATGTCAAACAGGCTTATTTTGATGATATTATCAAACGATTACCTCTAGAAAAGAAATTCAAGGTTGTGATTGACTCGGGCCATGCTACGTCAGGCGATAGCGCTCCGGAATTATTACGTCAAGCCGGTTGCGAAGTGATTGAGCGTTATACTGACGTTATCCCCACCTTTCCTTTAGGGGCGCCCGACCCGACCGAAAATGAAGTAGCCGAAAGATTGCGTGATGCGGTATTAGAAAACAAAGCTGATATCGGATTCACTTATGACCCGGATGGTGACCGCATTGGGATAGTTGATGAAAAAGGCACAATAATCTGGAATGATGTTTTAGTAGCTTTATTTGCTATCGACGTGCTAAACGAGCATCCGGGTGCCAAGATTATGTTTAATACCTTGTGTTCCAAGGTCGTTCCGGAGACTATTACTAAATACGGCGGGGAGCCGTTTATGTGGCGCACTGGACATTCTTTCTTGAAAAAGAAAAACCAGGAAGTAAAGGCTGCTATGATTGGTGAACTATCCGGACACTTTTTCTTCTCAGCTGACTTTTACAACCATGATGATGGACTGTATTCCACCATGCGCTTACTTCACTATTTGGCACGGACTGACCAGACCCTGAACGAAGCCTTAGCGGCTTTGCCAAAATATCAATCCAGTCCAGAGATTAAACTTTACTGCGCTGACAATAAAAAAGTAGCTCTGATGGATAAGCTGAGTCCGATTCTCAAAAAAGATTTTCCCAAGGCTGAAGTAATTGATGATGAACGAGCGGGTGACGGAGTTAGGCTGGATTTGCCAGACAGCATGTTTGTGGTTAGATATTCTCAGAACGGCCCATATCTGACGGTAAAATTTGAAGCCAACAATAAAAAACAATATGAATATCTACGTGAATATATCAAGAAGTTATTGCATACTTTTGATGAAATAGATTGGTCGGCAAAAATTAACGTAAACTTTGAGGCCTTGGATAAATGATCGGGATTTTTGATTCGGGCATTGGAGGACTAACCGTTGTCAAAGAAGTTCTGAAACAACTGCCTGAATATCAAATTGTATATTTTGGTGACACGGCTCGGACGCCCTATGGAACCAAAAGTCCCGAGACAATTATTAAATTTGCCCTGCAAGATGCCCAGTTCCTGGTGGAACAAGGTGCTAAGCTGATCATAGTTGCTTGTCATACCGCCTCTTCAGTAGCAGCGGATGAACTGAGGAAGAATATTCCGGTCCCGATTTTCGAAGTAGTCAGCCCAGCTATTAAAAAGGTCAAACAAATGACTCGCAACAGGAGAATTGGCATTATCGGCACCACGGCCACGATTCGGAGCGAGATCTACCAGAAACGTTTGCAGACGCCAGAGAGCGGATTAGAATTAATTACCCAGCCTTGTCCGTTATTTGTTCCGTTAGTGGAAGAGGGCTGGACCGATAAGCCCGAGACTAAGATGATTACCAAACGTTATTTAGCCAGCCTGAAGTCAAAAAGCATTGATTCTCTCATATTGGCCTGTACTCATTATCCTCTCATTAAGGATGTGATTCAGCAAAAGATAGGAAAGAAAATTCAGCTGATTGATCCAGCTCTGGAGGTAGTTGAGGAAGTTAAAAGATATTTGAAAGAACAGCCTGAATTGGAGCAGCAACTGTTCCGCAATCACGATCACAAGTTTTATTTGAGTGATATCACGGATAAGACCAGATTTATTGTGCAAGATTGGCTGAAGCAGCCGATCAATTTAATAAAACACGCCATTGAATAAAAAAAGAGAGCACTTGAAAGAAAATCAGTGCTCTTTTTGTGATTGGACAGACGAAAAGAGGAGATCACGGAACTGTCGATAGACGGCCCAAGGGGACGCTAGATCCGGGACTTCTGTGCCCAACCGGAAGATCAGACGTTCTCCAGCTTGAGGCATCTCGACCTCGTCTTCCACAAACTCCAGCTGACCGTTGTCGGTCAATCGGAGAAGTGAGCCGTCCTCGTGAAGCAGGAGGCATTCGGTGCCCTCCGATTCCACGTATCCCATGTCCCCGCAGTCGTTTGGGCGCATGGTAATGGAACCAATGTGAAGATCAAGGGCGTCTAGTACCAGTTGCTCAAAGTTGGTGTAAACACCCCAGACAGCGGCTTGGCTGCTGGCATCAGTTCGGTACAGCAGTTCGATTCCAAGGCCCAGTGTCCCGACGAACGGTTGGTCAGACAATACCGGGGCATCTTCTGACATGATGAAGATGCGGCCAGCAGAAAGCACAAAGGCATGGAGTTCTTGCGTTGCCCGGTTCGTGATCTCTCCTGGTTCATCACCAGCAGGCAGTTTGGTAATGACACCCAAACAGAACCCCTTCAGGGAAGCTTTTAGGTTCATACAACCCCCTTATACCTGCAAGTTCATGGTTGGTGAAATGAGCTAACTTAATACCTTACTAGTCAAGGTGAAAAAAGTCAATACTAAAAAAATACACCCGAACCCAGCTCAGGTGTTTTTTAACGTTGCGATGGATCCAGTGAACGAATCGCTGCCATGATGCGCTCAGTGATAAGGCAAGCCGTCTCCGTTGACGGTAATTGGCTGTACAGATCTGACAACTCCACCGGTTGGCCAACTATCACAGCTATCTTCTGAAACAGCCTTTTGACTGCAAAGATCTGGCCGCGCAGCATGCGGTGACCGACCGGCTGGACCCTGTCCATGCCAATGATTCTGACTGGAATAACCACCGGACGGCAATGATGAATCCACAACCCCACGCTCGGATGGCCGTTGCCTATGGCTCCGGTTCGGCTACGTCCGCCCTCAGGAAAGACATGGATCACCTTGGTTCCCAGTTCACGTTTCAACCGTCTCAGGAGCTCTGGATCTTTGCGGCCCGGTTTGACTGGAATAGCGCGCCAGAACCTGCCCGCTAAGCGATAACCCCAGGTCTTGAAGAAATTCTCAGAGGCGGCCAAATGCCAAGGGACAACCTTGGGGTGGAAGAGCATGTGCGGAAAGCAAAGGGCCGTGCCGACCAAAAAGCTGTCGATAAACGTCTGGTGGTTTGAGGCGATTACCACGTTGGTTCGGTAGACCATGTTCTTCTTTCCGAATACCCGGGCTCGCTGCATGACGAAGAACAAGAACAGACTAACCAACGCCGACAGCATCAGGAACAGATATTCAACCGCTGACAACAACGCTTCTATAATCCGCTTCATGTTTTCACCCCCCTTTCTGGTTGCGGACGTTTGAAAAAAGAGCGTTCATATATCTTATAACAATCTATAAAAAAAGCAACCCAGAATAGGTTGCTGTCAAATGTAGCTGAACCTGGGTTTGGGTGGCAGATCGACATCCCTGATGTCTGTGGTAGAAACAGTGAAGACTTCGCCAGCCTCGTCCCAGAGATCGAGTTCGTTGAGACAGCTCAAGAAGCCGCAGTACTCGCCAACCACATCTCGCCCGTTTCTGAGAAGGACAGTCAGACGGAAAGCACGATCCATCGAACCCCAGATCCGGCGCATCTGCTGTGACCGAGTAAGTTTGAAAAAAGGGCCAGTAACGGGCGATTGATCCACTTCCTGATCTTCCACAAAGGCTTGTATATTGGCACCCCCTGTTGGTTAGATAGAAGGAACGAAAAAATCTGGATTTTCCAGATTTTTCAGTTTATATCACTATTTATATTAAATCAAGCCCATCTTCTGCTTGGCCTCTGTCAGAGTTTTTTGAGCCAGGGGTCGGGCTTTTTTAGCGCCCGCCTCCAGGGTGTTCCATATTTTCTTTGGGTCCTTAGCTAGTTCAGCTCGTTTCTTCTGGAATGGTTTTAGTTTTTTGATAATGGCTTCGGCCAAAGTAGTTTTCAGCTCGGAATATTTGATTGATCCGTTATTAGCTGCTTGTTCAAATTTCTTGAACTCACTTTCGGTTCCAAATTCTTTCAACAAACCAAGCAGGTTAATAGTTCCGTCTGGCAGCTCTTTTTCGGTGCCGGTGCCAGTAACAGCTTTGGATATTTTTTCTCGGATTGTCTCCGGACTATCGCTGAGAGCCAGGTAATGTTTGGGTCCCAGTGATTTGCTCATCTTCTTGGTGGGGTCAGCCAGAGACATAATGCGTTTGGTAGTAGATAATTTAACTTCAGGAATGGTCAAAGTCTCGCCAAATTGGTTATTAAATTTACGGGCGATAGTACGGGTTAATTCCACGTGCTGTTTTTGATCTTCACCGACTGGGACTAGGTTAGCGTGGTAAAGGAGTATGTCTGAAGCCATTAGCACGGGATAATCAAGTAAAGCGGCATTTGCCCTGCCTCTAAAGCTTAAAAGCAGATTGTTTATCTCCGCGTCAAATTCTTTTGAGTTCAAATATTTTTTTATATCGTTAGACGCTTCTTGGATTAACTTACCATCTTTTATATCTAATTCAACTATCTTTTCATAAAATTTTTCTACAAATTTAGTTCTAAATGTATTCTTTAACTTGTTACGGTTAATTCCGGCTTTTTCTTTAAAATGCGTCATAAACTCCAGTTCACTGATCGGTGTAATGGTATTCAAAAGCCAAGCTAGCTCAGTATGTTCTGGCACGTGTGATTGGATAAAAATGGTTGATTTCTTCGGATCCAAGCCTAGCGCGAAATAATCCAAGGCGGTTTCAAATATCCGGTCTGGCATTTCTTTTGGCTCATAGGGGACAGTGATTGCATGATAATCGACAATGCAGAAAACGCAGTTATGAGTTTTTTGCAGTTCCAGCCATTGTTTGATGGCGCCTAAGTAATTTCCGATATGCAGAGCGCCGGTTGGTTGGATGCCTGAAAATACCTTTTGTTTATTTGCCATAGTGAATCTATTTTACCACATATTTAAACAACCAAAAACCCCGTACCTGGCTGGCACGGGGTTAATGGTTTATCTGATGCGTCTAGCTTGGACTAGAGCGCTTTTGTGATATAGATACCACCGCGGAATCCGGTGTGGTGTGAGAAGAACTGAGACAAGGCGTTGCCGTCTTGGTCAAAAGTTCTCACTTGGGGACCCATGCCTTCACCCGGAGCAGTAACGATCTCAGTCGTGCCATCACCGTTTAGGTCAGCTACGAAAGAGGTGAAATTACCGCGTAGGTGTGAGGAGTAGGCCCAGTACTGCGACAGAACGTTGCCGTTGCCGTCGAAGACTCGGATTTGAGGACCGGCTTCTGACTCAGGTGAAGCGACTATGTCATTATCACCGTCGCCATCTACATCGCCAACCGAGGCGTTAACTCCACCGCGGAAGGTTTCGGCAAAGGCGAAGAAGCGATTCATGACATTTCCGCTACCGTCGAAGACAGCTACCTGAGGACCGTTGCCGGCCTTAGGACTGACTACGATATCGGCTGTACCATCGCCGTCGATATCACCGACGTTGACGTTGTAGCCGCCACGGACCGTTTCGGCATAAGCGAAGAATTGAGAAACGACCGAACCGTCAGAATTGAAGACGCGGACCTGGGGACCGGCTTCACTGGCAGGAACAGCTACTATTTCGTTAGTGCCGTCACCATCAACATCTCCGGTGGTGAGATTTACACCGCCACGGAAGGTTTCGGTAAAGGCGAAGAACTGACTTTTGACATTGCCATTGGCGTCGAAGACGCGGACCTGGGGACCGGCTCCAGACATTGTCGAAGTGATAATGTCAGCAGTGCCGTCACCATCAACATCAGCGGCTGTTACATTGATACCGGTTCGGACTCCCTCACCGTAGGCAAAGAACTGGGTTTCCACTTGACCCTGGTGGTCAAAGACGCGGACCTGGGGACCTGCGCCGGCACCTGGGGCGGTGATTATTTCATTATCACCGTCGCCATCTACGTCCGCTGTTGCTACCTGGACGCCGATGCGTAAGCTGGATGAATAAGCGAAGAAGTTGGCTACCACGTTACCATTTTCATCAGCCAAGACGACCTGCGGTCCACCACCTGAGAGAGGAGTGACAGCAATGTCATAATTACCGGTTGTTCCAGCAGTACGAATACCGGCTGTACCAGTGGTTAGAGCGAAGTTGGTAAAGTGGTCTGTGACAAAGCAGGCCATATTATTATCATCGTCCTTAGTCCCTCCGGTTGTACTCTTCCAACTACCAGTATTGTCGTCGTAATACTTAGTGTTTACCAGATCTTCATCAATATCATCAGCCGCTAAGATTTCTTCGTCCCAGGGGATACAAACAGTCACACTGGAATTGAATGATTCTATCAGCTGATTATTTGAATCCATGGCTTCTAGATTCCACGAGTACGTAACTGGCTTAGTATCAGCGGTAGAATATAGTTGTATGTTTGGAGTGGCCAGCAGGGTTACAGTTCCTTCGGTGCCAAAGGCGCCAGAAGGTATTGTTACGGTTGTTCCGTCTGGAAGAGTGAGTGACTGTTGTTGACTGGCATCAAACTGCAGGGTTAAGCCTTCCGGCAGATCCCAGAGCTCTTTTGACAGGATGAGACTTGTAGAATATGTGCCTTCTTTAGGAACAGACACCATTTTTTCTATTGATCGATAGAAGCCATCTGAAGTATTTGTATCACAGCCAACAAACCAGGTTGTGCCTGAATTTACAGGTAAGCTGAATTTACCGTCGATCAGTTCTGTTCCAGAGTGCTGACCATTTTGACTGAAGGCAAAGCACCAACCCCAGTTGACTGCACTGCCAGAATCCAGCTTTGCACTGCCAGTGATAGTAGAATCTGCTTCACTGAACTGAAGGGTTATTTTTGTTGTCTCGCCTTCTTTAGCTTTTACTTCTACCATATCAGGTGGTAGCCAGTTATTTGCCATCATGTCTGGACCGCCGCCCGAACCGCATTCGTATTGATAATTATCATCAGTTACTACTACTGCGATTTGACCACGACCTTCTCGTATTTCAGTGCCGGCATCGATTATCTGACCGCTTCCTTCGGTGCCGCTGAAGGTATCGGTTTTTAATTTATCCTCTTTATACCTATGGTTTGAGCACCAGGCATGGCCCCAATCGACTAAATTGCCATCAGGATCTTTAAGGGTTATTTCAATTCCTGCATTTGCTCTGAATACAGTAATAACTTGAGTGACAGTTTGTCCTGATTTTACTAAGAATGGGGCTCCTTCAGGATGAGTTTGGACATATTCAGGATTGTCTCTGAGCCAATAACCGGCAAAGTATTTGTTTCCACCCTGAACGCCGATTGTAGCCTCACCATTTTGGGTGCGGGCATGGCGCCACATTCCAAATCCTTCTGAGCCAATCTCGACCTCGGCTTCCAAATCAGTTAATTTTTTTCCGTATTGATCTTTTAGAATGATTCTAACGAACGCATCGGGCTCAACTAATGTTACTTTAACGGTTTTTTGAGCGCCCTCTGGAACAACCACTTCAATCTCATCTTGCATTAGCAGGTCGGTTTGTTTGTCTATATGTATACCAACCATATAAGTACTGCCACCAAGCAGCGAAAGGGTGCCCTCACCACGGTCTAATCCGGTATGGAACTCATTGCCTGGTCCAAATCCACCGCTTTTTTTGCGGGCATAAGCTCCACCCCAGAGGCTAGCAATAGCATTACCGTCTTTATCAATCGCCTTAATGGTCAGTTGAGCATCTGCCTCCTGAACAACGATGTCGTCAGCTGTTATGGTCTGGTTGGCTTTGACTTGGTAGAATTTTGGCGGACCCTGACTAATGGGTATGTAATTTGTATCTGGGCCTTGGCTGGCTCCGCATTCCCATTCACCAGGAGCTATCCATACGTTATATACCCCGCTGGTGTTGGTTGTAGCTTCAGCCCAACCATATCCATCATGTACCCAGCAGTTTACTCTAAAGTCAGCAACTGGTTCATCGTCCTTTGTTATAACACTACCAGTGATTTTTGAAGTCTTTTTCTTCAAAGTGATCGTGCCAAGGTTAAGTGTTTGATCCGTGGATACATTAACTACCATTTCGTCCATGTAGTAACGGGCATTATCACCAGAGTTATCACCCCAAGTGTCAGGCCAAAACATTAGTTTATATTTTCCAGCCATGACGTTGATATTGAATCGGCCGCCGCTATATTGATCAACGTGCCCGCCCATGCCCGGACCATCACCAGTGCTGAGTTCGATGTGTCCGCCGATAGGATCACCGTTGGGCTTTAATATTTTACCTTTTACAATAGCATCGGTTTTTTGGACTACAAAATTAACAGTTTTGTTCTCTGTTGAGGTGTTGTTAGCAAATTCAACCATTTGCGAGGGTTGATTGTAGGTCCAATTAACCGTTCTTTCGTGACAGCCATTGCCATCACACACCCAGCCTGCATTTAAACCAAGATCATATGAGCCGCCCGCTAGGGTTATGGTGAAAGTTCCATCCGTTTCACTTACTTGAGCATTCTTACCGCCACCGCCACCCATTGGGTTGGCCCAAACTTCGGCGCCGGTTTTTACAACCGTGCCATCATTATATTTCAGAACACCAGTTACGGTTTTACTAGCAGTTCGTAGCTGAGCGTTCTTTGTTAACGTTGAGCCAGCATAGGTGAATTGCTTAAGTTCGGGTGACACATAATTTTCCATATCTTCGTTACCACCTACCCAAACTTCTAACGTATAAGCCGTACCGCTGGTTAAGCGATTTGCCATTACAGCATAAAAACCCAAATCATCAGTGTTAGCATGTTCGTTGGTAGAGAAGTCCTCACTTCTTACTTCAACGCTAACGTTTGAAGCTGGGTCGCCGTTAGGCAAGGTGATTGTGCCTTTAACACCTACGGTTCCAAAGAAAATAGGAGCCGAAGCGGTGCGTGGTCCTTGGGGACACTCTTCACCTGGCTCACAAGGTTCCTGCTGTTCTCCGGTGGCCATAGTCTCGGCATAGGCGCGATAATGTCCACCAACTTGAGAAGGATTCTGAACGCCAGATAGAGTAACGGTATAAGTACCGGCTGTCCATGAGTTTTTGCCTAACTCAACGCCTTGATCCCAGGCATTAAAATCATGTAAGTTGCTAATTCCGGAAACGTCATTTTCAGTGACATTTTCAAAATTAACTTGACATGAGTTCCAATCACCATCACAATTTCCATTGGATTGGACTACGATCATTACTCTACCACCCTGAGCCATTGCTTCAGATAGAGTAAAACTAAGGGTATAGGTGGTTGTCGCCCCAGCCGTGGTGCTGGCCGGACTAGCGCTTAGACTAGAAACGCGCGGATCCGGATCAACTTGGACTACTGCCCCAGCGTCTTTGGACAGCGAAAGTCCCATAACTAGAGCGATAATGCCTACTCCCAGGAAGAGACTGATCTTTGCTGTTTTTTTCATTAGTTTACTTTTTAATAGTTATTTATATATATATATATAAAAAAAGCCACATAGGTGGCAGTATTATTTGGCAGAAAAGCGCCGACTCAAAAAAATGTATTTGTTTTTGTTTAATATTAGTACTTTTGATTCCCCCAAAATCTCAAAAAGACTAATTAATTAGACCACTTTACCTTATTAGTATACAGTTATTTTAGCGTTTTGTCAATATGATCGCAAGCGGCTTTATTATACGGCGATTATCACTGGCAGAATCATTGGACGACGTTCAGTCTTTTGAAACAAAAACTGTCCAATATCATCTCTAATCTTATTCTTTATGTAAGTTTCATTGAGAGAAGCTTTTGGATCGTTGTCTTTTAGTATATCTTTGATTTTGGTTCTAGTTTGTTCTATCAGTTGTTTACTCCCCTTCATATAAACAAAACCACGGGATATTATGTCAGCTTTCTCAACCAGCCTACCAGTCTTTTTTTCAATGGTGAGGATCACTACAACCATTCCATCTCCGGCCAACTGTTGACGATCACGTAAAACAACACTGGAAACATCACCAACGCCTAATCCATCAACCATAACGTATTCGGAAGGTACTTTCTTTTTAGTTAATTTTCCACCCTGTTTGGTGAATTCTATAATCTGGCCGTTGTCGGCTATAAAAATCTTCTTAGGATCAAATCCTGAAGCGATTGCTATTTTGGCATGATTCTGTAAAAAAGAATGGTTGCCTTCAATAGGAATAAGATATTGTGGGTTTACCAGCCTAAGCATGAGTTTTAAATCTTCTTGTTTAGCGTGTCCCCCGGCGTGGATGTCCATCATCTTGTAATTGATCACTTCCGCACCTTCACGATATAAAGTATCGATTAGATATTGCACCGAACGTTCATTGCCCGGAACCACGGAAGAAGAAAATACCACAGTATCACCTCTTTCAATCCTAGTCCTTTTATGTTCACGGTTGGCCAGTCGCATTAACACAGCTCGACCTTCACCCTGAGCGCCAGTACAGAGAATAAGTAGTCTCTTACTGGGGATTTTTTTCATTTCACCATAAGTGACAAGTGTGCCAGATTTGATTTTTAGATAGCCTAACTGCTGAGCTATTTCGACATTTGTTCTCAGGCTATATCCATCTAGAATAACGTAACGATCATATTTTTCAGCCAGCTTTATTATTTGTTGAATGCGGCCCAGCAACGAGGCAAAGGTTCCAATAATTAATCGCCCTTTGGTAGTACGAAAGATGTCTTCCATATTCCCCATAATTTCCTGCTCGGTGAATTGGTGTCCTGGCTGAGTGGCGTTAGTACTATCTGACAGCAGGGCTAGGACGTTTTGTTCATTTAATCTGGCTATTTTAGCTATGTCTGTGGGAGTGTCTCCTGAGGGCTGGAGATCAAGTTTGAAGTCTCCCGTATGAACTACAGTACCCACTGGTGTATTGATGATTACACCCAGAGACCCGGGTATATTATGACTAACTCCAAAAAACTCAATGTCAAAAACCCCCAGCCTTAGTTTAGTATCAATATCAATTGCCTGAAGGTCTAATTTGCCACCACCGTTCTTATAATCTTCTTGTCGTTTAGCTATTATCCCCAAAGTAAGAGGAGTGGCATAGACTGGTGGTTTGCCTAATTTAGGTATCAGATGGGGTATGGCCCCGATATGGTCATAGTGGCCATGCGTAATGATGACACCTTTAATATATTTTTCTTTGCCTCTCAGATAGGCTGAGTTAGGAATAATATAATCAATGCCGGGCATATCCTCTTCAGGAAATTGCAGGCCCATGTCGATAATAATTATGTCCTGTTTGTATTCAATAACAGTCATATTGCGACCCACCTCTTCCATACCTCCCAGCGGAATAATTCTGAGAGTATCCGCCCTACTAATTGTCGGATGAGTTTTTTTCGTGTTTTTCTTTCCTTTTCTTGGAACCATATAATTAATTAAAAGTTAAGAATAAAAAATGAATAATTATGAATTTTATTTGTTTAAAGTATTTAATAATGGTGGGGATGGTGGGAGTTTACGCCTACGGCGGACCCGCCTTTTTTACTTTATGTGGCGGGGAACCCACTAATATTTTTATATTATATGGTGGGCGAGGAGGGAGTTGAACCCTCACTGGATTGCTCCAACACGGCCCTGAACCGTGCGCGTCTGCCAATTCCGCCACTCGCCCGTAAAATGTACACAGAACTAACGCGCCTGCTTGCCAGCAGGCAGGTCTGCCAATTCCGCCACATCCCCTTATTTAGTCTGTGCGTCTGCCCGCCTCGACTCGCTGATAGCTTGTCTTCAGCGAGGCGGGTCAATTCCGCCACACCCCCAATGATTATTGACGTTTCGTCTTGATGTACCAGTTTTCAATGCCAGTAAATCTATCAGCTGGTACGCTTATTCGATCAAGCTCAAAACCCTTGACCTTTTTATGTAAACCATAGGTATAAGTTGGATTGTAGAGAAACAGAGCCGGTAGTTCATCAGCTAGAATATTTTGAAAATGGAGATACTTCAAACGACGTTGTTCTGGGTCAGTGGTTTTACGGGCTTCTTCCAGCAACTGGTCGACGTCTTTATTAACATAGACAGAAAGATTTAATCCTGGGTCACGCCCCTGTGAGGAATGCCAGAAAGAATAAGGATCAGGATCAGTGCCTACAATTTCTCCTACCAATAGCGCTTCAAAATCGCGAGGCTTGATAACATATTTTTGTATTCTAGTTGAATCTATTATTCTCAGCTCAACCCCACAACCAATTTTTTGCCAATAGTCTTTTAATAAATTAGCACTGGCCACAAAGTCTGGTTGATCAATGGTTGTTAATGTGAAGCGTAATTCCTGTCCGTCTTTGGTTCTCATCTCATTGCCTTCTTCGAGAGTCCAGCCGGTGTTATCCAATATTTCCTGAGCTTTGATTGGATTAAACTCGTATTGCTTGAGTTCTGGATTATAGCCGACAAAACCAGGTAGAATCGGACCGTGAATGGCCTCACCCTCACCGCTCAGAACCGTATCAATAATTTCCTGTTTGTTTATCGAATAGGCTAAAGCTTGCTTGATATCTATATTTTTGAGTAAAGCGTTCTTCTGATTCAAGAAAACTGCAGTATATTGAGGCAGGTGGAGTAGATAGGTTTTTATATTATCGTTTTTTGAAAGGCTATCTTTCAATTCTTTGGGAACATAACCTAAACCCTCAACATTATTTTTACGGCCGGCCTCAATCAAACTTTCTAAATCGGTGTAGAAAACGAATTTAAACTTTTCTATATAAGGTGGCTGGCCATAATAATTAGCATTTCTTTCAAGCTCATAAGACTTAATGTTGCCAGAGCGGTCTTTTTTTAGAGATTTGAATTTGAATGGACCGGTTCCAATCGGCTTAACATTAAACTCAGCTAAATGAAAAGAGAGGATAGGAATCTCACTCCAGACGTGGGTTGGTAGAATACCAAAAGTCAATGAACTCAGGAAGGGTGCAAAAGGTTCTTTCAGAGTCAGGATTATGGTGTGTTCGTCAGGAGCCTCAGTAGTAATCCCTTTTAAGTTATTTCCCAAGGGGCTGTTTATTTCTGAAGTTTGAATTAAATCAATAGTGGTCTGGACATCTAAGGCGCTGAATTTCTGGCCATCGTGCCAGAGAACATCTGGTCGTAGTTTAATGGTGTAGGTTTTTTCGTCTTCACTTAATTCGTAGCTTTCGGCCAAATCGGGAACCAGCTCACGCTCTTCGTTGTATTTAAACAAACCAGAGAACACCAGTCTGGAAATATCCATATCTACATCGTTGGACTGGGCCAGCACTGGGTTTATATATGACGGATTACCCACTAAACCCTCGGTATATTCTCCTCCTACGATCGGAACTGGGGTCGTATGATTCAAATAATATCGGATACCTAATGTAATGGCCGAGGCTAATATCAAAAAAACCGCCAGACCAAGGATCCTTTTTTCGGTATATGTTAAAACTCTGGGCAATTGCCACAATTGAGCCAATGTGGGTCGTGGTCTCCGTGGAATAATACCGCCCATCCGTTGATTAGCCGAATGACGAAAACCGCCCTGAGGGGATTTTCGGAAGATGTTTTTAAACCAGTTCAAAAGACTTGCCACTGAAAAAGTGTTAACGTTAGTTTCAATTAGGCAAACAATAAGTTAGCTAGAGCGGTGCCTAAAAAGAGTACCGCTACAACTATGGTAAAGATAAAAAGATATCTTTCGACTCCTCGACGTGTTTGAAAGACGTTTCCCTCACCACCAAAAACTCCGCCCAGCCCAGAGCCGCGCTGTTGGAATAAGATAGCGACTGTGAGTAGGACGCCTAGTACTATTAGGGCAATATTGAAGTAGAATTGCATAATTCTTTGTTATTGAAAAAAGCCAAGTCTGGCTGTCATATAAACTATCAAATAAGGGTTGTTTTGTCAATGGAGTGTTTCATTTTTTAGGACTTTTGGAACCCTTCTCAGCTATCACCCTTTTTAAGTGTAAAACACTCCGGCCGCTCACTTTCATTTTTGGTTTTTTCTTGTGACGGCGGCGGCGGGTTTTTTCTTCAAGTTGTTTTTCAATATCATCCTCGTGTTGCATGGGGGTTGACATATTTATTAAGCTATGATAGTATGGGTCTTCGTGTAGTACCCGAGGAGTCTCTTGAGGCAGGGAGCTCATTACCCAAGGAGGGGTGATATGTTTCTAGGAATGGTGCGTGATGCGCGTGGGCACTGGTACAACTGGTTCGTGGCCATCCTGGTCGTCGTCCTGGTTGTAGGAGCGGGCGCCTTGCGTCATTTCTTACCACGGACAGTGGTTGAGGAGAAGACCAAGGTCGTATTGGCCAGCGCCAGCGAGTTCACTCCGGCAATCGGGCAGGAATACTTGCTCGAGGATTTTCAGGTGATTCGGGCCAAGAGTTCGGAGACCCTGAAAGCCAGTCGAGCGATCCTGCTGGACATGGTGGTACCCGTTCAAGATGAGCCCTATGTGGTTTCGTACGTCCGGGTGGCCTACGAGGATCTCAAGACGATTGTTCCGATTGACACGGGGCCTTCGACGGTCACGTTCGTTCGCAATCTCGACGGAAAAGTCGAGGCGCGGATCCGAGCGCAGACTGTCGAACCGCTGGTCGAGCCTCCGGCTGTTGTCTATGCGCAACTCTGTTCCTTCGTTTCAACCCCCGCCCAGAACCGCTAAGGTTCTCGGCACCCGGGGCGTTGCCAATTACTTGGTGATGCCCCTCTTTTTTTATTTTTCAACTTTTATTAATTGCCATTCCGTGTCGTTACGTACGATTACCCCTTCCGGGTGGATTTGGTAATCAGGGTAGCCTTCAACCAACCTTTGATGGTGTCCACCGACGGCGTAATAGTATAAACCGCCTTCGTTTTTTATCCCAACTATACCCTGGACGCAGGGTTCCCAGCTCATAAAATCGTCAGTACATATTTCTTGTGGATTATGACTAGCATCGGTTGCCAAGCTCAATGAGGAATTTTTCCTATTTTCCAGGACTACCCCTTTCTGATAGGGGTGGGGTCTCCAGCTTAACTTATCTGGATCTATTTTTCCTTCATGCAGCCAGGTTCTTTTTCCTTCTGGTCCATAGAGCCTTATGCCACTAGCTGATTCACCAATGACTCCGTTAGGAACATACTCAGTTCTTTTACAGGTGTCTTTTGTGTTTATCTCGGTTTCTCCATTGATAAAAGTTTTATTATGATCGCGAATAGCCACTCCGTCGGGAAATTCGTAACAACCCCGGTATTCTTCCGTTCCGGAAAAAATCGGTTCAATCGAATGAGTATCAAATCTTTTAATAGAAAAATCTTTACCATTTCTCAAAATAACCCCCTCGGGAGTTAAATACCATTCTTCATATTTTATACCTTCGGGTAGAAGGCTTTCTGAGCCGTTAAGTAAGAGATTACCCTGACTTTCAATCACTACGCCCGATTGACCGGATTTCCATTTATCGACTTGACCCTCAAAACGACAAAGTAATTCAACCGACTCTTTTGATTCGGGTGCGGATATCTGTGCTTCGGGCATTTCTGCTATTGCGCTAGAAGTAAGACCTTCTCTACCCATATAGTGTATTAATTATTAGTATATAATTTTACTACTTTTTGTCAGTTATCCCAAATATTCTTTTAAGTTTTTGGCAGTCTTTTCGCCGACTTCTTTAATTAAATCTTCTTCACTGGCTGATTGAATACCGTCCAATGATCCGAATTTCTGGATAAGCTTCTTCTTAGTTTTTGGGCCGACGCCTGGTACTTCATCCAACTGGGATTTGATGGAATCTTTTCTATGAGCCTTTCGATAATAACCGATGGCAAATCTATGGGCCTCGTCTCTCATTCGTTGAAGCAAGAATAAGGCTGGTGAATCGGGCTTGAGTAATAGGGGATATTTTATATTGGGAAAGAATACCTCTTCTAGGCGTTTAGCCAGAGCCACCATGGGAACATCAAACCCCTCAGCTGCTAAAGCCTTTGTTACCGCATTGAGTTGGCTCTTGCCACCGTCTAGGATTATTAAACCGGGTTGAACCCAATGATCGGTTTTGGCTTGTGTACGTCTCATTCGGCGCAAGAGTATTTCTGACATCATAGCTGGATCGTTGGACTGCTCAACAGTTTTGATTTTAAATTTGCGGTATTGTGATTTATCCGGCAGGCCGTCTTGGAATACCACCATTGAGCCAACAGCGTTAGTACCCTGAATGTTGGATATGTCATAAGTTTCAATACGCCGAGGCTGTTTTTTCAAATGCAGCGCCTGCGTAAACTCAGCCAAAGCTTCTTTAGCCTTAACTGAATCGGTTTCCCAGCTAGCTTTGGTTTTGACTAAAGCGTCACGGGCGTTGGCTTCACCCAGTTTGAGTATCTGATTTTTTTTGCCACGCTGAGCTGGAGTGATTTTTATTTGGAGCAATTTTTGAATTTTATTGGATCGTTCAGGCGATTGTTTTACAATGATAGTTTTTGGATGGTCAGTTGATTGGGTATAGTATTGTTCAATGAAGCTAGCTAGAAGCTCGGCATCAGATTGGTTTTCGATGTTTTTTATTATGAAATTTTTTTTGGCAATCAGCTTACCTTCCTGGAAAACAAATAGGTTGATGCAAGCCAGGTTTTTTTGTTTAATCACACTTATAAAGTCCAGGCTTTCGTTGGTAGGCAGAATAACTTTTTGTTTTTCCAACACTTTGTTGATTGCCTCGATCCGGTCGCGCAAGCTAGCAGCTTTTTCATAGTTTTGCTGCTTCGAAGCTTCTGTCATCTGTTGGTTGAGATCTTTTACCACATCAGTAGAATGGCCTTCCATAAAATGAATAAAGTTTTTTACCACGG
>CAZQLY010000009.1:0-59422 GCA_964594455.1 uncultured Gammaproteobacteria bacterium | reverse complement strand
TCCGAAGCCGTTATGGCGCAAGGGAGTGAGCGAATGCGAGCGATTGCGCCATAACTCGTTTTTATGCGAACTGTTTTCGTGATATACCCCAATTATTGCATATTATGTGAAATGATTCTATGTAACAGACCGTAAGCGGGCAAACGTTTGCCCGCTAGGGAGATTTTACTTAATCGTATGCCTTTTAAGCCTTTGTATGTCATCATGAACCAAGGATGAGGAAGCCCTTTGCTCGGCTAGTTTGGCCGAAGCCATCAGAGCGAATAGGATCCAGAATAAGGCTGAGAGGTCGTTTTTGAAATACGGAGCTTCGACCAGGCCGTAGACTATGAGGGCGGTCATAGCTGACAACAGGCTGAGGGATAAGACTGAGCCGCGTCCGTGTTTCTTGTTTTGGAAGCCGGTGGCGTAGAAGGATATAATAAGAAGCAAAAACGCTAATAAACCGGCCAAGCCAAGCTCAGTCCAGAAATTTAGGAAGATGTTATGCGGATAGAGTAGAAGCTCAGTGTGCTTGATCAATCTGTATTGGTCGTACAGTTCCGGGAAGCCGGCTAAGCCTGCGCCAAATATTGGATTGGCCTTGAGTAGATTCCAAGTGCCTTCCCAGAGCACCACTCGTACATCAGTAGATACATCGGTGACATTGACGATTGACTGGATCTGGTCGCGCGTGGTTGGGATCAGCAGGCTGGCTATGACTGTGATTAATAAAACCAGCCAGACCCATTTCCTACGCTGGCTGAAAAGGCCCAGGAAGATCAGAGCGGCTGCTACGCCCAGAGCGGCGCCGCGGGTAAAAGAAAAGAATAGGGCAGCTAGACCGATTGCTATTACCAATCCGGAAAACCAGGGATTGTAGCGGTGTTTTTTCAAGGTGAGAAATCCCAGGAACATCCCGATGATCGGAGTGACGAACAAGCCGACCGCGTTCGGATAGTCAAAAAAGGAACTGACGCGCTTGGGAAATTCACTGATCCAGGGCTCCGGGCTGTGAAACCATCCCAGATATTGACCGAGCGCATAGAGGCCGACCCCGACAACTGACAAGCCAAGTACGTAAACCAGCCAGCGGCGCTCCACGTTTGATTGCAGAGCATTGGCGATCATGTAATAGAGAATGACTGGCTCGATGAAATAAGCTTTCCACAAGCCGAGGGCGGCTCGAGTATCTGGTGAGACAAATATGGCTACTGTGGCAGTGAGCAGGAAGAAGAGAATTAACCATCTCCATGGTAGACGCACAGAACGCCAATTTCTCTGAATGACCAGCTGGGCCAGCCAAGATCCGGCCGCGATTATTATCATGCCTTCTAAAAAAGTGAAAGGTATAGAAAACAACTCAAATCTGATTAAGTATGTAGGCAGAAGCAGGGCGATCAAATAAAGCGCCAGCTTCAAGCGGAAGGCTGAGATGGCGAGAAATAAGGCGAGTGCTATGATAATCCAGGTCATGACTGAGTGGGATTAGTGCTAATGTTTTTGGTTGGCTTGGGAGATGCCGGATCAAGTCCGGCAAGACTACGGGGTGGCTGGGGAGATTTTGTGTCAAGTATGGTGGGACTGCTTATTGGCTTGTTTTTTCTTAAAATAATATTCTGGACTGCTACCATTAATCCGATCAAGAACCAGATATGCATGATATAGAGTATGGAAAAAGTTTGGTATTGAGCGATGATGCCAAAGAGAGCCGCTAGCAGAGCAATCATGACTGTTTTCAGATAAGGGTCCTGGCTTATGATAAATGCTTTGATCGAGCGAAAGACCAGGATAGCCAGCACCAGCAAAAAGGTAATAAGCCCGAGAAGGCCGGTCTCAGCCAGCAGCTCGATAAACTCATTGTTGACAATTTTCCAGCCCTCGGTCGGCACAACATAAGGATGGGCGGCTACATAAGGACCGTATTGGCCCGGGCCGATACCGATCCAGGGTTCGTCCAGCCAGGCTTGCTGGGCCCACTCAAATGTTTCGATGCGTTCGACATAGGCCGGGCCGGAAAAAGCATTAGTAACATGCTCGGTAAAGGTTTCAAAATTTAGCTGGAAAATATCGCCAAACCCCAGGGCATAAACCGCCACCGTCCAGACCACCACTATTCCTATAATAAACGACAAGATAAATTTCCAATGAAATACTTTTTTCAGATAGAAAAGACTAATGATAAATAACAGTACGGCTGTGCCTAAGTAACCGCCGCGGGAAACAGTCAGCACCATGTTGACACCCAAGAGGACAAAAAGGACAAAAAGCCACCATTGTTTAACCGTAGTTACCCGGCTGAGCAAGAAGGCATAGATC
The DNA here is from genome assembly GCA_964594455.1 of uncultured Gammaproteobacteria bacterium. Taxonomy (GTDB): domain Bacteria; phylum Patescibacteriota; class Patescibacteriia; order JAHIZJ01; family JAHIZJ01; genus CAZQLY01. The sequence goes on along the minus strand of CAZQLY010000009.1, from coordinate 57,124 downwards.
AGGGCGATAGGCAGCAGCAAGAAATTAGCAAAGTAGAGCGGTTCCAGAGCAGTGGATTGGATGCGGGGGAAGCCGAATACATCTTTAGTATAGTGTTCGCGTAATCCGGTGAGCTCAGTGGGCAAGCCAATCATATCGCCAAAGAACTGCCAGATGCCAAATAGGGATACCAGGGCGGCGGTAATTAGTAAGATGTTTATTATCCTTTTTAGCTTGTCCTTGTCTTTGACATACTGCGGGATTATCCAGCTGAAGAAAATTGTGAAGACGGTAAAAGCAAACACCAACACTGAACGTTCCAGATTTACCGCGTTGGTCAGGGAAATCAGGTTAATCAGCAAGAAGGCCAGCAGAGGAATGGTGGTTGGATTATAAGCTGGCTTGAGATTTTTATTGACTATGCCCTTGGCTAGCCAGACTACCATCAGTACCAAGGCAATCAACTGGCTGGCCCGAACGGTTATTCCAAACACGTCGTAAGAGCCGATACGCTCGAATGGCAGAAAGAAGGTGATCCAAAGCAATCCTAAGAAAGGCAAGCGATAAACAAAGACGCTGACGGCTACAGCCAGTACGCCCGCCAACATTAAATAAGCATCAAATCTGCTGGTCAGAAATCCTAGCATCACGACCAAGATTAATACCAGGGCGCTGCCCCAGACATATTCTTTGAGAGTTAGTTTTTTGATCAGTCCATCCATTATTTTAACAGTTGAAAAAAATCATTGATCATGCTTTTTAGCGGGAAGCGCTCTTCAACATAAGCTCGGCCGTTGACTGCCAGCTGTCTGGCCAGATCTGGCTGTTGATAGAGCAAGATTAGGCCTTGAGCAATTTCATCTGGTTTGCCGGGTTCGACTAAAAGGCCGGTTTGCTGGGGCAGGACTATTTCCGGGATACCTTCAATGGCTGAGGCTATAACCGGTCTTTCTAGAGCCAGGGCCTGGACCAGAGTTTGGCCAAATGATTCTCGGAACACAGACGGCAGGACAAAAACATCAAAGTCTTTTATCCAGCTAAGCGTATCTTTTTGAAATCCGACCAACTGGACCATTCTATCTATTTGGAGATTTTTGGCCAGCCATTCCAGCTTTTTTCGTTCGTTGCCTTCACCAACTATTATTATTCGCAGTTCTGGAATCATGGCTTGGGCTTTTTGAGCGGCCAGGAGCAGGAATTCTATACCTTTTTCTTTTTCCAGCCGACAAACTGTGCCGACCACGAAGTTTTCGTTTGATCTTATTTTGGTTAGGGGCAGCAGATTTTGATATTTAGGAAAATCAAATCCATTATAGATAACTTTTATCCTATTTGGCTGAACACCCAGTTGGATTAATTGTTTTTTTAATGCTTCTGAGACTACTACTACAGTGGCCATTTTTGAACCAATTGTAAAAAAGGGCTTGAGCGGGTTCTGAGTCAGCCAGCGGTCGAAGCCTACGTGCTCAATCCAGATTACTTTCATACCCAGGATCTTGGCGGGCAGAGTCATTAATATCTTTTCCGTCAGGGACAAGCAGATCAGAACTTTGGTTTTCTTAGCCAGACGATAACCGATCAGAACGGACAAAAGTATTAAATAAGTAGGTATGACCAAAAAAGGAAATAGCAGCAGGGCAATCTTGGAAACCGGTTCCGGTTGAGCCCAGATTTTTTGAGCGGGCCAGCCTCTTTTTTTAAATTGTTCCAAGAGCGTAGAGCAGGAACCGGCCAAGTAGAATTTTAATCCGTATTTTTTTAATTCCTCGACTAATTTAATAGCATGCCGTTCGCCGCCGCCAAAATTTGATTGATAGGGGAATTTGAAAATTAAAACGTTCTTCATCCTCTTAACGAGATTACCTCTTTTATATCTGACAGGCTAATACCTCTGATAAGAACCAGTGCTCCGCCATATCCTAGGGTTCCTACTATGATTAGCCAGTACCAAGCTACATCTCGAATTAGATACATCAGGCCGGCCATGACAGCTACAGAAACGAAAACTCGTCCGGCAATATCAAAGCTTAGGCGATACTTAACTACTTTACGCACCATCCACATACTTCCGGCCATAATCAAAAATTCTGAGACCACTGTCATCCAAGCCGCTCCGTAATAGGTGTAGCGGGGTATTAATATAAGGTAGCCGGCCAATGATACTATAGCAATGAACAAGTAGACCAGAATCATCGGCTTTTGTCTATTTACCGCTACTACCGTGTTACCGAACAAGCTGCCGATGAAAATAATCCCAGTGGCGATAATCAAAATCTGTAAAACCGTACCGGAAGCAGCAAATTCATCTCCAGCTACTAGAAGCATTATATTTCGAGCAACAAATTGCGTGCCAACAATCAGGGGCAAAGACAACATTAACAAAAAGTTAAATGCTTTTTGGATAGTATGCTGGAATCGATCAATATTTTTTAAAGCATAGGCTGCTGTCAGTAGAGGCATTATCAACCCGGCAAACATGGCAGGCAGGGTTATCAATATCTCTAAAACCTTATAGGTAGCTCCATAAATACCAACATCAGTTGCTGGATGATAGAGGGAGAGAATTATGGTATCAGCCTTGAAATAAACCAGGTTAAAGGCTACTGATAAGCCGATGGGCCAGGATTCGCGTATCACATTAGCCCAGATCAGCCAGTCAAAAGACAGCTTAATACTGACAAAACGCTTAACCGACAGCCAAATGTACAAAAAGTTGGTGAAGCTGCCCAAGATCATGGCTGCAAACACCCAGGTCAGGGAAAGCTTCATGAGAAGTATTAGCCCAATGCCAGCCAAAAGCATAATCCGGCCAGCCACCTCGGCAATAGAAACTTTGTCCATACGCAGATTTTTCTGAAAGATGCCAGTTAGTACTTGGTTCAGAGAAACAAAAAGGTATGACAGGCTAGTGATGGCTATTCCGATTTTGATAATACCAGGATAGGGAAAGGCCAAAGCAACAATCGGGGCCGCTCCGAGAAAAAGAATAGCTGAGAGTAGTCTGATAGTAAAAATATTTCTGGCCAGTCTTTCCGTATTGGCGTCTGGCTCAGAAATTTTCTTTATCAAGATGATGTATAGACCTAGGTCAACCAGCACGGAAAAAATTTGCAGGAAAGCAATAACGGTCGTGTAATGTCCATACTGCTCCGCACCCAAGTATCGGGTCAACAAAGCTATTACAATTATTCCCAGCACGGTGCTGATTATTTTTCCGATGATTTGGTAGATTGTATTGTGAGCTATCTGCCGAGTAAGGCTCATTTGATAATAGGTTATGTCATCAAAATCATATCATTATTAAGGAGTAGTTGGCAAACAGCTGGGCGGTTAATAGGCGAACAACTATATTGTTCATTAATAAAAAGACACAATGTTGTACAGAAACAGAAAATACTGATTTAAATAATTTGTTTATTAACCAGAGAAGTAAACTCAAACGCGTTGACAAAATGCAAAAAATATGATAATATTATAGTAGAAAACAAAAACAAAAAGTAGAAAAAAATGAAACAAAAACAAAACAAAACTGTTTGGCAGGTTTGCCATTCTAAGGGTGTCTTAGATAGTGCTAAGGGACCTTTTTTTAGTAGCCAGAATCCGGGCAGCACTCTGGCCGAGAATACTTTGCGTCTGGGAATATTCATGCTGGGTGTTGTAGCGGCTGCTCAAATGCTCAGCTTTATCCAGACCACTGTTGTCCAACCAGATTTGATCCCAAGAATCTTTGGACAGAACCTGGTGCGAGAATCTATTAGCCTGGGTTACATTGGCGATTATTTTGGCAATAGCATTCCGCAAGCCGAAGCGTCTACCCTGGATGAAGTACAGAACGCTTTATTGGTTTTTAGCCAAGAGCGGGTCTTAGCAGCCCAGACTTATCGGACTCAAGCCCAGGCAGTATTGACTGATGTCGATTACCAGGCCGAACTGGTCAGTCAAAATTACAAACAGATGGAGATACAGACTGGACGAGGCTTTACATATGAAGCTAAATTCAGGAATACCGGCCAGGCCGCTTGGACCAATAGTGGAGGCCATTATGTTGCTTTAAACGTTACTGATCCAGCTGGTCGGCACTCCAGCTTCCAGCATGCTTTTTGGAATGAATATTACTATCGCCCCGGAAAATTACTAGAATCCATCGTAGAACCGGGCGCAGTCGGTACTTTTCGCTTTGCTTTGCAGGCCCCGAGCGCTCCAGGCGAATATCTGGAGAATTTCGGCTTGGTAGCAGAAAATTTAACTTGGATTACTGGTGGTTATATATCTATCCCTATAACTGTAGTTCTACCCCCGCCGGCTTACCGCGCTGAATTAGCTGGCCAAAGCCATGATGAATTAGCAATGTCGCCGGGTGAAGTCACTACCTTCTGGGCGGATTTTGAAAACACCGGCACAGCCACTTGGTCCAACACCGGAAATAACTTTATCGCCCTAAATGTTACTGATCCAGCCGGCCGGCAGTCAGCTTTTCAAAATGAAAATTGGAATGAGTATTATTACCGTCCGACTAGGCTGGATACTGATACTGTGGCCCCGGGCGAGACGGGCCGATTCAAATTTACTTTAGTAGCTCCGTTACAGCCCGGAGAATATTCGGAAGCTTTTGGTTTAGTCGCCGAGAACCTAACCTGGATGGAGGGTGGAGTTTTTAATCTGCCGATCACGGTCCAAAAGACGACCGTTGATGAATTGCCCAATGAGCCGGAAGTACGAATCGGTTTATACGATACTACAAATAAAGTTGTGCTAGCCGCTGATTCAGATTTCCGGATAATCAATGGGGCGGGTCGGGTCTTAGTCAGCCTGTCAGCTGATACTAATGTGACGGTCACTTATTCCAACAACAAATATACTGTTAAGTACGGAGATACCACTAAGACCAGTTCCAGCTATATCCGTTTAGTGCCTCAGTCCCAGCAAGGTATTGTAGAGATTGTGAATTATGAAAACCATCCAGCCTGGAATCCGGATCTCAACGATAATTGTTTCCGTGGCAAGGTGGAAGTACGTTACAGCGATAACACCGAAAAACTCTGGGTGATTAATGAGCTGCCTCTGGAACAATATTTGCGGGGAGTAGCTGAGGCTTCCAACGATGAATCAGAAGATTATCTCAAAGCATTGATAATTGCCGAACGCACCTATGCTCAGTACCATATCACAACCGGCACCAAACACGCTACTGAAAATTACACGATAGATGCTACTTATGACCAGGCGTATCGAGGATATAATTTAGAGTTGCGCTCTCCTAACATAACTGAGTGTGTTGGTGATACCGCCGGCTTAATGGTTACCTACGACGATGAAGTTGTAGTTACTCCTTATTATTCCCATAGTGATGGTCGCACCCGATCCTGGGAGGAAGTTTGGTCAGGCGGCCCTTATCCCTGGCTCCAATCGGTGCCTGATCCAGCCAGTAAAGGATTGGATATGCTGGGACATGGAGTGGGTATGAGCGCCCTGGGTGCCAGGGAAATGGCTGAAGACGGCAATAGTTATGAAGAAATATTAAAATATTTCTACACCGGCATTGAGCTGGAAAAGATTTATTAATAAAAATGGAGGGGCTATGAAACAAAAACAAAAAGAGCCCTCAACCGAGGAAAACAAAAACGATTTAGAGCAGTATTTGATGCAGCAAGGTTTCTTTAGAGACGAAGTTAACCTGCCTCATAACGATTCGGCTCAAATGAGCGACCTGGTCAGCTGCGCTCGGAAGTTTGTCCGAGACAAAAAGCTGAACCATGGCCGCAACCCTTTGATTTACCTAGAAGCTATCAGTTATTGCGTCCTTCATCGTTCTTACAAAGAATTGGAACAGGCTCAGCAAAAAGCTTTGGCAAATTTTGCTGAAGTTGTCGCCGCCGAACAGAGCGAAGGGTAGAAAAGTATTAAAATATTATAAGTTTTATGAACCAGACTTCGGCTTCTCAAAAAACTAAGGTTGGAGTGAATCAGTTGGTATTATTGGCTTTAATTTTTTTGGCTGGGCTGGCTGGCGTTTTTTCTATTTATATGACTCATAAACAAGGGCAGTTTGATTTGGGCATGACATCGGTCGTTAGCCGGTTTTTAGCCGATGATGATCATTCCACCAGTCCTATGTCGCTTCGACTCGGCCTGATTCGCCTGTCATCACAACTGGATCTTAATGAAAAAATTCAACAAATCAACGATAAAAGTGATGCGCTAATTGCGGATCACGGATCTGAAACAGATCTGATTTTGACACCGGAATACAGTCTAACTAGCACGTCGCAGAACTACTATAATCGATATGCCATTAACTTTGATTGTCAATACGGATACGATCAATGTCAAATCAGCCATGGCGGAGGAATCTTTAGCGACGAGGTGCTAGCCGCCATCGAATCGCTCCGGACAAGAGCCGTTGACCAACAACTGTACATATTTTTAGGTACCGTGGTTGAATCTTTTGATGCGCAGGGTATTCCAGATATTCCCGATCAAACCATTTACTTCAATGATTTGGTCATCATAAACCCGCAGGGTGATGTTTCTATTAAACGGAAATCAAACGGAGATTGGAAATCTTCCTGCGCTTGGCAATCAGACTGTTGGCATGCTATTGATCATCTGGCTATTGATACGGTTAGAAGTATTCCGATTACCACCCGCCAAGGAGAAACGATTCAAAGCTTCCCCATAATTTGCGGGGAACGTTTTTACCAGCCAATGCTGGACCAAGCTTTGAATCTGGGCCTGGTCAATCTGGACATTTTAATTTTGCCTGAACGAGAAGGTGATATGCCCTACCAAACGATTACCGAAGCAATTCAAAACGGGACCTGGACGGAAGAAATGCCTGGTTGGGAATGGGGCATTGAGGACGAATTAATACCAAGATACATTGATTCTGGAATTATCAGGACCCAAGGCTATTTGGCAGTATCAGACGGCGCCATGGCTCAAGGCGGCTTAATAAACCTGGTCAATCCGCCCGCCCCAGTATCTGAATATGAGCTGACAGATAACTACATGTACGGACTGATCCAGTACTGTGAAGACGGCACGATTGAAGGACAGTGTTCAGACAGCCAGCCCGGTCAATGCCAAAATCGGGAGCTAACCGACAATTGCGAGGACTGCGGCTGTTTAGTCGGCTATCGCTGCCAGCCCGACTTATCCTGTAAAAAAACCGGCGGCGGATCGCCCGTGCTATTAAAAACGAGCGAGTATGAGCAGGCTGATATTGAAAATTTGCCTGGGAATTAAATAATCAGCATCGCATCCCCGAATGAATAAAAGCGATACTGTTTTTTTATTGCTTGGTTGTAAGTTTTGAGTATTTTGGTTCTTCCCGCAAATGCAGAAACCAACATGATTAGAGTAGATTTTGGCAGATGAAAGTTAGTAATCATTGCATCGACTTGTTTGAATTTATAACCAGGGTAGATAAACATATTGACATCTTTTTTTAGGCCAGTCAGCTTGCTTGGCAGACTTTCAAGCGTTCTGACAGATGTAGTGCCGACTGCAATGATTCTTCGGCCTTGTTTTTTGGCTTGGATCAAGTTTTGATGAGTTTTTCTGGATACTTCAATGCGTTCGGGATGCATTTTGTGATCTTTAATCCGATCAGATTTAACAGGTTGAAAAGTTCCATAACCGACATGTAGAGTAACATATTCAATTTGAACGCCCAGTTTCTCGATTTTTTTCAGCAATGGTTTAGTAAAGTGAAAACCGGCGGTGGGTGCGGCCACAGATCCGCTTTTTTTTGCAAAGATGGTTTGGTATTCTTCTAGGTTGGAAATTCTTTTGACGTAGGGTGGAGTAGGCGCCTGGCCCAGTTTGTTAATTGAAGCTTGGAGGTTACTACCGGATTGGTTGAATCTAATATGCCAAATCCCGTCTTTGAGCTGTTTAGAGGTCACTCCATGCAGGCGGGTAAACGTTTGCCCGCCTACGTTTATTGACAACCCCACTTGTCGGCCCTTACCTCCCAGCAAACAGGACCAGGTATTAGAGTTCATTTGGTTCAATAAGAAAACCTCGATTTTTCCGCCGGTTTCTTTTTGCCCGATCAAACGAGCTGGAAACACTTTAGTATTATTCAGCACTAGAACGTCTCCTGGTTTCAAATATTCCACAATATTATAAAAATGCCGGTGTTCAATCTTACCGGTTTTTTTATCCAATACCAAAAGTTTGGAATGATCGCGCGGCTGGATAGGCTTTTGAGCGATGAGCTCTTTGGGCAAGTTATAGTTAAAAAGAGATAGCCTCATTTGTTTTGGTTTAACTTTTGGATGCTTCGATCACGTTTCGAATAAGTACAGCCGCAATAATCCTGCCGGTAGAAAGCATGCTTTTTACTGATCTCCAAGCTCTTTTTATAACTGTCCTGTTTTTTGAAATTGGCTTCGAAATATTTCACCCCATAAGCCAGCTCCAGTTTTTTACCGATTTCATTAATGGTATCAGCTTTTTTGTGTGGGCTGATACTGAGATCCGTTCCGAAGTAGTCATAACCATTGGCTTTGGCATGCTCGGCGGTTTTTCGTAAACGCAATTCATAACAGATGTCACAGCGCCGGCCGCGTTCTGGTTCGTACTTCAAGTTTTTGGTCAACTCAAACCAGCGCATCATGTCATATTCACCTTCGACCAGTTTGATGTTTTCCGCTTGGCAAAACTTTTTTATTTCGTTCAACCTAGCCTGGTATTCTGGTTCGGGATGGATGTTGGGATTATAGAAAAACAGAGTGATATCATATTCACCCTTTAATAATTCTATGGGATAGCAAGCACAAGGCGCGCAGCAAGCGTGGAGTAAAAGCTTTGACATGCTAGATAAGCTTCTCTTGTAAATTCTTGGGAGCCTGGCGCCCTAAATGATCGTAGGCTTTTTGGGTAACGACTCGGCCTCTGGGTGTCCTGGCCAGGAACCCTATTTGCAGTAAAAACGGTTCATAAACCTCCAAGATAGTATCCATTTCTTCTGACGTAGAAGCGGCAATTGTATTTAAGCCTACTGGGCCACCGCTAAATTTATCCATGATGGTTTCCAGAATCAGTCGGTCAGTATTATCCAAACCATATCTATCAATTCCCAGCATATCCAAGGCCTTGGAAGCGGAATCTTGGTTCATCTTCCCGCCATTTTTCATCTGAGCATAGTCGCGGACACGCTTGAGTAAACGATTAGCAATCCGAGGGGTCTTGCGGCTGCGCTGGGATATCTCTTGAGCTGATTCTTTGGCCAGTGAAATGCCAAGTATTTTTGCTGATCGGTTAATTATTTGTTCGATGTCTTCGTCTGAATAGTAGTCCAGCCGAAAAGTATTTCCAAAACGATCACGCAACGGAGAAGACAATTTACTGACCTGAGTAGTAGCTCCGATCAAAGTGAATTTAGGCAGATCTAAACGCATAGTCCTAGCACCCAAACCTTTACCCAACACCATATCCAAGGCGTATTCTTCCATAGCCGGATAAAGCGTTTCCTCTACCACTCTGTTTAAGCGATGTATTTCATCAATGAAAAGTATATCGTGGTCTTCTAAATTCGTTAGAATGGCACCCAGATCCCCAGCCCGTTCAATGGCTGGACCTGAAGTTACTCTGATGTTGACACCCATTTCTTTGGCAATGATATGGGCCAGGGTGGTTTTTCCTAGGCCGGGGGATCCATGCAGTAGGACGTGCTCAATCGCTTCTTGTCGTTGTTGAGCAGCCGACATAAATATTTCCAGATTTTCTTTGATAGCATTCTGGCCAACATACTCTTTCAGCTTTTTGGGACGCAAAGTTCTATCGAGCTTAATATCCTCGTCTTTTTCTTGTTCAGTTACTACTCGTTCCTTAGGCATTGTTATTTGCGTTTGCGCTTAGCTGTTTTTTTAGCTTTGAAGCGTTCCACTCTGATTAATCCGCTGCAAGGAATTATTTCGATTCCTCTTTTTTTCAGCTCATCTAGGAATAAATTCATGCCAATTGAGTCTGAAGAAATGTGTCCGGCAATAATAACATTGATATGGTTTTTTTCTGCCTCTTTTTTGCGATCTTCAGACATGTGCATACCCACAATAGTTCCAACACCGGCCCGGGAAAACTCAGCATATATATCTTTAGCTCCTTCTGTCCCCCCGGTTATTTCTGTCAGAGCGATTTTACCGGTAGAGTTATTGGGACTACCAGCGAATAATCTGGGACCGGCTTTTATTTTCATAGCTTCTTGGTATTCCGGGATAGTTTTCAGAAGGTCAATGATGTCGCCGACAGTATCAATATTCTTCTTTTCCCGATCCAGCATATTTTTTAAGAATTTTGCCACCAAATTGTCAGTGACAGTGTGAGTTGACATTAGGGCAACATTGGATAATTTGGCGGCGTCGACAGTTTTATTGTGATTAATCGCTGAGACTGAGCGGGCGACTTCGCTTATCCTTCTTTTCTGCAGCGACTCAGCGATGTTGATTGGTACTCCATAAAGTTCACAAATTTCAGCTTGCATATGCATTACTTCATCTAATCCGGCCAAGCCTTGACCAACCGGATGATGAGAGATGATCAAATCAATCGGTTTATCTTTTGACAATTCTTTGGCCAGCAAGACTTCCCCAGTCTCTATATCAATCCCCGTCATAATTCTTTTTACTTCCTGGTTAGGATTACCATTGTAAATTCGGGTATCGGAGTAGGGGTTAGTTAAGCGTTCAGAGTCGAACTCAGCCTTTTCTTTTTTTGAAAGCTGTTGATATTTTTCATTCTCCTTTTTGAGCTTTTTATTAACCACGGTTTGACCACGCAGATCTGTTTGGATGCCCAGCTTAACAGCTAGATCGTAGATTTGTTTGATAGTCATAAATCCTATTATTTTTAGTTATTTTTCGTCCTCTAAGTGTATCATTTCCGCTAACCCTTGACAAGATTTCTAGCCTGTGCTAAGATATTCGGTTCTCTGAAAAAAAAGCCAGAGAACATATAACCTCACTCAAGCAGCTGATGGGATATCTGCAGTCACGAAAAGCATGGGGGTTTTTCTGAGGTTGGAACAGGATTTTATCCTTTTCTTCACCTCAGGGAAATCTTCTTGACTGCAGATATTCCACCGGCTGTTTTTTGTAATAAAAAAAGCTCTCACAGAATGGAGAGCCTTTGTTACGCGCCGGGACTAGGTACAGTGCTGTAATACTGGAAAGCTATTAATGCTGTACACCAGTACAGCGACTGTCCGTAGTCCCGCGCAATGGGTGGGTGGATACTCGAGTCTTGGCGACACGGCTGTGCTGCCAGGAACATCCTGTGGAGGATATCCTCTTGATGTCTTGATCGTTTTGGTCATCCTTGACCAGAGATCTCCACCCATATCTTGAATGAACAGAGGCTGTGGTAGACCGCGCGATCCCGTATTGCAGCCGGGGGCTACTTGGTACCGAAAAGCACGGTCCACCACAGCCTATGCCCTTGAATCTTTCTGGGCACGTAAAAAGCAGTCTATCATATACAAAAAACAGGTCAAGACTTAGGCGTGGGGATAACCTGTATGATGGAGTATTTATTCAGTTGTTTCAGTGGCAGGATCTTCAGTTTCTAATTCTGCCGACTCTTCAGAATCTTCAGCTCCATTTTCCGACGCTGTTTCTTCTTCTGGTTCTTGGCCGATCAAGCATACTTCAGGCCAGGCTTTGTAATGAGATTTAAATTCTGTTGATTCTATTTGTCCATCAGCGTATTCAACGGTATAGGTGAACTCAGCATCCGCTCCGGTGTGAGCTTTTTCGGTGCATTTAGTTTCGCCAGGAGCCAAGTCTTCGGTTTCGACATATTGGGTGGGTCCAGGGGTAACGTAATTATAAACACGAGGCTCGGTAGTGGTAGCTATTCGATCGTCTTTGGTTCCGTATAATTCAAATATCAATTCAGTACCTTCAATCCTGGTTTGCAGAAGTAAGTAATGTTCAAAATCATTTTTGAATTTGAAGTCAGGATTAGGATTATATATTGTAGCATCCATGCCTACTGGAGGTTCGTAGTAAGATACACGATAGGAATGGTTTTGCCTGGCCAGGACAGGTAAGCCAGAGTCTAACACCACTCGGAAAAACGTTGTTCCAATCTGGCATAAACCTCCGCCGTATTCTGGTATCGTTCGATTACCTTTTATGACCAGCTCAGGCAGATAGCCTGTACTGGCATCAATATCACCCAAAGCTTTGACCAAAGAAAATTCTTCACCCGGCTTGATTAATAGACCGTTGAGCGTATCAGCTCCGACAGTGATATTGTGTACACGGTTTCTCGGACTGCCACGGAAATTAGTACTACCTTGTCCGACTAGTTCGATAATCCCCAGATCATTGGAGTTGTCAGAGACACTTTGAGGATTTAGTACTTCGGTGGCTATAGTGGTATTTGAGCCTGGATTTATCAAAAAATCTTGCTGCATCATTTGGAGAGTACTGTCTAGATCTATTTTTCTTCCGTTTTTGCTGATTTGAAATTCTGTCACTCGGCCATTCTCCAGATTGAATTTTTCCTCTTGAGGATCAATGTTTATATCTACGCCTGGGACGGTGTTTAGGTATTCGCTGACAGTAATCTCGTTGAAACCCAAGACAACATTGTTATTTTCCGTCTTTTTGAATTCAAACCAATTATTTAGTTGTTCAACGCCTACTGCCCATAAATAATCTTCATAGGCAAAGAGCAGTGGCAGTTGATTGTTGAGTATTGATTGCAGATGTTTTTGGGCCGAATCTGTTTCTGTCAGACTTATGGTTGGCTGATCAGGTTTTTTACTCAAAGTTATTGTTCTATTGTCAAGCGACTCAATCATCTCAGCGACTTGTTCCACTGATGAATCATAATTTAAGACTTCTCCGTTATTTTCCGGCTGAACTGAAAAACTATCCTGGTCGGCTATGGCTATAGTTGGGTTCAGGGCCGGGGAATCATATTTGGAAAAGCTATCACTGACTATCTTTATCATCTCAGTTTTATCTATTTCGTATTGCGGCTCTATTTCAATACCAAATGTTACAGCCTGAATAAAATCAGCGATATTTCTCCAAAAATTGTTACGGTGCCCATACTGAAAAGCTTGGTCAGCAGTACTAACATTATCAATAGAAATAATGTTATAAGAAAGGTCGGGGTCGGTGGCCGAAATAATTGATGGACGGACTGCCACTGTCGTGTTCTGATAAGAAAAAACGAAGCCGTCAGTATATATTTGTTGATGATATATTTCAATAATTTCAGCTACCTCATCTTTGGTTAATCCCACCAAAGGCTTATTCGCCAGCTTGATCCCTGGGATTATTACCGTTCGATATTTGACGGCAAAATACCCAATCCCGGCCCCTATTCCTATAAGAACAACAAAAACGATGGTTAAAGTAACATATAACCACCGTCTTACTTTCGGTTGACTGTTTTTTTTCTTAGCCATGACTATTTAGAATCAGCGTTCTCGTCTTTCAGAATTTCGTTGAGAATTGATTTAGCCATTTTTCCCTGATCTTGCTCAAGGTCTTCTGAAGAATGCAATTCAAGAAATAGCCGTTCGCCCGGCTTTACGTCTTTAGGGAATTGTTTTTTTGGCCAGCTTAATTTCTGATCAGCAACTTTTAATATAACAATATCATCTTCTAGTCGCTCCAATACTGCTTCTAAGGTATAGGTTTTCATTATTCAAAATCAATATCGATGGTTGTATCTGGAGGGGTTAGATCATCTATATAGTAGTCTACGTCATCCAGATCTGGTTCAATATCGACGTCTGATAAGGTTGAAGTGTCGATCACACTGTCTTTGCCCGTATCCTCAGTATTAACATTAACATTGACTTTGGTCGTATCATCCGTGCTGTCGCCTCGGAAGAATAAATACCAGGCAGCAGCCGCTATTATGATGATAATGATTATAATTAGGAAGTTGCGATTGCGTTTTCTCATAGGGTTTTATTTATGAAGAAATATTAAATAATACTCCAGCCTCAGTGTAGTCTTTGGCTGTTTCATCGCCTGAGGACTGATAAGTGCCGGTTCCAGAGAGATAAGCTCGACCAGTGCCGCTGGCGCTTAAATCACTGACCGATCCATCGGCCAACACAGTCATAGCGTCTCCGGTTAAAGTCAGCTGGGAGTAGCCAGAGTAAGTGGTTTTACGCCCTTCCGCATCAGTAGTTCCTGTGCCTACTGCATCGATTACTATGTCACCAACGTGATCATAAACCGTAACCGTCAATTCGTCTTCGCTTGAGATTGTTACGGTTCCATCGCTGACTATTAATATTTTTCCTTCGCCAGCAGCCTCTAGAGTACCCGAGCCCCCAATCTTGTCCGCTTTGACATTCTTGAACTCAGTCACTATTTCATCCAGAATAACTTGGCCGTCGGTGAGTGTTGTTTTGGCGGTGTTTAAATTTTCCTCCTGTGTTGCAAAATCGGTTACCGCCGTATCCGAATTTGTGATAGCTCTAACACCCTCAAGAGCCGTAGCATATTCAGTTCTGGCTTGGTCAACTTTTTCCGTTAGACTGGCGTATAGGGTCTCCAGCTTGGTGGTATCTTTTTCCAGATCAGTCAGTACAGCTATATAATCAGCAATTCTGTTAGCGGCATCGGTTAGCACTGTTATTGATTTATTTATTCGTGAACCAGCAATTAGGCCTACGACACGAAAATGAAAGGCTAGTTTTTCGGTACGATAATTATTCAAAGCCGTTGCAACGCTTACTATTTGCGTGTTTTCTGTTGATTCAGCAATGGACACTCGCTGAGTCTGTAACCACGATTGCTCAGTTTCTGTGTTTGCCAATAAAGCTACTTGGTCAGCAGGATCGAGACCAGAAATATTATTAGCTCGAGCAGTGATCAAGGTGTAGTATTTGTCGTATAAATCTATGGTTTGATTGATTAATTGTTTGGCGTACGTTCTGGCGCTGGTTAAGTTTTCATCGGTCGGATCATCAAGATACGTTTCAATGCGAGTTTCCCAATTGAGTTCTGAATCACGAAAAAACTGCTCAGCTCGCCTCAGCTCCGATTTAGCATCAGTTATGTCTTCATTGAGCGGCAGGTCAGCTTCAGGGTCGTCGCTTATAGAATCAGCTATCACGGCAGGTGAAAGCACCAAGGATAGGGTGAAAAGCAGAAAAGATAATAAAGTAAATTTTTTCATAGTTTGATTTTAAAATTGTAATATTTAAGACTCTTCTTTTACTTCGACTATTTTAACTTTAGATTTACCCGCTTTTGGTAAAGCGATTGTCAAAATACCATTTTTTAAATTAGCTTTTATTTTATCTTCTTTAACGTCGATAGGTAATATTATTGATCGAGAAAAGCCGCCCCAATGACATTCCTTATATATATAATCTTCTTCAGCAACTGATTCTTCTTGTCGTCTAGTGCCTTTTATTACAACCATGTCGTTGTTTATTGAGATATCCAAATCCTCCGGCTGAACTCCGGCAATAGTTGATTTAATGATGATCTCTTTTGGAGTTTGATATACATCTACGGCTAATTGTCCAGAGTAATCGTTTTCATCTCCTATGGCACCCGTTTCATCGTCAGATTGTTCTAGAAAGAAAGAGGGGGAAGCGTTAGATATTTCGTCAGCAAGATCAGGGTTTTCTAAATCTTTTAACTCAGTGGCAAATTTCTTGTCTTTCATATACTTGGTGTTAGTTTTCAACAGTCTAATTATAATAAAAAGTTAATATTTTGACAAATAGTGTAGTTTTTTGGTGTAATAGACAAATTTATCTATTCTATGTATAATATTAATGAAAATTGAATAATAAAAACGTGTCAGAATTTGTGGATAAATGGCTAAAATTAGCAAATTTACCACTAAATTTGGTTATTGTTGTTATTTTGGCTAATACTAGTCAAATAATAAAGTTTGGGTAAAATATTTAGAGTTGTGCTTTTCTCTAAGAAAAAAGTAAGAAGAATACAAAACCAGCTTAAAGATAACGAGCTAAAATTAGAATTCGATAAGATATTGAAATATGCAAAACGCTACCAATTTCAGGTTGCGTTTTCTGTTTTATTAATAATAGTTTTAGCCGTAACTCTCTATCAAGAACCTTTTACCAAAGCAGCTCCCGAGACAGGTTACGTTGAAGTTACTTCAGATGAAGATTGGAATTTGGGAACATTAGATGATGTGACTGTATCCAGCGACTCCATTGAAATAAGTGGTGATGGGGGAGCGAACTGGATTAATGAGGCTGGGTGGAATCTTAGACAGAAAATCAATTTTAATAACACATCAGGGTCAGCTCATGATAATTTCCCGGTAATTATACATATCGATTCATCTAATACTGATTTTTGGGCAGGTGCGGACTCAAGAGATGAAGTGAGATTTGGTGATAGTGATGGGACGGTCCTTGATTTTCATTTCGAAAAATATGATCATACCGGAGATGATGCTATTGCCTGGGTTGAAGTACCAAATCTAGCTAGTGGGTCTGACCATATTTACGTTTATTATAGCAATGACGGAGCAGCCAATGGAGAAGACGAGTCTGGCACTTATGATGATGACGGATATTTCAAGGGAGTATGGCACCTGGATGAAACAAGTGGAACGTCATATGATTCCACGAGTAGTAATATTGACTTAACACCTAGGAATTCACCGACTCAGGACGAAACAGGAAAAATTAACGGTGGTGATGGTTTTATTGGAGATGGAGACGCCTTGCATAATCAATCATCAAGTATTGTATTTGGAAATAGCATAACTATGGAAGGTTGGTTCAATAGGAGTGGGGCAGGCACGGGCTCTGGAAGAACATTAGAGTTTTCACCTACCGGAAATGCTGACAGCCATTGTCTAGCAGTAGATGATAATGGATCTTTGAGAGCTTGGGTGGAGTGTAACACTGGATCTCGTGTAGGCAGTGCTGATGATCCAACAGTCTATGGAACTGGTACTTGGTATTATTTTGCCTATACATATGATGGCTCAACTGGTCGGTTGTATATTGACGGGGACGAAACAGATAATGCTGGTGGCTCATGTTCTGATTTGGCTGATGCAGGCGATTCTATTATTGGTGCAATTTCTGATCAGAGTGGGCAGTATAGTTTAGCGCAGCATGAATTTGATGGTTATTTAGATGAACATAGAGTGGCTAGCACAGCTCGCTCAGCAGAATGGATCAAGGTGGTTTATTTATCTGAAACCGACACCCTCATATCCTCCTGGGGAGCAGAAGAATCAGCTCTCCAATCTCCCGGCACATATACCAGCCATAACATAGACCTTCAATATATCTACAAATGGGGCGACTTCACAGATCCAGATCCAGACAGTACCACCGCTTTTACCACCAATGTCACAGTTCCAGCCAATACTTCTGCTAAGTTTGAAATCAGGCATAGTGCCAATGGTTCCACAGGCTGGAGTTCCTGGACTACCGTAGATACCTACACTTCCTCAGGCACCAAAACCAAGACCCGGTCAGAAATGGTGGCCCTGGTGGGTGATATCTACAACCGGTATGTTCAAACCAGAATTACCCTCACTTCCAGCGATGGTACCTCAAATCCTTCAGTGGCAGACTTCCGCTATGACTACACCAAAGACGTAGATGATCCCACTAATCCAGATACCACCCTGGGCTACTCAGAAAACGGAGGTGATAGCATTACTACTAACACCTGGTACAACCATTCAGCTCCTTACTTCACCTGGAGCGGTGCAGCTGATTCTGATTCTGGAATGTCCGGTGGCTATTCTGGTTATTGGGTCTGCTTTGGAGCTGCGGATTGTGAGCCCACCTCTGGTACTTTCCGATCCACCGCTACTTACACCGCCTCTTCTTTAACCTCAGGCAATACCTACTACTTAAGAATCAAAGCCAGAGATGCTTCTGGTAATGTAGCTGATTCAGCCTACGCTGCTTTCATCTACAAATACGACGCCACTAATCCCACCAATCCCGGCGTAGTAGCTGCTAATCCAGCCGGCTACACTAATACCAATAACTTTGATTTCCTCTGGGCAGCCGGATCTGATGCTGATTCAGGTATTTCCGGATATTACTACAAAACCGGAGCCGTTGGAGCCACGGACACTTTTACTTCTGATACCTACGTTTCCGGCCTGGAAGCCTATCAAGACGGAGTTAACTTCTTCTACGTTAAATCATTGGATACCGCTGGCAATACTCCTTCTTCTTACACCCAAGTTAACTACTACTATTCGGCCTCAGCTCCGTCTGAGCCTACCAACCTGGCAGTAGACCCTATCTCATCCACCACTAACTCCTTTACCTTTTCCTGGGATGAGCCGGACAGCTACACCAATCCTATCTCCGGCTACTACTACTCTATCAATGCTCTGCCATCTGCCTCAAATACCACCTGGACCACCTCTACCTCAGTAGGCCCTGATGCTTTTGCTACTCAGCAAGGCACTAATATCTTCTATGTCGTAGCCAAAGATGAAGCCGGTAATATCCTCTGGACTTCCTACTCCTCAGTAGAATTCGAGGCTAATACTACGGCTCCGGGTATTCCTACCGGTGTAATCGTGACGGATACTTCTAATCGAGAACAGCAGAAATATTCTCTAACCATTACCTGGGACGAACCCAGCAATACCGGATCTGGCATTGATCATTACATAGTGGAAAGATCAGATGATTACCCGGCTTGTGAAGACGGAGTAGCTTTTTCTGAGAGAGCTACGACTGATTCTCTGGGCTATCTGGATTCCGGCCTGGATAATACCAAGAACTACTGTTATCGCATTAAAGCAGCGGATAATGCTGGAGCTACCTCTGCTGCTTCCAGCATAGTCTCAGAAAACCCTCGAGGCCGCTACTACGAAGCCCCTGATCTAGTCGGTAATCCCGGGGCTACTACCAGAATACAATCAGCTATCATAGAATGGCTGACTGATCGAGAATGTTCCTCTTTTGTTGAGTATGGCACCACTACTTCCTACGGCAGTGAAATGGGCCAGGATGACTTCGTCTCTTCTCATGAGGTTTCTCTCATCAGCCTTAGTCCTGATACCACTTATCACTTCAGGGTAAGATTTACTGATGAAGACAACAATACCGGCTATTCAGGAGATTACACCTTTACTACCGCTGATGCTCCATCTGCTCCAACCAACCTGGCTGTTACTCCAACCTCTTCCACTACCAACTCTTTTGCCTTTTCCTGGGACCCTCCCTCAGATGACGGAGTAACTGTTGAAGGCTACTTCTACTCGGTTAATTCTTTGCCTACAGCCTCTAATACCTCATATACCACCAGTGAATATTTGGAGGCCGGTCCTTACGCTACTCAACAAGGCACTAATACTTTCTACATCGTTGCCATAGATGACGATCAAAACATTAATTACTCCAACTATGCCTCAGTAGAGTTTGAGGCTAATACAGCGGCTCCGGCTATTCCTTCCGGGTTGATTATTACGGATGCCTCAAACAGGGAAACAGAAGACTACTCCATAGCCTTAAAATGGAAAAAATCAACCGCTGCTTCTACAGACGATGAAGAAGAGGTTGTCTATTTAGTCTACCGTTCAAAAGATGATGGATCTTTTGAAAGCATTGCCGAGCTTCAAACTACCGGCTATCTGGATGTTGATCTAGACAACACTGTCGAGTACTCATATTACATCAAAGCCAAAGACTCAGCCGGAGCCACCTCAGCCGCTTCTTCCACTGTCTCAGAAATACCCGAAGGCAGATACACCACTCCGCCATCTATTACCTCCGGTCCGACTGTGACTCCTGACTCTTTTTCCGCCTCAGTGGTCTGGGAAACGGAGAGAGATACTACCTCATTTGTTCAATACGGTTTAACTGATGAACTAGGAGAGGAGCAAGGCGAATCTGATTTGATAGAAATACACTCTGTTAATATCCAGGGGCTACTACCTAAAACAAATTACTACTATCGAGTTAAATCAGTTGATATTGATGGAAATATCAATACTTCCGGCACCCAGACCTTCACCACTCTGGAAGCACCTCTAGTCTCAGATGTTAAAATCTCGGACATCAGGCTCTATGATGCTCTGATTACCTGGACCACCAACAAAGAAACCACCACTGTTTTGCAGTACGGTACTATCACTTCCTACAGCCAGTCCTACTCAGACACTTCCAGCTCTCTGACCACTAACCATACAGTTAAATTAGACAGGCTATCTGACGATACTACCTATCATTTCAAGCCTACCGGAGTAGATTCTACTGGTAATCCCCCGGAGAGCAGCGACTACACTTT
This sequence comes from uncultured Gammaproteobacteria bacterium, assembly GCA_964594455.1. GTDB lineage: Bacteria > Patescibacteriota > Patescibacteriia > JAHIZJ01 > JAHIZJ01 > CAZQLY01. Next base: position 36,893 of record CAZQLY010000009.1, on the reverse strand, counting down.
TACCACTCTAACCTTCCCCCGAGTCTCTGATATTTCCTTCCAAAACAAGGCCGAAGGCCAAACTGAAGTTACTTGGACCACTAATGTTCCCACTACCTCAGAAGTGGAATACGGCAATGAATATCTGCCCACCAAGACTCAAGGTAATACCGCTCAAGTAACAGCTCACTCCATCCTCTTATTCGGTCTAGAAGATGATACCACCTACCAGGTTAACATCTCCGGCTACGATCAATTCGGATACAGAGCTACCTCAGATCAGGAATCCTTTACTACCTTAAAAGATACTACTCCGCCAATCGTCTCCAATGTTGTCTCAGAATCCAATACTGTAGGTTCTGGTGATGCCTCCAAGGTACAGATCATTGTTTCCTGGCAGACTAATGAGCCGGCTACTTCTCAAGTGGAATACGGCCAAGGCCTAGCCTCTGATTCTTACTCTGAGAAAACAGATGAAAACACCGAATTAGTCAATGACCACCTAATGGTAGTCTCTAATCTAGATCCGGCCAGAACCTACCATTTCCGGGTAGTTTCCAAAGATAGAGCCAGAAACGAAGCTAAATCAGACTCCTACTCAGTTCTGACCTCCAGGAACCGAGAATCATTCCTCCAGCTGGTGATCGGAAACCTAGAAGATACCTTCTCCTGGATTGGGAACTTAGGGGATATGTTTCAGTAATTTATTTCCAATATAAAAAAGCCTAATAAATATTAGGATTGTTTTTTGTATTTTACAAATTTATTGTTAGCCCCTGGAAGAAAGCAGATATCACAACCCAGGATATTGATGAGACAACCAGGAAGATAATAGAACTTTTTATATTAACTTTAGCACTCTCGATATTTTCCTCGTCGGTTCCAGCTACAGCCAGTTTGAAAATAAAAAAAATTAATCTGGCGAAGAAAAATATCATCAATCCCGAGACAAACCAAATCAAGGCGCTATTAAGAAGGGTTTCTATGTCAATTTCGGGTAAGACAAAAGTAAGATCTGGAGGAGGAGATTTTTTATCAATTGATAATATTTCTAGGAGAAACATGGGTTTAAATAAAAAAGGCTACTGCCGTCTTCGCAAAACTTAGCTACTATTGCGGAAGGTAAGCTATATTTTAGCAAATTGTTTAACTGTTGTTTACAAAGGAAGCTGTGGAAAACAGACTTGTCATATATCATCATACGTAGTAAAGTATGTTCCGAAAGCCTGGGAAAGAGTCCTGCGCTTTCTTAATGTCCTTTTTAGCCAAAGTCGGTTGTGGCTGACTAACGGCGAGTCGTCAACAGAGGGAGGATGGAGTAATGGGAAACGTCCTTGTGGTGGGGACTGGTACGATCGGCAAGCCGGTGATCGGTATGCTGACCAAATGTAAGCAAATTCTGGGTATTGATGAGGTGGCTTTCCACAAGCGTACGCCTCAGATCGAAACCGTGGCGTCGACACAACGTCGGATTGATCGCGGCGCCAAGTTCGTCACCGATGAGGAAAGCTTCGACGCTTTCCGCAAGTTCGGTTTGGAACCGGTCATGATTCGCGAAGAGGCTCTAGCCTGGGCCGACGTCGTGATCGATTGCACGCCGGCCGCGCTGGCACACAAGAACGGTGTTGATGGCGAGGCTTCTTGGTTCAAGCCGCATGAGGACAGAATCAAGGGTTTCATCGCTCAAGGCTCGGAAGAGGGTTTCGGTGTTCCCTTTGCTCTCGACATCAACAACGAAGCCGTGAATCCGGACGAGCACCGATACGTTCAAGTGGTATCCTGCAACACTCACAATCTGCTCGTCCTGCTGAGTATCGTCATGGACGATCTGGCCTGTCCGATCAGACGCGGTCGCTTCGTCATGCTGCGCCGGGCCACGGACATCAGCCAGGCGAAGAACGTGGCCAGCCCGACAGTCGACAAGCACAAGGAAGAGGAGTCTGGCACTCACCATGCTTTCGATGCCAATCGCGTGCTTGAGACCAGGGGCATTAAGCTGGATCTCTTCAGCTCGGCCATCAAGTTGCCCACACAGTATCAGCACACTATCCACTTCAACATTGAGGTGGAGGGCACTCCGCCGACTCGCGATGATTTCGTCGCGGCGATCCAGAGACGGCAACTAGTGTCCGTGACTTACTGGAACAACACCGGCCAGGTGTTTTCTGAAGCGCGGGACGATGGTTTCTCCGGCCGGATTCTCGACCAGACCGTGGTGCCGGTTAGTACCGTCACCGTAAGAGGGAACGAGATCATCGGTTTCGCCTTCACGCCCCAGGACGGCAACAGTCTGCTGACCAGCGCGGCCATCGTGACACGCTACCTGCGTCCGGATGATTGGCGCAAGCAAATCGACGAAGCCTTCCGTCGCTATCAGTTCGACGTGCTCTAGACCGCTCTTTCTCGACAATCACAAAAGGCTTGGTTCTTTGGAACCGAGCCTCTTTTTTTATAGCAAATAAATTATAGCTCTTCTTTTTTCTCGCGGATAAACTTAGTTAGTTCATCAAATATTTCCACTAAAGTTTTATAGGGAGTTTCGATTATGAAGTCAAAGAAGAATAGCAGAACGTTGATTTTTGGTGATTTTAGACTAATCCAACGGCCGGCTCGGATAACTGGCATTGAGAAGAGATCGATAATGAAACCTAATGTGCTGTCATGGCGGGCTACCACTATAAATTCTTTTGCCTCTTCTCTGGTTTTGATGCCAAAGAAGCTAACCAGGGTAAGGAATAATAGGAATAGGAAAATGCTTAAAGCATTAAAATCAAATCTCTGGAGAGCGTATATTAGAACTCCGAATGTTATAATAGAGGTTATAGCATAGACAACATTGAATGCTGTGTTTAATATCTTGCGGCGCTTGACAACACGTTGGATCAATATTTCACCCGCATCCCCACGCTCGAGCAAGCTCTGGATACCCTTGATCACTAATTGGGTGTTTTTTTCGGCTGGTATCCTGACAGTTAAAGCGATTAAAAATAGCAAAAAGGGATGAAATACAACATTGACTCCCAATGGCAACCAATGTATCTCACCATATAGATACATGTCATAAGGAAATTCCAGTATCAAAGCCAGAACCATCTTGGTAATAAAGATGTAGATGATAGCTCTAACTGCCCCTCGTCTTAGTTTGTTTTTTGCTTGACCGTATCTTTCATAGCAAGCCCGTTTGATAGTAGTTTCTAATTCTTCAGGGTCGCCAATGCGATCATGGGCTGTGTCCGGATCTTCTTCAATGATGTCTTTGATGACATGAAAGTAGATTGTGTATTTTTTTAAATAGCGGAACAAATTATCACCGATGGGATGAGTAATTTGATATTCTATTTTATCTTTTATGGTTCTAATATCCTGGGCTAGTTTTTCTACTTGCTGTTTGTCGGCCTGATACCAATTTTCGTTAAAGTATTGAAATAGGTGATAGCGTAAAACTGATTGATCTGATCTGAGAAGAGATCTTTGGACTGCCAGATAGATTTGGATATTTTTTTCCAAATCGGATATCTTTTGATCCAGCATGACATTTTCTCTAACGGTGTGGTACATGAATTCAGCCAGGGCTTGAGTTTTGTAGGGAGAAACAAGAGCGTGATCTATTTCTACCGCGGCTATTCCCAAAATCCATTTGTAGGTTTTTCTCTTTTCGCTGCCCTTGAGGTAAAGAGATATACGGTTTAGTAAGTAAAAGTATTTGTTGAGAATTGCCCTGACATCTTCGATCTTATGTTCTGGAACTTCATTATCTGGAAGATAGCGTCCGCGGATTAATTCATAAATCAGGTCTTGAGCCATTTGAGAAGGGCGTACTCTGGCGAGTAGGCGCCGCTTCATGATGCGTTCAATGGCGTTTTTTCTAATCAGATGTACTTCTTGATATTCTAAAGCGTTTCTGATTTTTTCATAAACAAAAGCCATCCGGCTGGCCATCCGGCTGACCTGGATTCTGGGTTCACCAGGAAAAGGAGCAAAATCATTGTCCTGATGTTGATAGGCTTTTATTAATTTATCTAAATGATTTACTTTTTCAGCCATAGCGGCGTGTTATTGGTAAAATACCCTGTTTTCAGCGAATTGATGATTATATCAGATATTAAAATTAAATCAAGGGTTAGCTAAAAACAGTACAATTATACACCAATTCCTGCTTTCTTACTATTGAATCTACATATACCAATAGCCAAACGCCTGTTCTAGGACAGAACAGTCAATTGTTGTCTTACATAATTTGTTTATTTCTACCTGGATGATAGTTTGCCGTCACCAATCGGATTAAAGCCATTAGTAACCTCTACTCCATCAACGAATCCATCCGCATCAGTATCGGGTTTGTCGGGCCTGGTCAGATAAACGTTGAATTCCTCAGCGTCAGTTAGGCCATCTTCATCTGTGTCTACTAGAGTTATGTCGGAACCCGCTATTTGTTCCCAAACATCCGGTAGGGTGTCTTTGTCAGTATCAGAGAATTTTGCTCCAGAATTTTTAAGGAGTTCGCCGTTGGCTACTTTTAGTTCTTCCATAAATTCTTTACCCCTGGCCTGTGAGCGTTCAGCATCTACTAAGGCGAATTGAGCATCAGTACTTTCACCTAACTCTTGATTGTATGCCTGGAAGAATGATTCATACATGTTGATATACTCATCCAGCATTTTTGTGAAAATAGAGTGAGAGGTGTTAGCGTCAGTCGGTACTTCCCAGCTGTTTGATTTGGCTTTGGCGTTTAGTAGCTCTAAACGTGAATCAATAACCCAGTTGATTTGAGTCTCAATATCAACCTCGTCTACAGCCGCCAGAATCGGCTGAGACGATTTCAAGTTTCTTTCAACGTCTTTCAACTCAGTTATCTGCAAAGTCAAATAATCCATGGATGCTTCTAACTGATTAATTGTACGAGCCCCCATGATGCCCGAGTCTGTTTCTGATTTATTATTGGGCCAATAGACGAAAAACGTAAGAGCGCCTATTCCAATAATGAGAACCGCTGATATGGATAATATTGAAGTAAGGGTTTTTCGATTCATATTATTTAGAATTAAGTATCAGCATAATCAATGTACCACGATCTTAAAAGATTTTCAACAGGGTGATAATATCATATCCGATCTCCACTTGACATCCGTTGGATATATGATATCTTTGTAAAAAGCTCAAATATTATTAATGACCCAAACACAAACCAACTTGATACCAAACAGTATTTGGGAACGAAGAACCGGCCATCTGATTCGGCCCAGAGTGTTCCCAGGAGTAGGCTTGTGCCCAGACTAAGATCGCCTGACCAGGCGGTTTTTTTGTTCTTTAGAAAATAAAGGACATATGAAAGAGTCATGTGTTCCCTCGCACCATAAGTTTCCAAAGGGGGTTGGCTATGAAAAAGCAAGAGTTGATTGACCTAGTTGCTCAATCCGGTTTGTCGGATCAAGGCACTCTGATTGAAGCAGTGGAATTCACCGATCGGGCAATGAGAGGGCTATCTCGTTTGTCTGGTGAGCCTGCCGTCAATCATGGTTTCGAGGCTGGTGCTTTGATTCTGAATGTTGGCGGAACCGTTGAGGAGGTGGCAGCAGCTGTTATGCACGATTTAAAGGAGGATACTCCGGTCACCCTTGATGAGATCGGATCACGATTTGGATCCAGGTCGGCATTTCTTGTGGAGAGCGTTTCCGTTGATCCGAAATCAAAGCTGTTAGCTTGGCCAGTCAGCAAACTTTCGTATTACGCTCAGTTGCTAGAGACGACAGAGCTACTAGATATCATGGTTCTGCTAATCAAGCTGGCTGACCGGTTGCACAACATGCGAACCCTCGAATTCCTTCAGCCAAGAAACCGAGAATTGGTTGCCTGGGAAACGACTAATCTGTTGTTGCCCCTGGCTCAAGAGATGGGTCAACGAGTCAACGGTAGATCTAAGGTCGTTCAGTCTTGGCTGGAAGAGTTGGAGGAGTTGACTCAGCGTCATCTCCCCAGCCAGCCGGAGCATTTTCCTGACTTTCGTTGGTATGGAGATATTCGAACCATCCTTCGTGCAGGAGCACACAGCCTGGGAGTTCCTTCACCACTCTCATCTGATCTTTAACGAGCATAGGGTTGCTTTACTGCAGCCCTTTTTATTGACAATATTTTGATGTCGTTATAAAATTATGGATCGGTAAATCTGAACATCAGAAGGGAGGATAAAAAAGATGACATTGAATGAACTGATAGCTCATTTTGACCGATTGTTTGGAGGGCGCGATCGGCTGTTCTTTCCAACCATGCCTGATCAGATCGGATTGTTGCAAATCAGAATCGGCGATTTGCAGAACCTTGTTCGCAAGACTGAAGTGGTGCGAGATCCTCGGTACGAAATTCCTCTCCGGAGGATTTTTGTCCGGTTCTGCGGTTTGGTGAACTTCTACCGCATTGATCTGGCGGAACATATGGCCAGGAAATTCCCGCTTTCTGGCTGCGGTTATTGCTTACAAATGCCCTGTATTTGCGTTGAGGAAGAACGTGATCAACACTCGGCTGTTCCAACCGAACAGGATTATCAGCTGCAGATTACTTGGCCTCTAACTCAGTGGTCACAACATCTTCGATCCATGTATGGAAACAGCCAAGTCAATCAGTCGTTGAATCAAATCACCTTGCGTCTCTATCGGGAGGTGAGCGAATTGACGGCGGCTATTTCCGGGGCCAGAACTTCATCCAAATCCAACCAGGAAATCTACAAAGAGATCGGATTGGAGATGGCTGACATTTTGGCCTGGACCATTGCGGCGGCCATTCTGTCGGGGGTTGATCTGGAGACCGCTATCTGGAGTCACTATGGTCAGGGTTGTGTCCGCTGTCATCAGATCCCCTGTATCTGCAAGCCTTTCCACATTAAGCCAATGGAGTGGACTGATGACGGTTTTCGTCATATGAGTACGCCATGAGGATGTCGAAATCAGGCACATAAGACCGACGGAATTTACCGCCGGTTTTTTATTAAATAATAGCAAAACCCCCGGTGAACGGGAGCTTTACTTTTTTTGATGTTCTATTTATTGGATAGCCGAGTACTCGAACCAAAGCGAGTATATTTCTACATCAGGCTCGCCGGTAGCAGTATTAGTGTCGGGTGTTATCTTGATATTTACTACGTCTCCTGCCGAAATACCGCTCTGAGCGGTAGGTGTGAACGTCATAACGTTTGGTTCGCCTGCCGTATCCGGCACGTCGACTGGAGTCTCATTATCAACAGAACTGTCCCAGGCCTCAGTGCCGCTGGTCTGTCCAATAGCTGTTTCAAAGTCGAAATTCCAATCCGTTACTATTGAACCAGACGTATCCACCACCATCTTAAACACTCCACCGTCGCTGTAATCTTGCGGCACCACTATTGAAGCAACGATACTGTCGGTGTCGTCTTCGGAGAAAACCAGGTGGGCGCCTTGATCTGCTACGTATGTAAGATTTGGCGTGGTAGCCGAGGTTAACGGCGCGATAGTGGTAGCGCCATTCAGTCCAAAGATTGAACCCAGCGGAACATCAACCTTACGCGTTACATCAGCTATTTCAGCGGCTGACCAAGGGTTAGCGGTGTTTACCCAGTCAGCAGTAATAGTTTGAGCAGCGTCAAATAATCCGGCGGTAGTGACACCAGTTAAAGTCAAAGTCTGACCGCTGGTCAGAGTGACATCGTCACTGAAACTTGCAGCTCCACCAACTGAGACAGCGCCGGTTTGGGTCGAAGCTCCGGAAACAGTCAGGGATCCATAGATGTTTACATCATCATTCAGTTTTAGTGGATAGCTATCGCCTGGACCTTCTGTAGCGCCACGATATATTGTGCCATCAATTCTTACATCATCACCAAAAGTGACCGGATTGTCTAAGCCGGTATTTACATTACTGGTGTTGTTCACAATAGTTCCGTTAAAGAACGTTACTCCACCTACGCCCTGTGCCCCCACGACCAGAGACTGGACTGTTAACGTACCGTCTAAATCAAAGAAATCATCAACCACTCCACCTAAGGTGGTGGTAACGTTGTGTCTGGTGGCAGCTTGGACTACGGCGGTTGTGACCAACGTAGCTAGTGCTACTACCAGGCAAATTGAGATAATGGTTTTTCTCATAAATACCTCCTTTTTAATTATCCTTTTTAGTATATGGATTATACCATAGTCGGCTGGGGATAAAAAAAGGCCCGCATGAAACCATGCAGGCCGAAATTGTCATTTGACCTTTGTGATTAGGGAACCGTTACGCTGTAGCGGGACTTCTCGAGGAACTGGGATCTTCACGATCGCTCGTCCCTTGATGGTACCGCCCTCCTGGCCAGCCGCACTGATGCCATTGAGCGTGAAGGTTTCCTGGGCGCTGCCAATACGTACTCTCTCACCGTTGCCCAGTGAACACCCTTCGGGCACACAAGCAAAGATGATTGATCCGTTACGTTGGTGCTGCCAGCCAGTAACGTGGATCGTCTGACTTTCTTCCGGTTGATCTGGGTGCTGGGGACAAGCCTCGGGATTGAGCCCTTCTCCTATGGGGTCAAAACCCCTATTGGTCTTCGTGGACATAGGACCAGCTCCTAATTGCAGGCGGCCGGTTCGCGCGACTCGGATTTGTCGGAACCGGCGGGTGGCTTCGAATCGAGACGGAAGACGGGCTGACCCGGCTGGTTGTCGCGGAAGCCAGTCTTGACGCCGAACAGTCGACCAGCACTGTTGATGCGCGCTTCGGTAACACCAACCTTGTGTTGCTCGATCGTAGTGACTGTAATAGTCCTCGCTTCGTCACCCTCGCCGAACTGCAGCTGGTCACCAGACCTGAACGAGGCTTCATCATCCATAGCCACTCCGGCAACTCGCTTGTTACTGAAGTTCATCGATACTATGCCGACCTTTACCGGTACTACCTCGGGCGTTCCGTCGTTTGGCATGATCTTACCTCCTTAGACTTTTGTTTGAATTTGCGGACATAAAAAAGAACCGCGATTATCATACTTCATAATACGGTTTTTTGTCAATATTTAAGCGTTTTTAGCTATTGGGATAGATTATTATCATGTTTTTTTGCCCTGTCGGTACATCTCCGCCATTCCAGTCATGAATTGCGTCATAAAGCACCTTTGGATTGTATAAATAATCAGCTCCGTTTCTAGTGCCCGGATCGTTGGTAATGATGGTTCCATCCTTTTTATAACCTTTTATCACCAAAGCGTGATACAAAGGACCGGGCTGGCGATAATTAGGATTGCCTAGCTCTCGGCCAGCCGCTAATACCAATACTGGAAATCCTTGAGATAAGGTTTGTTTGATTTTCTCAATCGTAACATCTTCACCAGTTATTAAATCAACGCCTTCATAGCCCCAACGGTCTTTGATGAAGCGGACAGTTTCATCGGCTGAGGAGTGTTCATAAGCGCCGTAGTTATTGGTTTGGAAATATACCAAGTCTAGAATGGCATCATCGGCATCTTCTTTTGAATCAAAACCTTGATTCTGCCAGTAACGGTGAATCATCAGAGCGGCTGTTTCTTCGCAGGCTTCCTGATATGGCAAATCCCAGTTTGCGTGCGGTGCTTGGGAGGCAAAGGGTACGGCCAGGTTGATTTCATCAGGTAATTCTTTTTCTTCAGTCTCTAGGTTAATATTATGAGATATTTCCAATGATGTTATCGGTTCTGGTACTTCAGATTTTGTCAGCTCCTGATAAAATTCTTTAATTGACACTCGATAAAAATAAGCCAGACCGATTAGACCTATGGCGATGAGTATTAGTGTTATTTTTTTGTACACTGTTCTAGGTAATAAAGATATTTAACCAAGATGGTTGCAACAGATTTACTAAAACAAAAAATAATATCAAATCAAGGCTCAAATGAATTATTATAATATAAATAATGGAAGCGGTTTTTTTGTAAATCATTCCTTGCAGCAACGCGAAAATGAATATAATAATTATACTCCAGCCAGTGAAACCTAACTCGTATAAAAATGAGCAAAAGATGGTTGCCTGAGCCAAGTTGGCCCAATGGAACTTTAGGTATTTTTTGAATATTCCAAATACTGTAACTACGAAAAAGAGTTCATCCCAGAGGCCCACGCCTTGGGTGCCAATAAACAGTTTGAGGAAGTCGCCTATATTCTTATCCATACTCCAATTCATATATGCTCCGCTGGTTCTCATACAGAAGGGGAGCAAGAAATAGGCGATGACCAGGGTTAGGGCCACGTATGAAAATTCCAGTTTAGTCCAACGACCTTTATAGTGCCAAGGGTAAGTGATTGTTTTTTCTTTGTAAATATAACGAGTAATAATAAAAGGTATGGCTAGGGCCAAGATAACCCCGGCTCCCATTTGAAAAAAATTGAACGTATCCAAATCGGTTGAGATATTCATTAATCCTAATATGCCCAAGGATGGGTAAATTAGAAGTAGATCTTTGGCAGTGTTTTTTTTAATGAATAATAAGCTGACTAAACCTAAACCAAAAATTATCCAACCGTAAATTTTTAATTGGAAAGCAATTAAAATAATGCCTGTCAGACACAGAAGAATAATGCTGATTATTGTTTTGGGGTCAGCTGTCGGGTGGCTTTCCGTGGTGTTTAAGTTTTCCATACAAATAAATAATACTCTGGTTCTAATATTTTTTCAAATAAAAAAGGCCCCTGATATGAAACCAGGGGCTTGGCCCGAGTGCTTGTGACCTCAGGAGGCCGGGGGCCGGTGAACATGCAGCAAGGGGGCAGTGGCGCAAACTCGAGTCGATAGAAATCCTGGGATGGCTGGAGAGGTGTTGAGGTTTACACCGAAAGTCTGCCGAAGTGGCAGTAGTTGCGAACTACTCTATATTACAGCGAAACAGAGGGAGTCATCCTCATCCAGCCACCCAGGATCGAAGCGAAGAAAAGCGCTTCTTCATATTAATACGAATTAAAAAGATGGTCAACCATAACAAAAAAACGCTCAGTTAACCGAGCGTTTTTTATTTGATAATGATTGTAATTATAACTGTTCGATGCTGCCTGAACCTGAAATGCTTTGAGTAACTTTGGGGGTGCCTAAATATTTCACACTACCACTGCCACTAATGTCTACGTCCAATTCATCAGAGACGTTTAGTTCTGCGTTTCCTGAGCCGCTAACCTTGATATCTGTTTTTTGACTGGCTAAATCCTTGGCGAAATATTTACCGGAGCCGTTGATCTCCAGAGATTGTTCAGTGGCTGTACCAGAAACAGTGAAGTTGCCCGAACCGTTGATTTCTGAGCTGAGTTTATTTAATTCGACGGCCATGTCAATTTCGGCGGATCCACTGACCATGATTTCCAAACTATCTGAAGCTAGACCCTGAGTAATAGCTGATCCCGAACCGTTTATCGTAATATGTTCGAGGTCGATTACATTTATGTTGAAATTAATATCTTCAGTGGGCCAGACCGACCAAAACGGCCAGCGCATTGTATATCCAATCTCAAGAGTTTTACCGTTTACTTCAGTGGTAATTTTTCCAATGATGTTGTCTTCGGCTGAAATTTGTAAACCTTCGGTTTCGCCCTGAGTGATATTTAGATTGCCAGTGCCGTTCAAGACGATACGGTTAAAGTCAACCACATCGCGCGTCTCTGTAATAACATTACCTGACCCTTTGCCTGTAAAATACGAAACAGCAATAATAGCCCCGATAATTATTAAAATAAGGCCGAGAATGGAGCCGAAACCTTTTTGATTCATAATACTTGTTTAGTAAATAAAAGTTATTTTTATTGTAGCAAAAAATGAGCCCGTTGATAAACTATTGTTTTTTTCTGAGCAAATGCTAGAATCATCAAATAAAGCCTAACTATCAAATAAACTAATGTCTTTTTCTGTCGGCATCGTGGGTTTGCCTAACGTAGGAAAATCCACTCTTTTTCAAGCATTGACCAAGAAGCAGGTTGATACATCCAACTATCCTTTTGCTACCATTGATCCGAATGTCGGCGTGGTAGCGGTACCGGACTATAGGATTGATCAGTTGGCTCAGATGAGCAAGTCAGCCAAGGTTGTACCGACGACAATCGAATTTTATGATATTGCGGGACTAGTAAAAGGAGCTTCAAAGGGCGAAGGTCTAGGCAATAAATTTTTAAGCCACATTCGGGAAGTGGATGCTATTTGCCATGTGGTTAGATCTTTTCAAGATGAAAATATTATTCACGTCTCTGGAAAAGTTGATCCAGACTCTGATCGTGAAACCATCCTCTATGAATTAGCCATGGCTGATCTCGATCAGGTTAATAGATCGTTGGACTCCTTGGACGGCAAATCCAGAACGGGCGACAAAGAGGCTGCCCAGACCATGCAGGTTTTAAATAAAATTAAAGAAGCTTTGGATAATGGTCAGCCCGCTCGGTCTGTTGATTTGAAAGATGAAGAGAGGAAGATATTAAAGTCATATAATCTACTAACCATGAAGCCGGTACTGACAGTTTTGAATGTTGATGAAAAAGATAATCAGCAAAAGGGGAATGTGGTCAAGGCTTCAGTCAAGCTGGAAGCAGAGTTAGCCGGTTTTACACCTGAAGAATCAAAAGCCTATTTGGCTGATTTGGGCTGGTCAGAGAGCGGTTTGGACCGTTTGATCAAAGCTTGTTATGATGTTTTGGGATTGATAACATTTTTTACTACCGGCCCAGATGAAACGCGCGCCTGGACCATACCCCGCGATACCCTGGCGCCTCAAGCCGCCGGAATTATTCATACTGATTTTGAAGAAGGCTTCATCCGAGCTGAGGTAATAAACTGGAAGGATTTATTTGACGCTGGTTCTGAGGTTAATGCCAAGGCCAAAGGCCTGCTGAGAATGGAAGGCCGAGAATACGTTTTTCAGGACGGTGACGTAACAGTTTTTCATTTTTCGCAATAAAAAAACCCGATTGAGGAATCGGGTAACCTAGTGGTTGCTATAACCAGTAGGTTGTTTTGAGGAACACGCCCCAGTCATCTTCGTTGAACTTGAGGCTGGTTTCCAGGCGCAGGAAGCCGTATTGGTATCGGTTGTAGGGATCCACTCGGTCCATCAGGTGCAGTTTGCCGCCCAGGGAGATTACATACCACTGCTGGTCTGGATTGTCCAGGCTGAAGGTGCGGTAATTGAAGATCAGATCGGTTTCGCCGGTATAGGCGAAGCTCAAATAGGGTCGAATTGGAAAGCCGGTGTTCTTGGGCATGGTTCCGTAGAGAGCATACTCCCAGGAAACCATATTGGTGCCCATCATCTCGGCGTCGATGTAAGTAGCGGTAGCGCTGATCAATCCAAAGTCGACAGCATCATAGGCCGGGCTGATGCCTGGTTGGTTGAAATCGCGTCCTCTAACTAGGCGCGATTGATTAACCGCGGATCTGAAGCCAGCAGTAAGGATGCCGTGGCTGGAATCTTCGTTGACGCCTCGTCCCCAGATAGTGGCAATAGCCATAGCGTAGGTAAGCTCGGGCTTGATCCAAGTAACCCCCAGTAGTCCGGGATTAAAACCGCGATCCCGACGATGCGAAACCTTGGCAAAGCCGGTCGCCCAAGAAGGCTTGTCTAGGTCGAAGTTATACATGGCGCCAAACAGGCAATGCCAGTATCCGTTGGGTGACGTAAGCAGCAAGGCACCGCCAGCCCGATCGTATCTGTTCGTCTGGCCGCCGTGGGAAACGAACTTCTCATGTGAAGCTCCCAGCAGGGTGCCCAGATTGCCTCGGTAGAAACGGCTGTACGCGTAGGCTAGAGTGGTTTGTTCGTTGTCGCGTTCCAGTCCAAAGGCGATCTTGTTCTGACGTTCGCCCATCTTGTCAACGGTGGGTTGGCCGCTGTCCCAGCTGCGGCACGGATAGAGGCCAAAAGCCCAATACGGGTCACTGATGTTATAGCTGTACATATTACCAGCCATAACTAGGTCGTAGCCGTTGCCGAACGGATGGTCCAGACCAAAAGACAGCTTTTCCTCTGGTAGCTCGAGACCCAGAGAAGACGGCACCCGGTTGTCGAAGTTCTCGTATTCCAGAGCCAGACGGTGAGTTCGATTGATATCGATGATATCAATCCGGAACAGTCCGTTCCGAATCGTCCCGACGTCATCCGAGCCCAAATACCGTGGATTGTCACCAGCGGCCATATGGAATCGGCACAAATATTCCCGATCCCAACTTGGTCCATGCTGGGCATTGGCCGGCAGGACAGTAACCAAAGATCCAACCAGCATAAGAATAATAACTGATAACCTCATCTTATACCTCTCCCGTTTGAACGGTCTGAAAGACTACTAGGCGTTTTTTCTAAGGTGCGATTGGCTTATCTTAAAAGATAAGTATTCAGTTAGTCAAGCCTGAAATAATTTGCTACAATTTTGTAGCTGACAATTAATATGTTAAATATGGATATAAAAAACTTTATAAATTCGGAATATCGGTATGCAGTGGTAGGGGCTACAAACAATGCCGATAAATACGGATACAAAGTATTGAAAGATTTGCATGATGCAGAATTTAGCACTGTCGGTGTAAACCCCCATTATTCTGAAATAGAAGGGATTCCGGTATATCCCAGTTTGGGAAATATTCCCGAAAAACCCGATGTGGCTGTTGTGGTAATCCCGCCAGACGCTGGAATCAAAATTTTAGAGGATGCTAAACAGGCGGGAATACTCAAGCTTTGGTTCCAACCAGGCGCTGAAAGCAATGAAATAGATAAGAAAGCTAAAGAGCTGGGCCTAGAAATAGTAGCTGATGGTTCCTGCATCATGGTGGCTCGACGATCACTATAATTCATTTGACTTAATAAAATATTATTGATAGCCTAAAAAAGGCATTCGTTTTTAACGGATGTCTTTCGTTCGATTCCCGGTCCGCGCTGGGCTGGGCATGGCGGTCACCATCCTTCCAAGGAGGTGTGTCCATGATTCGTCGTATCGGTGGCGCGATTCTGATCCCGGGTAACTCCTAGGACGGCCAGTTGGCTAAGGAGCCAACCAGGAGACGATTCGTGTTCCACGGGGTTTCTAACCCCAACGACTGAGCGGCTGATGACCTAGTGTCTGACGCCGCTCTTTTTTTGCTTGACAGGATATTTTAGGATGATAGACTTGTATTGCTAACAATTTAAAGTATTTTGACTGACTTTGTTTCCTCAACCGCTTTTTCTTAAAAAGCAAAAAACCGGGTCAACAAAATACCAGGAAGCTCGTCACAATGGACGACCAAAAAGGATTTGGCCAACGAAAAATGTTCCAAGGCCAATGGAAGTGCTCAGAGTGCGGGGGTGAAATTACAGAACTCCCATTTGAGCCCGATGGTACTCGACCGATTTTCTGCCGTCAGTGCTATCGCAACAAACGACAAGATGGACCCAGATAAATTCCCTTGGATTATTCTGCGTTATCAATAGCGTCGTAGAAAGAAAAAGCCCCAAGTAAGGGGTTTTTTCGTATAAAAAAACCGTGTTCGGTTAAGACCACGGTTAAGCTTCAGTCTTTGCCTCCTTTTTCGGCTCAATGACGATATGGAAGCAGTGGACGTTGACACTGATAATTGAGTAGATGCCCTGCGGAATACGTCCTCCGGGAATTTCCCAGTTGACTTCGAAATCCTGTCCGACCACAGGCCCTTCTTCAAAGTCATGAGAGAAATCACCCCGGCTACATCCACTCACCGAGACCATCACTTTCCAACTTTCCACGCTACCCTCCTTAGCTTTCGCGTTCGTCTTCAGGCTCCCAGGGATAGTGGATCCACTGACGGGTTTCTTCAACAAAGAAATCAGGTCGACGGTGTCGCTTCTTTGGCGTGCCGGGCTTATAGTGAATTGTGGCGACTTGTACCCTGGCGCCCGCCCGCTGACACTTTTTTCGGACGAGCTTGATGGTGTCGCCCGAATCTGACACTTCGTCAATAATCAGTACGCGCCTCCCATGTAGCACCATTTCATCCGGGAATTCCAAGATCACTGGATGGTCCATCTTCCGATCATGCTTGTCGTACCACATGATAGAAGCTACAACGATATTGAAGAAATCCAGCCTCTTGGCCAGTATCCCGCCGGGCACAAGCCCACCGCGGGAGATGATCAACCAAAGGTCAAACTTGCGACGTCTCAACTTAGCGGCCAGTCGATTAATCAGTGTATCCAGCTGAGTCCAGCTCAGATGAACCTCATCTTTTTTCATGCAACCCCCCTCAGCTGTTGGTTAAAAAAAGAGCTCGCTATTATTTAGCTAAGCAGTATAGCCTGATAGATATAATGGTGTCAAGAATTTAATTATGACTCAAATTTGTGTTAGTGCTGGTAAGAGAAGGGTTACTTGACGAAATATAGGCTCCACCTGAACGCTGAGTCAAGAAAAGACAAAGCATCTTATCTTGTTCACTAATCACCCAGACCTGAAGTGGGATTCTAGATGCTGCATCAGCATAGGCATTACTAGCGTCATAAGCGGTATAGCGGACTGTTTTACCAATGTAATCGCTGATATCATAATCGCCAGCCGCACAAGCCTCTATTTCTAATCCCCCGAGCATCCCTTGATAGAATGATTCAGGCAATGCCTGGTCAAACTCATACTGGGGGCTGTCTGATATGGTAATGTTTTTTTGAGCCAGAGCTACTTTTACGTGATCGCCGATGCTGGGTTTCATCTGTCCGCTCATCATGCCAATATACGCCGCTAACAACATGAGAACAAATACCAAAATAACCGCCCCGAAGTAATATGCCAGGGATCGCTGTTTTGAATCTTTAAATTTTTTGGCTGATTTTGGCATAAAGCAATGTTAGCCAATATATATCCACTCTTTAAATATAGCACTAATGAGAAATTGCGGAAGCGCTTCGCTATTTAATACCTTTTTTGCTCACAACAATGCTTTTTATTCGTGCAGTGAAGTAAAGACCGGATAAAAGTATTAAAGCCAAAACCAAAAACAAGCTCTTGATGGGCAAGAATCCGAGGAGCAAAACGCTCAAGCCAGATCCGATTAGATATCCCAGCGGACCCACATCACGAAATAGATTGATGTAATCAATATCTTCTACGTCCACAATTTTGAAAAAATAAGATTCACGCATGGCTTCAATCAGGGCAGCCCCACAGCGGCTCAGAAATAAAATCAATCCCCAAACAAAAGGGCTAGTTGATTCTGAGAAGAAAATTAGGGCGGTAGTGGCAGAAATTATCAGAAAGCCTAATGATAGAATTTTTTTCTCCCCGGAATATTTATCGGCCAGGACTCCGGCGGGAATTTCTAAAAGCACAAAAGGTATTAGCATGAATGAAAATATAATTCCGATTGTGCCCCAACTAAAGCCGATAGACTCATGCAGATATATCGGTACATAGATTACGGCAATGGCATAGAAGAGCTGAAGCAGAAAAGCAACAAAATAAATTCCACGGAAGTTTATGTTTTGCCAGACGAACCTCAGAGTTCGGAAGAAGTGATGATTTTCATAATGGATCGGATGCTCGAGACGTTTTTTATTAACAGCTATTCCTATGAAAGCAATGCTGAGAAAAATTATTGAAAAGACATAAGCCAGTCGATAATTATTTGTACCAATAATATTACCTATTATTAAAGGTGATATTACCCAGCCGGCGTTGATATAAGTCATGTACTGGGTTCGGGTTTTTCCAGTTGAAACATTAGAGGTAAACCGTTCCACAAATACGTCCATATTAATCCAAATCAGATAGAGCGTGGCTATGGTCACGACAAAGGCAAAAAAGGCAATAAGCGGTGAACTGGTGGTTATTAAAACAATAATGCTTAATATATCCAGGGCGATGACAGACAGTGATACCTTGAAGTTAGTATATTTTTTTATCAACCGAGGAAAAAAGTTTATGGCAATTAAACTAAAAAAAGATGCTCCGACAAAAAATAAGCCAACCAGTCTGACATCAACAAATTCCTCTAGGAACGTTGAACGGATATAACCGGGAAAGGCGGCCGACAATGCAAGAAAGAATCCCAGAAAATAAAACAGCTTCAAATTGTTTTTTGGTTTTTGCATGCATGTATTATACACTTTTTTCGAATATAAAAAAATCCCCAGACTCAAGCCTGAGCTGGGGAGAGGACCTAGGATGCCCTGGGGCGGTAGGCTTCGGGAGCGGGGATGTCGGTGACTGGTTGGCCGTTGATTGGAACCCTGTGCATCTGGGCCATGTACCAGAAGTACCAATTACTGTTACCCCCGAATTTTTCCTGGATTACCTGTTCGGGTAGGGTGTCAAACTCGGGATCACCGCTGTCATGAGACATGATTTCACTTTGGACAGCCGCGAGAGCTTCTGGTGGCATCTCAGGAAGGCCCGGAGGTGCCGTTTCGGCGTAGGTGGTGGCAGGCATATCTACCTCCTTGTCCTGTGGTTACGATGAAAGTGCTAATACAGTTTTTTTATAGGTTATGGAGTGAAAAGTCAAGGGTGTATAAGTCTGAAGCTAGTGCTTGTCACTGCTACTCTTTTCTTTTAAGTAGAGATGTAAAGCTACAACTGTTTGGCTGTCTTTTATCTGACCGTTCTTAATCATTTTACCAACTTGGTTAAGAGTGAACCCTTTCACTTGTAATCCAGATTCACCGATATCCAGGTTTTGCTGGCCGAGAGTACAGTTATTAGCCAAGTAGACGGAATATCCTTGAGTGTGGTGGCCGCAAGCTAGCCAGAATTTACCTAAAAGTTTCATAGAACCAGTCTTGAATCCAGTTTCTTCTTTCAATTCACGACGAGCACAGTTATTCTGACTCTCATTCTTTTCACAATCGCCTGAGGGAAACTCCCAAGACATGGAATCAACTGCGTAGCGATATTGTTGTATCAAATACAGTTTCTTGCGGAAGACGGGGACGATAACCGTAAAGTCGTCTTTTTCTACAATACCGTAAATACCCTGACTGCCGTTTGATCGGGTAACCTTATCTTCACGCACTCTCAACCATTTACTTTGATAAACTGTTTTTGATGAAGTTTTTTTCCAGTGCTTTGGCATATTAATTTAATTCGTTCATAATATCATCCAGCTTCATTTTCACCTGATGGGGAGAGCCTTGATATACTAAAAAGTCCTCAAAACTTTCTTCGGGAATCGAAGCTACAATATCTCGCATTTCCTTCATGGTTTTTAGCTTGGTTTCAAATTCCTTTACTGTGCTGTAAGTTTGGATTGGCTCTGATAGGTCGAGCGGCTGGATCTTGAACCAACTGGGCAAATTTAGCTTGTCATTGAAGAAATTCTTTTCCAACAGCAACAAACATTTGTGATACCATTGTTTATATTGATCGTGCCACTGCGTTATGACCTCTTTGGTTATCAAATCCCTCGGATTCTTGTCATTGTATTCCGATTTCAGGGTATTAATAAGTTGGTCACCTTCAGTGATGATTTCGTCCATATTTCTGAATATTCTGTTTTTTACTCTTTTGGCATCCATTAGATAAAGAATAGCAGAAAAAACACCTATTGACACATGTTTAATAACCTGCTACTGTGAGCTGGTTAGTCTTTTAGGATATCTAACTCCACGTTAGAGATAAAGGTCTTCCTTAAGAGATTGCACCATTAATCATTAAACAACACGTCAGAATATGGCCAAGAAACTGTATGTAGGAAACTTATCCTACAACGTGGATGACAAACAGCTGGAAGAAGCTTTTGCATCAGCCGGTACTGTGGAATCAGCCACAGTCGTAATGGACAAGATGACCGGCCGATCACGCGGATTTGGTTTTGTCGAAATGGCAAACGATGATGAAGCGCAAAAAGCTATCGAAGCTATGGACGGAAAAGATCTAGACGGACGCGCCCTCAAGGTAAACGAAGCGCGACCTATGACAGATCGACCCCGCCGAGACTTCAATCGTCAGTAATATCGGTTATCCTAAAAGACCCTTCAGAAGTTGAGGGGTCTTTTGTTTTTGGGAAAATTAGCTGTTTACTTCCTGATATACCAATTCTGATATTTGCTTGATAACGTCTTTAAGAATATTGGTGTTTTCGCCTCGGGTCATGACGCACAGTATATAGGGCCTTGAATCATTATATATTATTCCACAGTCGTGCAGTTGACTGATATTCTCGTTTTCCAGATACCGGATACCAAATTTATTAGCAAGAGTGATGTCTTGAGGAATGCCTGCTGCTACCCCGTCATCGTAAGAAACTCTACTTAATACCTCAAGCGCTTGTTCGGATTTTTCCCGGTTTAAATATGACGCATTGTAAAGCACTCGAAATAATGAGGCGTATGATTTTACACTGATGAAATCATCAGGCGTGGTTTGGGTCGGATATGCAATACCCAGGTCCTTATGGATTTCTTGAATGATCTGATTGTTGATATTCAAGGTTAGCATGTTAAAAGCTATGTTATCCGATGTGATAATCATCCGGTCGATTAACTCCCGGATAGTATACTCTTCGCCCTCATTATAGTTAGCGGCTTGCTCTACTAAGTTTTCGTTACTATAATCTTCTTCCCGATAAGTAATTGTATCGTCTAGTGAATCTTCTTGGCTCTCTGCCAGCCTAAGATAAGCAATCATCATCGGGACTTTTAATAAACTCTGAGGAGCATAGTTAGTATCTTCTTCGATCCCAAACCAAGGCCCGTTGTTCAAATCACGATAATATACAGAGACATGTTCCGCCGAATCATCTTTTTTTAATTGTGTGATTAAAGTTTCCACTTTTTTCTTAAAGGGGCTGAGCGTTTTTTCATTGATTAACGTTCCTTGGTCACAATCCAGCAGAGGATTGATATAAACATACCCGCCCTCTCTGATTTGGGACATTTTTTGGTTATTTATGCTGTCGGACTGAGAAAAATAAAAAACGGCCCACCCGAATACACCGCC
The DNA here is from genome assembly GCA_964594455.1 of uncultured Gammaproteobacteria bacterium. GTDB lineage: Bacteria > Patescibacteriota > Patescibacteriia > JAHIZJ01 > JAHIZJ01 > CAZQLY01. The sequence goes on along the minus strand of CAZQLY010000009.1, from coordinate 16,047 downwards.
CAGCAAGAAAACCAGCAATAATGCAGAGAATTTATTCATTTTGTATAACTGTTGATATCTAAGACTAGCTTAATCTTAGCAAGTTTGGCAAAAAAATAAAGATACCAGGGAAAGATGAAATAATGCAGGGGTTGAATCGGTACTATATACAGAACAGCGAATAATAATTTGATACCCATGCTACAATTTTTCAGTACAATATTTACAGTCGGTATATTTCTGGCTCTGGTAAGCGGGATGGTTTTGACGAGTGGGTATATTTTGGACGTTAGAGACAAAGATGATATCGGGACTGAAGAACGTGCCAGTGTTTCCGATGGAGATTATCGAGTAGCTGAGAAGACGTTTACTCGGTCCAGCAGCCGGGGTAAGGCTGAGACCAAACAGTATGCCACGAGCGACCGGGGTACCGCTTTTAACCTCAGGGACATAGCCAGTCACACTCTGATCACTGATAAGCACCAGTTAGCCATAGAATCTTTTTACATAGATGAAAATTTCATCCGGGCTCCACCTTTGATGAATTAGCTAAAGGCTTAATAAAAAATCCGCGCTCATCCCCCGGCGCGGATTTTTTTTTGTTCAGCAATTTTTGCTTTCCCACAGAAGTCAGACGCCACCTCTTCCGTTATTCCGCACCTGATGCGGGATCCCAATCGGAATAGTAAACGGGATCCTGAAACAAGTTCAGGATGACAACTTTACCAAGGCTTTTGATGAGGTGGCGTTTATTTAATCGCTTTTCTTGAACAGCATCACGCCAAACGACACCATAACGATACCGAAGACGGCGACAATAGCCAGGTCGGTCATTATGCTCACCTGATGGTCGAACAACTTGATGCTCAATAGGTCAATAACTTGTTGAGGCGTATCCATGAATTTAAACGCCACTTGGCGCACCAGATCAATGGTATATGAAGCGGGATTTAACTTTGACAGCACATCCATCCATTTAGGCAGATTCGACAGCGGGAACATGGCACCGGACAAGAAGAACATCGGCATCATGATGAAGTTCATTATCATCTGGAACCCCTCAGTGGATTTCATGCGGGAAGCAACAACTAAGCCGATTGAAGTTAGAGCAATGGCGGCGATGAACATCACTGGCAGCATGGTCAGGATTAGCCCTAGATTGAGCTTAATCCCTACGATTGGTGACAACAGAATCATAATCGTACCTTGAATCATGGCCGTAGTGGCTCCGCCCATTATTTTTCCCAGGGCAATGGAAACGCGGGAAACCGGCGCCACCAATATTTCCTTCAAGAATCCAAATTGCCGGTCAGTCACAATAGACATGACTGAAAATATAGAAGTGAACAGAATAGACATGCCGATCACGCCCGGAAACAGGAATTGGATGAAATCAAACCCAGCTTGGCCACCGCCAATAGCGAAAGCTGATTTCATGCCCGAGCCAAAAAGTACCAACCAGATCAAAGGCATGGCCAGAGATGAGATCAGTCTGGGCTTGGTGCGCCAGTAGCGGATCATCTCTCTTAGCCAAATGATATAGATTTCTTTGAATAGTTTTTTCATCTTAGTGTCCTCTCTGCAGCTTAAAGTATTTTTTAGCACGGTCGTAACTGGAGGCTTGTTCATCCCGGATTTCGCGGCCAGTCAGTTTCAAGAAAACGTCGTTGAGAGTCGGTTTTCTCAGGTCGACGCTTTTGACCTGGACTGACAAATTGCTAAAAAGCTTCGGGATAAACTGTTCGCCGTCAGGTATGGTGATAAACAGCTCGTCATTCTTGCTTTTGGCTTCCAGATTGAATTTTTCTTTGATTTCCTTAGCGGCCCGGTCGTTATTATCCGAAGATAGGGTAATCACATCTCCTCCTACCATAGCTTTGAGCTGTTTAGGAGTGTTGACGGCTATGATATTGCCTTTGTCCATTATGGCAATCCGATCACAGTATTCCGCTTCATCCATGTAGTGGGTGGTCATGAACATGGTAATATCTTCTCTCTGCCTGAGCTGGATGATATATTCCCAGATCTTGGAACGAGTTTGCGGATCCAGTCCGATAGTCGGCTCGTCCAGGAAGAGAACTTTCGGATAATGCAGCAGACCGCGGGCTATTTCCAAACGACGCTTCATCCCGCCGGAGAACGTCTCCACCAGATCCTTTTCTCGCTTGGCTAGGTCGAGCAGCTTTAACATGTCGTCTATCCTGCTTTCTATTTCTTTGTCAGATTTGCCGTAGAGCCAGGCGTGGAAGCGCAGGTTTTCCCTAGCCGTCAGCTTGTCATCCAGCGAAGGGTCCTGAAAGATCAGTCCAATAGAGGAGCGAACCTTGTCCTTATCCTTCCCAGCATCAAACCCGTTGATCAGGGCCTGGCCTGAGGTGGGCTGGAGCAGGGTAGTGAGCATATTGATGGTAGTGGTTTTGCCCGCACCATTCGGTCCCAGGAATCCGAATATCTCACCCTGCCTCACTTCAAAAGACACGCCGTTAACCGCGGTCAGGTCCTTGAATTTCCTGGTTAGGTCTTTTACTTCAATGATGTTCATGGTTATTTGGTTTTGTTAACATCTTTCCTTAATTTATTAATCTCTTCCAAATGGCCGGAAATCTTCCCAGTCATTTTTTCCAGAAAGGCTTCAAACCTGTCCGAACGAAGCAAACCGATGAAATCATGTTTGGAAAACACGATGAACTTGTCGCCGGTCTTGATCTTCATGGATTTTCTCAAGGAGGAGGGGATGACTATCTGGCCTCGCTCGCCGATAGTGGTCGTTCCCAGCACCTTTGGTAAATGATGATCTTTCATGCTATTTCCTATTTAAATATGAAAAGTATGATATTTCATACTTGTCCACATATTGTATATCCGCTAAAAAAGTAAGTCAAACTACTATATATGAAGGGGCTTTTTTAAAGTTTTAAAGAAAGTAATAAATTACAAAAAACATATCCCCTACGTATGAGTTTTTAAATAGGAGTTTATTATTTGCAATTATTAACTATTAATAGTAATAATGATATTAGGAAATAAAATATTGATTTAAGTATGGACAAAGATAAAATGCCTGAACAAAATAACCAAGAAATAATACCACTTAGTGATAATGCAAAATTATCACGTTATATTGATCAAAAAACAAATGCAGAAAAAGCCTCTGATTTAATTGCGTTTTCCTCATCTTTATTTGCTGAAGGCAAGTCGGGAGCAATACAATCCTTGGGTAGGATTGCACAGGGTCTTATTAAAGGGAAGTTTAGACAAATTTTATGGGAAGAGATAAATAAAAAAATAGAAGCTGGAAAAATTCCAAGAAATTTTTGGGAAAAAATGAGAAATTTTCATTCATTTTCAGAACTGCTCGAATTTATTGATAGTGAAAATCCCGATGAAGAAAGATTCAATGCCGCAAAAGCCATGTTTTTGTCACTTGTGAGGATTGATAATAATATGGGGCAAGAGATATTAAAATATAATTTGTTTATAATATCTCTGAAACTATCATCAACACAAATTGTTATATTAAGAATTTGTTATCAAGAACGTGAAAAATTTACTCAAAATTCATATAATGATTGGGTGTATATGGTTTGTGAAAAAATGGGCAATATACCAAGAAGCCTCATTGATTTGGAGGAAAAAGGACTAGTAGAGAATGGATTATTAACCGAACGGACATATCCAGATAAAAGTGGAATCAGTGGGAGAGATGCCAGATTATCAGATTTGGGTATTGTGTTTTGCAAAAATTTGATGGAGAAATAATAATAAAAAAATCAAAAACCATCTGATTAATGATGGTCTTATTATTGTATCTATTGGCCTGTCCCGTGACCCAACAACTTTATTTATGGTTATAGATACTCTTTTTATTTTTTAGTTTGATTGTGATTCTTAATCTTAAATTTATTCTTTATTAAATTTTCAAAATATTCCTTAGTAACACCAAGTTTGATAAATGCTTTTTTTAAATCGTCAGAATATATTACTTTTGCTTCATGAACACACCAAAATGTAACTAGATTATCATCTTTTAAAACATCAAACCTTCTTTCGGTGCCACCCTTGCATTTATACTTACATTCCCATCCTTTATTTTCAACTATTGTAAAGACTGCCTTAACGTATTGTTTAAATTTAATGTTAGTAGCTACTGGCACATTTATAATTGCGGAACAAGTTGTTGTGACACTGAAGCAAATGAATTACGCTCCCTTACTTCAATTTCCCTGTTGTCTTCTTCTAAAAACTTTTGTAGTTTTTGGTATTTATTTATTCCTATACTAATTTCTTTATGTATTTTGGGCCATAATAGTTTAAAGACCTTCCTATCCTCTGGCTCTGATATATTCTGTTTTATAAGATGCTTAGGATAATTATATTTCTCTAAACCCTCAATGTATAACTCCGTGAGATTTTTAAGTATCTTCATTGCTTCTTTTGATGATTGTGCATGACAGCTTACATCAAATGGAACACAAAAACCTCGCCATTCTTTATCAGAGTGCATTTTATAAACGATATTTATTACTGGGATTATACCCCCTTTTTTCTTCATTTATTTAACAATATCAGACTTAGACTGTTTAGTCTATATTATAACGAAAAATGGGTCAAATACTAATCCTCCCAAAAATCTCCTGGCATACTTCATTCACTCCTTTGTTGTCTGTTTCTATATTGATCCCGGATTTTATTTTTGACGATAATTTGTAGACAGCCCAGACCGCATTTATGGTGTAGGGATTTTTTCTTTGGGAGTTTCTCTGGAGGCGGGTTTTTTAAGATTGGCTCGTTAGCCTGATGTTATTGTGCTACACTTGCCAGGCGAGACCAGCCGTGCTAGGGTTGGTGATTGTCAGCAGGCTTCTTAATAATTATAACTCAAACGATAATGGTTTCAAATGAATCGCCGTCCAATAATTTCTTTGGATTAAATATTGCGCCCAGACTGCTGGAAATTCTTTCCCGACTGCAATATACAGAGCCGACGCCAATACAGAAAAAAGCCATACCACCAGCTATTGAGGGGAAGGATCTTATTGGCATTGCCCAGACTGGCACCGGTAAAACATTGGCTTTTGGCATACCCATGCTGCAGAATCTGGCCCGGGAAAAAGGTCAAGGGCTGGTACTGCTGCCGACGCGTGAGCTGGCCGCTCAGGTCGAAGAGTCGCTGATGCTTCTAGGCAAGCAGCTCGGACTGCGCGTGGTGGTGATAGTCGGCGGCGCATCCCTGCCTCAGCAGGTAGCAGATTTGAAAAAACACCCGCATATAGTCGTTGCAACCCCCGGCCGATTAATTGACCACCTGAGTTCCAAGCCAGAGTTACTGGAACGGGTGAATATGCTGGTGCTTGATGAGGCTGATCGCATGCTGGATATGGGATTTGCCCCGCAGATAGAAAAAATACTTGCCCGCGTACCCAAGAAGCGCCAAACTTTGCTTTTTTCAGCTACCATGCCCGAAGGTATCGTCGGCATAGCCCAGAAGCACATGGTTCTGCCTATCCGTATTGAGATTGCTCCGCCCGGTACAACTATTGATCAGGTTGACCAAGAAGTAATCTTTGTGGCCAAGCAAAAGAAATCCGCCCAACTCCAGCTTTTACTAAATAGATATCATGGGACTGTGTTGATTTTTTCTCGGACAAAGTGGGGAACTAAGAAACTGGCGCGTGATATTCGGAACATGGGCCATGACGCAGCGGAAATACATTCAAACAGAACCCTGGCCCAGCGGCGAGAAGCGCTCGAGGGATTTAAAAGAGGAAAATACCGCATTTTAGTTGCCACAGACATTGCGGCTCGAGGGATTGACGTTAAGGATATTGAACTGGTTCTGAATTATGATTTGCCTAGCACGCCGGATGACTATGTCCATCGTATTGGACGAACTGCCCGGGCAGGTAAGCGCGGCAAGGCGATTTCCTTTGCCATGCCGGATCAGCAGCGTGATATCAAGGATATTGAACGGCTTATTCGCACCCAACTATCAATAACCGGAAAGCCTGACCCGGCGTTGTCAGATCAGCAGCCTGGAAAAAGATATTTTGGCCAACGGCCGCAGCGTGGACGAGCACATAACTATAGATCAAATAGCCCAAGACGGTTTAATCAACGCCAACCAAGGCGTCGCCGCAAAAGGTAAGCCGGCTGATGGTATCAAGGGATATATTAGTAAACCAAAAAACCACCCAGTTAAGGGCGGTTTTTTAGTAGGTTGATTTTGTTTATTATGCTAGGTCAACTTAGCAAAAATCTCCTGGCATACTTCATTCATGCCCTTGTTATCTGTTTCTATATTGATTCCGGATTTTATTTTTGAGGATAGTTTATAGACCGCCCAGACCGCATCTATGGTGTAGGGATTTTTTCTTTGGGAGTTTCTCTTGAGGCAGGTTTGCAGGGAGGCCTGGAGCGTGAAGACCTGGAGATCTGGATCAAGATTGTATCTCAGGTCGTCGATCTGCTCCTGGTAGTAGAAATTGCCTTCGATGACTACAGTGCCGGGGAGGGCCTGAGCTTCTTGGATCAGATATTTATTGATATTCAGAAAATCCTCGACTGTGTAATCTTCAGTCTTGGTCAGATTGTTTTTTTCCATGGTTACATCGACCTGGAGCAGGTCAGCCTTGATCATGGGAGCCAGGGATTTAGCAATAGTTGATTTGCCTGCTGCCATGGGTCCGCGGATTATTATGGCGTGCTGCATGTTTCCATAGTACTCCATTGCTAGCTGAAAGGCCACCAGTGAAATCTTGAGAGCTGATATCTAATTGTGGTATATTTAACAGGTTACAGCTAACAATTAAATAGATACTTATGAAAAAAATCGCCTTCCTGCTTGGGATAAGCATGGCAATTTTTATTACTGCGAATGTGGTTCAGGCTACGCAGATTATTGATGATACCCTTCAGGTTAATTCGTTGAAAGTCGGCAGCCAGGGCGTTGGCGGAGTTACTTTTTTTAACGGTACGATCGTTAATGAAACCACCGGAGATAATAATGCGAACAACCCGGTAACTTTTGGTGATAATGTCAGAATCGACGGCCGGGTTTATCGCGGAGCGACCGCCGGTACTAGTGACAGCCAGCCGTTTATTATTAATGACAATGCTGAAATAGATGGCAGTTTGACTGTAGGTAAAACTTTATCAGCCGGAGCGACCACAATCAGTGGCAGTCTGACTGCGAATCGGGCCCTGACCGCCAACAGCGCTACGGTGACAAATGATTTGACAGTGGGCGGAGACGCGAGCGTGGATGGGGACTTAACGGTTGACGGAGATATCACAGCGGACGGTTCCCCGATGTTAAAGAAAGTAGTTTATACCGGGAAGTTTGACTTTGACGATGACGGTGATTATCAGATGCCGTATGGCGAATACACTTATTACTGGATTACGGTAAATGTTCCGGAAATTGATCTCAGCGACATGCCCATGGTGCAGGTAGCCACCGGATCACCCATTGAAGCAACTGAAATATACCCAGAGATAGATGACAGTTTTGTTAACAACAGCTATCTGGTAGCAAATTATATGTATGAGGACGGTAAGGTGCATATTTTATATAAAGCGAATTTAGATGATGATGAAGACACCCCGCTTTATACCACAGAGGATTATAAGATTGTTGTGATTTATTAACTATTGTTTCAGAATGAAAAACCGCCCAGCTGAGGGCGGTTTTTCTATTGCATTAGTTCGTTTTAGATTAGAGATAATACTCCAGTTCTACGTCTTCCCCTTCTTCGCTGACAGTTTGCTCAAATGTGAAATCATCCAGGCTGATTTCAAATTCTTCGTAGCGGGCTATTGCACCATCTCCGCTCCAGCAATAAACTTTCAGATAACCCGAGTTGAGGGATTGAATGTGCGGAGCCAGGAGATCGCCCAGAGTGGGGCAGTAAAAATCCATGGTTTCATTGACGTAGTTGCCGTCGGCATCAAATACCGCAATTGTCTGTCTGGCTGAACCGGTGGAATCTTGGTGGCTAAAAGAGACTGTTTCCATGCCGTTGGATAGCTCGCAGGCTGAGCCGGCGGATATGGCTTGGAGCTCGGGATGCAGTTCGTCAAAAGTATTGGAGAAGGCTTCGAAACGATCATAATCATCTGAAAACAAATCATCCACACAGGTTCCCAGAGTAAGCGTTGCATAATCGTCGATTGATTGAGGGGTGAGGCTGGGTGATTCGGAAGCAGCAGTATTAGCATTTAAATCCGCGCTGGTGTTTGAATTTGTGGTATTAGTGTTGCCGGTGTTTTGATTAGCCAAAGGAACGGTTTCTTCGTCTTCTGATTGGATGTAAAAGAAGGCGCCGAGGGCAGCGGCCGCGATTACGATCACTATGGTTATAAGCCAGTAGATAAAGCTTTTTTGGTTGTCCATATTAAGGTGGGTTAATTATAGGACCCGCTATTTGGACTTGTTTCTGGATTTATGATTACCAGAGCTTTTATTTCTGCGCTTCTATTAATATGCTTTCCAGGGGAATGCCTTGGTATTGTTCCTTGCTGATTGATTTATTTTCTGACAGAACAGTTACTTTGAGCCCAGCACTCTTAATGACTTCTAGGTATGAGTCACGCATGACTGCTCCGGCTACACAACCGGCAATCAGTTCTTCATCATCTTTTTGTGCGTCGGTTAATGGCGCCAGTAAAACAATATCTGATACGTACATCCGGCCGCCTGGCTTCAGAACTCTTTTGGCTTCCTGAAAAACTTTTTCTTTGTTGGGGGCTAGGTTAATCACGCAGTTGGATATTATTATATCAGCCGTGTTTTCTTTGAGCGGCAGTTTTTCTATATCCCCAAGGATAAAATCAACGTTTTTGTACCCAGCCTTAAGGGCGTTTGTCTTTGCCTTTACGATCATCTCTTCAGTAAAATCTATTCCAATAACTTTTCCTTCGGGACCAACACGCTTGGCCGCTAAGAAGCAATCAATGCCGGCGCCACTGCCGAGGTCAACAACTGTGTTCCCGAGTTTCATCCGGCTAAAAGCTACTGGATTACCACAACCCAGCCCTAGGTCAGCTTCACCTACTTGTTTTAAATCTTGCTCGCTATAGCCAATACTTTTTGAAATGTTACCTTTGTTTTTACAAGAACAACCACATTGCTTGGTCTGTGTTTGAGCAATTTCCGAATATTTGCTTTTTACAATATGTTTGGTGTTTTTCATTTATTATTTATTTGAAAATATTAAGGATATTTTTCTGAAAAAGTATTTATTCTACATCCGGCAGTACGCCCAGCGAATCATTGAAGCGGTTAATGAAGTTGAATAGCCCAACCACACTGGTAATTTCCACTATCTGATCATCGCTGAATAACTCTTTCATCCTCTGGAAGGTTTCTGGTTTTATGTTGTAGGCGTGCTCGGTGGCGGCACTGGCATATTCCAGAGCGACCTTTTCTTGCTCATTTGCAGCTTTATCAATATTGGCAATTACGTTATCTGGCAAACCCAATTGCTTAAGCTGCATTTTACTGACACTGACACAGAATTCGCATTTGTTCATCTCGGAGATTTTATAGGCCACTTTCCATTTGAGAATTTTGTCGACTGGGGCATCGTCCATAATGGCTTTGAACATGGTGAAAAATCCGACCAAAACATCATCGCAATTAGCCATGACACGCATCCACTTGGGTACTTTTCCGCCAGTCGACTTTTTGATGCCTTCAAAAAGTTCTTTGGCTTGGCCTCTAGCCTCTTCATCAGTAACCATGTGCACTAAGGGTTGATTGGTGCTCATATATTTCTTTTAAGAATTAGTTTTTTATTATACAATAATATTGATAATAAAAAAACACCCCTGAGAACAGAGATGTTTTTATTAATTGGCTATATCCCGCTGGGAATATTGTAAGTTTCTAAAACCACTGGCACCTCATACTCATCAACTTCGTTAGCGCTTACCTGTTTAACTACCCAGAGAGAGGGATCGTCAGCTGACATGATGTCCATGTCAACGTAGGTATTTACGCCGTCATAGGTCAAGCCTTGGGCTACAGCTTCAGCAAAGACATCGGCAGAAGATTTTCCAGTAGCTAGGGGATTCAGACTGGTCAAGGAATTTGAAATAGCAATAGAAAAATCATCACCCGGATAAGGTTCTCCGATAGCGGTTACCCCGTCTTGCCAAGCCACCAAGGCCGCTTCACCAGTAGAAGGAGAGTACATACCACCAAACCATTCTCGGTAAGCGCCATCTTGATAGCCAGCGTGGGTGGTAACGCCGTCCACTATTGTGATTGAGGTTACGCTTTGGAGCGAGTGGACGACCGCGTCTTCAGCCCATTCGGCTTGGGCGGCTTCTATCAAATCGCTAACTACCTGTTGGCTGTCAGCCATTACCTCGGTGACTGTTTCCGTATTAGTGTTTGTGGAATTTGTGTTGATGGTTGTGTTGGTTGCGGTATTGGTGTTAGCATTGGCCACTGTGTTGTTGGTGTTGGTTTCTTCCTGATCGTTAGTCAGGAAATAATAAATGAGCGCTGCAGCAATTAAAAGGATAATCACAATGATTGTGATGGTCAGTCCTTTTTTGGACGAGTTTTCGTTAGGCATGGGATTCCTCGTTATTATTTAAACAACTTTATTTTACTACACAATACGAACTTCAGGCAATTTTCTTGAATAAAAAAACAATGCTATAATCCAGTTTATCTATGAAAAAAATAGTTCCAAAAATTATATTGCTAATCATAGGGCTTATTGCTCTAAGTATTTGGTATTACATCTTTCAGCCCTTTTCTGCCTCTACCAACCAGGATCAAGTAGTTACTTTTAAAAAGCCGGTAACAGTAAACAGCAAATCAATTAATGAATCAGTAGATGATTCTAGCAACACCAACATCGCTGTTATGGAGCCATTTTATTCGGCTCCGCTGGATCGAGCCTCGGAACGAGCAACTAAGAAACCTTTTGGTATTTATATTACGCCCGCTGACTCACCAGTTCAGCCAGAAAGATTCCAGGGCTATCATACCGGGACTGATTTTGAAGTTTTTGAGGATGAATTAAACAACGATGTCTCTATTCAGGCCATTTGTTCGGGCGAGCTGGTTTTAAAACAAACCACTAGTGGCTATGGCGGCGTAGTTGTTCAATCCTGTGATTTGGATGATGAGCCAATCACAGTTGTTTATGGACACTTGAAGCTGAGCAGCATTGATTGGTCTGTGGGAGACTCGATTGAGGTAGGAGATAGGATAGGAATTTTGGGAGCGGGCGACAGTTCAGAGACAGACGGTGAGAGAAAACATCTGCATCTGGGAATCCATAAGGGCTCAGAGGTAAATATCAGAGGTTATGTCAGTATGGAATTCCAGCTCAACGCTTGGCTGGATCCTTGTCAGTATTTTTGTAGCTCAGAGTAATAAAAAATCTCCCGAGATGATTGGGGAGATTGCTGAGGCGGTGGAATTAGAATCTGGTTCCCGAACCGCCGCAAGAGGTACAGCGTCTCCGGCCACTATAGCTGCAACTATAGCAACCAAATAAGCAGGTACAATTGATCTTGCCAGAGCCACTGCAAAACAGGCAAGTTCTGGTGATGGGTCTCGGTGCGGTAGCGGTTGAGGAGCTGGTCGTGGTTCGGCGCTTGGACTTGGCTGGCTCAAGATAGGTCTTGCCGCGGCGGCCTCCTTTCCAGAGCGGCATGATGCCCCGGCCGTGACGACGCTTCTTGTGCTGGGTACCGGCTGAAATATGCTTCCTCCACTTGCGCTTGAATTGCCGACGTCCGCTGACCATTGGACCGTATTCTGCCTCCAAGGTCCGTCTCAAGGTCGTTTGCCTCATACTTCCCTCCTGTTATGGAGAATGAACTACCAACAGTACTCACGTTAGCTTACTCTAAAATATAATTTAGTCAATACGCAATCATAAAAAAATCATCCAAGTCGGATGATTTTTTAGATTTTAATGTAATATTTATACTTTTTTACCCGGCGGAGTTTAATTATCTGGCTTATTTTTGATTTTTCTCTGTTGCCAAAGGGGGTAAAAATAGAGCCAGGCCCCAGTCACTATCATAATAAAAAGAGCAATACCGAAATAGGTGCTGATTTGATTATGCAAAAATCTGACAAACCCTAAGTTGATGAATTGCAGATAATCTGAGCTGATTTTGGGATATTTAAGCAATACTCCTGATACGGTCATCAAAAGTCCCAGTAGAATAATAAAGATCACCAAGTAGCGATGAAGTTTTCTTGAGAATAGATACATTAGTCTTCCTCCTCATCCTCCTCCTCCTCTTCTTCTTCTTCTTCGTCTTCCTCATCGTTGTTGTTAGATTCATCATCTTCAATCTCTTCCTCATCTTCGTTTTCATCATAGTCTTCACTGGTTGAAGGAGGGGTTATTTGATTAATATCTTCTTGTTTATTCTGGATATCTTCCACGGTTGTATCTCCGCCCAGGACGCCAATTAAATAAGCATTGAGTTGACTGTCAGCAAAAGTCGAATGACTACCCTGGCCGCCTTTGGTATCAAAAGCCTGGGTAGCGTCTTTACCACAGTAGGGAATTATGATGCTGCGTCCGCCTGGGTGTAGAATAAGGTAGTTCGTAACATCGTACACGTCGTTGTTGATAGTCAGCCAACAGTCGCTTTCATTGTCGTGTTGAGCCACTAAGTGACTGTCAAGAGTAATGGTTGTTGGAGTAACTGTGATAGTTTTGGTATCAGGATTTGTATTGGTGTTAGTTTCTGTTGTTACAACTAGCTCAGTTTCAACCATCTCTTGATCAAGAACGCCCAGATAGAGCGTACCTAGTTGTTCAATAGCGCTTTGGGAGTGGCTACCCTCTCCTGCTTTAGTATCAAATGCGGCGGTAGCTTCTTGACCGCAGTAAGAAGCGACAATGGCCTTTCCGCCCGGATGCAGCCTTAAATAATCTGTAACATCATAGACCTTGTTATCTATGATTAGCCAACAGTCATCTTCAGAATCATGAGTAGCAACTTTTTCTTCTGCTAACATTGTTCCATCGGTGTTGGTGGTGCTATTTATAGTGTTAGCAGCATTAATATTATCCGGATTGTCGGAGTAGTAGTCGTATGAAAAATAGGCTATTAGCACTAATGCTAGGATAGCTCCGGCTATGCTGATGATATTTTCTTTTTTCATATTGAATAATTATTTGTCTTTTCTTTAGTATATCAATCTTTAATAAAAAAATCACCTCGGGCTGAGGCGATTTTTTTGTTCTAGAGCGTAGTTATTCTTTTAATCCATCAATTAGTTTCATTATCTGGGAAACATGGTCTGAAATCATTTCCTGGCTGTGACCTTGTTTTTCTGCATATTCCTTCAGCTTATCCAGTGCAGCGATGATTGACTGTTTAGTTGGTGCGTCGTAGTTGCCACTTGTCTCTTTAAAGGCCTGGCGGATAAAACTTTCAGTCAGTTTGTTCAGTTTAGCCGAACGTTGATTTTGATCTTCAGGCAGATCAATGTCCATTGCCTTGGCAATATTTTCTCCGTTAGCTTGGACAAAACATTTAAGCATGGCGTCTCGTACGTCAGCGGCGTTATAATCCTGATCAAGGTATACGCCAAAGACGCAGGCGTCGTTTGACTGATCATTATGCTGGTGTTGCATATGTTTATTCTTAGTGATTAATTAAACTAAATCCGCTAAGCGGGTTGTTTGGTATATAAGTATTGTTTGAGGTGGCTGAGCTCTACTTGCTGATAGGCAGGGGCTTGCCACCGTACCACCCCCCGTATCAAATACAGAGCAGGCTCGGGTGTGTGGTTTTTGAAATCCATAATCCCGAATCCCCAGACTGCGTTCTGGGGCTGGGACCGATACCACATAAATTATCAGTGCAAATGGGGTCAGGGGTGGCTAATGGGACTTGCCCACCTCGCTTCGCTTGTCGAAGCGGGAACCCGTAACCCGTAACTGTCGGTATCACCTGCCTCGCCGAGTCAAGGCGGGCTGCCTCGCCAAGAATACTAGTTAAAATGAAACGGTGTTTGGGGTGGCTAACGGGACTTGAACCCGTAACCGTCGGTACCACAAACCGATGCTCTACCAATTGAGCTATAGCCACCCCAAACACAACTTCTCTTTAATGGAAATGTGATGTAAATGTACTTATTTGAAACTTGCCAGTCAAAGCGGGTTTGCCTCACCGAGTCAAGGCGGGCAAACCGATGCTCTACCCGCCTCGACTCGCCCCGCTTCGTCGGGCGAGGCGGGCCAATTGAGCTGCGGCCACCATAGTAGCGTTTTTATTTTAGTAAAAGAAATAGGGCTTGGCAAGCGGATAAAAAAATACGGCCCGGAGAAGCGCGTATCGCGAACTTTAAGTTGCGATAGCGCTCCCCGGGCCTGGGCCGGCCGGTGGCCTGCTCTCGATGTCTCGAGTCGGGTGTCCACGCGCTAATTGAGCGGGTACAGCCTGGCTTCAGCAATCAATGAAGATCGCTGCGTCGAGATCGGGCAGACAGAGGGCCGGCAACGCGAGGTCAGTGGGTGCCCCCGTAGACGGGCCGGCTGACAGAGTCAGCGGCGCGTTCAGATGCCGCTAGTCGCGACATGGGGGAATTACTCCCATCTGCCTCGCGGCGACGTCGCCCGTGATCAGGGCGCCGGTGCCGTGGCGATCGAGCCGTCGAAGAATCCATAAAAGAAGAACGAGGTACAAGCAGAGACATTCATTTTGGGGTCCCTCCTTCTGGCCTTGCTCCGTAGAGCGGTTTCCAGGCGATCGACTCTCGTCTGATGTAGAAGAAACAAGCCTCAAATAGAGGCAAGAACCATATTAGCGCAGAATGAAATTTATGTCAAGAGTCTCCTTGTTTATATATTTTGGGTCTAGATTTTGAGTTCTTGGCTGGATCCATGAAAGGTCTTTTTATCGTTTTCTACAATAAGAAACTGCCCATCGGCCAGCAGGCGGATAGGGTATTTGAGCTTTTTAAATTTATCTCGATGAGCATTTAGCCTCTCTTCTGTCATATGGCATTTAATTAAAAAAGGTACCAGATTCATCGCAGTAAAGTCGGTTAAACCCACAGTATTCCAATCTGGTTTGATTATTGCGTGTTGATCAATTGTCGGGCCGGCAACATAGGCGCCAGAGCTGGCTCCAACATAGACGCCACCTCGACTGAGGAATTCGCGCACAACTTGCTCAAAGCCGCTTTCCCTGATAGCTAGAAGTAGATGAAATCCGTTTCCACCGGCCACAAAAACCACGTCTTTATCTTTTAGTTTTCGCCTGATCTCATCCTGGTCTTTGCCCTTGATATCGAAATCTTCCAGCTCCATACCCAAGTCGGTCCAATCTTTCATTCCTTTTTCTATATAGGTTGTATCTGGAACATCCCAACAAGCAGTGGTAATCCGCAAAACCCGGATTTGGTCCGGGCTTTTGGGAAAATACTTGTGAAATTCTTTTACGTCTTTGTTGGCTGAAGCGAGAATTATCATGGATATGTTATTTTGTTGCTTCTGGGCTTTCCCCACCTTCTAACAATTGGCCAACATAGTGATCAACTTGTTTATATACTTTGATTGGAACTTTTTCGTTATAAGCCAGGCTGACAGCATGATCAAATATTTTTCTGGCTATTTCAGGATCTTGAGTAGCTGTTCTTACATCAGGAGTATAGATGCCGGCCTTTTCTGCTTCCGGAGTCATTGATCCATCCTCTCTTCTCAAATTGAGAAAAAGTAAAGTGTATTCGTGTTCAAGATCAGACCAGCCCATTTGTAGCTCAACTCCGTTGATTTCTTTTTTTTCGAAATAACGTTCTGGTTCTTTCTCGAGAGATTTTGATATTGATTGTTTTTCTGCTTCCGGGTTTTCCGGGATTCGTTCCATAAAGTTTGCATTAGCTATTAAGGTGGTATGGCTTTTCAACGAAGTACGAACTTATTTTATCAAGAATTTCTGAAAAATGGAAGATTTCGCTCCGCCCCGTCGCCGTGCCGCAAGACGGCATGCCTCGCAGAAAAATTGCTTTTACGGATTTTGATTTGTGCGCACCACCAAAAATTCTTCGAACTAAGCGGATGGGCTGGACAA
>CAZQLY010000008.1:0-64052 GCA_964594455.1 uncultured Gammaproteobacteria bacterium | reverse complement strand
TCTCGGCCTTCCTTCGGAAGACCTTCGGCCACTTCGCCCATTCCGAAGCCGTTAGATGAAATAGCCAAAAAATTTTTATTTGTTAATCACATTTTAATATGAAACTCGCAACACTATGTTACATTAGAAAAAATAGAAAAACCCTTATGCTTCATCGTGTCAAAAAGGAAAACGACATGCACGAAGGAAAGTGGAATGGTCTTGGTGGTAAAATTGAAGACGGGGAAACTCCAGAAGAATGCATAATCCGTGAAGTCAAAGAAGAATGCGGATTGAATGTAAAAAATCCTTCAATGAAAGGTATGCTTACATTTCCTCAATTTAGCAAGGGAGAAACTTGGTATGTTTTCCTTTTTGTGATTACTGAATTTGATGGAGAATTGATAGAATCGAATGAAGGGAATCTTGAATGGATTGATGATGACAAGTTGTTTGATTTGAATTTATGGGAGGCAGATAAAATCTTTATGAAGTGGCTAGATCAAGAAGGTTTTTTCTCTGGAAAATTCATTTATAAAGACGGTGTGTTTACTGAGTATAAGTTTGAAATTCACGAATAATTTTTTGGCGACTCAAGCCCTTCGGGTCATCTAACACGCAGTATTCAACATCTTCCGCTATCGCTCCAGACGTCGGATCACTGCGAAACGTAATAGCGCCCTCTGAAAATTGAAGCACTGTAGAAGGTCAGAAAGGAGGAGACATGGCCAGCTCACTCAAGCCTTGTTCTGATGAAGCGCGGCGTCGGGGTTGTACGTGCCAGTACGCTGATTCTGACTCTGCGCTCGATGACTGGGTCAACGAGGCTACCGGACTCCCACCTCATCATGCGACAGGACTACCTTCATTCAGAACCGAAGGGTGCCCGCTTCACGATGAGGCACGAACAAAATCCACTCAACCAAGCAAGACGCGAACATAGCACAACGTCTGACCTTCCGGGGATGGAACCAACAATCCATCCCCACCTTCTATGATGCTTCAATTGAACATAAAAGTAATCGAAACACAAGCGCTACTCCGCACAACAGTGTATATCTGCCATTCCGCTTCTATCCACGGCCATGATACGCGGACGTTGGAAATAAAAAAATTTTAATTCACTTTTTTTACATTATGAAATACAAAAATTTTATCGCCCAATCTTTAGAAGAATCTTCGAACGTTGCAAGAAAAAGTATTGGCAGAGTTATTGCCACCATTAAGGAAGATGACAATAACCAGGTGCTTACCGAGACTGACTTGGAAATTGGAAAACTATTGATTGAGAAAATCAAGACCAAGTTTCCCGAGCATAACATCATTGATGAAGAAGCTGGCGTTATCAATAATAATTCCAATTTCACTTGGGTTGTTGATCCAATTGACGGTACCAGTAACTTTGCCAACGGAACACCACTGTATGGGATAGAGCTTGGATTGCTAAAAAATGATGTTCCGATAGCTGGCGGATTAGCTTTGCCAAACTTTTTTGAAATTTATGTGGCCGAGAAAGGACAAGGTGCGTTTTGTAATTCTAAAAAAATCAGTGTCACCAAAGAAGGCGATTTGAAAAAAACGCTTGTGGCATATGGAATTGATGGACATCAGGAGAATTCAAAATTTACCAGAGATGAGTGTGCCCTCTTGGCTGAAATAGTTTTGAATATCAGAAACTTACGAACAAGCAATAGCGTCTTTGATGCTGCCATGGTGTCCAAGGGAAATTATGGCGCTTTTTTAAATCGCACGAGCAAAATATGGGATAATGTGGCACAGCAGATAATCATTGAAGAAGCGGGCGGAGTTTACACTGATTTTTTTGGAAATGCTATTAATTATTCAAACGCCCTTTTTCGACCACAAGACAATTTTACTTTTCTCGCAACATCTCCTACTCTGCATCAGAAGTTATTAAAGATAATAAAAGCCCAGACTATTTGATAAAAGTGAATTAAAAATTTACATTCGATATCATATATTCTCAACTAAAAAATACCGAAAATCTTCCAATTGAACAACATGTTGTAATGTGCTAAAATCTTGCTATGTCAATTATTGAAGTTAATGACCTGGTCAAAAAATTTCCCCAAGACGCTACCACTCTGGAAATAATCGAGGGCCTACAAAAACAAACCAGCGGCACTACCAAAGTACTGGGCCATGATTCTCAAAAAGAATCCCAGAAGGTAAAAGAAAAAATCGGCATCCAGCTGCAGTCTTCATCTTTCTTTGACCACCTCAGCTTGATTGAAATATTAAAACTGTTTGGCTGCTTTTATCCTCAGCAGGCTGACTTTGGTAAACTGCTGGAAGTGGTCGATCTGACCGAGAAAAGAAAAGCCCTAGTCAAACACCTCTCGGGCGGACAGCAGCAGCGCTTTTCAATTGCCGTCAGTCTGGTGAATGAACCGGAAATAGTTTTTCTGGATGAACCCACTACTGGTTTAGACCCCCAAGCCCGGCGCTATATGTGGAAATTTATCAGAAAGATAAACGAGCAAGGCCGAACCATTGTATTGACTACTCATTATATGGAAGAAGCGGAAGAGCTGTGTGACCGGGTGGGTGTTATTGATCACGGAAAGATTGTGGCTTTAGACTCTCCGGATATTTTAATCGACCAGCTTGAAGCTTCAGCTCATCTCAGCTTTCGTTTGGAAAAAAACCAAGTCGATCCCAACGAGTTCCAAAAAATCGCTGGTGTTATCGATAGCCAGAAAAATGGTGAAGGCATCTACCGTCTAAATATTGCCCACGCTTCAATCACCATTCCTCCCCTGATCCAATGGACCAAGCAGAATGGCAATAAACTGCGCGGGATAGAGATTCATCGGGCTACTCTGGAAGACGTATTTTTAAATTTAACCGGGAGCAAGCTCCGTGAATAGCCCCACCTACAAATTATGGATCGCTAATATAAAAATGACTCTGCGTGACCGGCAGGCGCTCTTCTGGTCTTTGGTCTTCCCTTTGTTGTTCTTGATAATATTCGGATTATTCAACTTCGACACGCCGACTAATTTCAATGTGGCTATTATAGACAATTCAAATACCGAAGCTTCAGCCCAGTTGAAATCACAAATACTGGATATGGAAATCTTTGAGGAAACAAAAGTCAGTTCAAAAGAAAAAGCTATCGATCTAATCCGTGAAGGAGAGCTGGATGGCATGATTACTATTCCGGAATCATACGGTCTGCTTTTTGCTCAAGCCAGTGGCCGGCCAGCCGATACTGCAGCCGAGCCAGAACCCATTACCTTTTCTGTAATGTTAGATGAATCCAATCAACAGAGTCCGGTTATTGTCAGTGTATTAAATCAATTTTTAAACGAATTAAACCTTCAGATAAATCAGACGCCCAGACTTTTCGCAGTTGAAACAGAAACGGTCACCGGCCAGGATATAAAATACCTGGACTTCATCATGCCAGGCGTGCTGGGAATGTCGATAATGTTTTCCTCTATCATCGGTATTGCGGTCGGCATCACCCGCTATCGCGAAAGAAAAATACTCAAGCGTTTCATGGCTACGCCGATCAAGATATCCAGCTTCTTGATATCTGAAGTAGGTTCACACCTTTTCCTAGCCCTTATACAAATCGGATTGATCCTGGGAGTGGGACGGGTATTCTTTGGGATCCAGGTCTACGGCAGTTATTTGAATATGGTCTTGATCACTCTGCTTGGAACAATTATCTTCCTCAATATCGGATTCTTTGTGGCTGGCATAGCCCGAACAGTCAACACGGCCGAAGCCATGGCCAATGCTATTACCACACCGATGATGTTCTTGTCTGGAGTCTTCTTCTCGCCTGACATGCTGCCGACAATGGTGGAAAAAATAGTCGATTTCTTACCTTTGACTTCACTGTTGAAAATACTACGCGGTATTTCAATCAACGCCGCCCCGCTGTCTGACTTCCCCTATCAGTTCGCTATTTTGGGCGGCTGGATAGTCGTATCTTTTATACTCGCCTGGAAAACTTTCAAAGTCGAACGCACCTAATATTCTAGCAACAACCCACTAATAAATGCATGGCCGCCTGGTAACAAAAACAGCCCGTTAAAGGGCTTTTTGTTTTTTGTGAAATAAGATTATTCTTCTACTAAACTCTGTTTTAACATATCCAGCCACTCAAGATAAACTTGTATCTGATCACAAACTGTTTCTGAATGACAGGCCTGATCCTTGAAGGTTGGATCAGGAATGCATACTTCACAGCCCGAAGGACAGTCATCAGCACCGTACTTGATACACTCGTTTTCTGACAAAGACCCAGCCGGCAAAGGAACCTCTACTTCTGCTGTGGTATTAGTATTTAATTCTTCGTCTACTTTATCGTGCTTGGCAATAGCTATTACCATGATGCCCAAAAAAACGCCTCCGAACAGTACGACCGCCAACTTGGTAGTATCAAGTACTGTTTTTTTTCTTGTTTTGACTTTTGTGCCTATTAGAGACAATTTCATATCCAATCTCCCGAATAGAGTATATCATCAAATCGGGTTTCAAAAAAGTCAGTTGTTTACACGCCAATCACTGCCCACCTCCGGCGAAGAAACCCTCAGCTCAGTTTCAGTATTCCGAAACCAGGCTGAAAGGAAAAGACGGCAGGGAGATTTGTCTTAAATGTTAATTCATCCGGAAGGCGAGCAGAGAACGACGGCTAAACAAAAAGACGGGTCAAATACCCGTCTTATGGAATCTATTCCAAACCACCTAATCTTTGCCCACCTACCTTTTATCTGGCAGTCAAAACCAGAGGACGGGTTGGCTTCCACTACCCAAAAAGTGTAAGGCGAGCAAACATCAAGTGATTTGTATTGTAAAGTGCTTTTTATTGGACTGGTTCTTCAACTGGTACGTTCTCGAGGCTGATTTCCTCTTTGGCCAACTCTACTTCTTTCTTTGATTCGTTGACCTCATCCTTCTTTGAGCTGACGTGGCCTAACATGATCAGATCGTCCGCAACTATTTCCGTGCGTGATTTTTTATTATTTGACTTATCAGTCCAGAAACGGGTCTGCAGCCGGCCTTCAATATAAACTTTTCCGCCTTTCTTCAAATACTGTCCGCAGATTTCCCCCAATTTACCCCAAGCAACTACGTTATGAAACTCAGTGGTTTCTTTTTTGTTGCGGGTCTTGGGTTCACGCCAAACATAATTAGTCGCTACGCTGAATGAGGCCACACTCTGGCCTGATGGGAGCTGGCGCACCACTGGGTCTTTTGTCAGATTGCCGATGATACTGGCTTTATTAAGGTTCATGGTTCTACCTTTCCACTCCCTAACCGACTTTTTCAGATATATCCCCAACGTTGAGAGACGGCTTTGGTCAGATATTTCAGCTATCTTTTGCCCAAGCTTTTGAAAAATCAATTTCTGCTTGATTCCTGCGACGGCGCTGTACTATGCGACGGCTATAATATCTATCTATATTTTATCAGCTCAGCAGCCTTTGTCAATAAATTTTATTATTTAATAAAAACAAAAAACCATCGCTATCCAACCCTGGAGGTCTGGTCTGCTTCACCAGCGTGGTGAGGAGAAATTCTGAACGCTAATTTCTTTTCCGACGGTACTTCTGATACTCCTCGTCTTTTTTTATTACTTCATCAATAATCAACTGGCGTAGGAAATCTGCTTTAGTGAGTTTAGTATTATGGGTTTTCCAATGGAGATATTGTTCGATCAATGGAGTAATGCGTAAAGTAAATTTTATCGTTGGGGGTTCATTGAATTCACTATCATCTAATCCGGGTAGCAAACCCTGCAAAGTATTTTCCAGAGTGGTGGCGGTATAATTTTTTACAGTAATATTTGATGGGGTCTTTTTTTCACTTAAGAATCGCAGCGGATTTTTAGCCTGACTCCCCTTTTCAGTCAGATACAGAGTTGGCTTTTTGGTAGAAATAGCATAAGCCAGCAAGTAGCCTATTTCAGGATCGTTACCCGAACCTTCGATAACTAAAGCATCCATTTGGTCCAACACGCTCTGGCCCAATTCTTCTGCTCGCTCCATAACGCTGGTTACCGCTTCGCCGGTGAGATTCAAATTCGACATTACCACAATACCTGACTGCTCCAATAAGCGCTTCAGTCTGAGCTGCAAACCACGCGTGGATTCTTTCTGAACTTGGCTGGCAAAGTAATATATCTTCATGGTCGGGCTCCTGTTATCAGCTCATTAGCCAAATTCTCGTTCATTAATTCCTGCAGTCTTTTGACAGAGTTGGTCTGGCCCAAAGCCCACATTATCTTAACTAAAGAAGCTTCGGGAAACATAGACGGAACATTCACTATATGATTATTGGCTCGGATATTTTTGTTTTCGCGTTGCTGAATGAATATGATAGCGTTTTTGTCAGAACCAAATTTATTGAGAAACTTAATGTCAGAATCTTTCAGTGTGGCGTCTAGCGCCTGAATGTAGATAGCTCCAGCATTTTCGGTTATTGAATTAATGGCTGTTTTTATATCAATGCCTGGATGTAATCGTAACACAAAAACTTCATGCTCTATTTCCGGACGCAATACCAAAGCAGTTTTGCGGCGACGTTGACGATCCTCGGCCAATTTTATCCCAAAGTCCACCTTGCCCAAATATCCCGCCAGGCTATCATAAAAGTTTAAAACAGTCGTGGGTGTTTTCTGAGTTTGAGTAGCTCTTAAAAAGCGATTACCAAAAATGATACCGACCTCGGCTACGTCCATCGTAGCCACTTGAACAGCATTTATCAGATTGGCTCTGATGCCCAGTCTTCTGAAACCATCAAATACTTTTTTTTCTGCTGCTTTAGGATTATCTGATTCCTGAGACCCGGTGAGCACTACCGGCTTACCCAAATTCTGGAGCATGTAGCTCAGTGCGGAGCCCGTATAAACTATGGAACTGAAATCATGAGTAATGACAAAACCATCGTATTGGCTGTATCGTTTTTTTATTTCCTGACCTAGTGTCGACCAAACCTGAGGAGAGATCTGATCAGTTAATTCGTCAAATACAAAAAACGCATCAATATCAGCGATCACTTTTAGCTCCGGGACTTCTTTTATCCAGCCGGTAATATCTTTCTTGGCGTTAACCTCAATCGGTTTATTGTCCCGATTGATTAACGTTGAACCGCCGCTGAACAAGAGGCAAATTTTTGGTCTAGATAAAGCCATAATCTTGCGCCGTCTCAATATCAAAAGACGGCTTCAGTATATAACGAGAATAAACTTTTGTAAATAAAAAAGAGACTGGAACCATGGGTTCTTGGTGCCCACTAAACCTATGAGCCCTATTGGGTACAAATGGTTAGTGGTTCCAGTCTCAGAAGAGAAGGCCAGGTACTGCCGGCACTGGCAATTGGCCGGGTGGGTGCGTCTTGAGATGGTGGATGCCATAAGAAGACGAACCCGAGGCAACAGACCTGACCTTCGAGAAGAAGTGGGCAGAACACTGATGCAAGTAGACGCCTCCCAGTGTGTCACGTTTTCGGGGTGTAGCACAATTAGGTTGCGCCGAAGTCGTTTCTAAGGAGTTTGAGAACCCCGACACTCATGGCAAATGATCTCCATGAAGTGGTTCCCCGCCTCCATTTTTTTTTTGAAAGGATTTCCCCTTTTCCCAATGGAGGATGTCTGGTTCTGCCCGAAACTTGCAAAGAGCTTATGTAATATATTCTATTAAACCGATTGTGTCGATATATTAAAAGCTCACATCGCAATTCAATGCATGTGAGCTACCAGGATTGGCTGGCCCTGTCTCGTTCTTCAGGATCAGTAATAGGTTCTGTCTTCAATTTCTTGAATGATCCTGGGACCATTTTCCATACGTATCTACCGTCCGGGAGATGATAGACCTCATACCAGGCTTGAAATGTCACTTTTCCTGGGTTGGTGTGGTAGACGCCTGTATGGGATTCAACTCGATCGGGTTTCTTATTCCCATACATTTTAGTACCCTCCTTGGAAAAGAGAGCTTTGGTTCTATTGCCAGGCTGATCCCTGACGTACGAGCAATTCCTTTGCCCGTAGAGGTTCAGCCATTAATTCCTTGACTATTTTTTCCATGCGAGACACCTGAGATCCTTTGATCAATATGGCATCAAACGTCTGGATGCGATTCTGGATGAAGCGCCCGGCGGTAGCTGAATCTGGGAAGCTAAATATGCAATCTGGGTCAAACCCACTATCCTGAGCTGATTGCGCAATCAGCTTAGCCTTTTCTCCTACAGTAATCAAGTAATCAACGGATCCTAATACAGATTCCCCTACTTCATTATGGCCTTGTTCTGTATATGTCCCTAGTTCAGCCATATCGCCCAAAGCGGCAAATTTCCGACCAGTTACTTTTAACTCTTTGATGACTTCTAATGCGGCTTTGGCGGCGGTAGGAGATGAATTATATGAATCATCTATGATTATGGTTTGCTTAATTCCCGGTATCAAATTCATCCGGCCCGGGGGAGCCTGATACTGCCCCAGTCTTTTGGCAATATCAATGGCATTTAGATTAAATGCCGTTCCTACAGCAAAAGCGGCCAAAACCGGATAGAGCTGGTGTTCACCGATCAACTTGGGTATGAATATGGGTACAGTGTTACCCTTGAAGGTAATTTTAAAACTCAATCCGCTGGGAATGCCTTCGGTTTTCTTGTCTGGGCCATAGCTCAGACTGATATCGTGGGCTCTGATATCCGATTTTTCTCCATAGCCAAAAGTAATTACTGAGGCTGATGTATGCTCCTTCATGGGTAGAACTAGATCATCATCCATATTCAAAATTGCCGAACCCTCAGATGGAAGGTTACGTATAAGCCGCCCCTTCTCATGAGCGATACGATCAATTTTTGAAAAATACTCCAGGTGTACTGGCCCCACCGCTGTAACAACACCTATGTAGGGTTTGGCAAAGTTAACCAGATATTTAATGTCCCCGGGGTGGTCAGCGCCAAATTCTAAGATTAAAATTTCAGGATAGTTTTTTTTCTTACCGTAAATTAAACTCCAAGCTGAAAATACAATTTTCAGCCAGGCAAAGATATTTTTATTACCGCTCTCTTGACCAATTATAGACAGTGGCACACCTATTTCATTATTGTAGTTTTTTTGGTTCTGGCGGCAATTATAATGTTCTACCAATACTGTATAGATGGCTTCTTTAGTGGAAGTCTTGCCTACACTGCCAGTAATTCCGATTATCTTGGGCTGATACCTTTTGATAATCTTACTAGCCAGTGAACGCAATATTTTTTGCAATAATTGCCTCATTTTAGTCATTAGCACCACGGTTAGGCGGTACCTCGAAATAATTTAATAAAAATTCTGCAATATCTCCGAAAAGTGGAGCGGCTGAACTTTCTGCCCAAATCACATCTCTAGGAACATCTATCCTGACAATCATGGCAAAGGCCGGATCATCGACCGGACCGAAGCCAGCAAAACTTCCGATCGTACGATTAGGATCATAGCCTACTCTATCAGTCAGGGGTAATTGAGCTGTGCCAGTTTTACCGGCAATATAATAACCATTCACTCCAGCCAGTTTTCCGTGTCCGTTTTCTACTACCCGGACCAACATAGCTCCGAGAGTGGCTGCTGTTTTTGAAGTCAGAACCTGAGTTATCTCCTCTGGAGTTGTTTTGTTTACATAGCCATCACTATATCTTACTTCATCCACAATGTAGGGCTTCAAGAGTTTACCACCATTTGCTATGGCCGCATAGGCAGCGACTAATTGTAAAGGTGTTACCGTAATACCGTGACCGTATGAAGCGGTGGCGGTATAAATATCCTTTAGTTCAGCCACACTGCTCAAATCTCCAGAAACCTCTGTCTGAAGCTGGATACCGGTACTTTTACCAAAACCAAACCTCTTAATGTATTCGTAAAAACGTTCATTGCCAATTTTCTCGGCCGCAAATATAGCTCCAGTATTGATCGATTCTTCCAGCACCTGTGTCATTGTCTGTTCTCCATACACTTTACTATCCGCATTCCTAATAGTATATTTGCCTATTTCAATACTCCCTTCATCTACATACTTGGTGTTGGGACCGACTTCACCTTCGTTTAATGCTGCCGCCATGGTAATTGGCTTAAATACTGATCCAGGCTCATATTGATTGTATATTGCTCGATTAATATAAACATCAGCGCTTTCTACTTCGTTATAATTATTGGGATCGTAATCCGGGTAATTACACATGGTCATAACTGCTCCGGTTTTTGGGTCCAGTATAACCACGCTGCCTGAATCAGCCCCATGACGTTCCACGGCCTTAGCTAGCTTCTCGCAAACGGTGAACTGAATTGTTCGATCAATGGTCAATACTATATCGGCACCATCAACCGCTTCTTTGAACTGCGTATCTCCTACCGTTATCCAGTTACCGCCGGCATCCATCTGAGCTTGAAAGAATCCCTGCTCACCAGACAGCACTTCATTGAAATAACCTTCGATTCCATATTGACCAGCTCGTTCGTCTCCTTGATACCCGACAAACCCCAGCACCTGACCAAAATATTTACCTTCGGGATAATAGCGATAACTTTCATCGCTAAACTCTATGCCTTCAATTTCTAAACTTTTTATCTTCTCAATATCATCGTCAGGCACCTGTCTCTTCAGAGGCTCATATAAATCATCCTCTTTCTGAAGTCGCGGGAGGATTTCTTCTTCTTCAACGTCTAAAATAGGCGCTAGTTTTTTTGCCGCGTCTTCAGAATCAGTTATTTTTTTTGGCACTGCATAAACCAGCTGGTATGTCTTGTTGGTTGCCACAGAATACATCTGATCTTCCGAATAACGGTCAGGTACCAGTATTTCCCCGCGTTCTGGGATAAGCTTTTCATAAATATCATGCTGCCCCGAAGCTAGAGCTTCATAAAACGGATGCTCCATAACCATCAAGACAAACAATCGATAAACTATTATTCCAACAAATAAAAAAATGACTAAGGTGAGAAAAGTCAGTCGATCAAAGCGCTTTTCTGCAGAGCGTTTTGTCTGATATCTTTTCCTCCAGACCTTTGCCATATCTAGATATTATTTAGATTGTCGAACTATTTTTTCCAAAGCCACCATTCCATCGGTTGGCTGGACATATTCTAATTTGGTGTGAGAAACAAGCTGAAGCCTTTCGGTGGCATCTTGAATATTTTGCAATGACTGCAGATCAGCTACTTGGAGTTCTAATTTCTGGTGCTGTTCCTTTAGTTCATTGATTTGCTTATTCATGTCTTTCATGGCAAAACCACTGGTAGCAGTTTGATTGATTTGCACTAAATAGGCAGTTCCCAACAGCACAATAACGACAATAAAAAGGATGTTCAAGGCTAATGGTGAACATTTTATCTTGTCCTTAAACCGCATCGGGCGACCATCGACGTGTTTTTGAGTATTAACTTTGCAGAGCCAAAAGTATTTTGACATAGTGTTTATATTTTTTCAACTACCCTGAGGTGAGCAGACCGAGCTCGTGAGTTTATCTTCAGTTCGTCTTCGCTTGCGGTAATTGCCTTTTTCGTCATACGCTTTATCCTTTTTTTGTGCTGACAACGACAAACTGGTAGCTCGGGCGGACAAATGCAATTACGGCTCTCTTGAGCAATAAACTCCTTGACCACTTTGTCTTCTAAAGAATGGAAGCTTATCACCACGAGTCGTCCGCCGCTGACCATGACATCAACGGCTTGCTGAAGAACGACTTGAATATTGGACAACTCATCATTCACAGCCATGCGTAGCGCTTGAAACGTACGAGTCGCTGGGTGAGTTCCGCCAACCCAAGGTTTTTTATTATTTGAATGAAGCTTACTTTTATATACCCGGAGTACGGCCGCGGCCAGATCGCCTACTGTAGAAAATTTTTGTTTTTGCCTTTGCCGATAAATATCGGTGACAATCTGGCGGGTATAAGGTTCTTGGCCGTACTCCGATAGTATGTGAGTGAGATCTTTTTTAGAGAACGTATTGAGGATATCTGCCGCTGTCTTGCCTTCGCCTGAGAAGCGCATATCCAACGGGGCGTTAGAATCTAGAAAGGAAAATCCCCGGGTCCGATCTTTGAGTTGAAATGATGATAGGCCAAGGTCAAGTAGAATAGCATTAATTGGAATATCTGGAAATTGTTCATCGTAAATTTTTTTTACATTGGTGTAACTTTTTTGAAAAAGATGTATCCGCTTACCAAGCCTCTTTAATCTCTTCTCAGTTTCCTGTACGGCTGCTGGATCCAGGTCAAAACCTATCAGTTGGCCGTTAGGCGATATTTCTTTTAAAATAGCCTCAGCGTGACCGCCTCCACCCAAAGTGGCATCAATCACGTTGTCATTTGGCTTGAGGTTTAGCCACTCAATGGTTTCTTTTAGAAGAACCGGCGTGTGAAACATATTTTGATTATTGGGATTAAACTCCCAATTCACCCATGGCTTCAGCTATATCGCTAGAATTCTTTTCCGTCCCCTGCTTGTATTTATTCCAGGCCAGAGTGTCCCAGATTTCTAATCTGTTATAAAGTCCGGCCACCACAACCTTTTTCTTGATAGTGGCATATTTTCTGAGATAGTCTGGCAATATTACTCTTCCCTGCTTATCTATTTCAACTTCCATAGCTCCAGCCAGCATTAAACGGGCAAAGGCTCTAGTATTAGCCTTGCTAATCGGTAATTTAGCCAATTGATCGGCTAGTTTCTGCCATTCCTCTTTTGTATATAAGAACAAACAGTTATCCAATCCTCTGGTAACCACCGCGCCTTTAGCTAAATCCCCTCGAAATTTGATCGGGACCGCTAAGCGTCCTTTGTCGTCTATATTGTGATGATATTCTCCTACAAACATTTGCTATGGTGTAAACAAACTAAATAGTGTTATCCACTCACTTGAATGGTTATCCCCACATTTATCCACTTTTTACCACTCTATTACCATTTTACACCACTTCAACACACTGGTCAACACTTTGCTACACCAGATTTACCCCTAACGGGTCAAGCTTTTTTATAAAATTTAGGAATCATTACAACATCTTGTGGGTCAATAAAAAAAACAACCCAAAATAATCATATTTGAAATATTACAAGGGTTGACAAATTAATTTTTCTGTGCTAATATTTCCGGTTCTTTTATTTACAACGAAGCGCTGCATCCTAAGGGGTAAGCATCAAGGGACCTGATGTTAGGGGGTTGATTCATGAGTAAGCGTACCAGCAGAATCTGTACGTACATTCATCGTAAGATGGATGCCGACGTCAACAGCGTGATGAGGCCGGTCTTGGCCCGCGACAAGAGAGACCGGGGAAACAAGCCGCCCCGTCGCCCGCGGAACGCATCTCCGTCTTCACTCAAGCTGGTCACCTCGACCACGTCGCCGATTGCCCGGGCCAGCTAGCCTCGGGCATCCAAAAGCCACCCAAGCTTTCACAGCCAGGGTGGCTTTCCTTATGGTAAAAACATGAAAATGCGCGGGGGGGTCCGGGGGTAAACCTGAGCGCCAGGTATATGATAAATAGTTGCTATGAAATGAGAGCGAATTTTACCCCCGGCAGTTTTGGTTCTTTTGCTGCCAAAAGAACAAAGGCGTTAGCCTTTATCAAATACTAAAATCCAACCATCTGTATTTCCGTTTCTAGGTCAATATTATATTTGTCTTTAACTTTCTGTTGAATCATGCCAATAAGCTCCAGAACATCGCTGGCCCGGGCCTCTCCCACATTGACTATGAAGTTTGCATGGGTATTAGAAATCATGGCATCCCCTATTCGCGTTCCCTTCAAGCCCAACTCATCAATCATCTTGGCGGCTGGATTACCTGGAATATTCTTGAATGTACAACCAGCCGACGGTATGGAATAATCCTGCTTGGAACGTCGCTGTTCGTTGAACTGTTTCACCAAAGCCAGGCTTTCCTTCTTATTGCCGGGTTTCAATCCAAAAGTAGCTTCCAGTACCAAGTTGTCAGAATGCTTAAAAATGCTATCTCGATATCCAAACTGGCACTCCTCATTGCCAAATTCTTTGACTTCGCTTTCAGGGGTCAATACCAAAACATTATTTATGTAATCTTTCATTTCTGAGCCAAAGGCGCCAGCATTCCCTCTGATACCCCCGCCCACTGAACCAGGAATGCCAGATGAAAACTCTAATCCAGCCAACCCCTGACTGATAGTCCATAAAGAAAATTCAACCAACGAGGCTCCGGCAGTTACTTTCACTTCATCCCCTTCTTGACTCCTCTCAGTCACTTCATTGTGTAAAACTAAACCAGCAAATCCTTTGTCCGAAACAAGTATATTACTACCCTTACCCAAAATAAACAAAGGTATTTTATTTTCTCGAGCCAATCTTACCGCCTGGACGAACTGATCAGTGGTTTTGGCGGCATAATAATATTTGGCTGGACCCCCTATCCGATAAGTGCAATGTTTTGACATTGGCTCGTTGGCAAGAGTTCCCGGTAATTTGTTTAGTATTTCATCGTGTTTCATTTTTTTGTTGTTAATTGTCTGGCTACTTCATCAATGGTACCCGCACCCATAATTATTATGACATCAAAGTCTTTAGATTTTTCTTTGGTTAGTTTCAGAGCATCATCAAGGTCTTTGGCATAATCCACCTGTTGATTTCTGGCGTCTATCTCGTCCACTAACTGCTGTGATGTTACAGACTGATCAGCTAACTCTTCCCTGCCGATAACATCGTATATCTCGGAAATAATCAGACCATCAGTTTGATCAAAAGATTTTACGAATTCTTTGAATAGTTTTTTAGTCCGGTTATGGTGATGAGGTTGAAATACCGTCAATATCTTTTTTCCAGAGAAAACCTGACGAGCGGTTTCTAGGGTGGCTATTATTTCAGTCGGGTGGTGAGCGTAATCAGAAATTACCGGTTTATCTTTAAACAAGCCTACCTGTTCAAATCGGCGCCAAGTCCCTTGAAAATTAGTCAAAGTTCGCCTAATAACTCCCGGTTTTATTCCTAACACAAATCCGCAAGCAATAGTCGCCAAAGCGTTCTCTACATTATGCTTGCCAGGAATACCCAAATTTACTTTACCGATGTGTGATTCCACAAACTGTGTTTTTGATCCCAATGACATGTCTTCTGCATGGTACTCTCCCTTGTTCAGACCGTATGTTACCACTGAAACCGGGCTGCCTTTTACTACTTCAGAGACAGATTTGCTTTCGGCGTTGGCGATAATACAACCATCTTTATCGACATTCTTCAAAAATTTACCAAATGTCTCTTTGATATCCTTAATGTCTTTATAAACATCTAAATGATCAGCTTCAATGTTTGTGACTATTGCGATAGTCGGTTGGTAATGCAAAAAAGCCCGTCCATATTCATCAGCCTCAATAACATAATAGTCACTCTTACCCAATCGAGCGTTCCCCTCAAAGTCGGGCACCAAGCTCCCAACGATAACTGTTGGATCAAAACCGGCATCCGCCAGTAATTTTCCCACCAAGGCTGTAGTGGTAGTCTTACCATGAGTGCCGGAAACAGTTATCAATTTTTTTCCTTCAGTCAATTCGCTTAGTGCCTGCGGGTAGGTCAATGATACGGCTCCCATTTTCTGGGCAGCTACTAATTCAGGATGATCCTCAGGAACGGCCACGCTATGGATTACCAATTCAGTATTTTTGGGAACGTGTTTAGCTTGAGGCTGCCCGATCTCTATCTGAATGCCCAACTGCTTAAGCTGTTCAGTTATGGGGCTACGGAATTGATCAGAACCAGCAACACTCTTCCCCTGCCAATGCAAAATCCGAGCCACTCCAGAGACTCCAATTCCCCCGACGCCAATGCAATATATTTTTTTAGCTGTTTTGAGATCCATCTTGTTTTTTTACCAGCGAAATTATTATATCTGAAATAGCTTTTCGCGCATCAATTTTTACTAAGCTCTCAATATTTTTCTGCATTATTCGGCGCCACTCATCATTGGCCATTAGGCCTGAAATTACATTAACCAAAAAGTCGCTATCCAGCCCTGGTTCATCTAATACTACAGCGGCATTGGCTTTTTTGTAAATATCTGCATTTTCAACTTGATGGGTATCGGGCATGGGAATAATAACGGCCGCTTTTCCTAAAGCAGCTATCTCAGTTAAGCTCCCCAAACCGGCTCGGCAAACCACAATATCAGCTACGGCGTAAGCATCATCCATTTCCTCAGATAAAAATTGGTAGCCATGATACCGAGAATCGTTTATTTTATAAATTGATTTTCGTTTTCCGTAAATATGCAATATCTGGCACGATTTTGTTAATTTAAGAACAGCCTGCATCATCAAGTCGTTGATGCGTTGAGACCCTGCCCCCCCGCCAAAAACCAGCACAGTAGGAAGTTCTGGCTCAAGTCCAAATAAAGCTTGGCCCCTTTTTCTGTCACTGGACAAAATATCTTCTCGGATGGGATTGCCGGTCCAGATAGATTTTTTTCTAGGAAAATCATCCAACGAATCTTCAAAAGTTACGCTAATCTTTGTAGCCATACCCTGGACTAATCTATTTGCCAGACCTGGTCTGATATCTTGCTGATGAATCAGAGACGGTATGCGTAAAAACCAGCCCGCCCAGATAACCGGCACACTGACGTAACTGCCAGCAGCAAATATCACATCTGGTTTATATAACCTGAGACGCAATAGGGCTTGAAAAAATCCATGAATAATTAAAAAAATATCAAACAAATTATGCCATGATCTATACCGCCTCAACTTGCCGGCTGAAATTGTATCAAACTCCATGTGCTCAAACTTAACCATATT
Organism: uncultured Gammaproteobacteria bacterium; assembly: GCA_964594455.1. GTDB lineage: Bacteria > Patescibacteriota > Patescibacteriia > JAHIZJ01 > JAHIZJ01 > CAZQLY01. Next base: position 47,299 of record CAZQLY010000008.1, on the reverse strand, counting down.
TTCTTCAGGACCGCTCCGAGTACCTAAAAACAAAAAATCAGCCTCAGGGCTTCTTTCCCGTATCTCTTTGGCAACTGCTAATAATGGCGTTACTGAACCACCGGTCCCCCCGCCAGCTAAAAGAATTTTCATAACTCAACTATACCCATTGCTCAGAGCTACGTCAAACACTAACGTCTTGACGGCTCAGCAGCTAGTTTTGTTTGTTTTGATATGTTAGCCACAATGCCCATGGCGGTCAAAGAAACTGCTACCGCCGAACCACCATGGCTGATAAACGGCAAAGGAATACCAGTCAGAGGAACTAAACCCACCATGGCAGCAATGTTAAAAAAGGCTTGGAAACTTATCCAGGTAATGATTCCAACAGCCAAGTATTTACCAAAAGAGTCGGGGACTTGTCGGGCGATCTTAAAGCCTCGCACCATCAAGACGGCAAAGAGGCTGATCAATATTAGCGCAAAAATAAAACCCAGCTCTTCAGCAATTACAGCAAAAATGGAATCACCGGCTGCTTCAGGTAAATAATTAAACTTCTGCCGCGAACGTCCCAATCCCAAACCAAAGATTCCACCCGAACCAATGGCTAACAAAGCCTGATTAATATGATACCCAATGCCTTGGGGATCAATTTCCGGATGCAAAAAAACTGTGAATCGAGCCGCTCGGTACGGCGCCAGTTTAATAAGTAATAAAAACAATCCGGAACTAGCTATGCCTAACCAGGTGACATGAACCAAATTTCCTCCCGCAATAAAAAAGACTACCACCGACATGAAAGCCAAAACAAGCATAGTGCTGAAGTCTGGTTCAAAAAGAATTAAGCCAGCCACTACACCCAACAGAACTAAGAACGGCAAGAAGCCATAAGAAAAGCTTTTTACTCCCTCCCCTCTTTTTTGTAGCCAAGTAGCCAAATAAAACAAAAAAGTAAGTTTCGCCAGTTCGGCTGGTTGAACAGTAAATACTCCCAAGTCGATCCAGCGATGGGCGCCTTTTAAGCCCAAACCGATACCAGGAATAAATACCACTAAGAGTAGCAGAATGGTAATAATCAAAAGCGGCAAAGAGAGCTTTTCCCAAATATGGTAATCAAGGCGCGACACCAGCCAAAAACCAATCGCCCCCAGCAATACTCCATAGATTAAATGGTGCTTAATATAATGATTACTGTCACCAAAACTTTCATATCCAACAACCGTGCTGGCCGAAGAAAGCATAATGATTCCAAAAATAACAATCGTAGCCAGAATCCCCATAAAAAAATAATCTGGTTGATGCCAATGTCTGCCTGTTTGTGTTTTGGCTTGATCGCGCATTTCCCTACAACCTCTTTACTATTTTATTAAAATGCTCTCCTCTAGCAAATTCGTTTTCATAAAGATTAAAGCTGGCGGCCGCCGGAGAAAGCAACACTATATCTTTAGGCTTGGCAACACTATTAGCCCAATCAATCGCCTCTTTCATGTCTGACACGGCGATAAGTTTAACTTTACGAATTGATTTCCTTATCTTATCAGACGCATTACCGGGAAGTAAGACCAAAGCCTTAACCCTGGAATCTATATCCCGCCCCAGTGATTTATAATCCAAATCCTTATCCTGTCCGCCGGCAATCAATATCAAATGCTTTTTGTCACCGATTGCTTCCAGCGCCGCTTGAGTAGCTACCGGCGCTGTGGCTGTAGTGTCGTTGATATATTTTACTTTATTGATTGTTCTGATAAGCTCTAATCGATTGGGGATTCCTTGAAATCGTTTAACTGTGCGGACGATATTCTTTTCGGGAATATTAATAGCTTTACTCAGAACAATGGCTGCCAATACATTTTGCAAATTATGATTTCCGGCTAACTGGATATCTTTGACTGACATTATTTTTTTATCGGCGCCTTTACTGTGATAGTAAATGTCTTTTTTAGAAACATAAGCTCCATCTAAATTTTGTCGAGGAAATGGTTTAGTAGAAAACCACACCACTCGACTCTTGGCCTGCTGACCAAATTTCCGTGTGGTCAGATTATCATAATTAAATACCACAACATTATTTTTAGTCTGATATTTAAAAATGATGGATTTGGCTTTAGCATAATCCAGAAACGAATCATATCGGTTCAGATGATCATTCAAGACGTTGGTAACCAATGCTACTGGAGGGCTTGTCCGATGCTGATCTAAACCTTCCAACTGCCATGACGATAATTCTAAAACTACCGGGGTGTCTTTTTTTAAACCCGGCAGAATATCCAGCATGGCGCGAGTACGGATATTACCAGCCACAACTGTCTTTGATTTATATGACTTAATAATCTCGCCGATCAGAGTCGTCACTGTACTTTTACCTTTGGTGCCAGTGATAGCGATAACATCTGATGGAGCTAATGAGAAAAAAATGCTAGCCTCATTTTCTATCGGTACATCATAGCTGCGAGCAATTTTCAAATAGGGAGAATTGCTGGGTACGCCGGGATTTTGAATAATCAGATCCGCGCTGCTGAAATCACTTTCCCGGTGCTTACCCAAAACAAACTCAATTCTTAAACCCTTAAGTTTATCGAGGGAGGGTTTTAGTTGGGATTTATGGCGTAAATCAGTGACCAAAACCTTAGCTCCCTGCTCAGCAAAAAAACGAGCCACTGACACTCCCCCGCCGTGGAGCCCCAGACCCATAACTGTAACCTTTTTGTTTTTCCAATCGCGTTTCATCTTCATTATAATACCGCATTTGGGTAAAAAAATAAACCTTGTAGTCAGTGTTTGGTTTAATAATTTAATTACTTAGATTTTTGAATAAACTTAAGGTGTTTTTTATTAACTTTCTTTACTTTGATGGTCCTGTAGCCCAACCAACTGGCCTTTACCAGCCTGTGAAGTCCATCTAGCATTTCCCATTTGCCTTTTTTATTCTTAGCAATGTGTACGGGGAATTTCAAATTAGACTTCATTGTACGTTCGTACTGATAACGGTACTTCTTGGGATTGGCCATTACTTGGTTTGGGGTAATAGCATATTTGACTTTGCCGTGTTTCCAAAACGGTAGATCAAACTGCCAGTCTAATTTTTTAATCTCCATTTTTTCTACCGGAAGTTTTAATTGCCAGACCTTTTGGTTATCCCAAGAAAAGTCCATACAGTTCTCCCGAATAACTTTGGGCCAGGAAGATCTAGATAATTTTTTCATAGGCACGTCCATAAAATCTAAAACCAGACTTTTCATAAAAAGAATGGGCTCGTTTTAGCTCGACGCCCGACTCTAGCCTGATACACTTTATCTTATTTTTCTTTGCCCAAGTAACTGCGCTATCTATCAGCATTGTAGCGACACCTTTACCTTGGCAATCTGGTATAACAAACATTTCTTCTATTTCCGCACAATGTCTACCCCACCGAATTTGAGGTATTTTATTCAAAGTAATTATGCCAACAAACTTTTCTTTATCTTTTGCTAATAATACAATCGAATTATCAGAATCTATTACTTGTTCAAAAATCTTTGAACCGCATTCTTGAGCGCTCGTGGAAGTTAATTTTTTACCAGGCTCAATTATGTTAGCACAAACAGTTCTAAAATCATCAAGTAGTTTCAAAACTTGTTTTTTGTGGGATTTATCTGCTTGAATAATTTCCATTGTCAGCCTATTAGTTCTTTAACTATTTTTATGTTTTCAATAATTTCCTTATTCGTATTCAAAACATAGTGGTTAATGTGATTTTCTTTCAACAACGAAATGTAAGTATCAATCGTATTCCACTGCAAACGACGCTCCATGGCTTCCATATCATCTCCCCTTTTCCGACCAATGATGCGCTGACGCAGAGTATCAACATCAGCTGTGCAAACAAACACCGTGACCTCAAATTTCTTTTGCAGTTCTACTAACTGATCAACATTAAACTCCGGATGATTGGAGCCTAACTCTAATATAACAAACGCCTGGCTCATATTGTGCAAGGCTTGATACATATCTTTATAACCATCCAGGGTTTTCTCTTCGGGAACGCGGCCGTTTACTTTATAAGCAAACACATATGGCAATACATCAATGATTTCCTGATCGGGAAAAGCTTTTTTTATAATAGTGGTTTTACCAGCTCCAGGTTTGCCAATAAAAACTAATAATTTCTTAGCCGCCATCTTTTAGGTCTTATCTATCAAGACAAGGATTATGCCCAGGGTTGAAGTAACAGCCGCAATAATCCAAAAACGCATGACGATCTTTGTTTCGGGCCAACCAACAGCTTCCAAATGATGGTGGATCGGAGCTGAAAGAAATACTTTTTTCTTAAATAGCTTACGGGCCAGAAGCTGGATGATGACCGATAGAGATTCAATAACGAATAACAAACCAATAACAGGTAAAAGCAAAGCGGTATTGGTTAACATAGCAACAATACCCAAAGTAGTGCCCAAGGCCATTGCTCCGGTGTCTCCCATGAAAAATCTAGCTGGCGGAATATTAAACCAAAGGAAAGCAAACAGAGCGCCAACAATCACTCCACAAAAAGTCGCCAGCTCAAACCGGCCCTGAGAATAAGCAATGACTGCATAGGCTACAAACGCAGCTAGTAACGTACCGCCGGATAGACCATCTAAACCATCAATCTCATTTACTGAGAAAGAAGTCGCCACGATAATAAAAATAAATATTGGTATATACCACCAACCGATCTCATAATTCCCTAAGAAAGGAATGTGCAAGACGTCCCAATCCAATTTTACAAAAAACCAATAGGCGCCAACTGCGGCAATGGCAGTATAGATTAATAAACGATATCTGATCTTTAACCCCCCACCGTAGGGCCCGATGCCTTTCACATTGAGATAATCGTCAACCAAACCGACAATTGCTGTGGCGACTAACGCACCCAGTGGAAGTAAGGTTTCTGAACGAGTTAGAAAATTAAAATCCCGTAATATTTCCAGATCAAATAATTTTCCTAAGTAAAAGAACAATAAGGCCAAAATTAGGGTAGTACCCCAAACCAGTACCCCACCCATAGTTGGCGTACCAGATTTACGTTGGTGAAGCTTTGAAAAAATTGGAGCTGATTTATCATCCCGGATCTGTTTGCCTAGTTTGTTCTTGTATAAAAAGTGAGTTAAAGCCGGAGTCCAAATAATTGTGATAACAAAAGACAGAACCGTTAGAAAGAATATTTTGATAATAGGAAAAGTGTCGCTAATATCCATTATTAAACTATTAGTTCATGAGTGATTAGCCAGGCGGCACCTAAAAAAATTAGTTGGCAAAGAGAGAAAGTTATCACTAAAAAATAGCTTAAAATTCTCAAACGCATGTAAAGTATATAAGAAAAAATACAATTAATAAAGACCATGAGCAGGGCGGAGGCTGGAATCAATAAGATATTATACCAAGGTCCGTATAGGTCAATTCCGAAATAAATGTTATAATGGAGAGGCACGAATTCGGTTTGACCATGAAACTCTGAATAAAGCAACCACCAAGTTAAGCCGTTTAATGTCAAAGAGAAGACAATACTTATGACAATGACTTTGTCACTAAAAAACGAGCGTAATTTAGAACTACGTTTATTTTTAATATCATCACTATGAATGGAGTCAAACATTATTACAAATTTTTCGTTGCTCTTTTACTTATTTTGATGCTGACTATCGAAATAACCAGTGCCACCCAGAAATCACAGATTATTGATGAAGCTCCGCATATAGTTGCCGGATACTCTTATTTGAAAACCGGGGACTTCCGACTCAACCCAGAACATCCGCCTTTAATAAAAATGATGAGCGGATTCCCTCTTCTGTTTATGAACCTGAAACCATTAGATGAGAATCCAGGTTGGGAAGATGCAAAGCAATGGTATGCTGGTCAACAATTCCTGTATCGCAACAATGTCGGCCCGGCCTGGCAATTATTCTGGGCGCGATTGCCTATCATGTTACTCAGTATACTACTTGGACTCATTATTTTCAAATGGTCCAAACGTCTTTTTGGAGTAACCGGAGGATTGCTAGCCCTGGCTTTTTATGCCTTTGATCCTACTACTATCGCTCACTCTCGCTGGATCACCACTGATTTAGGAATTGCTTTCTTTATGTTCGCTACTTTGTTCTTTCTGTCACGTTATTTGAAAAAACCGACTTTTTGGCGCGCTCTATCTTTCGCTGCAATCTTTGGCCTAGCTCAAGTAGCAAAATTCTCCGCTATTATCCTGATACCCCTAGCCTTCTTATATCTAATCATCGCTAAATGGCAGGGCTGGCCCAAAACAGAACTCAATCCCGATGAAATTGGCAAAGTCTTCTCAATTAAAAAACTAATCTTGCTTACTTTCATTGTAGCATTTTTCGTCATCTGGGGAACCTACGGATTTGAAATGAAAACCCCCTACAGTGATCCTGAAGTCTCAGTGGCATTTGCTTCCGGCAAGTCACAGCAACACTTTGACAAAGCCTGGTTAACTTTCATCAATACGGCCACAGATACTGACACCAGCCTGGGTAAATTCACCGAGAACGCCGCTAAGAATGTGCCGATACCCGCCTTTACCTACTTCAAGGGCTTTGCCACGTTAGCAAATCATAATTACTGGGGTCATACGTCTTATTTGTTGGGCGAGCACTCAGGGGTCGGCTGGTGGTACTACTTCATTATCGCCTTCTTAGTCAAAACACCACTGGTAACATTGTTGCTATTACTATTCTTAATCGGTTATTTCATCCGCTGGCTAGTACTACGATCAAAGAAGGTTAACACTGACCGGGGCGACCCAGTCGAAGAAAAACCCGCTCCCAGCGGCTTGATTAAGTCACTACGCCAAGCCAACATAGATTGGTATATAATTATTCTGACTCCTCTGCTTTATTTCATTTGGACGCTGACCAGTAAACTTAATCTTGGGGTAAGGCACTTATTACCCATTTATCCATTCATCTTTCTGATGATCGGCTTTCTGGTAACTTTGAAAATAGATAAATACAAGAAAGTTTTTTACAGCATCTTTGTCGTTCTGCTGATTTTCTACTTTGTGTCTTCATTACTAATCTACCCACACTACCTTTCATATTTCAATGAAGCTGTGGGTGGTCCCAATAACGGCCATAAATATCTGACAGATTCTAACTTGGACTGGGGCCAGGATCTTTATGGCCTAAAAGGCTATATGGATAAGCACGGTTTGGATAATATATATTTGCATTATTTTGGCACAGCTTATCCCAGTGCTTATGGAATAGATTTTGAATCACCGCCTGATAATGAGGCCATTGCTAAAGATCCCGCCTTCACTGGCACTATAGCTATAAGCGTTTCTGCTCTCTACTCAGAAAGCAAAGAATATTACTGGCTTCTCGATCACGAAATAACAGCTAAAATTGGTTATTCCATCTGGATATACGACATCAAATAAGACCAGAGAAAAGACGAGGTCAGCTGACTTCGTCTTTTTTTTATAAGAAATACATATCTCAATTGACGAATCATTTCATCTGTGATATAATATAAAGGCAAATAACAAAAACCGAATGCTAAAACCAGAACAAATACAACAAATCGTCCTGAAATCCAAAATTCTTCCAGAAGCTGAATTAAAAAAAGCGATTACCGAAGCAGCCAACGAAAACATATCGCTGGCTGATTATCTTATAAGAAAGAAGATTCTTTCTGAAAATGGACTGTATGAAAATATCGCTAATCATTATGGAGTTCAGTTTGTAGACCTAAAAAGAAAAGCTGTCCGCAAAGACCTGTTGCAAATAGTTCCAGAGAATATCGTCCAAGCTCACCAGATAATAGCTTTTGAGCAAGACGGTGAAACAATTAAACTAGCTACTACCGATCCTTCTGATTTGGAGATAATTGAATTTATTAAAAAGAAAACCAACGTCGCCCCGGAAATATATGTTACTACGCCAACCTCATTAAAAGAGCTGCTCAAGCAATATCACAAAGGAATCAAGGCCAAGTTCAAAGAGATAACTTCACCCAGCGACAAGGAAGAAGCTCCGGCTGATCAAAAGGATTTAAAAAAGCTAGCTCAGGATTTACCGATTATTCGCATCGTGGAAACATTGCTGGAGTATGCTATCTACGAAAGCGCTTCAGACATACATATTGAACCAACTGAAAAAGATGTCATAGTCCGCTATCGTATTGATGGAATTCTGAGAGAAGTGATGACTCTGCCTAAAAAAATCAAATCCGGAGTTGTTGCCAGAATAAAAATTCTTTCCAACCTGAAGCTGGACGAGCACAGGCTGCCCCAAGACGGGCGCTTCAAGGTCAGCACCGACGAATACAAAGTGGCTTTTCGTGTTTCTATCATACCAGTCTATGATGGCGAAAAAATAGTACTGCGTCTCTTAAATGAATCGGCCCAAATCCTGACTCTGGAACAACTGGGTTTCTTAAGTAAGGCTTACGACCTGGTAAAAAAGAATATCCAGAAGCCTCATGGAATGATCTTGGTTACCGGTCCGACCGGTTCGGGAAAAACCACTACCTTATACACCGTACTAAATATTTTAAATAAGCCGGGTGTAAATATTTCTACAGTAGAAGATCCTATTGAATACCGTATGCCTCGGGTCAATCAGAGTCAGGTCAACCCCAAAATAGGTTTTACTTTTTCGGTCGGCCTCCGCGCCCTACTCCGTCAAGACCCAAACATAATTATGGTTGGAGAAATCCGTGATCATGAAACAGCTGAGATAGCAGCCAACGCGGCTATGACTGGTCACCTGGTCCTATCCACCCTGCATACCAATGACGCGGTAGGAGCATTGCCCAGATTAATGGAAATGAAAATACCGTCATTCCTGGTGGCTACTACAACCAACCTGGTCATGGCTCAACGTCTGGTACGAAAAATCTGTCCCAACTGTATTGTCAGTTATAACCTCAACAAAAAATCAATCAAAGAACTGGAGAAACAGATTAACTTCCAAGAGCTTCTGCATACTCTTGAATCTGAAGAGGCTATCTCCTCTTCAAAAATTGTTCCCGAGTCGCTTCTGTTCTATCGCGGAAAAGGCTGTCGGGAATGCGGCCAAACCGGTTATAAAGGACGAATCGGAATATATGAGGTTCTAGAAATAGATCATGAAATAGCTGATTTTATAACCCGGAACGCCTCCGGCGAACAGCTGCTAAAAAAAGCTCGGGAAAAAGGCATGCTGACAATGCTGGAAGATGGGTTTATTAAAGCTAAAATGGGTATTACTACCATAGAAGAAGTACTACGCGTAACCAAGGATTAATATGCCAGAATTCTTTTATACTGCACAAACTTCTAACGGAACAGTTAAAAAAGAAAAAACTCAAGCTTCAAGCAAAGAAGAGCTGGAAGAGAAATTAAAAAAGGAGGGTTTTTCTTTAGTTTCGATTACTCCTATTGAAAAGAAGGTTACCAAAAAAATCACCTGGGTTGATAAAATGAACCGGGTTTCGCTGGTCGACCGTATGTTCTTTACTCAGAATTTAGAGGTCATGGTTCGAACCGGATTTTCCATCGCTCGGGCCTTGAAAACTTTAGCCCTCCAAGCGCGCAATCCGTATTTCTCAAAAATTATCGAGCACCTTCGTAATGAAGTGGAGCAGGGAAAAACGCTAGCTTCGGCCATGCGGGTATATCCCAAAGTTTTCTCCCCTATTTTTATCAGCATGATAGAAACTGGAGAAGTATCTGGCCAATTGGAAATGGTTTTGAAAAGATTGACCATTCAAATGAAAAAAGACCACAACCTGGTCTCAAAAGTAAAAGGCGCCCTGACCTATCCAGCAGTAATCTTAATTGCCATGGTCGGTATTGGCATAGCGATGTTTATATTCGTCATCCCAAAAATCACAGCTCTTTATTCCGAAACTACCGTTGAGCTTCCTATGGCTACAAAAATTCTTATAGCCACCAGTGATTTCGCTTCAAAAAACGCCCTGCTCGTTGTAGGTTCAGTGGTTGGGTTAGTGGTTGTTGTCATGAGAACTATCAAGACGAAACGAGGCCAGAGAGCTTATCATGCCATTCTACTGCGGACTCCAGTTTTTGGGAAAATGGTGAAAAAAATAAACTTAGCCCGGTTTGCTAGAACTCTCAGCTCTTTGCTCAAGACAGATATCCCAATCGTTCAAGCCTTTAAAATCATTTCCAAGACGCTGGGCAATGTATATTATAAAGACGTTATGCTGGAAATAGCCGATCAGGTTAAACAGGGCGTCACCGTAACTTCAGAATTAGAAAAACATCCTGAGCTTTTTCCACCCGTGGTAACGCAGATTATCAATGTCGGTGAACAGTCTGGTACGATTGATACGATCTCGGAAGAAATAGCAGTTTTTTACGAAGAGGACGTCGATCAAACCATGTCTAACTTAGCTACAATAATCGAACCTATTCTAATGTTAGTCCTTGGTGGAGCTGTCGGCTTGGTAGCTATTGCCATTATCATGCCTATGTATAATGTTGTAGAGGCCTTTTAATCCATGAAAAAAATCAATCAAAAAGGAATAACCATAATAGAAGTTTTTGTAGCTTTGTTTATATTTTCGTTCGTGATGATCGGACTTTATACTCTATTCAATTTTGGTATTCGCGTTTTAGGCGACAACAGGGCTCGGCTTGATGCCAGTGCTTTAGCTAACCAGCGTATGGAGATGATACGTAATTTAACTTACGATGACGTTGGGACTGAAGGCGGTGTTCCGACCGGCACAATCCCTCAAACCGAAATCACGACCATGAATAGAATCGAGTATACTATTGAAACCAGCGTCATCTACGTTGATGATCCTTTTGATGGTTTGGCTGGTGGGTCACCAAATGACCTATTCAACGCTGATTATAAACGAGTTCGGATTGAAGTAAGCTGGCCTACCATGCTAAACGACAACCCAGTTATTCTAATAACTGATGTAGCACCCAAGGGAATTGAAACGGATGTGACTGGCGGAACGCTTTCTTTAACTATATTTGACGCCGATGGCGATCCGGTACCAATGGCCGATGTTCATATTGAAAACACGGATATAACTCCCAACATTAATATCAATACCCAAACTACAGCCAACGGAAGGCTGATATTGCCAGGCATGCCACCAGCGGTGGAGTCCTATGACGTTACGGTTACCAAAGCGAGTTATAGTACTGATCAAACCTATGAGGTTGATCTGGTAAATAACCCCAATCCCAGTCCCCCGCCATTAACAATATTTGAAGGAGTGGTAACTGAAGCCAGCTTCTCAATAGACTTACTTAGCACCCTTACCATCAACACAAAAAATCTGGACGAATCAGCACTAGGAAATATTGACTTCACCCTCCGTGGTTCAAAAACCATTGGTACTGATGGATCTGAAGCACCAATTTATAAATACGAAGTCGTACACTCAACAGACGTCAGCGGCAGCTTAACCCTTTCCGATATGGAGTGGGACAGTTATGAGTTTATAATCGACAACATTACTATAGGATACGATATAGCTGGGTCAAATCCCCCACTACCGATTAATCTATTACCCGATGCTACCCAAACTGTCGATGTATATTTTGATCCTCAAACCGATCATTCTCTGTTAGTAACAGTAAGGGGTCAAACCGGAAATCTGATAGAAAACGCCGAAGTTCACTTATTCTCCGTCACGCCACCCTATGATGCAACCCAAAATACAACTAGCTATGGGCAAACTTTTTTTCCAAGTTTGGATAATATAAACTTCAACATTGAAGTTACGGCTACCGATTATCAGGATTTTGACATGGAAATGATGGTTGATGGACCAACCGCAGTTGAAATATTTATGACGGAGTCATAGATAATGGACAAACATAAAAACCAAAAAGGGGTATCTTTAATAGAAGCTATGATCTCATTGGCGGTATTTAGCATGGCTTTAGCAATGTTGTACATTTTCTACGTTCAAGGTTCGGAGATAGATCGCTATAGCTCCGAACAATATCAAGCAGTAGAAAGCGCCCGGCGTGGCTTAAAAACTATGGTTAAGGAGTTGCGCGAGGCATCAGCTGGTGATGACGGCTCTTATATTTTAGCTTCGGCTGATGACCAAGAAATAGTATTTTTTAGCGATGTTGACGCTGACTTAGCCACAGAAAGAATCAGATATTTTCTAGAGGATAATTATTTAAAAAAAGGGACCGTAGAGCCTACTGGTGATCCAATAGAATACCCGGAAGCCCAAGAACAGATTATTATTGTTTCTGAATACGTTCGCAATGACACCGCACCGATATTTACATATTACAACGGAGACTATCCCGGTGATGATATCAATAATCCCTTACCCACCCCAACTCGTCTGATCGAAACCAAATTAATAAATGTTTATTTGAAAGTAAACGTCAATCCCGAAACAGCGCCAGAAAATATTGAAATACAATCAGACGTGCAAATACGTAATCTTAAGAATAATCTATAATGATTACCTTTTATAAAAATAACCATTCAAAACCAGGCGCTATTTTAGTTATGGCTTTGGTATTCACCAGCGTTTTTCTCATGATAATGGGCGGGCTTCTGACACTAATTACCACCCAGCATAAACAAGGGGTTCGTGAAATTTCCTGGCGCAGAACTCTGGCCATAGCAGAAGCGGGTACAAATTATTATCGTTGGCATTTGGCTCATGATCTAGAAGATTATCAGGATGGAACGGGAAACAGTGGTCCAGAATTGACTGCTAGCTCAATTAATCGTGGCAATTACGAAACAGCGGAATTAAATACTGGGGACGAATATTACGTTGATAGAACCTATACACTTACTGATATACCCGCCGAATACCAAGGATTGCTTTGGATCAAAACCGCTAATGATGACAAAGATTCTACTGAAAATAATTTTCTAACTTTTCAAGTGAATAGAGAGGCTTCAGTCTATGTCGCTTATGACGATAGAGCAACCAGCCTGCCTGATTGGCTTAATGACGAGTTTACCGCTACCGGAGACTCAATTGAAGTAAACGATGTTGGCGTAAACACGTTGAATATTTATGAAAAAACATTTAGCCAAGGAGAGGTTGCCTTGGGTGGAAATATGGCCAGCGGAGCTGTCGGCGCTGAAAGCATGTATGTGGTCATCCTTTCTACTACGGAAACAAACGGTCCCTATGTACATGGCTACTCCGACCCCTATGGTGATGTCATCGGGCAATACTCTTTGGAAATAACTCCTCCAGAAACCGGGTCAACTATTGTCCGGATCAGATCTACCGCCTGGACTGTTGCTCAGCCTGACGTCAAAAGAACAATCACGGTCAGATACGGCATACCTTCACTAGCTCGATTCGCCTATTTAACAAACAATAATATTTGGTTCGGTGAAAGTGAGGAAATCCACGGTGAAGTGCATTCCAACGGAGGTATCCGGATGGACGGTGAGGGCAACGCCCGCATGACCTCAGCCAGGGAAACATATATCTGCGGTCCGGAACACGGCTGCAGCAACGAAGAGAAGCCCGGAGTTTGGGGCACCGGCGAAGACCCGATGTACTGGGAATTTCCTGTCGATTCGATAGATTTTGATTCCATAACAATGGATCTATCGAATATCAAGGACCAGGCTATTGCTGATGGTGTTTATCTGGGGCCTTCTGGCAACCTAGGCTATCATATAACTTTTAATAGCGAAGAAACCTTTGATGTTTATCGAGTTACTGGGCTCTGGCCAGCGGTCTGGGGTTACGACGGCAATCAATGGGTCCAAGAAGCTAACAGCTGGCGCTATCACACTTTTGTTCAGAGTTATGATGTTCCAGAAAACGGGTTAATTTTTGTAGAGGATGATGTTTGGGTTGACGGTACAGTAAATGGAAGAGTAATGCTAGCCTCAGCTCGCTTCCCTGATGTACCAGCCACAAACACTAGTATTCGTATCCAAAATGATATTACCTATGACACAGATCATCATGACGAATCAGTCCTGGGATTGATCGCCCAAAAAGATGTTTTAATCCCCTTGAGATCAGATGATGTCCTGGAAATAGACGCCGCTATGATCGCCCAGAAAGGTCATGTCTTCCGTTACTATTATCCTGATTGGTATTCCCCTTATCATCTGAGAAGCAAGATTGAAGTTTATGGAGCTATCATCACTAACACCATCTGGACTTTTAGCTGGGTGAGTTGTGAAAGTTGTCCCGTAGTATCAGGCTACGAGATAAATGAAACTACTTATGACCCCCTGTTGTTATACTTCCCGCCGCCCCTATTTCCCAGCTCGGGTGAATATACTTTTATCTCATGGGAAGAACTTTTCCAGGGAGAGAGCTTTTAAATTATTGATTGTCTTGATAAAATAAATATATTGATACAATATTTGAACATCGCGCATGGGATTAATACGTAACAATCAAAAAGCCTTCGGCCTTGATATCAGTGACTTGGTTTTGCGGGCAATAAAACTTAAAAAACAAGGCCGTAACGCGTCATTCGAGGCTTATTCTACTATTAGCGTACCTGAAGGTGTGATGAAAAACGGTGAGATTCTTCAACCAAAGATCTTGGCCGATACACTAAAAAAGCTGATGTCAAAAACTAAGTACGGACATTTCACTTCTAAGCGCGTAGTAGCGTCTCTGCCTGAACGCAAATCTTTTATCAAAGTTATTGATGTACCTAGAGTTGATAATCAACAGCTGGAAGAAACTGTCGAATGGGAGGCTACCCAGCACATACCTTATTCCAAAGACGAAGTATATCTAGATTGGCGGGTTCTGAAGGCTGGAGCCGCCAGCGACACTCTGAAAGTATTAATAAACGCAATTCCTAAAAGTATTGCCGATTCCTATACTTCGGTGCTAGAAAGTGCTGGTTTGGACCCGATTGCCCTAGTTATAGAATCAGTCGCTATCGCCCAATCAGTCATCGCTGAACAAAATGAGGCTACCCAATCAGCCTTGGTGATAGACCTAGGACTTCATCGAACCAGTTTCTTAATATTTGATAGAGGTATGGTCAGAATGAGCGCGTCTAATAAAAACATCTCAGGGCAAGCTATGACTAAGCTAGTTGCCGATAAACTGAAATTATCTATCGACCAGGCCGAAGACGCCAAAAGACTCTGTGGCTTAGACCCAACCCGCGGCCGGGCGGCCATACCAAAAATACTGGAACCATCAATCAATGAATTAAGTAAACAAATACTAAAGATTCTAAATTACTATCAAACTCATTATCCAACAGCCCAACAAATACAACAAATTTTTTTGGTGGGCGGAGGAGCCAATCTGCGAGATATTACCAAATCATTAAGCAGCAAAACCAAACTTCAGGTTGCGCTGGGCGATCCGTGGGCAAACTGCAAACACTTAAGCAAAAATAAAGTAATTTCCAATAACCAACGCTTGTCTCACCCCACAGTAATCGGGCTAGCTTTAATCGGAAATTCTCAGGAGTTAAATCAACAATCATGATAATCTTAAACCTTTTACCTCCAGAAAAGAAAAAAGACCTGGCTACCGAGGTTAGTTTTTCGCAGGTCAGAAAAGGTTTAGTGATACTTCTTTTCAGCTGTGTGTTTTGCATCTGTCTTACTGTCGCCGTACGCGTTCTGCTGATCCAAGAGCTGCAATCAATTGAAAACGATATCGAGAACCTGACGGAGTCGCTGGCCACGCAAGGCAATGAAACTGTCGAAGAAATTATCAAAAAAATAAACAACAAGGGTTTGCAGCTAACTAAAACCCAAGAGTCGTATATAGAGTGGTCTGACACGCTTTATCAACTAGGGCAAACTCCCAATAGCAACATTCAGATAAAAAGTATTCAGATAAACCGCGACGATGAAACATTTGATATTCAAGGCTTCGCAAAAAACAGAGACGATCTTCTAGACTTCAAAGAATTATTAGAACGGCTCAACTTTTTGGAAAATATCAATTCACCGATATCTAATCTAATTAAGAAAGAAGATATTACTTTCCAGTTAACTGGAAATTTCAAGAACAATAAGGCCACAAACGATGAAGATTCTGAGTCATAAACCCATTATTACAATAATCGGATCCTTACTGATAATCATTGGCTTGGTGGTGTTTGTGTTACTTCCGCTGATGGACTCTGTAGATGGCGTCCTTGGTGAAATTAATGACAAAAGACTCGATCTAGCTACTCTAGAAACACAAAATGTAAAAACTGGGCTTGATCACGATGAATCGGATTTGATTGTGCAGGATAATGAGCTGGCTAGTTACTTTATAGAAAAATCAAAACTGCTGGAATTTATTTCAACTATAGAAGATATCGCTCAAGAAAATAAGGTGAATGAACAAATAAGTATTTCTGAATTCCCAGATAATACTAACGATTTATTTGAACATCCTATAAGTTTGGCTCCCACTGGTAGCTATAACAATATTATCCAATATTTAGCTGACTTAGAACAATTAGACTTTTATTTGAATTTTGATCAACTAAGCATTAGCAGATCCAATGTCGCAGCCGAAGATAATTCGGACTCAACAACAAGTGATAATATAATCAAGGCCTCGTTGACCGGTACTAGTTACTGGAGAAATTAGTAACTAACATTTATGAAATTCTCATACGAACCCTTAAAAAAATACACTATAAAAATAATCTGGCTGCTTAGCATTCTGTTTATTCTTTGGATCGGCTATCAGCAGTTCCGAGTATATAATGAGGCTGTTCTAAATCCCCCAGCGATAGAGCAAAATCAGGTTTCAGCCCGTCAATTAAAAGTCAACGAAAAAATCATAGACCAGGTTCAGGATTTCCACGAACAAAAAACGCAATCTTCTGAATCAAAAGTGTTAAAACGCGATCCTTTTTCCACGGTTGACCTTGACAGTCCTTTTGAATAGGGTTAGACTACGAATACTTGAAATATTTATTTTCTAAATCATGGCACACACGAAATCAGGCGGTTCTACTAGTCTCGGCCGCGATTCACAAAGCAAAAGACTGGGCATAAAGCTTTTTGGCGGACAGATAGCTCGCAAGGGTAATGTTATCGTTCGTCAGCGAGGCACCAAATACCATCCAGGAATAAACGTTAAGAAAACCGGTGATGACACCATCATGGCCTTAGCTAATGGGGTGGTACAATTCACAGAAAAGAAGCGAAAAAGATTTGACGGTAATTTGAAGAAAGCAATTTTCGTCAATGTAGTTTCGGAAAAATAATTCTGCGACAAAAACAAAAACCGCCTAATGGGCGGTTTTTTTGTATTCAACAACTATGGTTTTTGAGCAGACGCTTTAACAAATCCTACAAAAAGTGGGTGTGGATCTTCGGGTCGGGATCGATACTCTGGGTGGAATTGTGTGCCGACAAAGAATGGATGATCTGTAATTTCTATGGCTTCTACTAGCTTACCGTCGGGAGAAGTGCCGGATATTACCAAACCTTTAGATTCTAGTTTCTTACGATAATCATTATTAAATTCATAGCGGTGTCTATGACGTTCTTGAACAATCTTAACGCTAGGACCATAGACCTGAGCTGTCCTAGTTTTTGGAGTCAGTTTACAGGGCCAATTTCCTAATCTGATCGTACCGCCATATTGTTTTTTAACTAAATACTCTTCTTGCTCAGGCATAATGTGTATAACGGGATGAGGAGTCTTTGGATCTATCTCCCTGGAGTTAGCCCGAGACAATTTTGCTACATTTCTGGCAAATTCAATAACCGCCATTTGCATACCATAGCATAAACCTAAGTAAGGAATATTGTTTTCACGCAAATATTTAATCGCGGCTATTTTTCCTTCTGATCCTCGATGCCCCCAGCCCTGCGGTACTATGATTCCATCATATCGTTTGAGCTCTTCAACTGATGTTTTACGCTTTTCGTAATCCTCAGAATTGATCCATTCTAATCTTGGCTTCAGCCCCTCAGACCAAGCAGCATGCTTTAAGGCTTCAATAACTGAAATATAGGAATCAGCCAATGTAAAATTCCCAGTAGCGAAATACTTGCCTACAATGCCAATTTTGATCTCACCTTTAGCCTGAGTCATTTTGGTTACCAATTTGCGCCAGTTTGGTAGTCGGTTTGTCTTCTGCTGCAAACTCAACTTTTGCATTATTCTTCGAGTGAGATTTTCTTTATCAAGATTCAAAGGCACTTTGTAGATGTTATCAACATCCATGGCGGTCATCACGCTATCGGGTGACATGTTACAAAATACCGCCAGTTTCTCTCGACGCGGTTTATCTAACGGCTTTTCAGCCCGGCAGAGCAAGAAGTCCGGCTGGATACCTGCAGAATTCAATGTTCGAACCGCATACTGGGTTGGTTTCGTCTTCATCTCTCCAATCTTGGACGGAATAGGCAAATAGCTGACTAAAACAAAAAGTACGTTATCAGGCTCATGCAAACGCATCATCCTGGCCGCTTCTAAGAAAAGCAAATTCTGATATTCCCCGACTGTGCCGCCTATCTCAATCAGGACAACATCGGACTTAGTCTTCCGACAAGCTGTTTGAATGCGCCGAATAACTTCTTCTGGAATATGCGGTACCACTTCCACACAGCGTCCCTTATATTCTAAATTGCGCTCTTTCTGTATTACTGACAGATAAACCGCTCCAGTAGTCATATAATTATCGCGAGTCAGGTCGGTATTGAGGAATCTTTCATAATTTCCAATATCCTGGTCAGTCTCCAGACCATCTTTAGTAACAAAAACCTCCCCATGCTCTGTTGGGTTCATGGTGCCCGCATCAACATTTACGTAAGGGTCAATTTTTAAAGCCGTAACGTTAAACCCACGGTTCTTAAGCAATAAACCAATGGATGATACTGCGATGCCTTTACCCAGACCGGAAAGCACACCACCGATTACAAAAATATACTTCCTATTTTTCATTCTCGTTAATAATATTTAATTCTATGGTTTCTTTATTTTCACCAGTTTGTACATCTACTTTATACTGTCCAGTTTGTTTAATTGGTTTGTCTAACATTACTCCCCCAACCGGAAAGTTAAAATCAACTAATTGCCTTAGCTCATCTACTATCCGCTGAGCATCTATTCCAGCAAATAACTTTCCCTCAGGTGTAGCCTTGGCCTTAATTGTTACTATCAGGCCTTTAATATGCGACAGGGCTGATTTCTGCGCCTTAGCCTTTTTGCCTTCGACGGTCTGTGTTTTTTTGTTTAACACTTCGGCGTTCTTAACATTAGCCTCTGTTGCCGGCTGGACCAGGCCTTTGGGTAGCAGGTAATTCCTGGCATATCCGTCAGAAACATTTTTGACTTGACCGGCTTTCCCTAGACTATCAACGTTTTTTATTAATATTACTTTCACAGATCACTCAACTTTAGTATTTAATAACGAAATCTTCATATTGATCAGTGGCCTCATCCCAAACATCTTCCATCCGATAAATCTGACAATTGCCTGGTTTAGTATTAAGCCATTTGATTAATTCTTCCATTTTTTCTTTTTCTCCTTCCGCTTCTACAATCACGGTTCCATCAGCTTGATTAGTTACAAACCCTGCCAACCCCAGCGTTAAGGCTTGTACCTTTATCATGGATCGCAGATTAACACCCTGGACTACGCCATGGATTGTTAAATTCAATTTCTGTTTCATTATTCAGAATTTAATACTTCTAGAGCCCTATCCAGCTGGGGATCTATACCAGCTTGATAATCCTCATATTCGTATTCTACCATAATATCAGGAGTTATGCCCGTTTCGTGTATCGAGCGGCTATTTGGGGTCAACCATTTGGCCACGCTTATCTTCAAACTCGACCCATCATCAAACTCGGTATAATCTTGTACTAGGCCTTTTCCAAAAGTGGTTTCACCCACTAAAGTAGCTAGATTATAATCCTGCAAAGCGCCCGCTAATATCTCTGCAGCCGAAGCTGTACCAGGGCCGACTAATACTACTGTCGGTATACCGTACAAACGATGCTGGCCATCAGCTTTGTAGGATTGCTGACGACCATTACTGAATTCCTCAATAACTACCACATCATCAATAATGAACTCCCCCGCCACTTCAACAGCTACATCTAGATAGCCTCCGGGATTACCTCGTAAATCGAGTATTAAACCCTGGGGCTGTTTCAATAACATTTCGTTAATTGTCGGTGATAATTGAGTTATTGTATCAGTAGAGAAGCTGGCTACATTAAGATAGGCTATATCATCATCCAACATTTCCCAATCGACACTGATTGTATTAATAGTATCCCTAACTATGGAAACCGTTACAGGCTCTGATTCATCTTCATGCAATACGTATAAATTTACAGTTGTCCCCTTTTCTCCCCGGATATATTGAACTGCCTGATCAACTGACAATCCACTAGTGTCTAAATCATCAATCTTTATAATTGCATCTCCCGCTTTCAAACCTGCTTTTTCCGCCGGAGAGCCACTCAGAGGAGAGATCACTACCAGCTGTTCATCTTTAATCCCTATCTCAGCGCCCACTCCCTCAAACTGTCCGCTGATTTCTATATCAAACTCGCGCGATTCCTCTGGATCTAGAAAAATAGAATAAGGATCATTTAGTGAAGCAACCATGCCTTTGAGGGAGCCATAAAAAGCCGCTTTTTCATCTATAGGCTGGCCAATGTACTCATCCGCCATATATTTCCAAACATCCCAGTAAAGTCCGTAATCTAAATCTTGATTTTTAACTACTGATGGGGCTTCATCCACAATATCAGTTAAAATTTTGATACCAGAACCGGTGCGAGCACCAGAACTACCCATAAAATAACCAACAAAAAATGTCAGCACCAAGGCAGACAGTCCTAAATACCAAATCAGTAACCTTAAAAAAATCTTTGACGAGCCGCCCTTAGGCTGAGCCGATATGTTATTCATTTATTACTACCCTTTCGATTTTAGCTCCCAAGGCTTGTAAGCGCTTATCAATTGCCTCATAACCGCGGTCAACTTGATATATATTCTCGATTATGCTCTTGCCTTCAGCGATCAAAGCCGCTATCACTAAAGCAATCCCGGCTCGGATGTCCGGGCTTTCTAGTTTTCCTCCCTTGAGCTGAGTGGGACCCTGTACCACCACCCTATGAGGATCACACATGATTATATTAGCCCCCATTTTGTTAAGCTTATCGATATAGAAAAGCCGAGCCTCATAGACAGTCTCATGGATAAGGCTCATTCCTTGTGCTTGAGTCATTAATACGGTGAAAGGAGCCTGAAGATCAGTGACAAACCCTGGATACTCATGAGTGATTAGATTAGTAGCTTTTAGTTGTGGGGAACGAAATATTTTCACCGTGTCTTCCCCCAGCTCAAACTTCATACCAGCCTGCAGAAAAATCTTCCAAGGCACTTCCAGGTGTTTGGGTTCACAATCTTTTATCACAATCTCTTTCCCAGCCAAGGCTCCTAGGATAGCAAAAGTTCCGGTTTCTAAACGATCCGGGATAATTTTGGTCTGACCACCCTGTATCGCCTCAACTCCTTCTATTGTCACGGTATGGGTACCACCTCCGCTGATACGAGCTCCTCGCTGGTTCAAATATTGTATCATATATTCAATCTCTGGTTCACAGGCAGCAAATTTTAAAATCGTAGTACCCCGGGCTAAAGAAGCTGCCAGAATTAATGTTTCAGTTGCTGTTACGCTAATTCTAGGAAAAACAAACGTAGTTCCCTGAAGTTTTTTGGCCTTGAAATGGTAATACTCCGGATGCTCTGAGACTTCTGCTTCTAGTGCCTTCAATCCATCTATAAAGATGTCTATCGGGCGTTGGCCGATAACACAGCCCCCTGGATGGGGAAATTTCACCTCACCAAATCGCGCCAGGAGCGGTCCCAACAAAACCACTGAAGCTCTCAGCTTCTTAACCAGCTCCGGATTGAGAACTGGGCTCGATATACCTGAGCAGTTTATCTCATAGATATGGCTGTCCACTTGTTTGACATCAGCGCCAATATCCTTCAATATCTCAAGCAGTGCCACAATATCAGCAATATCGGGAACATTCTCTATCCTGCACGTCTCATCGGTTAAAATTGTCGAGGCAATTATCTTTAGAGCAGAGTTCTTTGCTCCATTGACAGTTATCTCACCTGATAACTCTTGCCCACCTTCAACAATGAATCTTTCCATAAGGCCATTGCCTGAAAGAATAGTTATGTTAGAATAATTAGGTATTTTCTTACTAGATTGTAACTGTAAATTAAAAAAAGGTCAAAATGACTCGACGGACACGTCGCATACTATATATTACTTTTATCCTCATCTTCTTGGTTATCGCTCCCCTGCTTTTGATCCATACCGCCGGGTATCGTTATGATTGGGCCAGAAAAAGACTAATCCGGACAGGGGTAATGAACTTATCCAGTATTCCAAAAAGTGGTTCTATATTTATCAACGGCGAAGATACCAACAAGAAGACCCCAAGAATAATCTCGAATCTCCTGCCTGGTGAATACAACGTGGAAATAAAAAAAGATGGGTATTTGCCCTGGCAAAATAATATTCAGATTAATGATAACGAAGCGACAACCATCTTAGACATCGTTCTTTTTAGAGACATACCGAGCCAGTTAGTTGTTAATGAAAAAATTGTTCAAGTAGAACTAGTTCCAAACAGCGATAATCTTATTTTAGTTACCCAAGATAAATCTGGTGAATATTTAAAAAAAGTAAACGTTATCAATCAGGAGACAAGCAGTATTTTGGAAACCCTCAGCGATATCAAAATAGAAAGCCCGGTCTCTGACAATAGTTTGATTGTTTCTTATAAAAACTCCGAGGGGGAAAAAATCGCTTTAATTAACTTAAATAACAATTCGGAAACAGCACTAGACTGGCTTCCTCAAGACATAACTCAAATAGACATTTTAAATTACGATACACTGTTGTATATTCAAAACGAAAAAATTTGCCGAGGATCAATTGCTAATAAAGAATCTGTCTGTGGTCTAGATAAAATAGATAAATTCTATCACGAAAATGACCAGGTGTACTTTATAAGTCAAAATTCCAACACTACCTATCTCTACTTATTAAACGATAACCCAGAAAATAGCGAGATTTTAGCTCGACTACCCTATTCAGAATACTATAGTTTTAGTGCATCAGAAAAAGACAGTTTGATTATTATAGACCAAGCATCCAATGACTTATACTTGATAGAACCAAGCGAACCTCAATCAAAAATATTTAGTATAAAAAAAGCGGCCCGAGATGCATTTTGGCTGGATACCGGAACGGAAGTTATATACTATGACAATTTTGAAATTTGGCTTTGGGATATCGACAACGATACTCAGACAGTGTTAACTAGAGTTAGTCAGCCTATTGAACAAGTTGTCCAGTATGATTCTTGGCCGTATTTGCTTTTTTCTCAGAATAATAAAATAAATGCCATTTCCTTAGAGGCATTTTCAAACGTTAGACACCAAACAACGCTTATAGAAAATTACGCTGATTGGTTTCAGCTTGATCATCAGCAAGAACATATCTACTACCTGGGGACTGGCGATAATCAGATCTGGCAACGATCCCTGCGCTAGCTAGATTTATTCTTAATATATTCTTCCAAGGCTTCGGCCCAGTGTCGGAGCGGTTTTAATTTTGTATTAATCAAGGTTGAGTTGGTCGGTCTTTTGGCGGGAGTTTTGTATTGCTTTGAAGAAACTGGGGTAAGGTCGGCTTGTAGGTCTGCTATTTCGAATATTTTTTTAGCAAAATCGTACCAGCTGACTGAGCCTTCATTGACTATGTGATAAATACCGTATTCTGGCTGCATATCAATCAGTTCTTTTATTTTTTTAGCAACATCAAAGGTATAAGTAGGCTTCAGCATCTGATCGTTAACAACTTGTATAGACCCCCCCGACTTCCCCTTCTCTAGCATGGTATCAACAAAATTTTTGCCATTAGGACCAAAAAGGGCTGAGGTCCTAATCAAAAAATGGGCTTCAGTGATTTTTCTCAATTTCTTTTCACCCTCGGCTTTTGTCTTGCCGTAACTATTTATTGGATTAATCTCATCATCCTCTTTGTAACCGTCCTTTGTGTCACCCTTAAAAACATAATCCGTACTGAAATGGATTAATGGAGTGTTTAACTGCTCACAGCTCTCAGCTAAATATTCCACTCCTTCAACATTTGCAGCTTTGGCTTCTTTTTTGTTGGATTCGCAACCGTCAACATCGGTGTATCCAGCAGCATTGATGACTATTTCAGGATTCTCAGCCACAATCCTATCAACTATATCCTCTTTGGTTATATCCACCTCTGGCAAGTCCCAAAGTACTAATTCATTATCTTTGAGGATTTTTGCTAGAGCTGAGCCCAGCATTCCTTTGCTTCCAACTATTAATAATTTCATTTATTCCCTATTAATGGTTTGGTATTGTGATTATTCCTTCCAGTGTATCGTTATTTTATCTTATTATTACACCCAAGTAAAGTTTACCCGTATTGTTTTTTGTAATACTCCAAATATTCACCACTTTTTATCCTTTTCCACCAGCCCTCATGCTCTTGGTACCATTCTATCGTCTCTTTAATACCCTGTTCAAATGGAATGTCTGGTTGCCAACCAAGCTGGCGTAGTTTGTCAGAATTAACAGCGTATCGCCTATCGTGACCGGGCCTGTCTTTAACATACTCAATCATGTCTTCGCCTTTATTCATCAACTCTAATATTGTTTTGGTAATTTCCATATTGGTTTTACGATAGCCAGTGCCAATATTATAAACCTCACCGATTTCACCCTTTTGAATAATAGTATCAATAGCGCGACAATAATCTGGCACGTATATCCACTCTCGGATGTTCTGACCATCTCCATAAACTGGTATCTTCTTGCCTTCTATCAGATTTGTAACAAACAGCGGTATCAGCTTTTCTGGATATTGATAGGGTCCATAAAAATTGCAGCTGTGAGTAACAATGGTTGGTAGGTCATAAGTCTTCCAATACGCCCTAACCAAATGGTCACCACCGGCCTTAGAGGCTGAATAAGGACTGTTTGGTTCAAAAGCCGTAGTCTCAAAGAACTCATCCTCGTCAGTAGAGCCAAAAACTTCGTCAGTTGATATCTGGATATATTTCTTTACATCATATTTTTTAGCAGCTTCCAGCAAAGTATATGTTCCCACGACATCTGTCAAGATGAAGCTTTTAGCCCCATGAATGGAACGATCAACATGGGTCTCGGCCGCGAAGTTGATTATCTGATCAATCCCCTTCTGCATCACTTGATCCACTGCCTTTTCGTCTGCTATGTCACCCTTAACAAGCTCATAGCGGGTATTGGCCTCGACGTCTTTTAAGTTTTCCAGGTTTCCCGCATAAGTCAGTTTGTCAAAATTCACTATCTCAAAATCGGGATAGTTATCAAGTAAATAGCGAATAAAGTTTGAACCCATGAATCCGGCACCGCCAGTGATTAAAAACTTCATATGTTCAATTTTAATAATTATTTATTTTATTTGCTATCTGAGGCGCGAGACAGGCTCCGGCACCGCCAGTGATAAGAAATTTCATGCTTCAATATTAAAGGGTAAGATATGTAATGCCCTTATCCGTAAGCGCCCTTTCGTCATATATGCCCCGCAAATCGAATAATACCCCATTAGTCGTCTTCTCGGCAACTTGCTTAGCTGATAAACCTTTGAATTCATCGTGTGGCGCTAATACCATTATAGCATCAGCGTGGTCTAGTTGATCAAAAACGATATTCTTTATTCCGAATTCGCGTTCTACGACAGCATCGTCCAACAAAGGATCCCAGCCAATAACTTCAGCTTTATTGGTCCTAAGCTCCTCTATCACTGCCTTGGCCTTGCTGTTACGGAAGTCTTTAACGTTTTCTTTAAAAGTCAAACCCATTACGTACACCTTAGGAGACTGAATACCTTTAACCTGACAGGTTTTTATAACTTTCTGAGCCACTATTTTTGGCATCCGATCATTGATGGAACGACCGGCTAATATCACTTCTGGATTATATCCCAGCTCCTGAGCTCGATAAGTCAGATAATAAGGATCTACTCCAATACAGTGCCCGCCAACCAGGCCGGGCCAATAAGAATGAAAATTCCATTTCGTGGCAGCCGCTTCTATTACATCTCTTGTTTTAATACCCAATTTTTCAAAAATGAGCGATAGTTCGTTCATTAACGCGATATTCAAATCCCTCTGAATATTCTCAATAACTTTGGCCGCCTCAGCTGTTTTAATGTTGGATGCTTTATGCACTTTGGTAAAAGATCCATATACTTCGGCCACAGCGTCGCAGGTTTCTTTATCCATGCCGCTAACTACTTTAACAATTTTGTCTATCGTATGCTTCTTATCTCCTGGATTAACTCTCTCCGGACTATAACCTATCTTCCAATCTGTACCACATTTTAAGCCTGAGAATTTTTCAATTATTTGCTGGCAGATATCTTCGGTTACTCCTGGATAAACCGTAGATTCATAGACCACGATAGCGCCCTTGCTCATGTTCTTCCCGACCAGCTCTGAAGCGTTTCTAACTAATTCTAAATCGGGTTTATTATTTTGATCTATTGGGGTCGGTACAGCCACAATAATAAAATTACACTGCTTCAAATCAGCCGGCTCGCAGGTATATTCAATTTTAGCAGAAGCTAATTCATTATCTGAAACTTCTTCGTTAGGATCATGTCTTCGGCGCAAGGACTCAACACGCTCCAAACTTCTATTGAAACCAACAACCGAATAATGCCGACTTAGTTGGACTGCCAGGGGTAATCCAACATAACCCAACCCAACAACACCTATTCTCCAATTATTCGTCATTTATTATTTCTAATATTTTAATTAATCCCAACTAAGTACCGATTTCCCAGGCTGCTAAGTATTCTCTCTGTTCTGGAGTCAGGCGATCAATTTTTATTCCCATTGTCTGGAGTTTTAAGGCGGCAATTTTACCATCAATCTTCTCGGGCACGGGATAGACTTGTCTCTGTAGCTTCTGGTGGTTTTTAGTCACATATTCGGCGGCTAATGATTGGTTAGCAAAGCTCATATCCATAACCGAAGCCGGGTGGCCTTCTGCCGCAGCCAAGTTCACTAATCTTCCTTCAGCTAAAATATTAACTCTGCGCCCGTTCTTAAGGATGTATTGTTCGACAAAGTCTCTGACAATTTTGACTGATTTAGAAATTTTCTTTAATCCCTTCAAGTCAAGTTCAACGTCGAAATGTCCTGAATTGCACACAATCGCTCCGTCCTTCATTTTACGAAAATGTTCCGAGCGAATTACGTTAATATCTCCGGTCAAAGTGATAAAAATATCTCCAATTTTTGATGCTTCGGCAATTGGCATTACATTAAATCCATCCATAGCCGCCTCTATCGCCTTAGTATGGTCTACTTCAGTAACGATAACCTTTGCACCCATGCCATCAGCTCTCATAGCCGCTCCCCGACCGCACCAGCCGTAGCCTGCTATTACTACATTTTTTCCGGCTAGAAGAACGTTGGTAGCCCGAATAATGCCGTCTAAGGTACTCTGTCCTGTACCATAGCGGTTATCGAAGAAATGTTTTGTCTTAGCATCATTCACTGCAACAACTGGGAATTTTAACAGACCTTCTTTGGCCAAACTTTTCAAACGAATAACTCCGGTGGTTGTCTCTTCGGTACTGCCCCAAACTTTTGGAGCCAGCACTTTGCGCTTAGAATGAAGCAACGAAACCAGATCAGCTCCATCATCCATAGTTATTTGAGGCTTCTGGTCCAAACCAGCGTTGAGATGTCTATAGTATGTTGCTCTATCTTCCCCAAACCTAGCGTAGACTTGGATACCATAATCTTTTACTAGCGAAGCAGCTACATCATCTTGAGTGGATAAAGGATTAGATGGCACTAAAATAACTTCAGCGCCACCAGCCTTGAGCGTTCGCATCAGATTGGCTGTTTCGGTGGTTACGTGCAGACAAGCCGATATGCGTACGTCTTTAAATAGTTTTTCTCTAGTGAATCGCTCGCGAATAACCCGCAATACAGGCATGAATTGTTCAGCCCATTCGATTCTTTTTTTACCTTGCGGTGCAAGTTTGATGTTTTTAACGTCGAATTTCATGTGTTTTCTGTTTGGATAATTAGTTAATTAAATCAGATTGAATGTAGAAGCAATTCTCTCATCAAAATCACCTTCTGCTTCTTCACCAGCTAAATCGTAAAGAATGATGTATGCTTTTTCATCTTGCTCAATGAAGATATGAACCTTTTCAGCACCTATTTCATTCAATGATAACACCTTGGTTCCGGATATGCCATTTAATGTGGCGCTGGTTTGGGAAACGATCTCCTGGGCGCCCAACTCTCCTGATTCCAGTTCACTGACGTATTGTTCAAGACTGATTTCTCTAACCGCAATAGATACTCCTAGGGTCGTGCCACCCAGCTCTATTGAACTAAAAAAGAAATTTCCCTGGTCATCAGTCTTATACCCTTCCCAATTAGATGGGTATTTTAGTGAAAAGCCATAATCATTATTAGTAAATGTTTGCCAATCCCCAGTCGGATCAAAGGTAAATGTGTTATACCCTTTACTTGCAGAATTTGCTGCAGTCTTTACCGTCACGTTAGGATTACTACTGTCATCAAAACCGGTTATGGTGGTCATATAATACATCCCACCGCCAACCACAACGCCTATCGCGACCAAAACTGATAGAGCGATAATTGGTGAGAATCCTGGCTTTGATGTTTTCTTTACTGACTTTGCTCTTTTACTTTGTTTCCTTTTCTTTGCCATTGTTTTTTAGATATTAATGTCACTTTTAAAATTTTCTTTATATCGCATTATGAATTCGCTGGAGGTATAAGAGTGTTCTTGCGTACCATAATGTTCAATGGGATAAATAGCGGCCAGTGAAGCAATCCGACCAGTCTGGTCCAATGAATAATCTCCCAGCAAGCCCTTTAATAAACCGGCCCGATAAGCATCTCCGGCCCCAGTCGGATCCTTCATCTCCTTTGGTTTGGCGGCTGGTATCTTGTGAGCACCCTCTTTGGTCTCTATCACCGAACCATTTTCACCTTTGGTGGTGATAACATGTTCCGTCTTCTTCAATATATCTTCCTTGGTTAATCTGGTCTTTTTCAAAACTAAATCTATTTCATAATCATTGCCGATAAATATCTTGGCCCCTTGGATGGCATACTTAAGCTGGTCCATACCGATTATCGGGATCTGCTGGGCCGGGTCAAAAATGTATGGGATATTCAAACGCTGATACTCCCGAGCATAATACAGCATATCATCAACATTACCGGCTGAAATAATTCCAAACAGCTCGTCGCCAAATTCTTTTTTTATATCCTCAATCGAATTTTCACTGGCTATCTTCATAGCTCCCGGATGAAACCCGGTGATCTGATTATCATCCAGATCGGTCATAATATGAGCTGAGGCGGTAAAATCATCAAAAATCTTAATATGTTTTGTACTAATATTTTTTCCTTCCAGCCATTTTTTATAAGCTTCAAAATCGTTACCGGCTGTTGCCAGCACAATCGGCTCTTCTTTCAACAAGGTCAAGTTGTAAGCAATGTTGCCAGCAGTACCGCCAAACTTCTCTTTCAAACTGTTCATGTGAAAACTGACGCTCAGGACATGAATTTTCTCGGGAATAATATGCTCTTTGAATCGCCCGGGAAAATCCATGATACGATCAAAGGCAATTGAACCACTGACTAATATTTTCATATAATTTAAGATTTAAAATGAAAAATTAATAATTATGGTTGTTGGCTGATTTAATTAGTATTGTAGCGATTATCTTAGATATTTGTTTATTTTCTTCCAACAAGATATCGATTTTCTTATAATCCGCGCCCCCAATCTCTTTAAAGATAGTCAACCAATATTCTGTTTCTTTCGCTGAACGAAGTGATATTTGAAGAAATCTTCTAAATTCTTTCTTAGTGGCGCTATTTTGTGCTTCAACAACATTTGCTCCAATCGAACAAGCTGAACGCATAACTTGGTTTATTAATACCCTTGATATGGTCGTTTTTGTGGAACATGATTGAAGATATCTTGTCATCTCTTTACTAAATTGTAACGTACGATTATGAATGGTTACCTGGGTCATTATCATCTCCAGCATTTCTCTAAACCGTCTTTAAATATTCTTTTAAGATTTTCCTAAATTATTAACTCTAAATTTTACATTTTTAATTAGTATTCCAATTAAATCCTATTGATGGGTCATTATAAGGAAGTCTTTTTTCGTCTGGCTGCTCAGTATTATATGATTCAGTTGTGTGATAAAACAACAATACTGGCTCTTCGCTTAACACTTTGTATCCATGGGCAACACCTATCGGAATGACTACCAGCTTATAGTTATCCGCTCCGGCCATAATAACCTGGGTTTCACCTTTGGTTGGAGAACCGTCGCGCAGATCGTATAAAACAATCATTGCTTCTCCTGTGGCCACAAACCAAAGGTCGTCCTGCTTTTCATGATAATGAAATGCTTTGACTGTACCCTGATAAGCTACTGTAAAGGTTGTCTGACCGTATTTTTTTAAAAGGTTGTCGTCATTTCGCAAAACCTCCATCAAAAAACCAGGCTTGTTAACGTCTTCATCCCGATCCGGGATATCTTTATGAACTTTTAATTCTTTGATCTTAACCCCTTCAAGCATGTTATTTACCATTATTTTTTACTTCTTCCGCCACAATTTGATTGGCCCTTAGCAATTCATCAAATGAGGTGCCAGCATCTACCCACCAGCTCTGCATAACCTCACAAGTCATCGTCCCCTGGTCAACGTAGAAATTATTCAAGTCTGTGATTTCCAGCTCACCGCGAGCTGAGGGCTCCAGTTTTTTAATAAAATCAAAACACTGAGTATCATACATGTAGATACCGGTCTGGACTAGATTTGATTTTGGCTGGTCGGGTTTTTCAACAATTGATACTACTGTCCCTTTATCATCTAATTCAATGATGCCGTACTGCTTGGCCGTCTCAATAGGCATTTCTTTGGCAAACACCTTAGCGCCTTTTTCCTGTTTTTCGAAATCTTTCACTGCTTGACTTAAATCATGTTTGAAAATATTGTCTCCCAAAATGACCAGAAGTTTTTCATCGTCGGCAAAATCTTCGGCCAAAGAAACGGCGTCTGACAAACCGCTGGCTTCCTCTTGTATTTCATAAGAAACTTTTAAACCAAATTCTTTACCAGATTTAATCAAATTAATAAAATGACCCGAATGCTCCGGCCCCGTGATCATCAACACCTCTTTAATCCCAGCTCTAACCATAGATTCCAACGGATAGAAGATCATCGGTTTGTTGTAAATCGGCAAAAGGTGCTTATTGGTTACCCAAGTCAATGGTCGTAAACGCGTGGCTTTTCCTCCTGCTAATATTACTCCTTTCATGTTGGTTATTCCTTTCACGCTATTATAGGTAATAAATATATCCCTCGACTATAATAATGACAAAATTTCTTGGAAAAGTATAGTTTTTTCCTGAGCACCAGTGCTAAAACTTATTATATTATACATGAATACTACAGCTTTACAAATAAAGGAAATATGGTAGAATTCATTCCGTAATTCAAAAAAATAACAACTAAAAACATTAACAAATGGCAACATTTATAGTAACTGGTGGCGCAGGTTTTATCGGATCATATATT
Organism: uncultured Gammaproteobacteria bacterium; assembly: GCA_964594455.1. Taxonomy (GTDB): domain Bacteria; phylum Patescibacteriota; class Patescibacteriia; order JAHIZJ01; family JAHIZJ01; genus CAZQLY01. The sequence goes on along the minus strand of CAZQLY010000008.1, from coordinate 15,688 downwards.
ACTAAAGCGTTGATAGACCGGGGTGATACTGTACACATCATAGACAATCTCTCGACCGGTAAAAAAGAAAATATTCATCCTAAAGCAGAGTTCATTAAAGCCGATATACGCAATTTGGAAGAAATACGCCCCGCCTTCAAGGAAGCGGCGGGGGTATTTCATGTTGCCGCCCTACCTCGAGTACAGGTATCGATCCAGAATCCAGTAGAAACCAACGACACAAACATTACCGGAACATTAAACGTAATTCTGGCGGCCAAAGATGCTAAGGTAAAAAGGCTGGTTTATTCTGCTTCTTCATCCGCTTATGGTGATCCCACTTCCCTGCCCCTGCGTGAAGATATGAAGCCGAATCCCAAAAGTCCTTATGGCTTACAAAAATATGTCGGTGAAGAATACACCAAGCTGGCCTCGATGTTCTGGGGAATTGAAACCGTTTCGCTTCGATACTTTAACGTCTATGGTCCAAAGATGGCCACCGAAGGAGCTTATGTAACGGTAATCGCTATATTCAATCGTCAAAAAATAAACGGCGAGAAGCTGACAATTACCGGTGACGGCACCCAGACCAGAGATTTTACCTATATTGATGATGTGGTCAGAGCAAATTTGCTGGCTATGGAAAGTGAAAAAGTTGGACAAGGAGAGGTTATCAACGTGGGTAATGGCGATAATCACAGCGTGAATGAAGTAGCAGAAATCATCGGCGGAGACATCAAACACATTGAACCTCGAGTCGAACCCCATGATACGCTAGCTGATCACTCCAAGGCTAAAGAGCTTCTAAACTGGCAGCCCCAGGTAAGCTTTGCTGAAGGAATGAAAAGAACCAACGCCTGGTATGCTGAAAATAGTGAAAATTTTAAACAATGAATCAAGAAAAAACAATCAAATACTCAATAGTAGTGCCTGCCTTCAATGAACAAGATAATGTAGCTCCGCTGCATGCTGAAATTAAGGAAGTTATGGATACTCTCAAAGAACCCTACGAAATTATTTTCGTTGACGACGGCAGCCGCGATCAGACATTTGATCGATTAAAGGACCTCTCCCCCGTCAAAGTCATACGTTTCCGAAAAAACTTTGGCCAAACCGCCGCTCTTGATGCCGGATTTAAAGCAGCCCAGGGTGAAATATTTATCGCCATGGATGGTGATCGTCAAAACGATCCGGCTGACATTCCCAATCTGCTTAAGAAAATTACTGAAGGTGTAGATGTAGTTTCGGGCTGGAGATATGATCGTCAAGATGCTTCCTCAAAGAAATTCATTTCTCGAGGCGCAGATTTTTTGCGTAAGTTTTTTATCAGCGATGGAATTCATGACTCCGGTTGCACCTTAAAAGCTTACCGCCGTGAATGCTTCGAGGATCTGACTCTTTTTGGCGAAATGCATCGCTTTATACCAGGAGTATTGCGCTGGCGTGGTTTTACTATTGCAGAAATTAAAGTAAATCACCGTCCCCGTACGTCTGGCGATACTAAATATAACTGGAAGAGGATATTGAAAGGTTCAATTGACATGGTTTCTGTTTGGTTCTGGAGAAAATACTCCACTCGCCCCCTGCATCTCTTTGGGGGCATGGGTGTGGTCTTCGGAGGCATCGGTACAGTTTTAGGAATTTATTTAGCGCTGACCCGTTTCTTTGGATATATCAGTTTACAAAATAGCATCTGGCCCCTGGTATCGGTATTTCTAATACTGGTAGGTGTCCAGCTGTTCATATCCGGCTTGCTGGCTGACATAGCAATCAAAACTTTTTACAACAAACACAGAACCGTTTATTCTATTAAAAAAATAATAGAGAACAAAGATGAAAATATTTCTTAGATTATATCGCCGAGTAAATATTTCAACCCTAAATAGAAACAACGTTTAGTGACGTCAGTAAATAATAAATTATAATCTGATTCTTTACTTAACGGGAGCCAAGCCTTCCGAACCAAACGACTGGGAAATAGTATGCTAAAAATTTTGATGCTTAATTACGAATTTCCACCACTGGGTGGTGGAGCTGGTAATGCCACATACTATTTGCTCAGGGAACTTTCTAAAAATAGCGATCTGGAGATAGACCTAATAACTTCATCGACTGATAAATATAGAACGGAACGGTTCTCACAAAATATAAGCATCTACTTTCTGGACATCGGCAAAAGTGGCAATCTCCAATATCAAAGTGAGGTTGATCTGATCAAATATAGTTGGAAGGCCTTAAATCTGTCCAAGAAATTAAAAAAACAAAAGCGTTATAATCTTGTACACGCTTTTTTTGGTATCCCCTGCGGTTATGTGGCTCAATTACTTAAGCTTCCCTACCTAGTGTCGTTGAGAGGATCCGATGTACCGTTCTACAATCCCAGGTTCAAATTACTCGATACCTTTATATTTCAAAGGCTCAGTCGCACAGTCTGGGAGAAGGCATCTTCGGTCATAACTAATTCCCAGGGCTTAAAAGAATTAGCCGAAGCAACCAGTCCGGAATTGAAATTCTCAGTAATCTATAACGGCATTGATACTAATGAGTTCCGACCCAAGGAATTATCAACAACGTTTAATATTATTTCAACGTCCCGGCTAATTAAGAGAAAAGGTATTAACTATCTGATCGAGGGTTTCGGACAATTCTACAAAAAATATCAAGCTGGCAAACTTATCCTCGTGGGTTCTGGAAATTTGGAAAATAAATTGAAAAGCTTGATCCATAAACTAGAATTAGATGCAGCGGTTGAATTTCATGGTACTGTTTCGCATGAAAAAACACCTCAGCTATACAGATCAGCTGATATTTTTGTCCTCCCCTCTCTGAATGAAGGTATGAGTAACTCCGTTCTGGAAGCCATGTCCAGTGGCTTACCTATCATAGCTACTGATACTGGCGGTACCAAAGAACTAATCGATCAGTCTAACGGTTTCATTATAAAAAAAGGGAGTAGTCAGGAAATCTTCCAAGCTTTGGAGAAACTCTATCAGGATCAGGATTTAAGAAATAAGATGGGTCAGTCCAGCCGTCAAAGAGCAGAAACAATGAGTTGGAAAAATATGACTGATCAGTATTTAAATCTTTATAAAAAACATGCTCAACTGGCGTAAACCAGTAATAAACTTATTGCTCAAATCAACTGGGAGCACAGTTCCGTCAAAGTTTGAGTATTTGAAATCAATTGAGTTTCTACCCAGAGAAAAGATTGAACAAATCCAACAAAACAAACTGGAGCAACTGCTAAAACACGCTTACGAAAACTGCCCGTACTATACAAAAATACTAGCAGAAGCTGATGTCATTCAAAACGATCAGGTACACACAGAAAATTTTCATAAAATTCCTTTCCTAACTAAGGATATAATCAGAAAAGAATTTGACAATCTGGTTTCAAAAAAAACAGTGGCTCGAAAAACCTGGACCGATACTTCGGGCGGATCGACCGGCGTACCAGTTAAATTTTTGAAAGATAATCTGTTTTGGGACCTCGGCATTACCAGCCACATTTTTTATAACCACATGATCGGAAAAGAAATGGGTGAAAAAGAAATCAAGCTCTGGGGTTCTGAGAGAGACACCTTGGCCGGAAAAGAAACTATTGCCTTTCGTTTTAAAAACTGGTTATACAATCGGAAACTGCTCAACAGCTTCCAAATGTCTGAAAAAATCATGCGACGTTACGTAGATTCATTTAACACATTTAAACCTAAATCAGTCTGGTGCTACACCGAATCAATCTATGAGTTGGCTCGTTTCGTAAAAGAAAATTCCCTCTCGATATATTCGCCTAACGCCATTATTGCTACCGCCGGTACAATAACTGAACCAGTTAAACAGCTCGTCGAGGAAGTTTTTAAAACCAAGCTCTATAATCAATACGGGTCCCGAGAGGTTGGTTGTATTGCGGCTGAGTGTTCTAAGCAAGAAGGGCTTCACATTTTTGAATTCTCTCAACTTCTTGAAGTGGTAGACCAGAGCGGCCGCGAAGCCCCAGCCGGACAAGTGGGCGAGAACATTATTACAACTTTTTATAATTTGTCTTTCCCGTTGATTCGCTATCGTATCGGTGATACCAGTATAAAGAAAGATGGCTGGTGCAGCTGTGGAAGAAAATTGAAATTATTAAAAACTGTTACTGGCCGAGTATCAGATCATTTCCGTACCAAAGATGGTACGATAATACACGGTGAATACTTCACCCATCTTTTCTATAACCGGCTCTGGGTCAAAAGATTCCAGGTTGTTCAAAACGATTTTACTGATGTTGACGTATACATAATTTTGTCAGGGCAAAAAAACGACAGTGATGTAACTGATATAGAAAATAAAATTAAACATGTTTTAGGCCAAGGCTGCCAAGTTACTTTCAAATATGTTGACGAAATACTAACTTCTGTTTCGGGAAAATATCGTTATACAATTAGCCGGCTTTCTCATGAAAAATAACCAAGTATATCTGCACATATCCAATACGTACGATTATCCTGACCCGCCTTTTTATCCGGATCAGAAATATCCTGAGTTAGAACAGCTCGGTGATTTATGCCAGAACACCAATCCCTCAAACCATGTTTATAGAAACGTCAGAGAGGCTTTACTGGGTATGGGCTTGAGCCGAGAACACTTAAACCAGCCGGAGTGGAATCCTTTCCGTAAATTGATAAAACCCGGACAAACCGTGGTTATCAAACCCAACCTGGTTAAAGGCAATCATCCTTTAGGCGAAATCGGAGTAAAAAGTATGATAACTCAGGCAGCAGTTATTCGACCGATTGTTGATTACTTGCTACTGGCCACAAATAAAAACGTAAAAATAATAATTGCCGACGTGCCTCTCCAAAGCTCAGACTGGGAAGAAATCATCGTAGGCAGCCAGTTAAAAGATCTAGTTGAGTTCTACAAAAATGAAGGTATAAACATTCCCCTGCTGGATCTACGTAAAGAGATTTCCCATTTGAATAAATATGGTGTGATTGGCCGACGTGATTTCCAAGACCGTGATCCTTTGGGTTACGCAATAGTAGACATGAAGGACAAAAGCCGTTTGATGCCGGTGATTGATAAAAGTAATAAATTCCGCATCACTGACTACGGCAAAGGCACTGTTCCGCCCCATCATAATAAAGACCACAATGAATATTATGTTTGTAATACTATTTTGTCGGCTGACCTTCTAATCAACATGCCGAAGCTGAAATCTCATCGCAAGGCGGGCCTTACCTCAGCCATGAAAAACCTGATCGGTATCAACGGTGACAAACGCTGGATCGCTCACCATCGAGCCGGCTCTCCTGAAAAAGGTGGCGATGAATTTCATAAAAAAAATCCCTGGATGTATTTCAAATGGCATTTCTTTGACCTGTTGAAACGCTCTCGCTGGACCGTCCCCATAGCCACTTTGATTCGAAAATATTACGAGAAGCTGGTGCTGGGACAGTCGATGGAACAAGCCGCTCTCAAGACCAAACCCAGCTTAAAGAACGTCATGGAAGGCAGCTGGTATGGCAACGACACAATTTGGCGCTGTATTATCGATTTGAATAATATCATTCTTTTTGCTGATAAGAATGGCCAGTTGCATCAAACGCCTCAGCGTAAATATTTCTGTCTAGTCGACGGCTTATTGGGCGGCGAAGGTGAGGGACCCATGGAACAAACCCCAAAACAATCAGGCGTTCTCCTGGCCGGTATTAATCCAGTGGCCATGGAATTTGTCTCAGCCAAGATTATGGGCTTTGATTGGAAAAAAATACCTCACATTCGAGAATCGTTTTCGGAGAAACATTTCCCTTTGATCAATTTCCAACCCGACGATATAGACATCGTCTCAAACAACGATCAGGCTCAAAGCCTCAATCTTAAATTTAAACCCAGTGCCGGTTGGACTGGTCATATCGAATTAGAATAGTATGAAAGTTTGCTTCATTGCCCCAAAATCATATCAGCTATTTAATCCCAAGGTACGATCAACCTTTGGCGGTTCTGAAGTACAACTTTTTTTGATAGCTTCGCAGCTGGCCGGAGACCAGTCGATAGACTGTCATTTTATGGTGGCTGATTTCGGACAAAAAAACCGAGAGACATTCGATAATATTACTACTTGGAAATCCATCAATTTCAAAGCCAATATGTTGAAACAGATTTGGGTCTTTTACCAAACTTTAAAAAAAATCCAAGCGGACATTTATATCCAGCGGGCACTGTCTAAATTTTCTGGCATAATCGCTTTCATCTGCAAACTGTCAGGAAAGAAATTCGCCTATATGGTAGCTAACGATGGTGAGGTGGATCTAACCCACCCAATCCACCGAAATCCAATTTGGAAAACATTGGCCAAAAAGCTGTTTAAGTTCAGTAACCTTATATATGTTCAATCAGAATACCAGAAAGAAGCCGTCAAAAAGAATTTCAACCGCGACAGTATAATAATACGATCAGTAGTAGCTGAATCAAAACGTGCCGATAAGCCAGACAGTAAGGATTACATTCTCTGGATTGGACGTTGCGATAAATTATACAAACAGCCAGAACACTTTTTGCATCTGGCAAGAGAAAATCCTGATTATAAATTTGTTATGATTGCTCCAGCCGCAACCAACCAACAAGATTATTTTGAGCTCATCAGGAAACAAGCTTCAACAGTTTCAAATCTTCTCTTTATTAATTTTGTGCCACACAATGAATCAAACAGCTATTTTCAAAAAGCTAAGCTCTTAGTAAATACCTCAAACCAGGAAGGTTTTCCAGCGACATTTCTTCAGGCAGGAATAAACAAAACTCCGATTCTAAGCCTAAACGTTAATCCTGATAACATTTTTGATAAAAATAAAATCGGTCTAGTGTCCCGCAACGATTTATCTGAGCTCGATAAAAACTTACAACAAATTATGACCAACGCGGAGCTTTATCAACAGTTATCAAACAACATCTATAACTACACGATAAAAAACCACAGCTTGAGAAAAAACAGCTCTGAATTTTATGAAGAATTAACAAAACTTGTATCACATGGCTAAGCATCCATTGATTAGCGTTATAGTTTTAAATTACAATGGTCAGAAATATTTAACAGAATCAATACCGAGTCTGTTAAAATTAAGTTACCCTGATTTGGAATTCATTGTGGTTGATAATAATTCCACTGACGCTAGCCTGGATTATTTAAATAATTTCCCAAACATACGAATTGTACGAAATGAAAAAAATCTGGGTTACTCCCGTGGCAAAAACATCGGAGTCGAATCAGCCCAAGGAGAATATTTTCTTTTACTGGATAACGATATAGTAATTAACAATTCTGACGCCATTAATCAACTCCTACAACTGAGCCGGAACAAAAAAGACAAATGTTTTATTAGTCTCCCCTGCCTTGACGCTGGACAATCAAAGACTGTGGGTTATGGTGGATTCGGCTATCGATACTTCCTGGGAGGAAATAAGCCTCAGGCCCTGGCAACTTTGAGGCAGCATGGCTATTATCAAACGTCCAGTTTGATCGGTGCAACAATATTCGGTCGCAAGGATAATTGGGAAGCTTTGGGCGGATTTGATACTAGTCAGCCTTTCAATATTGATGACGGCGATCTGGGATTTAGGGCCTGGTTGATGGGCTTCCCCTGCTATGTCTATGCGCAGATTCATACCATCCACATTGGCTTGGCTACTCGAACCGACACGGCTTACTGGTGCTGGAAATACAAATATCATTTCTCTGGTGTGATGCGGGTTATAATAAAAAACCTGGTTTGGTACAACGCCCTATTGTTCGGGCTGGGTTTTACTGTTTTGGAAATACTTAAGACGCTGAAGCAGGCTGTGGCTCGAAAATCTTTTTGCCCTATTACGGCGTTTCTCTGGTCAATCGGTCTGTTCTTGATCAAGTTTCCTCAAACCCTGATCCTGCGTCATCGCATGCAAACCAAAAGGGTTATTAAAAAAGACACCTTCCTATTTATCAAAAAACCGAAGTTATAAAACTATGAATGATCGACCAAAAATATCAGTTATCACATCGGTTTACAATGATCAAGCCTATCTGGCTCAGTCTATTGAATCAATTTTAAATCAAAGTGAATCGGACTTTGAATTTATTATTATTGATGATGGTTCAACTGACAATTCATTATCGATTATCGAAAGCTATCAAAAAAAAGACAGCCGGATTAAACTCATTCGGAACAATGATAATATCGGCTTGACCAAATCTTTAAACAAAGGACTACATCAAGCGCAAGGCAGATACATAGCCCGCCAAGATGCCAATGATGTTTCCCTAACAGGGCGTTTGGCTAAACAATTTAACTATTTAGAAAGTCACACCGATGTTTTTTTGTGTGGTTCAGCCATCAGCTTCATTGATGATAAAGGCCACCTAACACCCAAAAAACAGAAAGACTATCTATTCTCCGTTGAGGGTGTGGCACGAGCATTATCCAATCAAAACTGTTTTGTGCACAGCACCATCTTTTTCAGAAATGAAGGAATTGAGTACAGAGAAAAATTCTACTATGCTCAAGACTATGATTTTTATTTAAACCTGCTTTCTCAAAACAAGAAGCTGGTCAACTTAAATGAGGTATTGGTTCACTGGCGCATGGATCCAAAAGCCATCAGCTATCGCAATCGAGACAAACAAATCCTATTCGCAGAAAAAGCCAAAGAGTTCTATCAGGAACGAATAAAAAACCATAGCGATTCCTACGATCAATTTGACCCGCAGATGATCTTGAATAAAGAAAGTGTGGAAACAAACAATAGCGTGGTAATCGAAGATCGCTTAAAAAACCATCTCAAGCAAGGAGAGTTCAAGGCGGCTAAAAGGCTCTATAATTCTCAGTACAAAAGGTTAGAGAAGAAAAACAACACTACACTATTTTGGCTATTTGTACATCTTCCTATAATATATAAATTATATCGCAAGCTGGTTTATAAAGATTCTTGGAATGAATTTAAAAGATAAAAATTTAGCCTTATTCCTGACTGACGGCATGTCGTTGCAGAAATGGCAGGAGATTGGAATGTTAGAACGCGAGATCGCTCCCTATAATTATTTAGCTGATCACTTTAACCATATCTATATTTTCAGCTACGGCGGCTCTGAAGATTTAAAACTTGGAAATAAGCTAAAAGACAACATATCAGTGGTATTAAAGAAAAGCAGTTTATCAAATTCGCTCTATCAATTCATTCTCCCCTTTTCCCATCGAAACATCTTGTCACAATGTCATGTTTATAAAACTAACCAAATCTACGGATCAATTCCGGCTGTTCTGTCTAAAATATTTTTTCGTAATAAATGTCTGGTGATCCGCAGCGGTTATGTGGCCTCTCTAAACGCCAAACTCTACAAAAAAAACTTTTTCAAAAAACTGGAGATAAATATTATTGAGTGGTTGGCATACCGCTTATCTAATATAGCCCTAATTCCAACCCAAGAGCTGTCTGAATACCTGATACAGCGCTATAGTTTTTTAAAAAACAAATTATTCATCCTAAACAACTCTATAGATACTGAAATATTCAAACCTCTTGATTCTGAAAAGAAATACGATATTGGTTATGTCGGCCGTCTCAATGCTGCTAAAAACTTAATCAATCTGCTTGAGGCGATTAAAGGTCAAGGATACAAAGCCTGCTTCATCGGCCAGGGTGAAGAAAAAGCCTCTCTGAAAAAGTATGCCCAAGAAAACAGTATTGACTTAGAGTTTATAGACAAAGTCAATAACTATGATTTGCCAAAGTATTATAATGCATTTAAGGTCTATGCTTTCCCCTCTTTGCATGAAGGCAACCCCAAGACTTTGTTAGAAGCAATGTCATGTGGTCTGCCAATAGTAGGTTGTGATGTTATCGGGGTTAATAATATTATCAAGGATAGAAAAAACGGATTACTGTCCCGACCCGATGCATCCAGCTTGAAGGAAAAAATTGTACATCTACTGTCCAACCAATCCCTAATGAATGAACTAGGCCAGCAAGCCAGACGGTTTATTAAACAAAATTATGATTTCAGTATTATAATAAATAAAGAGCTCGACATTTATAATAAAAAATTAACCCGTTAAGAATATGGCTGATCACTTTGGAAACATTTCCGTAGACATCAAAAATCTCCATGAGCAAATTAATAAACTAGATCAAAAGAGTTCTAGGGTCAAAACATTAAATCTCCTCGCCCGATTTACTTATTTGGCATTGATCAGGCTGGGTCTTTTTAAAAAGCTGGTCGACAGTGGATTCATCAGGGGCTGGTTCAAAGAATTTAATCAATACTGGATGCAGCAACTCGACGGCCGGCCGCTTAATCTTCACGATTTTTTCTTTCTTTATTCTTGGTATCGCACGAAGTTTCAATCCATTGAAGTAAGCGAGAACGCCGATGAAAATGAATTCATGGCTAGCTGGCAAAAACGAGAAAATATATATCTAACATTCCATTCAGCGTATAAAATTGCCACCGCACCCTTTAGTTATTACCCATTTAAAAAATATTTGCCCTCAAATGGAGCGATTCTTGAGTATGGCTGCGGTATGGCTCCGATAGTAACCAGCCTGGTGTACAGTGAGCAAACAAATTATTCTCTGACTATCGCTGATATACCTCAATTCACTTTCCATTATGCGAAATGGAAGCTGAAAAATTTTGGCGTAAAGTGTGTTGACATTGATCCATCTGAACTTCCTGAATTGAAAGATAACTACGACACAATCTTTCTTCAAGCAGTATTGGAACATTTACCTAACCCGTTGGACGTAGTGAAAAACCTAACCGCGCATTTAAAAAAAGGCGGCTATCTGATATTTGATTACAGTTTGGGTGATGGACACGGTCTTGATACAATGGAATCAGTCCGGCAAAGAAAGGATGTGTTGGATTACCTGTCAGATACTTTTGAACTGACTAGCGGGAAATTTGAGGCAGAAAAAAGCATGGGTACAACGATTATCAGGAAAAAATAATATGAAAAGCTTTAATCAGTCGTTACTTAATTTATTTATCCGGCTGCACAACTACTCTTACAAAAAGATTACTGACTTGGTCACAAAGATAAATAACGGCCAGCATCCTAAGCATTCAATAATCAATTATCACCAATTCTTTGTAGATAACGTCACTGCGGATGATACAGTCATAGACCTCGGTTGCGGCACTGGAGCTAACGCCTATGATGTAGCCAAAAAAGCCAAACGCGTGATCGGTATTGACATTAAACAAAACAATATCGACCAAGCTAAACAAAAATACCAAGGAGATAATCTTTCTTTCATTGTCGGTGATGCTACACAATATCATTTTGAAAAACAAATAGACAAAATAATACTTTCAAATGTACTGGAACATATCGAAGATCGAGTCAACTTCTTGAAAAAAGATGCATGACTTATCTGACAGCATTTTGTTACGTGTCCCCATGTTATCACGTGATTGGCTAACGATGTATAAAAAAGAACACGGTTATGAATACCGTCTGGATCCAACTCACTACATCGAATACACCCTGCCGGATTTGAAAGAAGAAATCAACCAGAGCGGCTGGGTGATAAAAAGCTATTCTATCCAGTTTGGTGAATTCTGGGGCGTTCTAAAAAAGGCAAATACCTAATAATGAGATTCATCACCACAGCATACGGTAACGACTATATAGGGTTTTTGCTGACCTGCATTTTTTCGATTACTAAAAGTAATCCGGATGCTAATGTTTCCGTTTTTTGGACCGATATTGATCAGCGTTACATAAAACTCTTGAGCCAAGTCTTTCCCCATGTGGAATTCGCAAGGAATGAAGTTAATATACCCCAAGACTTCATCAAAAGAATTTCCAGTAAAACAATGCTTTGGAGTAAAGCAATAGGACTATACCCGAATGAACAGATATGTCTGTTGGATAGCGACACCTTGGTACTGAAAGATATTACACATTTTTATAAAAAAAACTTCGATATCGCTTTTACGGTAAAAAACGAGCGAATTCCTCTCAACACTGGAGTTATGTTAGTAAAAAATTCTAATCGGGCGATTAAATTCTTCAGAGAATGGCAAATCCAAACTAATTCAATCCTTAACAATCCAGAAGAATACGCCAAAGCCAATAACACAGACGATTATCCCTATGGCGGAACTGATCAAATGTCTTTTTATAACTTAGTTCAGTATACAAAAGAAAAAAGTAACTTTTTAGCTAACATCGACTTAGAATCCGTGCAGCTAGTCGCCTTGCCATGCGCTCAGCTAAACGAAACTCGCTCTACTGCCGTCACATCAGAAAAACATATTTTGCATTACAAAGGTGGCTGGCGTCCTATTCTATTGGAGGGAACAAATTTCACACTCAATCGTCCTAAAGAAAAAAGCCTGGAAATGTATAAACTGTTTTTGAAAACTCTCTCTGATGCTATTAAAACCGTGCAAACAATTGATCCTAAAAAAAGTGTGAAAGATTTTAACATCCGTGTACCGTATTACCTAAATATAGAAACTGGTCGGGAAAACAAGCTGAAATATTTTATTTACAAAACCATGAATACCTTGTTCTTCAACAATATCAGAAGAATTAAAAAACACATCAAATAAGTTGAAGTATACTGGTTTTTTATCTATAATAAAATAGTTTTAATTAATAAATTCAACCAATGAGCTCATCCTGGGTCAATACACTTACCTATAAGATCTCCAAAAGAGCCGACATCTTCGAGAGAAAAGCGATCAATAAAATGAGGGAGTCAGGTCATCTGTTTTTCTTTTCCGAACTAATACCTCATTTCAAAGATAAGAATGTCTTTGCTTTCGCCACTGGCGGCAGCGTGGATAATCTCAAGAATGTAGACAGGCTAAAAGATTACAACGTTTTTACTGTCACAACTGCTCCCTATTCCTTGAACCAAAAATACGGATTTAGCCCGACCCTCTGGTTTCTGCATTATGAACCCCTGGCCCAAGCTGTGATGGAAGAAGAAGATAAACATGGAAAAATCGACTTGTCTGAAACCTTCATTATGCTGCCGGCCAATGATTCTTTCTCCCCTTCTTTTTTCAGTTCACCGGTTATGAAAAAATTACGAAACCGGCATCCGGAAGCATCTTATGTCCTGTTCCGAGAGCACAGAGGTAGGATGAATCCGGACAACTTGCATCCAGAATATCTTGAAACAGCCGTGGAACCAATCCGTGCTCTGGGTGGCACGCTCGAAGGCACCTTCTTGCCAGTTTGCGGTTTCTTAGGAATATCAAACGTATATTTCTCAGGCGTGGATCACCTGTTACACACCGGGCACTTCTGGGACAGGAACCGTAAATATCAATCAATGCAGGGCGACCCAATAAAATTTCCAGAAGACGAATATATTTTAAAATGTGCCCAAGCCGCCAAAAAAGCCTGCGAAAAGAAAGGTCTAGGTTGCTATCGTTTGGAGCCGGAAGAAACTTTGCTGAAGATATATCCGTTGATTGATTTTGAACAAGCCATCTCTCAAGCCTCACCCCGCATTACACCCCAAACCATCAGAGATAAATACAAATCTTTTTCCTACGATGAAAATCAGCGTTCTATATAAATTCCAATCCGGACCCTGGGGCGGCGGTAATCAGTTTCTGAAAGCTCTCCGGAATAAATTAACAGAAAACGGCCAATACGAAGAAAACCCCAGACAAGCCGATGTTGTTTTGTTTAATGTCTACCCTTTTGGCGCAGAACATCTTTTTCGAGAAGCCGTAAAAATAAAAAAAGAACATCCCGACAAACCCATACTCTATCGACTTGATGGCCCGCTTTTCCTTTACCGTGGACGAGATAAGGATATTGATTTGATTATCAAAAAGTTTGGTGATGCGGTGATAGACGGCATTGTCTTTCAATCAAAATGGAGTATGGAACAGAACAAAACCAAGCTGGGAATAAGCGCGCCGCACGAGACGTATATTTACAATGCTTCCAACAATGAAATCTTTAATGATAAAAATAAATCTCCCTACCACCCTGAGCAAAAAATAAAAATCATTGCTACCAGCTGGTCAGCTAATTGGAATAAAGGCTTTCAAATATATAAATATCTGGATCAGAACTTGGATTTTTTAAGATACGAGATGACATTCATCGGCCACTCACCTATCGAGTTTAATAATATCAAATGGATCAAACCCCTCCCCTCCGAAGAGCTGGCTCAAATCTTGAACCAGCACGATATCTACATAACCGCTTCTCAAAATGATCCTTGTTCTAACTCATTAATCGAAGCACTGACTTGCGGCTTACCAGCTGTGGCATTGAATGACGGCGGTCACCCTGAGCTAGTGGGCAAAGGTGGATTAACCTTTCAGGATGAATCTGACGTTATTAAAAAAATAGAGACTGTGACTAGAAACTATTCCGAGTATAAAAACAACCTACCTGTCTTTTCAATTGAAAACGCCACTAATGATTATTATCAATTTTGCGAGAAGATACTCAATAACATTGCAGAAAAAAAATATCAACCCAAGCCAATTAATACAACCACTAAATTAACTTGTTTTTTGATTCGCGTTCGGACCTGGAAGTGGAAAATCTGGACCAAAATAAGATCTAAATTAGCCTAACAATATACCCACAATTAAATCTGATCTGTCAGATTTTTTTGTTTGACATATGGCCTCAACAGAAGTATGATTTTAAATACTTGGTCAATAAACTATCACCTATGGAACCAAAAAAAGAGGTAATCGCTCTGGTGCCAATGAAGGGGCATAGCGAACGAGTACCAGAAAAAAATATCCGCGAATTTGCTGGTCAGCCACTTTTGTACTACATACTGGACACACTAAGAAAATCCAGTTGCATCAAAGAGGTTTATGTTGATACTGATAGCGAAAAAATAACTCAAACTATATATAAAATATTGCCAGAAATAAAAGTTATCGACCGGCCCAATGGATTGAGGGATGACATGGTATCAATGAATAAGATTATCGCTCATGACTTAAGCCAGATTGAAGGAGCGCATTTCTTACAAACCCACACTACCAACCCCCTGCTTAAGACCGAGACAATCAATGCAGCAATCGAAAAATATTTTGAATCACTTGAAAAAAATGACTCCCTAATGTCAGTGACTCGTCTGCAAACCAGACTCTACGACAAAAACGGTAATCCGATCAACCATAATCCCAAAAAGCTGTTACGCACCCAAGACTTGGATCCGGTTTACGAAGAAAATTCAAATCTTTACATCTTCAGTAAAGAGTCCTTTAGTAACAATGGAAACAACAGAGTAGGACAAAAGCCTTATCTTTTCGAAATAGATCAATTGGAAGCAACAGACATAGACACTCCCAATGATTTCAAAATAGCCGAAATACTGATGCAGGAAAATATAGTCAGATAAAAGAATGTCATCCGATCCCCAACCCAATTCCATCGATGTATCCATACTAATCAGAACCTACAACGAAGAACGTCACATTGAGACGTTGCTTAAAAGTATCTTTAACCAAAAAACAGATAAAAACTTCGAAGTGATAATAGTTGATTCTGGATCAACTGATTCCACGTTGGAGATTGCGCAAAAATATCCCACTACAATTTTACATATTGATCCTAATGATTTTTCATTTGGGCGATCGCTCAATCTGGGCATAGCTAAATCCCTGGGTGAAATTGTGATACTAATCAGCGCTCATTGTTATCCGCCTTATGATAACTGGGTAACTCATATTATCGAACCATTTCGGGAT
>CAZQLY010000007.1:0-86772 GCA_964594455.1 uncultured Gammaproteobacteria bacterium | reverse complement strand
TATATTTCTGGAATCGTCAAAAAATATCAGAAGTTTTTAATTTACGTCCGCGTATTCAGCAGGAAGCCTGGATATCTATAGATTTTGCTAAAGAGCTAGTCGAGACTTTTAAGACCATACCTGAGGCGGGAAAGCAAATAGAAATCCATGTGGACATTGGTTCCAATGGTCCGACCAGAGAGCTGATAAAAGAAATTGTTGGGATGGTGGTCGGAAATGGTTTTGACGTGAAGGTGAAGCCAAATTCATATGCCGCTTCAAAGGTGGCTGATCGACACACGATAGTCAGTTATAAATAATTAACGACAATAATATGCAAAAAGTTGAAAACTCTCCCATTTGCCAAAGTTGCAGCATGCCAATGCCCAACGAGGGAGACTTTGGTACAAACATAGATGGTTCGAAAAACGGCGATTATTGCACTTATTGTTTTCAGAAAGGAAATTTTACGGAACCCTATCTAACCAAGGACGACATGGTCAAAAGAGTTTCTGATATGATGAGTCAAACTGAGACCGGCAATCCAGAACAAATAAAACTAGCCGTTGATGCCAGAATCCGTAATCTCAGGCGTTGGCAAAAGAAAAGTAACTAGGCATATATGAATATTCAAGATTACCTCCAATATTTTAATATTGGCCAAATAGTCTCGACCGATGTTATGTCGGCTGGGGTTGTAAACAAGACATATCGGATAAAGAGTGACCAGGGTAGATATATTCTAAGAATATATACCGGAGATCGTGAAGAAACCACTATTCTGTTTGAACATGAAGTATTAGAAAAACTCACTCAGAGCAATTTCTATGCTCCTAAGCCGGTGTTATCAAAAGAGGGAAAAACCCTGTCAAAGACTGATCGGTATTTTGCATTATTTGAGTATTTACCCGGCCACCCGTTGAATTCTCCGGAAATTTCTGCCGAGCATATTCATTCTGTGGGCGAGACCTTAGGATGGTTTCACGCGCTTTTGCAAGATTTTCAGCCCGGCCATGCGAAACCATCAGAGGATTTAAACGGTACGATTGATCTTCTGAAAAAGAATGAACAGGCTTTGAGAGAGAGCTCTTATCCTGAAATAGATAAGGTGATCGACGGAATTTACAAGGTATTAAGTCAAATATCGTTCTCCAATGATCTTCCGCTAGGAATAGTACACTCTGATTTACATGAAAGAAATATTGTTTTTCAAAATGGCGAAGTTTCTGGAGTGTTGGATTTTGATAATTGTTATCATGGCATACTAGTTATTGATGTGGCCACTCAAATTGCTTGGTGGTCTTATCGGGAAAGAAAATTTCAGCCGACTCTGTGCGAAGAATTTTTGAAGGGATATCAAAGCCAGCGACCTTTGAATGATTTAGAAAAAGAAAATCTCTGGGTGGCTTTAAATTTTTCTATACTTAAACTTATCATCAGGAGTTTATGCTTTGTCTATCTAGGAGGCATGCAGAACGAAACCTACGGAGAAGGATCCGAAAAAATAAATACTGGTTATTTCCAAGAAATTTTGAGAGATACATTAGAGCGCGAAGAATTGGTTAAGAAGTCATTAGCATAAAAAATGAAACAGATATGCAAAAAATGTCAAAAAAAATACACTGATGGAGTAGACGGATATTGCCGTAACTGTATCGAAAAGGAGCAAAAAGCAGTGCTATCTGTTTGGAACGATATGAATGAAAATAATGATTGATTTTTTTTAAAAAGTATGCTATAATTTAGTTAAAGAAACAAAAACAAAAATGAAAAAGAAATCATTCTTTAGTTCAGTTGCGATTATTATTGGTACTGCGGTTGGGGCAGGAATATTTGCCTTACCGTATGCTGTTTCGAAATCCGGTGTTGGCATCGGACTTTTTTATTTACTTTTTTTGGGTTTTATATCCATAGTCTTGGTATTGGCATATGGAGAAGTGGTCCTGCGCACGCCCGAACGGCTGCAGATAATCGGATATACAAAAAAATATTTAGGTGATCGCTGGCGAATAGTGGCCATGCTTTCATTTTTGATTGGTCTAACTGGAGCGTTAATTGCCTACACTATTGCAGTAGGTTCGTTTGTTGAATCGTTAATAGGCATCCAGGGTGGCTGGGAGGCTTTTGATTATAGTTTGGTTTACTTTGGAATAATCGCTTTGGTTATATTAGCTGGGTTGGGAATGGTGGTTCAGATTGAAAGGATAATGGTAGTGTTTCTCATGTTGGTTGTTGGAGTAATTATCGTTTTTGGAATGCCAAAAATCAATATAGAGAATTTAACTACGTTCGATCCTTTGTATATGTTTTTGCCTTATGGTGTGATTTTATTTGCAATCAGCGCAGCCTCAGCCATACCTGATGCCGTGGATGCTTTGAGAGAAAAAGCCAGTTTGTTTAAGGCAATAAAAATAGGAATGATTGTTCCTTTGATAATTTATATGTTATTTTCAATTGTGGTTGTAGGGATAACCGGATCAGCAACTGATGAGGGCGCTATTCCAGGACTGCAGAGCCACCTTGGCCAGTGGGTAATAACTATCGGAACGCTTTTTGGAATTGCTTCAATGACTACATCATTTCTGGCCATGGGATTAGTGCTCAGAGAGATCTATCATTATGATTTTAAATTCCCTAAATTGTTAGCCTGGCTGGTTGCCATGCTGCCACCTCTAATTATTTTTTTATTTAAACTTACTACTTTTGTTACTATCATAAGTTTGGTTGGAGGTATTATGGGTGGTTTTGATGGTATTATTATTCTGTTACTATGGCGGAAGGCGAGGGAGGTGGGTCAGAGAAAACCAGAAAGGCAAATATCAATTCCCACCTGGTTCCAAGTAATCATGCTAGTAGTTTTTATCGGCGGAATACTATACGAGCTGTATTTTCATTTAATAGTATAATAATAAATTAGAATTGAACATTTAGGTTGTTCAGTTTTTGTTTTTATATTGACAAAAAGCATCTTTTATTTCAGAAAAATAAAAAACAGTCTCATTTCTCATAACGTTAGGTGAATTCGAATGATATTTTGTTTTTTATCCACTTGACGAATAATCATGAGTGGGGGATTGTATAATCAAGATGGATTAACTTAAGGAAGGTTTATGAACTCTCGCGACGCTCTGATGAGAGCGCTCGACCAGCAGGTTGAGAATCTCTACATCATCAGACGCCCTCGTCGGTACATCTGTCCGGCCTGCGGCGTTTCCACATTCCATCCCAGAGTTTGTCGCAACTGTCTCAACAAGCAGGCTAAGCTGTATTTCGCGAGACGTTAAAAAGTTTCGCCAGTCTATTTCTAAAAAAAGGCAGAAATAGCCCAGGTTAGGCTGTTTTTATTTTTACTCAGAAAGGTAGATTATTTTTTCTTTTTCTTCAAAATTTGAAGCTACAGTTTTTCGAAAACCTATACGATCCGGCACGTTTTTATCAGTGTCCCACATACTACCCCAAAAAACCGTAAACTCTCCATATACATCATTAATTGTGTCGAGAGCCTTCATTAAGGATGTTGGTTTTTTATATTTTTTGTTTAGATCAAATAACATTAGCTGACCAGAGGGTGGTTGAAGGTTAAAGACGCTAACCGCCAGCATAACAATCGGATGGGTGAGAACGTTTTGCTTATAAAGCTTGATTGTTTCCCTAAAAATGCCAACACTGTCACTTATCGGATTGGGTAAACGACGATGAGTGTGGTAACCACCACTGTTCTGATAACGCCAGTAGACTGCTAAGCCCCCGGCTGTTAGATTTTGTTGACGCAAACGACGTCCGGTTTTCTCACAAAGCTTCATAAAAATTTTTCGGTGATAAGCAGAATTGATGGTTTTGACGGGAACACAGTAAGAATGTCCAATGGATTTTGGTGCACCGGGTTTTTGGACCGCACCCAGCTCCAGGCCATTAAGATTGGCCCAGAAGTAATAGCCCATCTTTCCTAAGGGCTGCATCAGGTTGGCCACTGGGTAGTTTTTTAAATGAAGAGGGGAGTAAATTCCCAAGTTGTTAAGTCGCTCCTCCATTCTCTTGTTAATACCCCAGATGTCGCTGAGTTCTATAGTCGAATAGAAATCTTGCAGTTTCTCCGGAGTCAAAATTAGGATACTGTTATTGCCAGTGCAATCCGAAGCCAGCTTGGCTAAAAAGCGAGTAAAAGAAATTCCAATTGAGGCCCCCAGCCACTCACCAACTTCATTTTTTATTGAGACCTGGATTTTTTTTGCCAGATTTTGAGCCTCAACGAAATTCTTTACGTGGCCAGTTAAGTCCATGAAGGCCTCATCAATACTGTAAGGCTCTATATCATCACTATACTGGTTAAGAATACTAAATATCTTTTTGGTTACTGAACGATATTTAGCTGGGTCATTTTGTATTAATATTATATCTGGATCAATCTTTTTAGCTTCTTTAGCGCGGAGGCCGACTCTGATGCCTTTTTGCTTGGCCTCCATGGATGATGCGATGATGCACCCGTTCTCACTTAGATAAGCACAAATTCCTACCGGCCTGCCTCTTAAAAAGGGATTAGCCTGTTGTTCTACTGAAGCAAAATAGCTGTTCATGTCTATATGAATCAGTATTTTATTTAGCTTACCTTTTGTATTATCTGGTTTTTCCACAGTTTATTCACTTATAGGTATTGACCTTAAAAATATAGTTGCTATTATAGGGGTCTGCGCTTTTTGACATACACAGTGCAAATATCTTCTCTCTCCTCCATTTCCGGAACTACGGAAGAGGAGAGGCGGAAGGGGGGCCCTGATGGGATTCCTGTTGTCGACTGCCGTCGGCTGCGTGGTGTCTCATCTCTAACCAAAGGGATGTTCTACGGGGTTACGCAAAGGGCGTTACAACGGAGTGTGCTAGCGCTCCCAGTCCTTGAGAAACAGAACGAGCAAGCTAAGAAGCGTACTTGGAGGCATCCGGGGCGTCAGCTGCTCACTGCGCAAGTTCTGTGCCGTAGTAGTCATTCTGTGAGATTCCTGGCGTGGACTTGTCCGGAAGCCCACAGGATCTGTCCTGTGCGGTATTCCCGAAGAAGAACCTTAGTGTCTCGTTGACCTAGTTGGGCCTCTTTGGTCCGGTACAAGGGAGAGCGCTAAGGTTATCTACCGACGCGGCGCCGCCTGTTCGTAGGCTTGCCTACGTATGGGTCATTCAAGAGGTGATCGCGTATCGCCGAAGTCCAGGAAGTGCTATCGAGGTGAGCTCGAAGCAACTTGAAGGCTGATCGTGTCCTGAGCCGGCTGCCGATCCTCTCTGACTAGAGCACTCCAAGAGTTCTGGTCGGACGATCGTCCACCGCGGCAAAACAGCCCGATCTTCACAGACCCTCCTTCCGTCACCATTTGTTCTTTTGTTCTCAGTCCGAGAGAGTTGCAGCCTACGCTGCTCACCCCTCCTCAGTCGAGAACATTTGCCCGGGAATCAACCCCCGGCACCCGAGCCCAATCTTTCCTTCGGGAGAGTGCGGGCTCATTTTTTTATTCGTTAGAACGCTTGCCGAAATATTTCTTTATGATAAGCTAAGGTAAGTTCATTCGACGGTGGTTGAACCAACAGGGAGGCAGGCAATGAAGGTAATACTAGTGCTTGTTTGTTTGGCCGTATTGGGCATCCCGGCGGTTTCCTTAGCGCTGTGCACGGGAGGTTCGCCCGAGGTCGTGATTGATTGCTTCAACGAGGCTATGGAAAACCACCACCTCAATGCTCTAGAGGGTTTGTTGGCCCCGGATTTTGTCCAGATGTACAAGGATACAGGACTTCATCCTGTGCCGAATGAGCGGCGGTATTGGATTGCTGCTATAGCCATGATCTTCGAAGAAATACCAGAGGGTCCTCACTGTACCAGCATGGAGTTTTGCATGTGGCGCGATTACGACTTCTGTGTATATCAGGAGTCCGTTGATGCTTGGCGCATTGAGGGCCTCAGGTATGAAATGAGCATCACCGGGATACCGGACAGAGTGACCCGGGACGGAAAGCTAGTGGTTGTCGATAAACCGCAGACAAACACCCTGAACAAGTACGTCACCCTCTATGTCCGGCAGGTCATGGAGCCAGAGCCCCACTATCAAATCTACCTCTGGGAAGAATGCGAAGAGCCACCCATCCAGTAGACCAATGGGATTAACCCGACTCCTTTTCAGGGCGGGTTATTTTTTTATCCTTCGGTGTATAGTTCTTCCAGCCGCCACTTCAATTCCAGCGGGTTAAAAGCCAGCTTAAATGTATTAGCTTGGTCAGAAACAGAAAAATAGAATATAACACCGCGGCCGGCTCTTTCTGAGTGAACCAGATTAAGTTTTTTAATTGTGTAGCGTTTACGACCCCAAACAAATGTATGGGGGACAACTTTACTACCAACAAAAGAAGCTACTACGCTAATAGGTTCATCGATTTTTTCATAGACGGTCATTGGCGTGTCTTTATTTTACTCCAGCGAAACTCTTGGTATAGGTTTTATAACTATTCCAGTCAGATTCAAACTTTCTAAAAATCGCCCTAACTATACCTTGGATGGCTGGGTTCTTGGCATAGATTGGTTTCATGCTGGAATTGGCTGGTTGCAGACGGATACGTTTCTTTTCCCTGTAGTAACGTTTGAGGGTTGCATAGGTATTATCTAATAGAGCCACAACCACGTCGCCGTTGTTGGGATAGAAGCTTCGTTCAACTATTACATAATCTCCGTCCAAGATGCCATCTTCAATCATAGATTCGCCTTTTACTTTCAATACAAATGAATTCTCGTCTCTTACTATTTCAGCCGGAATACTTATTGTTTCATGGCCCTCAATAGCTTCAATGGGTTCACCAGCGGTAATCAACCCAGCTAGGGGAAGTTCAATGGCTTTTTTAAATCGAGTGGCTCGAGTAGGTTCCAGAGAACGAGCCCGGCCCGGTTGGGCTTTCAAAAAACCCTTATCCTCTAATCCCTTAATATGCTCATGAATGGTGGCAGGGGAGGATAAATTCAAATGATCAGCTATTTCTCTATAGCTGGGAGAGTACTCGTTGACTTTTATAAACTCGGTTATAAAGTCCAGCATCTCTTTTTGTTTTTTAGTAAGTTGTTCGGTCATATGTTTATTGTTTAATGACTAGCTTTGAAGTAGGGATTTCGTACATATTTACATTATACCGAACAAAAACCGAACGTCAAGATACTTTATCCACAAATAAGAAAAATAACAGATATTGGGCTATTTATAGACAAAAAATGAAAACTGTGCTATAATACAGATATGAAAATAAAAACAAAAAGACCAAAAGGATTTATTGTGAAGCACCCATCCCAATCCGCTGAGTGGGTTTTTGTTATGCCAAATTCATCACCAGATATGGCTGAGCAGAACGTGTTCGTAAGAATGATATCTAAGCTAAGAACAAAATAGGAGCATGAAGAAAGTATTATCAAGCAGTCTGCGCAATAGAATACTATTTCAGGCAATGGCAATATTTTTTATTATCATTGCCTTGTTTGTTTATACTTCTCTGTCTAGTACCAGAAATAGTTTGAGGCAAGAGGCCCAGAAGCGTGTTGATGAAGGTTTGCAAACCTTCTCTCTGTTGTTCAATGATAATCTAGCCAAGATTGCTTTTGACGGTAATGCCTTAGCTCAAGACCTAGATGTGCAGAATAAAACAACCGAGCTGATGAATCTTGGTGCCTATAATGTTATCACTCAAAATAGCGCCTATTCGGATTTAAAAAAAATAATTAGTGATGAGCAGGAAATAAGAGGCTTAAGTTTTATCGATATAGTTGACCTTGATTCCCGCATTCTAGTAAGCGCCAACAGCGATAAAGTCGGACAGACCTTATCGTTAAAAGGATTTGTTGAAAATGCACTAGAGAATAAAATCTCAGAAAAATCTATCGAAACCATTTCCCAGGAAGAATTAATAAATGAAAGCCCCGAATTAGCCGAGCAAGTAAAGGTTGTTCGCACTCCCACGGAAAATCAAAAAACCGGCTGGCGTGATGCTGAGGAAGAAAATGACGGTTTGGCTTTGATAGCTATATCAATGATTGAACAAAATGATCAAGCCGTAGGAGCAATAGTAAGCGGTCTGTTATTAAACAATAATAATGATATTCCAGATCTACTGGTTCAAAAGGGTGGCGGAGTAGCTTCTGTTTATTTATATGATGCTCGTATAGGCACTAACCAACTGGTTCAAGATGGATCCCAGAGGGCAATTGGTACTTTAGCTTCTGAAGACGTGGTTAACACCGTTTATGTTAATCAACAGGAATACAGAGGTATCGCCTTTGAAGTATACGAAGACTATTTGGTAGCCTATCAGCCCATAAGAAATTTCGATAATGAGGTAATTGGTAGTATTGCTCGTGGTATTCAAGTCACAGAAGCAGAAGCTGGAGCCAATGATTTACGTTTCAGATTTATAATAATTGCTTCTGTCGCCTTGGTGGCAATTTATATTTTGACCTACTTACTTGTTAGAAGCATTACTCGACCCCTGAAGAGATTGGCCTCCAACTCGTATAAAATTGGTAGAGGTAACTTGGATATTGACATCAAGCCTCCTGAAAGAGAAGATGAGATAGGTGATTTGACGCACAGCTTTATAATAATGACCAATAAGCTGAAGGAGTATTATACCAAACTGGAAGATTTGGTTTCTAAAAGAACCAAAGAGTTACGTCAAAAAGTTAAAGATTTAGAAAAAGCCCGTCATTCTATCGAAGAAGAAAAGAATAAATCAGAATCTATTCTTCAGAATGTGGGAGACGGCGTTTTGGCTTTGAGCAAAGACAGAAAATTCATTGCCTGCAATGGTGCGGCTAGCGAGATTCTTGATTTACCTAAAGAAGAAATTATTGGCAGTGACCTGGATTCGATAATTAAACTGAAATATATCAAGCTGGCTGAAAAAGAAGATCAGTCCAATCCAATAAGAAAGTCTATCGATTTAGGTAAGGTGGTGGTAACTGGAACAGGTGAATTTGCCTTGATAACCAAGAAGAAGAAAGAAATTCCAGTTACAATTACAGCCACACCCCTTAAAGATCCCAACGACGGAATCCATGGTGGCGTAGTCGTTATCAAAGACGTGACAAAGGAGCAAGAAATTGATAAGATGAAGTCAGAGTTCGTTTCAGTAGCTTCGCATCAATTACGTACACCGCTTTCAGCCTCTAAATGGTTTTTGGAGATGCTAATCAACCAAGAGGCAGGCAAGGTCAATAAAGAGCAGTTAGAATATCTCGACCATACTTATAAGTCCAATGAGAGAATGATTGCCCTGGTGAACGACCTATTGAATGTGTCGCGCATAGAGTCTGGCACCATTGCTATTGAACCCATTCCTACCGATATTGATGGAATGATTAAGAGCGTAATATTTGAGCTGACGCCAAAAGTCAAAGAGAAGAAGCTTAAGGTAGTCTATAATGGATTAAAGGGTGGTATTCCTCAGATCAAAATTGATCCGAAGCTGATCCGCCAGGTGTTTCAAAATTTATTGTCCAACGCTGTTAAGTATACTAACGAAGATGGTCAAGCTGGTGTCAGAGTCAAGAAAGATAAGAAGTACCTCACCTTTGAGGTGTTTGATACCGGAGTCGGCATTCCCAAGGCTCAACAGCCAAAAGTGTTCAAGAAATTTTTCCGGGCGGATAACGTTATTACTTTGCAAACAGAAGGAACTGGCTTGGGATTATACGTAGCTAAATCCGTGGTAGACGCCTCTGGTGGTAAGATCTGGTTCAAATCAACAGAGGGCAAAGGGACTAGCTTCTTCTTCAGCCTTCCTTTATCCGGCAGTAAGCGCCGAGAAGGTGAAAAGACATTAATATAAATAATATATGGCTGACAAGATTAAAGTTCTCGTTGTCGAGGACGAAGAAATTATCGGAAAAGCACTTCAGACCAAACTGCAGAATGAGTTTAATTTTACTATTGCCAAAAATGGTGAGGAGGGGGTTGAACAAGCTAAGGCAATATTACCCGATGTGATTTTGTTAGATTTAATTATGCCTAAGATGAGCGGATTTGAGGTATTGGAGAAACTAAAGAGGGAGTCATCTACCAAGCAAATACCAATCATGATCTTAAGTAATCTCGATGATTCCGCATATTTGAAGAAGGCTGAAGGACTGGGAGCGATTCATTATATGGTGAAGACAAAGACCAATCTTGAGGAGATTAAAAATAAGATACACGAAGTAACCAAGAAATAGTATGTCAAAAATATTAGTAGTGGAAGACGAGGCATTCCTACTCCAGGCCCTGACAGACAAACTAAAGAAAGCCGGATACGAGGTTGAATCGGGGGTTGACGGAGCAGAAGGATTGCTCAAGGTGAAAAAGTTTAAACCCGATCTGCTATTATTAGATTTATTGATGCCCAAGAAAAATGGGCATGAGGTCTTAAAAGAAGTAAAGGCCAGTGAAGAAACGAAAGATATGCCTGTAATAATATTATCAAATTTCGGAGACAAGGCGGAAATAAAAAAGGCCATGGACGAAGGCGCTCGTGATTATTTCGTAAAAGCCAATCTCAGCTTGGATGATCTGCTGGTTAGGATTAGAGAGTGTATTAAATCATAGATATTATTTGTGAAATAGAGTGAGGGAGCCTTCTCGTCCGATTGAGGAGGTTTTAATAAAAATGGGTTATCAAAAACTAGACAAGGCATTAAAAGACATAGACGATTTTAAATACCAGGGAGCAACCGCTGTAGCTAGGGCGGTGTTGGATGCTTACGATGATTTTGGAAAACATCTGGGCATCAAGCAGCCAAAAAACTGGCTCAGAGAGATGAAGGCTGCTGCAACTTATTTGATAAAAAATAACCGGCCCACAGAGCCTTTAGCCAGGAATGGCCTATTTTTTGTTTGGGAGAGGATAAAAAAACAGCCTGATAAATTTGTTTTGCATAAATCTGTCTTAGAATTTAATAAGATTATTGATGACACCGTTGAAGATATTTCCAAGCTGGGACGATTGATTATAAAAAAAGGCGATAACGTATATACTCACTGTCATTCAACAACAGTAGAAAATCTCTTAGTAAAAACCTATAGCCAGAAGAAATTCAAAGTCTATAACTCTGAAACCCGGCCCTTGTATCAAGGTCGGATTACGGCCAAAAGACTAAGGTCAAAAAAAATCCCGGTAACCCTGGTGGTTGATTCAGCCGCTCCATTTCTCATCAGTACAGCTTCTGGCAGGGATTTAATGATGGATCAAGTTCTGATCGGGGCTGATGTTATTGAACCGGATGGGTCTGTTATTAATAAAATAGGTAGCTACGGAATAGCATTGGCTGCAGAAGTTAATAAAGTGCCGGTTTATATTGTTTCCAGTCTATTGAAATATGCCAGAAATCAAAGAATCAAGCTGGAACATAGACCGGCCAAAGAAATATGGTCTGGAGCACCGGCTGGGCTGAATATCTTGAATTTAGCTTTTGATCGGGTTCCGGCAGCAAATATTACAGGTATTGTATGTGAATTTGGTGTTCTAAATCCCTCGGAGGTCAAAAGATACATAAAAAAATATTATCCCTGGTTAAAAAGATGAAAAAAGATTACGTCCGTCTTGGCTACTTGTCTCTGAATAAAAGACTAGTAAAGAGCCGATATATTATTGCTACCTTTTACATTGAATCAAATAAAACATTAAGAGAATCAGCACAGATTGTTGCAGCAGAATCATCAGTAGGAACTTGGACTAGTGTTGGAACATTGACTGATAAAATGTTCCAGCGTTTATCAGCCCGAGTAATTAAGCTGTATCCCAGGAAGAATATAGCCCAAATCGCTTATCCTTTAGAGCTGTTTGAACCGGGCAATATTTCTCAGCTCTTGTCATGTGTAGCTGGAAATATATTTAGCATGAAGGTGATCAAAAACATCAGATTGCTGGATTTAGAAATGCCCGAACAGTACATCAACACTTTTTTGGGCCCCGCCTTTGGTTTAAAAGGCGTCCGTCGTCAATTAGGAATTAAGAAACGTCCTTTGATAGGTGGAATTATCAAACCAAAAATCGGCTTGACCTGGAAGCAGCACGCTCGAGTGGCCTATGATGCTTTTCGCGGTGGAGCTGATCTAATAAAAGATGACGAAAACCTAACAGACCTATCATTTAACCCACTTACTAAACGAGTCAGAGAAACTGTCCGCTTGGCCAGAAAAGCCGAGAAAGAAACAGGCAGTAAAAAATTGTGCGCTTTTAATATCAGTGCCCCAGCCAATGAGATGATTAAACGAGCTGAGTTTGTAAAAAAGGCTGGCGGACATTGTGCTATGGTGGATATAATGACTGTCGGTTTTTCCGGTCTCCAGGCTTTGCGCAAAAAAAGATTAGGCTTGATATTACACGGTCACCGAGCCATGCATTCAGTCATGACAAGAAACGCTAAACACGGCATCTCAATGTTAGTAATCGCTAAGTTGGCTCGGCTGGGTGGAATAGATCAGCTGCATACTGGTACAGTTGTAGGAAAGATGGAAGGCGGCAAAGAAGACGTTCTACTTCTTAATAAGTTTTTGAAAAAACCGTGGGGAAAAATAAAACCGGTAATGCCGATAGCCTCAGGTGGGCTACACCCCGGACTGATCCCGGATCTTTATAAAATTATTGGACCGGACATGATAATGAATTTTGGTGGTGGATTACATGGACATCCTCAAGGCACTTACCACGGTGCTTTAGCTATAAATCAATCAATAACCGCTGCGATGAAACAACAATCGTTGGAAAATTTTGCCAAGAATAATATAGAGCTTAGCTTAGCCCTGAAAAAATGGGGCAGAAAATAATATGCCATTCTTTTTAAAGACAAAAAAATTAGACTTTCGAGCGGATGGTCCCTACGTTGCCGTATTGCGCAACTCTGAGGCTGAACGTTTTGGAGTGCATCCCGGTGATGATCTGGAATTGCGCTGGGGAAAGAATAAAGTTGTGGCCGAAGCTGATTTTACCAGCCGAAAAGTTAAACCGGGAGAAATAGGTCTGTTTCGAGAAGTCTGGGAGGAGCACAAAATAAAGAAGGATGAGATTTTGCAGGTTAAAGTATTGTCGCGCCCGGCTTCTATCAAGGCAATTATCAAGAAGTTGCTCGGCAAAAGCTTGACCTATAAGGAAATACGCTCGATTGTCAAGGACATAGTTAACCGCAGGTTGGGCCGGAGCGAGATCAGCTATTTTGTGGCCAGCAGCTTTGCTCGTCATTATTCCAAGGAAGAGCTGTACTATCTGACCAAAGCTATGGCTGAAACAGGCGAACAGGTTAGATTTCGTGGCAAGGTTGTAGACAAACATTCGGTGGGGGGTCTGGCTGGTAATCGTACCTCAATGATTGTTATCCCGATTGTGGCATCTACAGGATTAATTATTCCCAAGACGTCGTCCCGAGCAGTAACTTCACCAGCCGGAACTGCGGATACTATGGAGATGCTGGCGCCCGTCGGCCATCCGATCAAAAAAATAAAAGAGTTTGTTAAGAAAAACAATTGTTGTTTGGTGTGGGGAGGTGGTCTAAATGTCGCCCCGGCCGACGATCGGATTATCAGAGCCTCGCATCCTTTAGGCATAGAGCCATACAATAAAATGATAGTCAGCATCATGGCCAAAAAAGTTGCCATGGGTATTAAATATTTGGTTATTGATATGCCGGTTGGTCCGACTACGAAAATTCCAAATTTAAAACTAGCCTGGGATGTAGAGAGAAAGTTTCTCTATCTAGGGAAAAGATTTGGGATGAAAGTGAAAGTAAAAATGGTTGAAGCTCGAGAACCAGTTGGCCGGGGAATCGGACCCGCTCTGGAAGCTCGGGACGCCTTAAGAGTATTACAAAGACATCCACTTAGGCCGATGGATCTAGAGAAAAAATCAATTCTCTTGGCTGGCGAATTATTTGAGCTGTGCGGTAAAGCTAAGGCCGGACAAGGAAGAAAATTGGCTCAAAAGATTTTAGACTCGGGTCAGGCCTGGGAAAAAATGCAAAAAATAATTAAGCTTCAAGGTGGCAATCCAAATATTAAATCAGATGATGTTACATTAAGCGCCATCAAAAAACGTTACTTTGCCAAAAAGAACGGCAAGATAAATGAGGTGAATGATATAGCGATTGATGATATTGCTAGACTTTTGGGAGCACCTTCAGAAAAATTAGCCGGTATTCACATTCACAAAAGAATAGGCGACAGGATCAAAAAGGGCGATCCCACTTATACTTTTTATGCTCAGAGCAAAGAAAGGATGGTCCTAGCACAGAAGGCTTTGTCAAAGCTAAAAATATTTACTATAAAATAAAATGGTCGAGCAACAAGGCAACAAAATAGAGCTTGAGAAAAAGAAAATCAGAGCCAAAATGATGCTCTATGGCGGCTTGGGTTGCCTGTTTTTACTAATCGGCCTCTTGGTATTAATTGTTATATTTTTGGACCAGCTGATTGACCTCTTGGGCTGATATTGTTGAAATAATTATAGAGATAAACTAAAGTGAACAGGCTAAAGTCTGTTCTTTTGGTTTACGCCCCTTAGGTGTTGACAAGTGCGGAAATATATGTTAACCTATGCTGTTTATCGGAGGAGGGGCCTAATATTGTACCGAACTTCGGTAAAAATTATAAATTAAGGCACAAGAATGAATTATTTAGCTAAAATTAAAGAAAATTGGATATCAATTCTGCTTGTAACTTTAGTGGTTGTTGGATTAAGTGTAATTGTCACTTTAATCCAAAAGCCTGAGTACCGTTCTTCTTTTTCACTTTTAGTGATCGAGAAGGATACGAATCTAGATGCTTATGCTGCTGCCAAGTCAGCTGAAAGACTAAGCCTTTCTTTAGGCCAGGTTATCTATACCACGTCTTTCTATGATAAGGTGTTAAACTCTGGTTATTTGTCTTCAGATTTCAGCTTTCCTGAGAATGAGGAAGCCAGACGCCAAGAATGGAAAAAACAGATTGAAACCAGAGTCTTGGCTGATGTTGGCATGGTAAAGGTTTCAGTTTACAACACTGAACCTGAGCGAGCTACTGAACTGGCTAAGGCTTTAGCTATTGTGTTGTCCGAGAATGGTGTTGAATATGTTGGTGGTGGCAATTCCATTGTCTTAAAGGTTGTTGACTATCCGTTTACTGAGACTGATCCGGCTCGTCCTAATATCCCCATGAATATAATTGCCGGATTACTGATTGGCTTTGGCGGATCTGCCGGATTTCATATCTATCAGGGTTTTCGTGAACAAGGTAGGGATAATTCTAGAGTATCTCGTGATGATGAGCCGACTGACGGTTCTGCGGAATTAAGAGATCAGAGTGAGGCTGACAAAAATGACTACATGGTTGAAAATTATATTCCTAACAAAAATAATGTTGATGATATAGAAGAGATACCGGGTAGAAAAAATATGTCGAATAGAGTGAGGGTGGTTTCGGATGATCGTAATAAAATAAATACATTTCACGACCACGTCAGGAATGCCAGCGAAGTTCAGAAGGGAAAGTCGGTCTGGAATGGACCAGAAGAGGAATTTCGAAACTTTGAATAAATATCGAGCAAGAGGTCTCGATGAGTTCAGTGGGCAATCCATTGAACTTGAGAGCTCTCTTGCTCTCGGATAGCTCACTGACAATCTATTTTCGAAACAGGAAAGACGAAGAGAAGGAGGGGTGACCCATGAGGAAAATGCTGTGTCTGGTGATCGTGTTCGTGGCTCTGCTGGGAGTCAACCTGGCGCTGGCTGATTGCATTCAGCCTCCGTTGGAAGACAATCAGATCGTCACGAAGGAGCTCAAGTCGAATCGTGCCGATGGCATGATCGAAGTGGGACTCATCCAGCTCAACGGTGGCGTGAAGTCGGAACTTGTTTCGGCGACCAGCCACTTCGTCTTGGAAGAGACGAGCGCTGATGCCTACTTCAGCTATTACACCGTTCTCGCATACTGCGATGGTGATGACTGGAGAAAGGTGTCAGGGACAAATCTGCGCGTCGAGCGCAGAGCTAAGCCCAAAGCCATTGAACTACCCGCATCACGATCCATCCGGAAGGGCGAATCGTGGGGCAAGATCGCTCAGGAAGTCGGCGTTCCCGTCGACACCCTGAAGAAGTGGAACCAGGTGGACCGTAACACGGTCTATCAGGGCGAAGAAGTCTTCGTAACCGAAACGGACACTCAGATCAACCGGTGGAACTTCGTTCTCGGAGATCCAGCGGGCATTCCTCTGCGCAAGCAGGTGGAACTGATGAACGTGCCCGAGAAGGTGCGACAGATGTGGATCTCGCTGGTCGAGGCAAGCCTGCCCGATACGGTATGGATCTACTCAACTTGTGATCGGCCTCTGGTTCTCGACGGGCTCGTCTTCGGTGGAAGAACGAGCCAGGAAGTCAAGGTCTGGGATACCACGGTCTGCTACTGGAAGGACGTGCGGAACCTCGAACCGGTTGACTCGCTTCTGGCCGTCGAATATCCCTATGTGGATAATGGCGGCTACAGGCATTTCCTCTATCAGTTCTTGGACTGCCAGAACGGCGCCTTCGTTGCGCTGCCTCTGGAGTATGAGGCTGAGACACAGGTGGAAGAGCGTGTTGGTTATACGCCGCCGCCCACTCCGCCAGTCAAGAAGAAGAAAGAAGTGGAACATGCTCGGGACTTTGTCCAGGGCGGTGTTCTCTGGGTCGACGGATTCCATTCTCAAGGAGGCGGCGACGAACAATGGAGCGCCTACTCTGGCATCGAATGGCTGCCTCGTCTGAGCGGCTGGGACGGAACTTTCTGGTTCCGAGATCTGGCCGCCGTACTGCGGGTCGAGCAAGCGATCGCGGATGCGAACCACATCGGTGAATACCGAGGCGGTTTACGCTCCAACATCTACGGCAACGACCTTGGTACCGCCGTCTACCTCGAAGGAGGCGGATGGTATGGTGCCGGGCAGCGTACCTATCTCAACTACACAGTTGTCTCTCCGACGAAGACGCATGTGGAAGAAGACGGCGTGTATGTCGATGGGTATGGCTGGTACGGCCGAGTGCTCGGAGTTACCCCGGCTCGGGGTTACTACGAGGTCAACTACAAAGCTGGCACCAATCTCGAGCGCAACCTCGATGCCAACCTGACTCTGGAACCCGGCTGGTTCTACTCGCGGATCGGATACAACCAGATCCTGCGAAAGGAGCAGTCGCGGCACTTCGACGGTCGAACGGAGACGTTTGTCGCCGACACCATGCAGGTGATCGAAGCCCGGATCGGCTTCAAGCCCACCGTCAAGTGGGTCTTCTATGGCTCATACGATTGGTGGGAGTATGATTCGGATATCTGGGCCTTCGAATGGTCCGGACCGGGAATCGGATTTGAGTACCGGCCCAATCGCTATTGGCGGTTCAAAGGGTCGTACAAGTTCATCCCGAATGGCGAAGACCACGATCTGATCGCCGGTCATGATTACAAGACCGATCGGCATTGGGTCAAGGTCGGATTCGACTACAGCTGGTAGCAGGGGTGGGGCATCCGGAGTTATCCGGATGCCCCGGATATACTCCTAGATGCCCATTTTCAAGGGAGGAAAGAGACGATGCGTTTTAGCAAACTGGCAATTCTGGCCGTGCTGGCTATCCTCGGTCTGGCATCCGGGTGTTCCCGCGACTCGTGGGATATCACCAACCCCGGCAACCAGGAGGAGACCAATGCGGAGTTCAGCATCACCCTTTTGTCGCCGATGGCGCTGGATGGTGAGGAAGTCTACATCTCCGGCTCAGTCGTCCCGGGATACCTGCAGGACCCCAACATCATGATCCTGTTTGGCACTTTTCAGGGCGGCGAGGTCGTCGGTACGTTCGATCGACAGGTCTGGGGAAACGAGAAGTTCAGCGTCGGCTTCTGGCGGAGGGATTCGGACAATCGGTATCACCGAATGCTCGATATCTCCGTCAACGGAGTCGAACTGAACGCGATCAACGCCTCAGACTTCGAAGTCTATCGGGAATTCTCGCTCTACGTCGAAGACGGACAGTTGATGATTGACCCGATGACGGATGTCGACGATCTGGTGGAAGTACAAGTGTGGTACACCGGGAATTCTCTTCCCGAGGGCTACATGAACAATCCGGCTGATCCCGACGTTCCGGTATTCTGGATGGGAACCTGGACTACATTCCGGTTTGCCCCCCATACGACGTATTGGGAGGACGGCATGTGGACCGCCAAGTTCTACGTCGCCAAGGGCGCGGTTACGTATCTGAGGCTGCAACTGGCCGACGGTACTGAACTGCGGTCCGGCGTGTACGTTGGTTTGCCTGGCGATTTCGAACATGCCACCGAACTAATGAACCTGGTCGATCTCGGCGGAGGCTGGACCGTATTCACATTCATGCTCAACCAGCTGGATGCGATCGCCAATCTCTGGCCCGAAGACGACCGACTGTACGGGATTGAGATCGGTGGTTGAGCGCCGGTCGTGACCTGAAGCAAGAAGCGAACAATACCCAATTGAAGGAGGGGTGTCGAAATGAAGAAGTCTCTGTGGATCATGCTGGCGCTGTTCGTTGCGATGATGTTCACCGTGTCCCCGATGGTCATGGCGGACGACGACGATCCGGCGCCCAAGGAAAAGGTCACGCTCAAAAAGGAAGCCACCACACCCGCCGACGAGCAGAAGAAGCCCGCCGACGAGCC
Source organism: uncultured Gammaproteobacteria bacterium (assembly GCA_964594455.1). Classification (GTDB taxonomy): domain Bacteria; phylum Patescibacteriota; class Patescibacteriia; order JAHIZJ01; family JAHIZJ01; genus CAZQLY01. Next base: position 68,125 of record CAZQLY010000007.1, on the reverse strand, counting down.
GGTCGCCCAGGATGAGCAGAAGAAGGTCGTCGAGAAGAAGGACGAGACCGGAGCTCCGGACGATTCCGTCACTACCGCCGGACAGCCCAAGCCCGAATCCGAGCAGAAGGTTGTTCGCGAGGACAACGGTCCCGGTACGGTCGGCGAACACGCTGTTCCCGAACCGCCGGTGATCAAGACGGCTCCGGTCACGCGCAAGACGAGCAATACCGCTCGGACGAGCAGCGTGAGCAATACGGGTGCTCGGACGGTTCCGAGAACGGTTCCCCAGACCAATCAGGCGGCAACGGCCGAACCCTCGGTCCAGCCCAAGGCGGATGGGGAAACGGTCATGACGTACGGTATCTGGAGGATCGTCTGGAACGGCGGTCAGTATCAGATTACGGCCAAGGTGAATCTTTACAACGAGGTCCACCCGCCGAAACTGAATGTCGTAGGCCCTGTCACTCTGTACCTCTGTGGCTACGAATGTCGTCGGGGAGCAGATCCGGAAGTCAAGAATGTTCCCAAGGCGACTGAGTCGGTTACGTTCACGGTCGACCCCTGTGGTCGATGTAGTGGACTGTACCTCCGGCTTAAGGACTATGAAGGGCACGAAGCCTGGCCCTTCAGCTACGGAAAGTTGTTCATTGAACTCCCGGAGGATGGCAACGCCAGACTCTGCGAGGAGTAGCTCTGGGCAAACAGGGTAACGCACATTAGCAAAGAGCCGGTTAACCTTTCGAGGTTATCCGGCTCTCTTTTTATTTACCTAGAGGTATTATTAGAGAGAGAATAAAAGTATAGATAATAGCCACTTATGTAATCTTTAGCCACTGTAAATAACCCAGCCGCAGGACCAATACTGTATTTGAAACGTTACTCTTGCTGACTGGAGGCGGGTAAGAGAGGTTTTACTAATTTGCTATTTGAACGGGATTTTCGGATCACCCGCCTCGCCCGATGAGCCGGGCGAGTCGAGGCGGGAGTCCGAAAATGACAGTACTATTATTCTGAGCTGTGTACTTAACCTAGTGCATTACTCTTGAGAAGGGAAGGCGAGGTTATTTAGCTAACTATTTTTTTGCATGAATTTTGAATAGTTGTAGACTACAGCCATTAATGACCAAAATAACCACATCACAGCAGTACCTTGCATAATGTTGTCATAAAAACTCATGATAGCAAATGAAACAGCTAGTGTGCATCCGCCCAGCAGCCAGGCTTTAGTCTCACGAGTTTGAGATTTGATATAACGGTAGAATAGGTTACCAATGTTTTTGAAAATCAAAAAGCAGTAAGCTAACAGGCCAACAAAACCTAACTCAATAATGTATCGGAGATAATCATTATGGGCGTCAGTGCTTTCAAAGAAACCTTTGACTGACTGTTCGCGTAGGACAGGGAAGGATCCTAATCCATATCCAAAATAAGGCTGCTCAACGATTCGGCGCCTCATATCTGACCAAACTTCGAGTCGCCACTCAATAGAGCTTTCTTCGCTTGATTCGTCAGTTATTCTTTGGATTACTGGTACATTTGATAGATTGATATTGAATTCATCAAAAAGGAAATTATTTACAGTGGGTGCTAGTCCGATTGCTAATACAGCTACAACAATCAAAGCTATGATTGCTTTTCGATAATGAAAGAAGCCTATTAGTATCAAGAATGCTCCCAAACCAAGCCAAGCTCCACGGGTGTAAGTGAGAAGCAGAATAAAAAATAGTATGGCTGGAATTGCTAAAATACTTTTATTTCTTTTCTCGAGAGGCAAGCTAAAGAAGTAAGTGATAAAAATTCCGATAGTTAAAACCATGTAAAAAGCCAAAGCATTGGGATGGCCAAACGTGCCATAGAGCCTGTTATTTACTCCAGCAAAGCTTAATCCGGTTTGGCTGATCAATTGCACAATAGCAAAAAATACCGGCGCAACTAGAGAAAAACCTACTGCCTTTAGGAAGCGTTTAAAACGCTCTAGTGAATTAATGACCATGCTGGCCAGAAGATAGACGAAAAAGATACTGGCACTGCGTACAATCTCGGTCAAAGTATTAGCAAAATCATAAGTATAGAAGATGGAAGCTAGGCTTATCACAAAGAAAACTAAAATTGGATAAAATAGCGGACGCCGCCAAACTTGCTGACGATTCTTGAGAATAATGTATGCAATCCAGGCAATAGCTAAGATGCTGACTGTAGAAGAGAGATTTAAGGAGAAATTACCCAGTTTTAGAAATTCAACCTGACTAAATAAATCCATGGCCGGCCGAAGAACAATCAAGGCCAAGAAACCCATTTCTACGCTGATTAAGAAAAGGGGAACAAGAATCACTAAAAAGGCGATTTGTAACAAAGTTTGCCAGCTGGGATTTTGGGCTATAAAAAACAAAATAGGTATGGCCAATACCGTGACGATCAACAAGGGTTTTAAAACATTTGGTGGGTTATTTGTCATGTTTAACTGCCTGCTTCATTAGATTTTCGTATTGGCGTACTGAGGTAAACCAGTCATACATTTCAGCAAAGGTTCTAGCCCTTGATTCTATTTTTTGTCGTTTGTCTTGGTTATTTAGTAGATAGAGTATTTTATCAGCAAACTCCTGAGAATTATTAGCGATCAAAACATTTTCACCATCAGATACTGGGAAGCCGGCCAAGCTGACTGGGCTGGCCACAATGGCTTTGCCGCAAGCCATAGCTTCAATAATCTTATTTTTAAAACCAGTGCCTAGCGATAGAGGCGATAAATAGACTGCCGAGCGCCAGAGATGTGTCCTGATATCTTTGACATAGCCAGTAACAGTAATTTGATTGTCCAGCGATTGAAGTTCGAATACGTCCAGAGTCGGATTTTTGCCTACAATATACCAGCTGAGATTTGGTTTTTCTTTTTTTAATTTAGGCCAAATCTTTTCTTTGAAATCCAGAACCGCTTTTACGTTGGGAGGGTAATCCATTGTCCCGCTAAAAATAATTTGTTCTGGATCGGGCGGGGTAGTAGATGGTCGGAAATAATCCAGATCGACTCCGTTCGGTATGACCACAATATTAGCTTCTGGAGAATGTTTCATGATTATCTCTTTATCGACATTGGACACGACTACTGAAGCGTAGGCTTTGAGTAACAAGTCTTTTTCCAGTTGTCGAGATTTTCTTCCTTCTTGAAGGTAATGAAGCTTTTTGAGAGGGTTTTTTGAAATATCGTAGAACTGTTGGTACCAGGATGACCAGGCATCAATATAGGTCAAGACAGTTGGTTTATTTTTCACCAGCCCCAGATAGGCCGAGACAAAGGGCGAGTGAATATAGATTATGTCATACTCAGACGAATTATCTATTTCCTTAACTTTATTAATCATCTCTTTGGTATAGAGACGGTATTGGAACCAGGCAAGTTTCTTGGAAATGCTGGACAGATAATAAAAAAGTAAGGACCGTTTTGGCCTTTCATAAATATTTACTTTTACTCCCAAATCGCTAATTGCACCAATATTCATCTGGTCATTTTTGTCGCCGAAACAAAACAACGAGATTTTATGGTACTCTGCTAATCCTTTTATAATTTGGTAGGCGATCAATGTATGCCCGTCTTTTTCAGCTGGGTAGGGGAAAGCGTGAGTGATAAAAGCTATATTCATATGTATATTTTACTATAAATTACCAAATCTGAATACTCTAACGAAGAAATTGAAAAATGTCAACATGCACATTGTTTTCACGAGGGTTATTTACACCCCTCATCGTCATGCCGGACCGGGATCCGGCATCTCAAATATCCGCCTAAGTTATTTACGGAGACTAAAGATTACGTAATATTGTTATGATTCATACTTTTAGTCCCTCTCAAATAATACCTCTAGGTAAATAAAAAAAGGGCCAGAAGCGTGAAACTTCTGGCCCGAGGAAGGAAAGAGCGAATCAGTCGCCGATAGGTGGCGCTAGCGGTCTCCAAGGAGCGCCGCCACCACCAATGGTGTCGGGACCATTGGTGTCGACAACATGCAGCCATTGGATAAGGCACATCATGTCGTCATACCAAGGACCGGCTTGAGCGGCTATGCCCAGATCGTAAGTATTCTGGAATTCCTGACCCACGCCCTGCTCAGCGCAGAGATAGTATGTGTGCCAGGCCGAATCATCGACTATGTACGCTCCGTAGTCTTGGAGCGCCACAGCGATTTTCCAGGCGGCGTACGTCTGGAGACCGAGTGAATTGAGGTCCACCCAGTCAGGGACAGCTAGAAGCGATCCCATCTTTACCGCCGGAGAAGCCGAACCCAGTTGGTTGTACCTCAGGGGATTGTCCGGGTCGAGGGCGTAAGCATCAGCCCGGTAAGCCGGCCAGCGGAAGCCACCATCCTCGTCAGAGCAGTAGCGAGCCGCCAAAACAAGAATCTTGAGAGCGTGGCCAATCGGCTCGTCTGAGGTTAGTTCGCCTAGTCGAATAGTGCCTCCGATACTGGACAGACTGGAGCCACCATGACCGCCATAGAGACCTTCATCATAGATGCTGGTCACCGCCTCTGGTACTGCCGCCCAACCAGCGTAGACTGGACCAGCCTCTTCGCACCGTGAGATGGGATTGGCTTGGTAAATATGCTCTCCATCCGGGAGGATGAAGGCGGCGGCGTTGTTCTTGCCATCGGAAGGCACAACATAGTCATCGGGTACCCAGACATCGGAGAGGAATTTGTCTCCCTCGCAGATGTTTGGCCACGACTCGTGAGCCAGGAGCTTACGTTGCTGGCCAGAGCTCAGGATGTGGTCACGGTCGATGTCGATATACTTCCCGGGCTTGAATCCAGCTAGAACGTAGTCCGCCTCGCTGCCGATCGGGGTATTCCAGATCGAATGTGTATCGAACGGCTGATCATACTTGCTGCGAGTCGGGCCAGTCGTGGCCAGGCCGAAACAGATGATCTCATCCAGACTGGGGTGACCCATGGAAACACGGCAGTGTTGAGGCCCTAAGGTGTCCGGACAGAAAGTAACAGCGATGACAACAGTCTGCTGTGGGAGCATAGTGTAGTCACCACCGTTGGGCTCCAGAGTGAACTGATCACTCGAAGCTGACAGATGAATCACGATCCGTGAGTCGGAATCGTTGTACAGCGGGAAACGAAGAGTGTTTGTTGTCCCCACTGTCACGGTACCGAAGTTCAGATCGGCCTCAGGATCCCAGAAGCACGTGTCAGTGAACTGGGTCTCGAGGCGAGTCGGTGGTTCAGATGGTCCCCGGAGGAGCCAGCCGAACCAAATGGAAGCAGGTAGAAGAAAAAGCAGTACTGCTAGCAGTACCATCCACCACCTGACCCTTGAGTTTGCGGACATGGCATTCCTCCTTTGCGCAGGGCTTGAATCAAGTTTTTTAGGGCACAAGTACCCTTGGATTTTGAAATCAACGTTCTGAAAACAGAACAGTATATTGTACACGAAAACAGGATTTTGTCAAGGTTGTTAGCGTCTTAGCATTGACAGGATGATAATATTTTGCTATATTTATATGTTTCTAAAAATGTTACAATAAAAACATGAAGGTATTACTGATCAACAAATTCTACTTTGTAAAAGGCGGAGCTGAGAAACATTTTTTTGATATCAAAGAGTTGCTGGAGAAAAATGCCCACCAGGTGGTTGTCTTTTCTATGCAACATGAAAAGAATGACCCTTCTCCGTATTCAAAATACTTTGTTTCAAAGGTTAATTTTGAAAACGTCAGGTTTGACAAAGAGGGCTTAAGAACAGCCGGCCGTATGCTGTATTCGTTTGAGGCTGCGCGCAAGCTGAGCCAGTTGATTAAAAAGGAAAAACCTGATATTGCTCACGTTCACAATATTTATCACCAAATATCTCCTTCAGTCCTGCTAACTCTGAAGAAACATTCAATCCCGACAATATTAACTCTGCACGATTATAAGCTGCTTTGCCCCAACTATCTGTTTTTTACCCAGGGTAAGGTTTGTGAAAAATGCAAAGGTTACAATTATTGGCAGGCCATAAATAATCGCTGTTTAAAAAATTCATTGCCGGCTTCAATATTGGCTTGTATTGAAATGTATTTTCATAAAATTATTAAAGCTTACGAAGACAACGTCAATGTTTTTATTAGCCCGAGCGAGTTCTTAGTCAAAAAGATTAGAGAGTGGGAAGAGCCAATAATTGAAATAAGGCACTTGGCTAATTTTATTGATACCCAGAAAGCTGAATATAATCCGCCTGGAAACTATGTTTTGTATTTTGGGAGACTCTCGCAAGAAAAAGGAATTAAGACATTTATTGAAGCGGCCAAGGAGATAGACTATCAATTTAAGATTGTCGGGACCGGGCCGCTGGAAGATGAATTAAAAAAGAAGGTGTCTCAGGAAAAGATCAGCAATGTGAAATTCCTGGGCTATCAATCCGGTGAGGCGCTCAAAGATAGTATCAAAAATTCATTAACTGTAGTGGTCCCATCTGAGTGGTATGAAAACCAGCCGCTGACAATATTGGAAGCAAATAGCCTAGGCAAGCCGGTGATCGGCTCCAGAATCGGAGGCATACCGGAAATGATAGAAGATGGCAAATCTGGTTATTTATTTGAAACTGGTTCAGCTGACGATTTGCGAGAAAAAATAAATAAAATAATTACTGATAAAAACAAGGTGGAGGAAATGGGTCAGCGAGCTCATCAACTGGTGCAGCAGCGCAGTCCGGAAAAATATTATCATAAATTGATTAAGATTTATGAATCTTTACTGGCTGAAAAAAAATAGATACTTTTTAACATTTGCTATAGCATTATTAGCTATTGGCGGTTTAATATTGTTTACAAGATCTTCTGAAAGTAGAACCCTGGTTGATAAATACCCTCGGCTGGCCAACATGTTCTTGCAGCCCACCTTATCAATGGAAGAAGCAACCAGCTTGTCGCGCTGGGATACGGTCATAGTAGGATTGGAACTGCAATATACCAGCCCCAGCGCGCTGCAGGAGTTGAAGCGGTTAAATTCAGATATAGTTATTTTGGCCTACGTCTTATCACAAGAAATACCTAATTCATATGGTGAGATCACTGATACGGATGATCCGCACTATCAGCTGTATCAAGGATTTCAAGAGGATTGGTGGCTCAAAGATTCCAGTGGAGATACGGTCGTGTTCTGGCCCAATACCAAGATGATTAACGTCACCCCGACGGGAGACTGGAGCAACAGCGAACGCTGGTACAATTATTTACCCCAATTCATGCATGACAATGTGATGTCGACCGGATACTGGGATGGAATTTTTTATGACAACATGTGGAATGATATCTCCTGGTTGAACGACGGTGATATCGATTTAAATCGTGACGGTGTGGCCGAAACCAGCAGCGTTCTAGACAGTGCTTGGCGTGAAGGAATGAGTAATCTTTTAGAAAAATCGCGGGAGTTAGAAGGCGATGGCGCTATAATAGTAGGTAATGGTGGCGGTCAGTATTTCTCCAGTGTTAATGGCAGGTTAGTAGAAGAATTTCCCTCTGTCTTAGACGGAGGCTGGTCTGGTGCCATGGACAAATATTATGATGCGATTCAACAAAGCTTTTTACCTTCGTTAGTGATTATAAACGGAAGATCCAGCACTGGCAGCGCCACAGATTATAAAAATATGCGCTATACTTTAACCAGCACTCTGATGAATGACGGTTTCTTTAGTTATGACAAAGGTTCAATCCAGCACAACGCCCTGTGGTGGTATGACGAATTTCAGGTGATTTTAGGAGATCCGTCCGGTGAAGCATATAATGTTGACAGCGGAAGCACCAGCGATTTGAGCTCAGGAGTCTGCCGTCGTGATTTCCAGAACGGAATAGTGTTAGTCAATTCATCCGGCCAAACCCGATCAGTTAATCTGGGAGGCGGATATGAAAAGATAAAAGGCTCTCAGGATACCACGGTTAATTCAGGTGAAATTATAACATCAGTTCAACTAGCCGGACACGACGGAATAATCTTACTTAAACGACAGTTTGAAATTGAGTCTGGGCAATATATTAACGGCGCCTATGCCCAATCATTTGATCCGCTAGGCAATACCGTGCGCCATGGCTTCTTTACTTACAACAGTGATTATGCTGGTGGGCTGACAATCTTAAAAGAGGATTTAGATCAGGACGGAAACAACGAGATCATTGTTGGCTGGAGCGGTAAGGTGCAAATATACAACAGCAGTGGTTTTTTAACCAAAGAATTCCAGCCCTACGGATCCAATTATGATAAAGGCATTAATTTAGCAGTGGGTGAATTATATCGTAACGGTAAGTTAGAAATAGTAACCGGTACTGGCCAGGGTGGCGGCCCGCACGTAAGAATATTTGATTATCAGGGCAATTTAATACACCCTGGCTTCTTTGCCTATGCCGAGCATTTCCGCGGAGGTGTTAATGTGACCGTGGGCGATGTAGATAAAGACGGCAAGAATGAAATAATCACTGGAGCGGGTTATACTGGCGGCCCGCATATCAGAGTTTTTGATCGCGACGGCAACGTCGAGGCTGGATTCTTTGCCTATGACGAACGGTTTCGCGGCGGAGTCAGCGTGGCAGTAACAGATGTTAATAATGACGGTATGGATGAAATTATCACCGGTGCCGGACCAGGTGGCGGTCCGCACGTGCGTATCTTAGACCGGTTTGGGAACATGGTGTTGCCAGGCTTCTTTGCTTATGATTTATCATATCGTGGTGGTGTACAACTGACGATCTCTGATGTTGATAATGATGGATCAGAAGATATTTTGGCTTTAACAACTTCAGTATATTAAAAATATGAGTAAGGAAAACGACAAAAAATTAGCAGTACTAAAAGGCGAAGTTTTTTCTAGAGAAAAAGAGACCAAGGGACGACAGGTTATTATCGGCACGCTCAATGTATTTGCGCCGCCGCTGGCAGCCAAATACCACGGTCGCTACGAAAATAGGCGTAAAGGTCATCTGATTCTTGATACTATATTAGCTTTGATTATCTTTGTCTTAATTGTATTAAACGTTTTTTACTTCACATCAGGTGATTTATTACCCAGTCCTTCAATCCAAGCGACACTCAGCGGACCAGAGACGGTTTCCAGTGGAGAAGTAATAGAATTTACGCTGTCATTAAAGAACCCCGGTGAATCAAACCTTAATACAATAAAAATAGAGTTCAGCTATCCGGAAGACTTTGAGTATCAGTCAGCTTCGCAAGAACCTTCAAACCAGCAAAACAACTTGTGGCAGATAGAAAAAATAGAAGGTGGTCAGAGTTTTGATCTGACTGTTTCTGGGCAGACATTAAACGACATTAATTCTTCTTCAATGGTGAAGGTTTTGGTTTATTATAGCAGCGGCGATGAGACATATGACAAGTCGGAAATTTATTTATATCAAACTACAGGATCAACATTGGTGGCCAGTTGGTTGGGAACTGATGAGACTGTGGGCTCGGAATCATATATATTAAATTTAGTTCTGAAGAATACAGGTGCAGAAACCCTACAAGATATAAAAGTTACTGTTACTCCTCCCAGTGATTATGTGTTCTTAACGGGAGTTGTTATCCCAAACAATATTTTAGAGATTAATATCGATGAACTTGAAGCTGGCAAAGAATGGTCCACGGGTCTACATGGTAAAAGTGCTGAAGCTGAACAAAATAGGGTTGATACATTTTCGGCTCAAGTCACCGCCTCAGGAAAACTAATAGCGGATTCAGAATATAAAGTAACCATCAAGCCAGAAAAAACTGCTGAAGAGTTAATTACCGGAAACACTCAAACTGGTACTGAAACCTTGGAATTTGTAGCTGAGACTCATTATTTCAGTTCAGCTGGAGTACAATTTGGGTATGGACCGATCCCACCTCAAGTAGGGGAGCTGACTGGGTATCGCATCTTTTGGACAATAAAAAACAATCAAGAATTGACCAGTGCTGATGTTAAGGCTCAGCTGCCTGAAAATGTAGTTTGGGTGGGAAATGCTAGTGTATCAGCCGGGCAGAACATTAGTTATGACAGCAACACCAGGACAGTTACTTGGCCAATCGGATCGATAGAAAATAATCAACAAACATTGACTGCAAGTTTTGAAGTTCAAATTACACCCATTGTATCAGACGTGGGAAATACGATAACCTTATTGGGTCAATCAGCTCTGACTGCCATGAAAGGTGGAAGCACTCTTACCAAAAGCTTTTCTAGCGTGACAACCGATTTGAACGAAGCCTTAGGGCAAGGCAAGGGTGTTGTAGTCGAATAAAGATTGTAATAAAATCAAAGCCACTAAGACGCTAGTGGTTTTTTGATACCGGGTCTTTGGATCTTGACAAAGCGGCCAATATCTGATAAGCTACTTCGTTAATTTAAGAAGTAACGCCAAATATATGAAAATAGCTATAATTGGCCAAAAGGGAATACCGGCTCAATTTGGCGGTATAGAACGCCACGTTGAGGAGCTGTCCTTGGAATTGGTAAAAAGAGGCCATCAAGTTACTGTCTATACGCGGCCTTATTATACAAAGGCGAACCGTAAAACCTACAAGGGTATTCGCTTGATTAGTATAAACTCATTACGAACCAAACATTTGGATGCTATTACTCATACTCTTTTTTCGTCGATTCACGCGGCGACAAAAGGGTATGACATTATCCATTACCACGGTGTTGGTCCGTCTCTCTTATCGTTTATTCCTAGAATATTTAGCCGCAAAGCCAAAGTGGTGTCTACCTTTCACTGTGTTGATCGTCGACACCAGAAATGGAATGGGTTTGCTCGGTACATGCTTTGGCTGGGTGAGTGGGCCTCATTGGTCTTCCCGCATCAAACTATTGCAGTATCCAAGTCAATTCAGAAATATTGTGTTAAATCATTTAACAAGAAACCAATCTATATTCCGAACGGAATTTCCAAAGATTTCTTAAAGCAGTCAAAAGCCAAGCTGATTAAGAATAAATTCGGCTTGATTACTGACCAGTATATCTTGGCTGTGTCTCGTTTGATTCCGCACAAAGGAATTCATTACTTAATTGAGGCATATAAAAGAATTAATACTAATAAAAGATTAGTGATTGCTGGCGGGTCCTTTTTCACTGACGCTTATGTTAAGCGCTTAAAGGAGATTGCTGGCAATGATCCGCGTATTATCTTCACTGGTTTTCAAAAAGGCAAGACTTTATCCGAGCTGTATTCCAATGCCTATTTATTTGTCTTGCCATCTGAGTCGGAAGGCTTGCCGATTGCCTTGCTGGAAGCGGCTGGATATGGCCAGTGTGCCTTAGCCAGTAACATCCCGGAAAATATGGAAGTCATTCGCGCTAATAAGGAGAATATTGGTTACACCTTCAAGAATAAAGACGTCAATGACCTACAGAAGAAATTAGCTGAGCTGCTTCAAAAACCTGTTCAGACCAAAAAGATTGGTAAAAGCGCTCGCCAAACAGTATTGAAAGAATTTAACTGGCACAAGATTGCCAATCAAACAGAACAACTCTACGCTACACGTTAAATATTCCTAAAATAGGAGCAACCCTCATAAAAGGGGGTTGTTTCTTTTTGTTTGAAAATGTAAAATATAAGTATGAGAAAAGTGGTCTATACGATTATCCTGGGAGTTGGTTTATTTATCTTGGGGAATTCAGCCCGGGCCGGTATTTTAACTGAACGAGCCATTCATTTGGACGAGCCAACAATCCAGCGGGGCTATACGATTCCTGATCGTGAAAATTTATTTCGGGTGGGAATAATGCCAAATATTCTCTCGGATGCCGCTTGGGTAAAGGTTAGAAAGCTGGCTCAGGAAGAATTTGAGATACCAGCAAATCAGAGGCTGGCCAGCGATATCTTCCAATACGATATTCGTGTACCCAACCCGACCGTCTTAGAAAAACCCATTGCGCTCTCGCTGCAATACGATTCGTCTTACAATGACGTGGAGTTTAAATTTTTTAATCGGATAACTAATCAATGGCAGACAATTCCGGCCAACGTTGATATTCAAAACCACACAGTTAAAACCTACATCCATTTTCCATTTTCTCAGGTAGCGATTTTTGCCAGCAGTCCGGATCTTCCCACCATTACTTCAGAATTAGCCATAGTAGTTGATAAAGAAACCAGTCAGGTTTTGTACGAAAAGAATGCTGATGAAGTAAGATCGATCGCCAGTCTAACCAAACTGATGAACGCCTTGGTTTTTTTGGACAATAATCCTGGCTGGGATACAGTGGTAACATTGGAATCTAATGACATGGCTATCGGAGCGAAACTCTATGCGTCAATTGGCGAAACTTTAACCGTCAAAGATCTTTTTTATACTATGCTGATTGGCTCAGCTAACAATGCGGCTCGGGCTTTGGCACGTTCCACTGGTTTGTCTGAAGCTGAGTTTGTTTCAAAAATGAATCATAAGGCAGAAACAATTGGCATGAATAATACAACATTTACTGATCCGACCGGGTTGGAAGTGACCAATAAATCAACAGTTCGTGATTTAATACTGTTAAGTAATAAGGCGCTAAATTACTTTATCATATCACAAGCTACAACTTCACCCGCCTATAACTTTTCTATGATCAATACCGGTCATTACCATCATATTAAAAACACAAATTTACTGGTTCAGGAATCTGATTTATACTTAATAGGAGGCAAGACTGGATATTTAGATGAAGCAGGATACTGTTTAATGACCAGAGCCAAGAATTCACAAGGCCAGGAGATAACCGCAATTTTATTAGGGAATCCATCGCTGTGGCGCCATAGCGTATCAAACGAGACTGAAAGCCTTATCAAATGGGGATTTAGCCGATAATTAAATATAAAAAAATGAAAAAGTTATTAGTAATCGCAATTTTATTATTAATATTACCGTTAGTGACCATAGCAGCGGAAGAAGCTCCGGATGAGACACCCGACACCGACGTATCTATGGTTATCAATGGCAATGAAAAAAAATGTGGTGCTTTTTGGGAAGATGGTGGCGGGGAACAAGTATATGTCCCAGATGGTTGGGTTGAGATAGAGACAAGTATTAATTGTGAGACTAGTCAAACGATCGAGGCATGCTGCCAGGGCCTAGGTTATACATTTGTCGAAGGTAATATTGGAGTGACCTTGGAGGTTCTTCAGAGCAATGGAAATACCAACACAACCACAGTTGTTCAAACCAATACTAACGATGAAACAGATACTAGTGATTATGTAGTCGACGAAACAGGAGAGGTGGTAGTAGTTAATTCTGATGAAGTATCGAGCAGTGACGAGAACAACAACAATAATAATATTATTCTCTATAGCGCGATTGTTGTTATTTTGCTGATAGGTTTTGTTGTAGTAATCATTTTGCTTAGGCGCAGAAGCTTGTAAGTAAATAAAAAAACCGCCTGGGTGTTGCGCGGTTTTTTTTATTGCAACTATAATTTATAAGTTACAAAATAGAATCCTTGTGGTAATACATAATCTCCATCAAAGTCTCTGAAATATATTACTACGTTACCGTCATTAGAAAATATATTTGCCATACCACCGTCGGCAAGAGTATTTGCAATTGTTACGTGTTGTATGGCACTTAGAGATTCGCCTTCGATGCTAATCTCATACCAATCACCCACGCCGGGAGCATCATCAACTAACGTGCATGTGAAATTTGATGTACCCCCGAGAATATTACCATCAGCGTCAATGACTCCGTAAGCAATGGGAAGATTCGTGCCTCCTGGACCGCTAATTTTATCATAACTAACAGCACCGTCTGATATGTCGGCGGTTGCAATTGTGCCATTATCTATTAAATCACTGGTAATAGCATTTTGAAGAATATCATCCTCTTTAATAGACCCGTTAAGAATGTTATTACTGCTTACTATACCCGATCCTTCAAGACTGGAAACTGATAATGTGTCTACTGTCAGTGTTCCAGAAAGGTAGGCATCTTTAAATTTATAATCTGAAGATCCTAATGAATATGCTCCGTTACTTGACGGCCTCAGGCTGTCAGCAATTTTGATTGGGTTGTCACCACCGATTTCAGACCGGTAGATTAAACCATCTATTCTAACATCATCTCCAAATGTTACGGGCATGCCTAAGCCACTGTCGTTCGTTGTTTCATTAACGATAGTCCCATTAAAAAAAGTTACACCACCCACTCCTTGGGCGCCAACCCTCATAGAATCTACTATTATAGCTCCATCAATATCGAATGAATCACCAGAAGAACCGCCTAACTGGTTAGTTACGTTCAAGCTAGCAGCATGAATAATAGTTGCCGAAAGAGCAATTGAAGCAATAGAAATAAGAAAGATTCTTAAGCTCTTTTTCATCTTTATGTTCTTAATAATAACAACTATATATTAGCATATTCTTAAAAAAAGACCTACGTTGGAGCAGGTCTAGGGGCTGATCACTCAGTGGTGGGCGCAGTTTCTGGTTCGCTGATCAGGTCAGCAAAAGCCGTAAGAGCATCAGCTGGTGCGTTATCCCTCCTGTGCATATGGGCTTCCTGCTCAGTGATATCGATGCTCAGATCATGGCTGGCACTTTCACCTGGGCAAAGCTCCTCATCATCATGGTGAGTCTCCAGGAAGACGAGCCCAACACCCAAGGAACCGATCCTTTCCGCAGAGGAAATAGCGTCTGCTACTGCGAAGAGGAAGGACTCCCAATCGATTGGCCACTCGGAGCCGGGTTGCAGTGGTTCGAGAGCAAAAACGAATCCGACCGCGAACCTTCCCAGTGGTGTGATGCGATAGTAACGAGCAACGTAAGTGAAGTCACCGAAGCTGACATCGGCTGTCTTCGTCACAGGCAAATTACTGTCCATAAGCCCTCCTTTGCTTTGTACTGGACAACTATGACGCATGAATAATAGCAATTATTTTTGTGTTGTCAATGCTGCCTACTTGACTAGACAATTTAGATAGCTATAATGCTAAGTTATTTATCTTAATGCATATGAATAAAAAAACATTTGAATATAAAGGGATTCAGGCTGATTATTGGACTTGTGGAAGCGGGCCCTATTTGCTGTGGCTGCATGGAGCTGGATTAAAACCAACAACGTATATTAAGACATTTGAAATATTGTCAAAGAAGTATACAATCATTGCACCAACTATTCCTTATTTCCAAAACCCTTTTGACGGAAAAGAAAAATGGCTAATAAACGACCTGTCTTTATTTTTAAGCGAATTTATCAAGTCACTAAAATTATCTGATATAGTGGTTGCTGGCCACTCATTTGGTGGAGACATTGCTTTGGAATTGGCAGCTCAGTTACCAATGGTAAAGAAATTAATATTAGTCAGCTCAACTGGTCAGCAGGCGAAATATACCATTAATAAAATCTCTTTTTTATTCTTGTTAAAAGCCGTTCGGGGTATCCTAAAATATCCAAATAAATTCGTATCATTTATAATTGCCAGAGACTTTATTTCTGAAATCATTTTGAACTTATTTAAACTAAATCGAGCAGTTAACCTTGGACAAAGTGATTACACCAATGAATTATTTCAGGTGATGAATCGAAAAAAAACAAGAACTATAATTCTTTGGGGAGAAGATGATGAGGTTTTTAAAAAAGATTATGCCCATTCAATTAATAAAAAAATATCCAATAGTAAGATTACATCCATAGATGGGAATCATGACTGGTGTTTACTTAAGCCAGAAACTATTGATATAATTTAAGCGATGATCAAAAACGAGAAAATATTGCGTATTACTTCAAGGACGATAGGTGTTATCCTAGTATCTTTTTGGGTATTAATGGGAGTGGGTTATGGGGTAGGTGGTGGTGAAAGCTTTAGCTGGGAGTCATTTGGTATTACAGTATTGATTATTTGCAACGCTATAGGTTTGATTATTGCCTGGAAGAACGAAAAGGTGGGGGGCTGGGTTTTAGCAATAACTGGAATAGCTTTTGGTATTTTTGCCCATGTAACAGCTGGTCGTAATGAGTTATACGCGGTGGCAGTATCTGGGCTGCCATTTTTCATAGTAGGTATTTTGTTTTTATGTTTGAACAGAATCACTGAAAAAAAATAATAAAACTAGAAATGTAATATGCCGGTACCCCCGGCTTATTATATTTGCTGTATTTAATAATAAGTAGTAAGATGTGTTCGGTGTGTTCTTTTTGGCTATTACAACCACAACAGGAGGTAAGCGATGAACACAGTGCGCATTTGTGTCCCCCAGGGACAGGCCGAAGCCGTCATTATCCTGCCGCACCATTGGGTGTTCCGGCTGTCGGTCCGACCATCGTCAAGTTCGAAGAGGGCTGGGAAAAGGAATTCACCCAGATCCAAGGCGGTCCAGGCAAGGTGAGGGTTGCTCGCGTTGGCAAGCCTAACCGCGGCATCAAATGGGTCAACCTTGAATGTGAGGGTATGACCGCCAAGATGCAGGCTAGGATTGTTTGCAGCTCTGACTAGAGGGAGGTCGTTCAGATGTGGTTCTTTTTCAAAATAGTGTTGGCAGCTGTTGTGCTGGTAGTTCTATTGATCGGTTGGGGAATGACCTGGTGGTTCATTTCATACATCAGGTCGCTGGAAGAGAGTGATGCGGATCACCTGGATAGACTGGGTGATGATACCAACGGCGAGGCCGAGTCTCAAACTTGAGCCTCTTTTTTTATTGTGATATTTCCGAAATAAGTATATTATTTAATTATTATTATTAAATTTCAAAACCATGGAAGATGCATTTATGGTATTAGGCTGGGGCTCGCCAATCGGCATTGGTATTTTTTTGGTGTGCTTAGGAGGGATGATTTTCTTACTTTCAAAAGCGGGAAAAGAAAATAAATCTAAGTAAAACAATTTGGGAAAAACACGAGTTGTCTTAATCCACGGCGGCCCCGGTGCAGTCGGAGAAATGAAGCCAGTGGCTGAGTACCTGAGCCGATCTTTTAGTGTTATTGCTCCTAATCAAACAAAGAAGACTGTCAGTGGGCAGGTGGAAGAATTAAAACAGCAAATAACAGATACTGGTGAGCTGCCCTATGTTTTAGTTGGATATTCTTGGGGAGCCTGGCTAGGGTGGATTTTTGCCGCTCGTTATCCTGATTTGGTTAAGAAGTTGATCCTAATATCGAGCGGACCTTTTGACGCTAAATATGTTGATGTGATGAATAAGGCTCGTTTTTCAAAAAATGAGTAGCAAGCACAAGCAACAGTTTGATAAATTAAGTAGAGAGTTAAACGATTCATCTAACAGTAATAAGAATGAGGTTTTCAAAAAGTTTGGAAAATTGATGTCCCAGCTGGATTCCCATGATGCGTTAGAAGATTCAGCAGAAATTAAATACGATTATGAAATCTACCAGAGCATTTGGCCGGATGCAGACAAGCTGAGAAAAAGCGGAAAATTGCTAAAAATGGGTCAATCGATAAAATGCCCTGTAATAGCAATCCACGGTGATAAGGACACACTCACCCCTATACCGGCGTAAAAGAGCCTCTGGAAGCCATTTTGAGCGATTTTAAGGTCATTTTACTGCCTAAATGCGGTCATAAGTCCTGGCTTGAGAAGGTGGCTAAACATCAATTCTTTAATACTTTAATAAAAGAAATCCAATAAAAGAACCCGCCCTGTACTAAGGCGGATTCTTTAATTAGGGGGGGGTGGATTTTTAGTTTAGGGTTAGAAACCGAGTCCTAAGCCTTTGCCACCATGATGGTGACCCATGCCTGAACCAAATCCTTTGCCCTGGAAACCATTGTCCTCCATGAATTGAAGGCGGTTTTGCATTTGCTCCTGAGTTATCACGCCCTGATCAACCATTGACTGTAGGCGCTCTTCCATTCTGGCTTGATGCTCTTCCTGCATACGTGCCTGAAGAGCTTCTTCATCAATACCGAGCTCTTCAGCAAGTT
The DNA here is from genome assembly GCA_964594455.1 of uncultured Gammaproteobacteria bacterium. Lineage (GTDB taxonomy): Bacteria > Patescibacteriota > Patescibacteriia > JAHIZJ01 > JAHIZJ01 > CAZQLY01. The sequence goes on along the minus strand of CAZQLY010000007.1, from coordinate 50,278 downwards.
CGTCTATTCGCTTGCCTTGAGACCAGGCATCCTTGACTGTATCGACATCAGTTTCAAGCAAATCGGCTTGATGCTGGAAGCGTTCTGTGGCCAGATTGGCTGCTTCTTCAGGGTCCAAGTCAGCTCCGAAGCCAAACCCGAAACCTCCGTTCGCCGAGGCAATACCAGCGGTGATAATTCCTACACCGACCAGCATGGCAATCGACATGAGAGTTCTTTTTTTCATATTACTTATTTTTAATTGTTAATTTTTCGGCAATGACATTGTCCAGAGAGGGTGGACATAGCCAGGGCCGGAAATTAGGGATCGACCGTCATCTTCGGTCCTCTCATCCGGCCCTAGACGCGATCGAACCCCTTCACATGTATTACAATCCCAAAAAGATATTATTTCATCGAATAGATTAATATACCCCCCATCCCTAATATTGATTTGAGAGTCTAGGAGTAAATTATTTCTCGACCGAGAGAGTGAAGCGAACGAGTGGAGATATACATCATTGTATCTCTCCACAAGCCTGCCCCGTTGTATAACGGGGGTCAAGGAATATTTTTTTGTATTTCTTGATTGATGAGGTAAATAAAGAGATGTTATTGAAATAATTTTTCCAAGTTCGCTGTATTATAAGCGTAAATGCATAAATATGGATGAAAAAGTTTATAAAAAACTAAAAACCTTTAAAACTATTTCAATATTCAGTTCACTGGTTGCTGTATCTTTATTGGTTTACATTATTATCAGTCCAGGCGGTCAAAGTAGTGATGAACTTAGACCCATGGTCAATAGGGATTTTCAGGGATCGTTTGGAGGCCGGCAAGGACCGGGATTTATGGATATATCAAGATTCATAGATGAAGATACCGGAGATGTTGATTATGACGCTATTGATGAAATGAAAGAGAGTTCTCCGATGGGAACTGACAATAAGAGATTTGTTTCCAAGTTTGAACAAATGCTAGATCAAGCGGTTGAGGAGGGTGGGATTACGCTATCTCAGGCTAATGAGATATATTACCAGCTCACAAAATAGATGGAATCTGCAATTGAATTAAAAGACGTTAAAAAAATATATGAAGCTAAACGAGGTGCTCAGACTAACGCTTTGCGCGGTATTGATTTAAAGGTAAAAAGAGGAGAATTTGTGGCCATAATGGGACCTTCCGGAAGCGGGAAGTCTACTTTGTTGCATATCTTAGGCCTTTTGGACAAGCATTATGATGGAGAGTATAGATTAAACGACAAAGATACAAAAAATCTAAGCGCTAATCAGCTGGCTGATGTTCGCAATGAGGAAATCGGTTTTGTTTTTCAAAGATTCAATCTCTTGAAGAGAACTTCTGTGGTTAATAATATTATGCTGCCGACAATCTACCGAAGCCGCAGTGGTGATTTTACTAGAGCTTTGAAGTTGATAGAGAAGCTGGGATTGACTGACCACATTGAGCACAAAAGCAATGAGCTGTCAGGTGGCCAGATTCAAAGAGTGGCTATAGCACGAGCTTTAATTAAAGAACCAACCATACTATTAGCAGATGAGCCAACCGGAAATATTGATTCTATGACAGCTAAAAGCATAATGAGCATTATTTCGGATATAAACAAAGAGGGTACCACAGTGGTTCTTATCACCCACGAAGAAGAAATTGCTTGCTATGCTCATCGAATAATCAGATTGTTGGACGGGAAAATAATTAAAGACGAACCAGTATGAAAGTGGGGTCAATCATTAGCCAGTCAACCACTGCAATATTAGCCAATAAAGGTAGAAGTTTCCTGACAATTTTGGGAATTATAATTGGCATTGCCGCAGTCATCTCTTTGTATTCGCTGGGCCAGGGCGTTAAAGAAAACGTGGTCGGAAATTTTTCGGTTTTAGGAGCTAAAACTATAACGGTTAGTTCGCAAGCCATTGCTGAAGAGGAAGAAGAATCGGAAGATGAGGATCGGGATGAAGGCGGCGCATTAGGTATTGGAGGAGGCCCAGGAGGCGGTATGGCGGCTTTTAGAATGCGGCCCACCGATCCAACTCTTACCACCGAAGATTATGATGATGTTTTGACTTTTGAAGGTGGGTTGTTGGAATATGCTACCCCGGAAGTAAACAGCAATATTACAATCAATTTCAACAACGAGGATATGCAGTTTAACGCTATCGGAGTTTCAAATAACTACTTTGTGATGAACGACAGAGGGATAGAATACGGACGTGATTTTTCGGAAGATAATATCTCAAGTGCCGAGAATATCGTTATTTTTGACAGCGGTGCGGCTGAAGAATTTTCTGATGATTCGGAATCATTAATTAATGGCTTGATTAACATCGGTGATATTGAATATAAAATAGCGGGCATTTTGAAAGGAGAAGGAAGCGAAGATGGAGAAGAGGGGGCTCCAATGATGAGATTTGGTGTTCGTAATAGAAATATTTATCTGCCATACACAACAGCTATGGCTAATTTTGAACAAGAAAATATTAATTCCATCACGGTGGATGCGGTTGATGAGGAGTCAGTTAATAGTTTAGCTGCCAAGATAGAGGACTCTATATTGGAAAATCATGGCTATGACAACGTTGATGATGCGGATTTTATGGTTACGACCGCTCAAGATATCCTGGATGCTCGTGATGACGCCATATCGGTCTTTACTAATATGTTAACGGGCGTGGCCGCTATATCATTATTAGTCGGTGGAATTGGAATTATGAATATTATGATGGTTTCTGTGACTGAACGAACGCAAGAAATAGGTTTGAGAAAAGCTGTGGGTGCCAAAACCAGACACATTCTGATTCAGTTCTTAACCGAATCAATAATATTAACCGGCGTGGGAGGTATTCTCGGCATAGTAATCGGAAAGATACTTACTAATATTGTTACCAGCTATGTCAGTGTTAGCGCAGTATTTTCCGTAGACGCAATATTACTGGCGGTATTAGTTTCGGTTGGGACCGGAGTTATATTTGGATTATATCCAGCTTGGAAAGCATCACGTTTGGATCCGGTTCAGGCTTTGCGCTACGAATAAAATTGACTATTAAATAACCATTTGCTAAGATTTTATCCTTGATTGTTCTTTTTGATAGTGGGTAAAAGGAGGGAAGTACTATGAAGGTGTACAGTTGGATTCCTTTTTTGGCAATATTGATTATTGCCTGCGGTTGTGGATTTGGTGCCACCGAGACGGAGAAGACGGAACGAAATGAGCAACTGAGAAGGGAAATAGCCACCCAAGACTCTTTGATGCGGATTGAGTATTATCGAGGCTGGGTAGTTAACTATGCTTATCACAGCGAAGATGGATCCATGATCGTTGCCGGTGATGTAGGCGGCGCGGCGGCTGGCGGTGGTGTTCTGGGATTTGTGCTCTTGGGGCCAATGGGTGCGATTGCCGGATCAGCCATTGCGGCTGAGGACGAGGCTTCTCGGGTCGAAGAGATTCCGGGAGATCAGTGGCTTTTAATCAACGTGGCCACTGCAGATAGTGATACAACAACCTTTGAGGTCCTGGTCGCGAATAGCGCCTGGGTCCATCCAGATTCCAGACGGTTCGGCAATTATGTCAGGCGCTATTCCAGAGACGAGCCCATTTCGCTACACGCCATGGCTTTTCACATGCAAGCTGGCATGCCGTTTGCTATCCCGGTACGGAGAAGCCAAATTCGGCCCATTACCAACATCAGCCCCGAGTTGATCTACTTTGATGACGAGCCGATTCCGTACATTGACTACAATCCCGAGGACCGATAACCAGTCCTCTTTTTTTATGGTAGAATAAAAATATGAATGAACTATTTGAGAAAAGAGAAGCAGTTCGAAGGTTTAGAGACACTGAAATAGAAGAAAAAAAGCTAGACGAGATCTTGAAAGTTGCGTACTCAGCTCCTTCGGCCGGTAATTTGAAAGCCAGAGAAATTTCTGTTGTTCATGAAGACGATGTTAAGAAAGAACTAGTTAAAGCTTCATACCTACAGATATTTATATCACAGGCTCCGGTGGTGCTAGCATTCTTCGCTGTACCTGGAAGATCGGCCCTTAACTATGGCCAGAGAGGCAGGGAACTTTATTGTATACAAGATGCCACAATAGCTGCGAGCTATGCTTGGCTGCAGGCAGTTGATATGGGCTTATCGGCGTGTTGGGTCGGGGGATTCAGGGAAAACAGTATAAAAGAGATTTTAAAAGCTGATAAGGGCTGGAAGCCAGTTGTTATGTTGCCGATTGGTTATTCCCAATAGACATTTGACCTAAAAGTGATGGGTATCTATTATAAAGGTGAGGATAATAATTTATAAAAATATATGGGCAAAAGATTAATAATGATAATGGCTATAATCATATTAGTGGTTATTATTATAATTCTGCTCCTGACTATATTTACTAAAGACGAATTAGCCACCCAGGAGCAGTTAGTTGAATATGCCGAGGATAAATATTGCGCTAGTGGATCAATAGAAACAATATTTGAGCATGAAACAGAAAGAATGTGGACCCTAATATGTAAAGACAAGGGCAACACAGGAAACAGAACACAGTTTACGCTTGATAAATACGGTGAAATAGTTTCCCAAAAAGAAGCAGGAACCTATATTGAATACCCATAACAATAGTTGTGTAAAACATAATTAGCACTCTAACTTGACAAGTGCTAATTTTGATTATATCATATTTACACTGTGAATTAACGTCAGATAAATATGAACCCAAACAATTTTACTCTAAAAGCTCAAGAAGCGGTACAAAAATCAGAAAGAATAGCGGCTGAAAAGAAGCAACAGCAGATTGATACCTTCCATTTGCTAGCAGCTTTAATATTCCAAACTGACGGGGTGGTTTTACCAATACTGAGAAAGTTGGGGATTGAAATATCTAAGCTGGAAACAGATGTATTTGGAGAGATTGATAAATTGCCTAAGGTAGAAATGCCAAGCGGTGGGATTGCCCAGGTTTTTATAACCAAGAATCTCAAAGATGTTATTGATCAGGCAATGAAAGAAGCGGAAAAATTGAAAGATGAATATATCAGCACCGAACATCTCTTTCTGGCCATGTTGGAGTCAGACAAACGAGTGGCTGAACTTTTAGGCAGGAACGGCATCACCACTGATAATATTCTCAAAGTATTAAAGGACGTGCGGGGTACCCAGAGGATAACTGATCAGGATCCAGAAAGCAAATATCAAGCTTTGGAAAAATACAGCGCTAATCTGACACGTTTAGCTAAGATAAAAAAACTTGATCCAGTTATCGGTCGTGATGATGAGGTGCGTAGAATTATGCAGGTTCTATCACGACGTACAAAAAACAATCCGGTTTTGATTGGTGAACCAGGAACAGGTAAAACGGCTATTGTCGAAGGTCTAGCTCAAAGAATTGTGTCTGGCGATGTTCCCGAGGGTTTAAAAAATAAAGAATTGATCGCCTTGGATATGGGGTCTCTGATAGCTGGTTCTAAATTCCGAGGTGAGTTTGAAGATAGGCTGAAAGCCGTTTTAAAGGAAATTAAAGCCGCTGAAGGCAAAATTATATTATTTATTGACGAGCTTCATACTATTGTCGGTGCTGGTGGAGCTGAGGGCGCCATTGATGCTTCTAACATGCTTAAACCGCCGCTGGCTCGAGGTGAATTACACGCTATTGGAGCAACAACCTTAAAAGAGTATCAAAAATATATCGAAAAAGATGCTGCATTAGAGAGACGTTTCCAACCAGTATACGTAGCTGAACCATCCACTGAAGATACAATTGCCATATTAAGAGGTATAAAAGAAAAGTATGAAGTCCATCACGGTGTTAGGATAACTGATCCGGCTATTGTGGCAGCAGTTGACTTGTCCCAAAGATATATTAGTGATAGATTTTTGCCTGATAAAGCCGTTGATTTAATTGACGAAGCAACTTCGGGGCTACGCATGGAGATTGACTCCATGCCAGAAGAACTGGATAAGATGAAAAGAAAAGTGCGTCAGATGGAGATTGAACAAAAAGCTTTAGCCAAAGAGAAAGACGATGATTCAAAAAGAAGACTAACTGCCTTAAAGCGCGAGATTGCTTCCTTGCAAGAGTCGGTTAAAAAGTTAGAAATACAATGGAAAGCTGAGAAAGAAATAATTTCCAAAATTAGAGAATCAAAATCTGAGATTGATAAGAAAAAGGGTGAAGCTGAAATAGCCGAGAGAAAAGGTGAATTAGAAAAAGTTGCCGAAATCAGATATGATCAGATTCCCAAGTTGGAAAAGACTATTAAAGCTGAAGAGAAAAAATTAGCCAAGTTACAGAAAGACCAATCGATTTTGAAAGAGGAAGTTACTGAAGAAGATATTGCCGAAGTCGTAGCACGTTGGACTGGCATTCCAGTATCAAAAATGTTGGAGAGCGAGGCGTCGAAGTTAGCTCGGATGGAAGATGAGCTGAAAAAGCGTATCATCGGGCAAAAAGAAGCGATCACAGCCGTGGCTAATGCAGTACGTCGCTCCAGAGCCGGCATTGCCGAAGAAAAAAGACCGATCGGGTCATTTATCTTTCTCGGACCAACCGGAGTGGGTAAGACTGAGCTGGCCAGAGCCTTAGCCGAGTTTATGTTTAACGATGAAGACTCAATGATTCGGTTGGACATGTCAGAGTACATGGAAAAACACGCCGTTTCAAAAATGATTGGCTCGCCACCGGGGTATGTTGGTTATGAGGAGGGCGGACAGTTAACTGAGTTGGTCAGACGAAGACCTTATTCCGTGATACTCTTTGACGAGATTGAAAAGGCTCATCCTGATGTCTTTAACATGCTTTTGCAAATTTTGGATGATGGAAGATTAACTGACGCCAAGGGTCGAATAGTAAATTTCAAAAACACCATTATCATAATGACGTCAAATATCGGCTCCCAGATGATTATTGACCTGGCGACAAAAGGCCAGCTGGGATTTGATGAAAAAGGTGAAAAAATTAGCAATGAAAATGCTATGCGAGAAAAGATATTGGAATTAATGCGTAATCATTTCAAACCAGAATTCTTAAATCGTGTCGACGAAACAATTATTTTCCATAGTTTAAGGAAAACCGATTTGGTTAAAATCGTGGATTTGCAATTGAAAAAAGTCATTGAGCGTTTAGAGGAAAAAAGAGTCAAGATAGAAGTAACCGACAAAGTCAAGAAATATTTGGCTGAAAGAGGCTATGACCCCACTTATGGTGCTCGGCCACTGAAAAGGGTTATCCAGCAGGAGATTTTGGATCCATTGGCTATGGAAATGATCTCTGGTAAGATAACCGGTAGCAAAAATGTAATTGTCGGCTTTGAACAGGGGAAGATAAAAATTAAATAATATTATACTTAAGTACTTGACAAAACTTGATAAAGGCCTTTGTTTTTGTTAGACTGTGGACATGAGGTATCATGAAGAAAAGCATTTTTCAGTATGGTTTTATGTAATTTTTTTCTTCATAATGACCTTTATTCTAAGTATTGCCGAGTGGATTACTCATCTAAACAGCGGGCAACTGTATGGTATGAGAATAATAATAATCTTAGAATGGTTAGGTGTCCTGTTCTTCATAATTTCATTTTGGAAATACAGAGTCAAAATAGAAGGAAATAAATTAATTTTTGGATTTGGAGTATTTAGCCAAAGGATAAATATAGACGATATATATCAAACTGAAATTGTAAACATAAAGTCGAGAAGCTACTATAATTACGGTATCTTTAACAAAAAAAGAGATAAAAAAACAATTTATTCTTCCGGGGGCGGGCAAGCCCTAGAGATCACTGTTAAGAATAAAAGTAATAGTTTTGTGTTGTCATCAGAGAATCCAGGACAATTACGTGATATAATAAGTAATAAATAAATATTAAAATACCTGAAAGGAGGTGACCGTAGTGATTTACATCGATGACGAGGGTCAAAACACAGAAGCAACCCCAGAAACTCCAGCAACTCCAGAGACCCCAGAGACCCCAGAAACTCCAGCTGAATAATCAACAACAGTTAATTTACCAAGGCTGGGTTCGGATGATTCTGACCCGGTCTTTTGGTTGAAGGTAATCAAAATAGCTGATATACTACAATGGAAAATAGAAGAATATGGCCTTAATAGAATTAAAAAGAATAAATAAAACTTTCAATAAATCAACGGATAATCCTTTTCAGGCATTAAAGGATATAAATTTTGCTATTGAGGATGGTGATTTTATTTCTATTATGGGTCCGTCTGGATCTGGCAAGTCGACTTTGATGAATATTATCGGAATGCTTGATGTGGCTGACAGCGGAAGCTATTGGTTAAAAGAGAATGATATTACCAAAATATCCAGATCTAAATTGCCTCTGATGAGGCGACAAGAGGTCGGATTTGTTTTTCAAACATTCAATTTATTGCCTCGTCTTTCAGTCTATGAAAACGTAAGAATGCCATTGATTTATTCTAAGAAAGAAAACAAGAAATCGAATCGAGTAGACAATTTAATAAAGATGGTTAAGCTAGATCACCGAAAAAATTATATTCCAATGAATCTATCCGGAGGGGAGAAGCAAAGAGTAGCGATTGCCAGAGCCTTGGTAAATGATCCGGCTATTATTTTGGCTGATGAGCCAACAGGAAATTTGGATACTAATTCAGGAGCTGAAATAATGGAGTCGCTCAAGAACCTGAACAAAGAGGGCCGGACAATAATTTTAGTAACTCATGATCCTGAGATTGATAAATATGCCAAAAGGCATTTCAAAATGGTTGACGGAGTATTAAGCGAAAACAGATGATATTTCCACACTTGAGATTATCTATTAACAGTTTAAAAGCCAATAAGTTAAGATCTTTTTTAACAATGCTGGGTATTATTATTGGCGTGTTTTCTGTCATAACCTTGATATCTATTGGTGAAGGAGTGCGCTCGGAAGTGGGCAAGCAAATAGATAATTTCGGTAGCAATTTAATTATGGTAATTCCCGGGAAAATAGATACGGAAGAAGGCATCAATCCAGCTTCTTTGGCTGGACAGAGCACTTTAACTATGGAGGACAAGGATGACGTGGAGTCAATCAATGGTTTACTAGAAACAGATGCAGTCACCCTGGTCAACGGTGTGGCGATGCGAGATGATAAACAGTCAGTGGGTTCATTTGTTGTGGGAGCCGGGCTTTACTTAGAGGAATTGATGAGTAAACACGTGGAGTATGGCCGCTGGTTTAACCAGAATGATTTGGATAATACGGCCAGTGTTGTTGTTTTGGATTATGTAGCTAAAGAAAATTTATTTCCGGGAGAGGACGCCGAATCAGTTATAGGCAAAAAAATAAATATTGTGAAGAAGGAGCTGGAAGTTATTGGTATAATGGAAAAACAAGAGGAAACAGATAGTTTCTTGGGCGGCTCGACACCTTTTGATAATTTAATAGCAATACCAAACACCTTGTCATTTGAAATAAACGGTAATGAATTATTGCATAGAATATTTACCCGAGCCGAGAATTCAGAAATAGTTGATGAGAAGATTGAAGAAATTAAATCTGCTTTATTAGAAAACCATGACGAGCTGGAGGATTTTAGTATTTTGACCCAAGAAGATATGTTGAACCTGTTTAACGATGTCTTAGCAATCATCACCAGTGCTATTGGAGGCATAGCGGCAATTTCTTTGATTGTTGGAGGCATTGGTATTATGAATATCATGCTAGTATCGGTAACCGAGAGGACAAAAGAAATAGGAATTAGAAAAGCAGTCGGTGCCACTGACGGAAATATTCTGGTTCAATTCTTGATAGAAGCAAGTTTACTAAGTCTGTTGGGCGGGCTTATTGGGTTTATCTTGTCCTATGGGGCTTCCTTAATCATTGATTATAACTTCGGGATACCTACAGCAATCACACTAGAGGCTATTTTGATGGCCGTCGGAATATCAATTGGTGTGGGAATAATCTTTGGAATAGCGCCAGCCACAAAAGCAGCTAGAAAAAATCCGATTGAAGCACTACGCTACGAATAGTAAGATATATTGATGGCACTATCCGACCATACAAAATATAGAATATTAGAAATTGTCCCGGGGGCGTTAATTTGGACAACATTCCTCGGGATGATTGCTTTAATTGCCCTAAAGCCTCTTTGGGCTATATATTTTATAGTTTTATTTGATCTCTACTGGCTCATTCGGGTAATTTACATAATTATTTACATAGTGCTGTCTTTCCTCAGATTTAGGCGTGATAGCAGGATTGATTGGGTGGAGAAGTGCCAGGAGTTACCGGGTTACGAAAAAATCTATCATATGGTATTTATGCCGACTTACAAGGAACCGATTGAGGTCTTGAGGATGAGCTTTCAAAGTTTGGTCGATGTAAAACATCCCCACGAAAGAATGATAGTGGTTTTTTGTATAGAAGAGAGCGACAAAGAACACGCCATCAAGAATGCTGAAATATTAAAACAGGAATTTGCGGATAAGTTCTTCAAATTTGTTGTATCTTTGCATCCCAAGGATCTGCCTGGAGAAGTTCCGGGCAAAGGCTCGAATACCGCTTGGGCGGGGCAACAGACAAAGGAGATGATTGATGATTTACAGATTCCTTATGAAAACATTATCGTATCATCTTTTGATGTTGATACCTGCGCCAATCAGCAATACTTTAGTTATGTGACATACCATTATTTAACGACCGAAAACCCAACCCGTTATAGCTATCAGCCGGTACCATTATTTAATAACAATATTTGGGATGTGCCGGCTATCATGAGAGTGGTTTCTAACAGTACTACCTTTTGGCTGATGAGTGAGCAATTAAGGCCGGAGAGATTATTTACTTTCTCTTCACACAGTATGAGCTACAAAGCGTTGGTAGATGTTGGTTTTTGGCAAAGTGATATTGTGACGGAAGACTCAAGGATATTTCTCCAATGTTTGTTGAGGTATGACGGTGATTATCAAGTTAAGTCCATGCATATTCCGATATCAATGGATGCCGTGGGCGGTCAAAACATCTGGCAGGGTTTCGTTAATTTGTATAAACAACAGAGGCGTTGGGCTTGGGGAGTTGAACATTTTCCATATTTGGTCTGGAATTTTTCAAAAAACAAAGCTATTCCATTTGTCCAGAAGTTTAGATATCTCTGGAATCTGACTGAGGGCATGTATTCCTGGGCCACGGCTCCTGTAATCATTTTTATTTTAGGATACCTCCCGTTAAGAATGCAAAACGAGGAAATATTAAATAGTATCATAGCTCAAAATGCTCCCCAGGTTCTGAAATTTTTGATGTCAGCGGCAATGATCGGACTTCTGGTAAGCGCCATCTTGAGCGTTTATCTATTGCCATATAAACACCAAAAAAGGCCTGTCTACAGGTTTGTGGTGATGATACTGCAGTGGGTTCTTTTTCCGATATGTATGATTATTTTTGGATCGATGCCAGCCACTGAGGCTCAAACTCGACTAATGTTTGGAAGATACTTAGGTTTTCACGTAACAAAAAAACTACGTAAGTAACTATTTCAATACAGTACCGACAAAATCTTTGTGGCCGCGAATAAAATCACCTGCGGTCATTTCGTTTTTTGAGGCAGGCTTGATCTTTATCAACTCCAACAAATCTTGACCAGTTGCAACAAACGTGTTATTTGATTGGCTTAATACGGTGCCTGAAGCCGGTACCTCGTCAGCCTTAGAAACTCTGGCGGATAATATCTCTATCTTGGTATTATTAAAAAATGTATAAGAACCAGGCCAGAATTGATAAGCTCTTATTTGACTTTCAATCTTGTGCGCCGGCTGGGACCAGTCTATTTGGCCGTCTTTTTTGGTGAGCTGTTTGGTCGTGCTTGATTTTGAATTATCTTGGGGTTCAGGAACAAGTTTTCCGTTCAAATAGTCGTTCAGTGTTTTGATTAGAAATGCTGGACCGATTTTTGTTATCTTTTCAGTTAAAGTGGGAGTGGTTTCATCTTGGGTCAGTTTTATTTCCATTTGGTCGATGATCGGTCCGGTATCCATTCCCGAATCAAGTTTCATTATTGTGATACCGGTGGTTCTATCATTATTGAGTATAGCAGATTGAATAGGGCTGGCACCGCGGTACTTAGGCAATAAAGAAGGATGAACGTTAATGGCACCAAATTTTGGTATAGAGAAAACTCTTTCCGGAATAATTAACCCAAAAGCCACAACCACATATACATCAGCTTTAAGAGACCCGAACTCATCAAAGATTGACTTATCTTCTTGGATTAACTCTTCTCTAAGAGTTTCAACCTGGATTATTTTTATGCCTTGTTGTTCGGCTAGTTTTTTAACGGGTGGTGAGGTCAGTATATTTTTTCTACCGGCCGGTCTGTCTGGTTGAGTGATCACAGCGGAAATAGAGTAATCGCTATTAATCAAAGCATCTAAAAAAGGCACTGTCAGTGATGGTGTACCGAAAAAAACTACTTTTGGCTTATTATTCATCTATAACTGATTCTTATGATTATCTATATTTTTGATGTTCTTGGCTTTGTCTATAAAAAGTATCCCATCAATATGGTCAACTTCGTGCTGAATTACTCTGGCGAATAACCCCTGGGCATGTATTTTTTGCAGTTTACCTCTCTTATCCAGATAGGTAGCGGAAATGGATTTCGATCGTTTGACGTCACCAAATACACCCGGCACACTCAAGCAACCTTCTTCACCCCATTCTTTCCTAAACGATTTTTTTGTGATTTTAGGATTGATCATCACTAACGGACCGTTTTTTGTTCCGATCACAATAATTCGTATATTTTTGGCTACCTGAGGGGCGGCAATACCTATACCATCATCTTCATACATTGTTTGAGTCAGGTTTTGAATAAAGGACTTGAGAGTTGGAATAATCTCTAATGTGACGGGGTCTGATTTTTTTCTGAGACGGGGATCACCCTCAGTTATTACTTTTAATTTCATATTATGAAAGTAGGTTTAGCGGGTTTAGATCAATTAACCAATTATCGTCACTTAATTTTATCAAATTACGCACAAAGGGCAAATCTTTCTTATGAAATTTGATAATTAACTGCCAACGGTATTGCCCCCTGATTTTTTCTATGTAGGAAGGACTAGGGTAAATAATTTCTACGTTATCTGGTATATTTTTATTGGAATTAATTTTTTCAAATAACTCCTCGGCTTTTTTTGCAGCCTTATCTTTATTTTTATCTTTAAGAAGTAAACGAACCAATTCAGAAAATGGGGGATAGGAAAACGGCTGACGGTTCTTTAGATCTTCTTCACAGAATTTTTCAAAATCCAGCTCTGAGGCTAGTTTAATAGCATAATGATCGGGCTTATATGACTGGACAATGATTTGCTTCTTTTTCATGCTGCCCATAAGGATTAGTTTGTACAGAATCCTAAAAGTTGTTTCTGGTGAAGAAAAGTCAGGAATTTGAAGAGCCGAATCAGCGTTAATTATGCAGATAAAGTCAAAGTTATCAATAAAGTCAGGATTAATCATTTTCTGTGTGCCAATAACAATATCGGGTTTGATTTTTTTATCCAGCCATTGTTTGAAGGAGGTAATAAGGGCAACGTTAGATTTTGGAAAGAAATTTTTTACTTCCTGAGACAATTTTTGTCCGCCAGAACCAGTTTTCTTTAATTTCGAGCTATGGCATTTAGGGCAGGTTAAGGCGACATTTGTTTGATAATTGCAAATATGACAGATAAGTACATTTGATTTTTTACTTGCTTTGTAAACGGTAAGTTTATACTGGCAGCGTGGGCAGGAGATGGCTTGGCCACAGTCTTGGCAAAAAAGTCCGCTAGCCTCACCGCGTCGGTTATGAAACAAAAATATTTTCTTATTTTCCTTAAGATGCTGGTGTATTTCTGCTTGTACCTGATCACTTAACAAAGAGTAGTTGCCCAGTTTTCTCTCGTTGGTGAGATTAATAGTATTCAGTCTGGGTGCAGGAAGTACTTTTGAATTATTAACCAGTAAAAGCTCATCGTTCTTTACCTTGAAATAGGTAGTGCTTCTAGGAGCCTGGCTAGTATAAATAATTCTGCAGTTAAATATATTTTTTAATATCGCGGCCACTTGTTCAGAATGAAAGCGAGGGTTTTGGTCTGACTGTCTATGACTAGGGTTATCTTCATCATCAATAATTACCAGGTCTAGTTGAGGAAAGGGCAGGAAGAGCGAAGTTCGGGTACCTATTACCAAATTATATTTGTTATTGAGCAGGGCTTCATAATTGCTCCAAAATTCAAATCTCGGAAGTTGTCGGTGAAAGGTAGCTGGCGAAAAGGCGGATAGTTCGTTGGATAATTTCCTGACTTGTGAAATTTCAGGAGAAACAATTAATACGGTATGGCGGGATTTAATTTCTTTCTTCACCTGTTCAAATAAGAAATTATATTTGCTTTCAGGTGAATCATAAACAAACAGAGAACCTTTGTCTGACCCCTTTTTGCTACTTGTTTTTTGTGACCTGCCTTTAGATATGTTAGAAATGAAATCTAAGTTGTTGGGCAGGGTATTTAAAATCTGGTTTAAGGTAGTAGCCGGCGCCACAAAAAAGTTTTTTGAAAACTCATCTATGAGCTTCAACTGATTAACAGTTAATGATAACTGGGGTATTAGCTTGATAATTTTTTTTAAGGTTTTTCCAGTGTCACTTTTGTCTTTGATTTCAGCAACAACGCCAAATGTCTTTCTATTGCGAAATGGGATTTCAACCAGGCTGCCAATTTTTATATCTTTGACTATTTCATCATCTGCCAAATAATCAAAAACCCCTAATTTGCGAGGGAGTCTTAAGCCCGGTATTACTTTAAAAACTTTATTATTCACTGATTCTTTTCACTTCAAATTTAAATATGCTAAATGAGTCATTAGGGTCAAGGCCAGCCTTTTGACAAGCAATTTGAATTTGTTCATAGACATTTGTTATTCCAGGAAGATTAGGCAGCAATAAGCCCGTCTGGTTGTCTTTTTTTACTATTACGCCATATTTATCGGGGTCTAGCTCTTTTATGTTGGCTGGTAGGGGCTCTGTCAGGATATCGACTGAAATATCTGTTTTTGACAACTCCTCTGGGTTTAATGGTTGGAAGCGCGGGTCTTTGGTAGCGGCGCTGATTGCATTGTGTATTATTTCTTCAGCGATATTGTTTTGCACCGGATTAATGGTACCAATACATCCTCTCAGATCGCTATTCTGATGCAGACTAACAAAAACACCAGCCTGTCGCTGGATTAACTCCTCGGGTGTAGTATCGGGCGGTTTGATGAATTTGTTTTCTTTGAGAAATGTACTGATAGCTTTTCTGGCCAGTTCTGTTTCCACAGTCATATTTTATCGATAGTAAAGTTAATAACAGCATACCCAACACCAAAAGGTCCTTCATAGGAAAGCACTTTGGGGGTATATTCGGTTTGATCCAAAAATCCCAAAAGGATTATTAGAGATCTATAACCGCACTCTCCAGCTTCGTCGACTAGTTCGGGATCAAAAGACATTATTTTTGAGACATCCTTTTTGTTAATTAGTTCGAGGAGCTTATCATCAAATATTTGGCCTTTGGCTGAGTAGCCAGCCGGCGCATCAACGGTTAAACGATGAGACAAGTCTCCTGAAGCAATCAGGGCAAATCTTTTGTCTGATCCTTTACAAACATCGTATATCAAGCGGCCAAAATCAAAGTGAGTTTGCAGATTGTTTAGTGAATAGCTAATTGGAATTATGGCAGGAATATTTTCTATGCCCTCAATCAAATAATAAAGCGGCACAGTTATTCCATGATCAATTTCATTTACTTCAATGTGCTGAAGCGGGATTTTATTGAGGTTAGCTTTTTCTATAAGTTGAGAGCAGAAGATGGGTTGACCGAGTAACTCGATAGAAGTCTTATGGTCACCAAACGCTTTCAGATTACAGACAAAATGATCGGCGCAATTTACCAGAAAAGTATCCGGATGAATCGGACCGTGTGGTGACACGAAAACTATGAAGTCGGGTTTAGCTGCCCGAAGTTCTTGGCCTAGCTTCTTTAGAGCCTGGGCGGTTGTGTTTACTTTTTCTGATTCGTTGCCTCCAACCTCTGGGACTAGAATTGGAGGATGAGGAACGAAACCAGCAAAAACTACTGACATTATTTAGTCTAGGGTTAATGGTTCGCCCAATGGGTGGATTTCGAGCGCGTTATCGTTTGTGTAGATGATATTGTTCCACTTGAAGCCCAGAGCGTTAAATACTTCGGCGGAGGTTATGCGGCGCCTCTGGCCGTTAGAGATAACGTAGACCGAGCTGGTGCCGGGGGAAGTTATCAATTCACCATCGCGAAAGAGTACCGGGCCTCCTTTGGCATATTGGTTTATTTCTGATTCCTCCATGATTGTTAACCGGCTATTGGGAAACTGTGACAATAATATTTCTTTTGACCAGATAGAATGTCTGACTCCATTTTGGACAAAAGAAACTCCACCGGTCTGTTTTGACTGCATTAGAATCCCGGTTGGGTAAGTGCTATTGATTGTTATTGGTTCTCCGTTTGAATAACTATCAATGTCTACATCTTCTACGTCAATTACTTCTTCAGGATTGAAGCCGATTTGTCTAAAAACCTCGTCAGATTCAATCAGTCTCTTTTTATTGTTCGATATTAGGTAAACGTTGTCGTCGGGTCCTCGGAGAAGACTATACTCAGCAAATTTTATCGGTACACCATCATCATAAGCATCTAATTCACCTTGGGTTACAGTAATAATATTTCTCTTATTGTAGCTGGCTAGGAATGCTGATTGAGACCAGAAGGCGCGTTTTTTTCCGTTTTTGATTAGATAAACACCGGGTTGTCCTTCGGCCTGAAGTAAACTTCCATCTGGATATTGAGTATTAAACCAGCTGTACCACAACCGGTGGAAATTCTGGTTTCCATGAATATGTGGCGTATAAGTATAGAGATTAACTGTGGCCTGATTCTCCATAGTTACTGAGATACCATCAATATTATAAGTTCCACCGACTTTGTAATGCCACCGCCCGGCTTCGTCAATGTATTGGCGATTTCTTCTGGCCGCCCAGTTTACTTGATTGAAGAAGCCACGGTATTTTTGAATGGCGGGATCACTCTTACTACAACTGTCGCAGACAGCATAGCCAGTAGCCCAATCATACTGACCCTCGGTAGGATCTGGATCGCTGATTAGACTCTGCTCTTTTTGCAAGAGGACCAATAGGTATTTGGGGTTAATTTGGTAAAACTGCGCTGCATCATATATTATGTCTGACGCAGGCTTGGCTACACCGTATACGTTATAGTTGTAGTCTTTAAGAGTGCCGTTCTGCTTTTCCAGAAATGACTGGATGCGGGTTTTAGACATAGACCGGTAATCTATTAGCTGCTCCGTGGAAATGATATTGTTGGGATTAAATTCAACAGCCAAAACTGAATAAGGTACTAGCAGAGCAATGAGTGTTAATAGACTGACGAATTTCATGATTTTTATATCTCCTTAGTTTGTTATTATTGATAATTTTGTTTGGCAATTTGGGCAAGTCCCGTTATCATCTCGTCGCACAACTTGATAGCCCAACCGTTCAATGACCATGTTATTACATTCGGGACAAAAGGTGTTTTCTAATTTGTGATTAGGAACGTTACCGATGTAGATATATTTCAACCCCACTTTCTTTCCGATAGCGGCGGCTTTTTCCAGAGCAGAGATTTCGGTAGCACTGAACTCATTCATCTTGAAGGATATCTCTGGGGCAAATTTCGAGACGTGCCAAGGAGTATCCGAACCAACTTTGTCGTTAATGAACTTAGCAATATCTGTAAAAGTTTTTTCATCATCACTTAAAGAGGGGATAGCGAGAGTTGTTATCTCTACCCAGGCGCCCATTTTTTTCAAGGCGACAATGTTATCCAAGATGGGCTGTAAGCGTCCGCCGCAATATTTCAAATATTTTTTATTGTCGAAATATTTCAGATCAATATTGATAGCGTTAAGGTATGGCTTAATGGTCTTGAGGGTTTCAGCAGTCATGAATCCGTTTGAGACCCAGACGTTCTTCAGGCCGCGTTCAGTTGCGAGCTTCATGGTGTCCAGGGCGTATTCTATAAAAATGGTTGGTTCGGTATAGGTGTAAGCAATGCTTGAGCATTTGTGGGCTATAGCATGGCTAACAACATCCTTGGGTGATATTTCTTCACCGATAATCTCCGGACTTATTTTTGAGCCCTGTGAGATTTGCCAGTTCTGACAATTGTCGCAACGAAAGTTGCATCCCAGGGTGGCAACAGAAAGAGCGTACGAGCCAGGTGAAAAATGAAAAAAAGGTTTTTTTTCTATGGGATCAATGGCCTCAGAAATAGCCTTTTGATAGTTCAGGGCGTAGAGCGTTCCTTGGCGATTTTTCCGGACCGAACAGATACCTCTTTGTCCATCGGATATCTTGCAACGATGTGTACAAACAGAGCATTCTACAACGTCATTTGCTAGTTTTTTATAGAGAATTGCTTCTCTCATCGTGTATTAGATTATAGCTTATTTTATGGTATAATTCAACTAATAATATACACAAAAATGGAGCAAAATACTATACGAGCATTTATTGCTATACCGCTGCCTCAGGATGTAATTTCTGAATTGGATGATAACTTGCAGAAATTGAGAAATGAATATGCAGAGGTAAGATGGACGGAAAAGCATAAATGGCACATTACATTGTCGTTCCTGGGAAATATAAATATGGATCGAGTGGCTCAGCTAAAAGAAATTCTGCAATCCGTTTCTGATAGTACTAGACCATTGGAGATTGAAATAGAAAGCATTGAAACCATGTTCACGGAAAATCATCCCAGGATTATTGGTGCCACCGTAAGCTCTTCTGAACCGCTCACAAAATTGTATCTGGAAATTTCAAATAAAATCAAAGAGCGCAGAATCGTCGAGACAGGTTTCAAACGTTTTCAACCTCATATCACTTTGGGTAGAATTCTTCACAAGAACGTGTTAAGATTGGAACCCGTTAATTTAAACGTTAAATATATGAACGAAAAAGTTGATTTGATGAAAAGCGAGTTATTAAGCTACGGGTCTAAATATTCCATCATAGAATCATTTAGTTTCAAAAATGGATAGTACGGAGATCTTAGGAGTAAAAATTAATAGCCTGAATTTAGAAGAACTTCAGAACAAGCTGAAAGAGTATTTGAAATCTGACGATCAAAACCAGATCGTAACACCTAATCCGGAATTTTGCGTTACGGCCCAGAAGGATAAAGAATTCCGTACGATATTAAACAAGGCTTCGCTTTCCATCCCGGACGGTATTGGTTTAAAAATTTCCAGCGTTTTTTTGGGACACAAATTGAAACAAAGAATAACCGGAGTGGAGCTAGTCAGAGAACTGTGCGCAATCGCCGAAGAGAAACATAAAAAAGTTTATTTCCTGGGCGCCTCAAACGAAGTTGCCATGAAAGCAGCCCAAAACGCCAAAAGAATGTTTCCTAATCTGAAGATAGTCGGCGCAGAAAATGAATTTAGCATATTTGGGAAGATGAAAGACGAAAAGGTGGTTAAGAAAATTAACAAGAAAAAACCAGATATTCTGTTTGTCGCTTTTGGCGCACCCAAGCAGGAAAAATGGATTTACTATAATATACCCAAATTAGAAACAGTAAAAATAGCTGTTGGGGTAGGTGGGACATTTGATTATTTGTCCGGCAAAGTAAAACGCGCCCCGGCTAAAATAAGAAGCCTGGGCCTGGAATGGCTGTATCGGCTTTATCGCGAACCTTGGCGCTGGAAACGAATAATCAATGCAACTGTTATTTTTCCAATAAACGTGTTAATCTACCGGAGTCATGGCAAGAAACATCGCTGAAAGGCAAAATCTAACCTGGATCTCAATTGATAACGTCAATAATGATGATATTGAATTTTTAAAAAAATTCGGTTTTCATCCTTTAGACATTCAAGACTTGAATCCTGGAAATAGACACCGTCCGAAAATAGATATTTATCGGAGTTATGTTTTTTTAGTTTTTCATTTTCCTTATTACAACGAAAAGGATAAAAGAATAAATTTTGTAGAAACTGGCGTGTTCCTGAAAGACGATTTGATAATCACAGTGATAGATAAAGGATATGAGCCGATCAAGCAAATATTTGAAAAATTTAAACAGCAAAAGAAATTAAAGAAGACCACAAAGCTCACATCAGGATTTCAGCTTTATAAAATATTAGATCACGTATTTAGACAAACTACACCTATTTTAACTAAGTTTGGAAACAGCGTTTTTCAGGTGGAGGAAAGCGTATACAATGAACAGCCAAAAAAGACGGCTTATGACATAGCTATCATAAGAAGGAACGTACTTAATTTAAGAAGAATACTTGACCCGCAAAGGCCGCTGATTTCCAGAATCATGAACACTAAAAAAAGATTTTTGCCGGAAATACTTAATGTCTATTTTGACGATATACAAGACTTTCTGGATCGAGCCTGCATATTGCTGGATAATTTCCGAGACAGCATTGAAGGGGTTACTATAACCAATGACTTCTTGCTGTCTCAGCGCATTAACAATGTTATGAAAACCCTGACAATAATTTCTGTGGCTTTGCTTCCTTTAACTTTGTTGACAGGGATTTATGGAATGAATATAGATGGATTGCCGTTTACTGAAAACCTCTGGGGAGTTGCCATTATGGGAGTATTGATTCTAAGTGTTGTGATTGGAAGCATATTTATTTTGCGTAAAAGGAACTGGCTATAAATATGAAAAAAGTGCGAGTCAGATTTGCCCCCAGTCCCACGGGTTTCCTCCATATCGGGGGCTTAAGAACTGCTTTGTTTAGTTGGTTATTTGCTAGGCAAAACCAAGGAGATTTTGTTTTGCGTATTGAGGACACTGATCAGACCAGGTTGGTAGAAGGCAGTGTTAAAAATATCATTGAGGCTTTAAATTGGTATGGCTTGGATTATGACGAAGGCCCGGAAAAAGAGGGCAAATATGGCCCCTATTACCAGTCTCAGCGTTTAGATATTTATAAAAAAAATATTGAAGAGTTAATAGAAAAAGATAAAGCCTACTATTGCTTTTGCCAGCCAGAGAGGTTGGAAAAAGTAAGAAAGATACAGCAAGCTCAAAAGATTGCACCGCGCTATGACCAACAGTGTCGGGAGATACCAAAAGATGAAGCTGCCAAAAGAGTGGCCAATGGTGAGCCCCATGTGGTCCGGATGAAACTACCGGGGCAGGGGACTATTGTAATTAACGACCTGATCAGGGGACGGGTCGAGTTTTCATTTGTAAATCTTGATGATGCCATCTTAATGAAGACTGATGGCTACCCAACTTATCAGCTGGCTAATGTGATTGACGACCATCTAATGGAAATTAGCCACGTCATAAGAGCTGAGGAATGGCTGCCTAGCGCGCCGAAACACATTTGGTTATATCAAGCGTTTGGCTGGGACATCCCAGAGATGGCGCACTTACCGCTAATCTTGAGTCCCAAAGGAGGTAAATTAAGCAAACGTGATGGGGCTATTTCAGCCTTAGAGTATCGAGACCAAGGTTATTTGTCTGAGGCGGTTTTAAATTTCATAGTAATGCTGGGCTGGAATCCAAAAAACGAGAAAGAAATTTTTACCCTTAATGAATTAATCAAAGAGTTTTCGTTTGCCAAGGTAAATAAAGCGGGCGCGGTTTTTAACCTGGAGCGTTTGAATTATTTAAATGGCTACTATATCCGACAACTAAGTTTAGAAGAGCTCACTGAGAAATGTTTGCCGTTTTACAATCAAGCCGGGATTCCAACAGAAGATATGAAAAAACTGCAGAGGGTGACCAACTTATTCAGAGAACGATTAGTTACTTTGAATGAAGTGGGTGAGTTGGCCGCTTTCTTGTTTAAACATCTGGATTATGATGGCGAATTTCTAATTCCCAAAAAAGGCGACAAAGAAAAATCAATTCAACATTTAAAGCAGTCATTGGAACTTATACGGAATGTCAGTGATGATGATTTCAATGCTGAACAATTAAAAAAAATATTTTTTGATTACATAAAAGACAATTCGCTCAAGACTGGAGAAATGCTTTGGTCCCTCAGAGTCTCTCTCTCGGGTAAAAAAGCCTCACCAGATGTGTTTGATATTGCTGACGTTCTAGGAAAAGAAGAAACCATCAACCGGATAGAAATCGCTATCAAAAAGCTTAGCTAAGGAATAATAAATTTGCCAAAAAGCTTTTTTTTTGGTAGAATAACATTTACTGCGAATATTCGTATGAAAAACAAGAATAAAACCAATACTATCTTTTTCCGAGCAATAACAAGCATGGTTATTGCTTTTATTGTATTGGCTTACACTCCGATAACCTTAGCTGAAACTGACAACACTAATACTGACACAGCTGTTGAGGACAACAACGATACAGGGGATACGACAAATACTGAAGAGGAAAATACCGAAGATGAGGAAGTTACTGATGAAGCTATGTTGGAGCTTAATTTACAAATTCAAGAACGTAAACAAAGACTAGATGAATTAAATGCCAAACACGAAACATATCGAAAAAATATTGCTATTAAGCAGCAAGAGTCAATAACGCTGGAAACCCAAGTAGAATCATTAGATGACCAGATAAACAAGACTGAGGTTGAGATTCAAATAACAGAAACAGAGATTGAAACATTGAGATTACAAATTAAAGAAGTGACTAGAAAGATCTCAGAAAGAGAAGAGCAAATAGTTGATCAAAAAGTACGCTTGGCTGAACTCATCAGGCAGATTAACACCTATCAAGATAAAAATCTTTTTGAAATTCTTTTACAGGAAAACAAATTCTCCAACTTCTATAGTCAGATGAATTACCTTGAGGATTTAGAACACGGTTTGAAAGGTTCCCTTGATGAAGTAACTCAACTCAAAATAGATTTGCAAGTTATAAACGCTGAATTAGAGACCAAAGAATCTGATTTAAACGACAAAAAAACAACTCTAGAAGCTGAACAGCAGGAACTTCTTGGGCAGCAGGACTACAAAGAACAATTGCTCCAAGATGTATTGAATAGCGAAAGCCAATATCAAGAACTGCTCAGTGCTGTTAAGAGTGAGCAGATGAGTGTTAATTCAGAAATAACACTTATTGAAGAGACAATCAGGAAACAACTCGAAGGTGAAGACCTGCTTTCAATTGATGACTCTAAAACTTTATCCTGGCCTGTAAGCCCGGCTGGAGGTATCACAGCCTATTTCCATGACCCTGCTTATATTTTCCGACACT
The DNA here is from genome assembly GCA_964594455.1 of uncultured Gammaproteobacteria bacterium. GTDB lineage: Bacteria > Patescibacteriota > Patescibacteriia > JAHIZJ01 > JAHIZJ01 > CAZQLY01. The sequence goes on along the minus strand of CAZQLY010000007.1, from coordinate 27,024 downwards.
TGTTTGAACATCCAGCCATAGATCTTCGAGCAGCGCAGGGGACACCGGTTAAAGCTGCTGCCTCGGGATATGTAGCCAGAGCTAAAGATGCTGGACTGGGATACAGCTATATTATGATTATCCATGCTAATGGACTATCTACAGTCTACGGACATATTAGTGATATAAAAGTCGAAGAAGAGTCTTATGTGACTCGTGGACAGGTTATTGGACTAAGCGGTGGCATGCCGGGTACTCCTGGAGCAGGCAGATTAACTACTGGTCCGCATTTGCATTTTGAAGTCAGATTGGATGGTATACCAGTCAACCCGTTAGATTATCTACCATAGAACGAAATAAAAGCAGGCTTGATAAGTAGCCTGTTTTACTAAAGGGGAGGATTGTTAATGCTTCGCACAATATACAATTTGCGAAGCTATATTTATATAATAAGTATAAATAACATATAGGTTATGAGGAATACGAGTCCTAGCCACCTCTTTGTATAGCCTAGAAGGCCAAAAATGGCGATTAGAAGCGTAGAATACAGTAAAAAAGGCATTCCTATCTCTATGATGGAAAATGGTATATTTAGCGGTTTTATCAACGAAGGCACTCCCAAGACTAAAAAAGCGTTTATCATGTTGGAGCCTGCAATATTTCCAACAATCAAATCATAGCTTTTTTTCTTGACCGCTGAGAAAGTTACCAGCAATTCTGGCAAAGAAGTACCTATAGCAACCGCTGTTACGGCAATGATGGCTTTTTCTATGTTTAATGTATCAGCTATATTGATTATTGATTGAATAATAGCCCAAGCGCCAAAATATATTACTACCAGAGAGATTATGATCACGCCCATTGACCGACCATGGCCATGCGATCTTTCAGCAAATAATGGCGGTCGACGGAAGTTAAATATCTCATGCAGATCCCTATCTTTTCTCACCGCCTGGATAAAAATCAGATAAGCGCAAAAAACCACTATCCCAACTATGCCTTCGTAGTATAAAAATTTCTGATCACCAAAAAATACAGACGTGATAACTATGAATGTTGCTGATAAGGTCAGGTAAAGATAACTCCATTTTTTCTTTATCTCAAAATGCTTCGACAGCAAAAAAGCCACACCAGCTATAATCAGGATGTTGAATATATTGGATCCGACAACATTACTAATGACAATTTCGCTTGAATTATTGGTTACGGACAGAATTGAAATGGCCAACTCAGGCAAACTAGTACCTAAGGCAACAATTGTAATGCCGATAAAGAACATATTCAGCTTCAAAATATGTCCCAACCTTTCGCTAGCATCTGTAAAATAATCAGAGGCCTTTACTATTGCCAGTAAGCTAACTACAAGAATTAAAATCCAAAGTAGAATCATGCTTTATTTATAATAAACTCTAGGTAAATAGCGCAGGTCAATATAACTTAAATTATCTATTTTTGTTTCTAATTCCTCATTAAGTGATAGATACAAGCTATTTATTTGATCTGTTTCACTCTGGTTTGTAGTAAAGTAGATTGTCAGGTCATTGTTAGTTATCAATCCAAATTCAGAGAAATCATTTTGGGGACAGATTTCAATTGTTTCGTAATTAATTTCTTCTTCATCATTATCATTGTTATCGTTGTCCCCAGTTGGCCCTTCTTCTGAAATAGTTTCAAAGTAGCATTCTCTGATAATAGTGGTGAAGTTTTTAATTTCTAAGTCAGCGATCCTCTCAGGAAACAAATCATTAATAACTAAAACTGATTGGACTAATTTTGCTGGTAGTACGCTTTTACCTATTTCAATGGATGATTGAGTCTCCCCTTCAATGATCGGAAAATTTGGCAATGATTCATATTCTTCGCCTTCTTCTGTCCCCTCTTGCGCCAAGTCACTGGCCAGTGGGACATATTGGCTTACTACCACACCCTGATTATCTAAATAGTAATAATCATCATTTTCTTTAAGCAGAACGGTGGCTGTTCTTTCTTCAAAAGTTATAATTACTTTATTCCATACCTTCTTCTCTGTTGTTATATACTCAACTGATATCGCCTCCTCGATTTTATCTTTGAGATAATCGTTTAGATTATTTGATGACAAAAACAGCCAATTGTCGTTTGGGAAGATAAATAAAGATTTTTCCTCCAAGTATTCATTGACTATATTATTTACAAAAGACAAACGACCGGTACTTGGGCTATTAACTTCAATCGATGACACTTTAAATAGATTTGAGTAAATAAATAGATAAACCAGTCCCGCAAACACTAGAATAGAGATAAATGTGTATAACCGCCTGAAACGGTGGTTTCGTTCATGCTTTGATTCCCGATGAAAATATGGATTTCGGTAATTAATTTGTTTGGCAACAAACCTTCGATTAGGTTGTTGGGAAAAGCCTCTCATGATTTATTGTACCAGTCGTTATCAAGCTTAATTGAGCTATTCAGTTTTTTCTTTTCTTCATGCCTTTCTAAGGCCAGCTCAATAAGCTCATCTAATAAAGAAGCATAAGGCAGGCCTGAGACTTCCCAAAGTTTGGGATACATACTGATGGAAGTAAATCCCGGCATGGTATTGATTTCATTAACCACAATTTGGCCATCCTCTTTAATAAAGAAATCGACTCTGGCCAAGCCAGAACAATCAATTGATTTAAAAGTCTTAATAGCTAATTTTTGTATTTCCGAGACTTCCTGATCAGTAAGTTTGGCAGGTATTATCAAGTCTGAATCGCCTGTTACGTATTTAGCCTCATAGTCATAAAATTCGCGTTTAGGCTTAACCTCTCCGGGTAATGATGCTTTTGGTTCATTATTACCCAAAACCGAACATTCTATTTCTCGGCCGACTATGTTTTCCTCGATCACCACCTTTCGATCAAATTTAAAGGCTTCTTCTACGCCTGACTTCAATTCTGATTCATCATGGCACTTCATAATGCCGACGCTGGAACCTAGATTTGCAGGTTTTGTGAATAAAGGGAATTTTATCTTTTCTTTAATCTCATTTTGATAAAAGGATATATTTTTAGACCATTCATGATGAGTAAATGAAATATAATTGCCAATTGGTAATCCAGCCTTTTCAAACAGAGCTTTCATTATCGCTTTATCCATTCCACAGGCCGAGGCTAGAACTCCGGCCCCAACATATGGCAGATCAGATAGTTCAAATAGGCCTTGGATTGCCCCATCTTCACCATAGGGCCCGTGTAATAAGGGAAAAACGACGTCTAATAGCTTCTGTATAGTCTTTGGCTTATTATTTAGTACTTTTACTATTTCTTTGGTATCAGGTTCCGGAGAGATGAAATTTTGGCTGATATTTTCCCCTTGACCAGTCTTAAGATACTTCATAGCGTCATTGCCAGTTAGCCACAGCCCCTGTTTAGAAATGCCGATTGGAATCACATCATATTTATTTCTATCCAGCGTTTTGATAACTGACTGAGCAGAAACTAAAGAAACTTCGTGTTCACCAGATCGTCCACCAAATATTACACCGACCTTAATTTTGTTAGTTGAATTATTCATATGTGTCGCAAAACGCTAATGAGTTATGACTCGAGGCAGCAAAGGATTTATCCGAGTAACAACTTCGTAATTTATAGTGCCAGTGTTTTGTGCCAGCTCGTCAGCAGAGATTGTTTCCCGTCCCTGATTTCCGATTAAAGTTATTAGCTCCCCTACTCTGGGTTTATTGATAGCTGTCACATCAAGTATAACCATATTCATGCAAACACGACCAATTATTTTGACTCGTTTATTACGCAATAAAACAGATGATCGATTGGAGTTTTTTCTATCATAGCCATCCCAGTACCCCACAGGCAATATGGCAATAGTTGTTTTCTTCTTGGTGACAAAAGTACAGCCATATCCAATAGAGCTGTTCTTGGGAATTTCTTTGATATGAATAATCCTGGTGTGCCAAGACAGGACTGGCTTGAGACTGAAGCTGTTAAATTTATTATGATAAAGTTTTTTGGTTTCGTTTGATGGCCAGAGTCCGTATAAGCTTATCCCAATTCTGACCAGATTAAACCTTGATTTGGGGTTAATAAGCGTGGCGGCCGAACAGGCTAAGTGCTGGTATTTAAACTTAAAACCATCTTGTTCAAGCAGTTCCACTGTTTTGGTGAATATTTTTATTTGCAAGTTTGTAAAACGCTGGTTAAAATTTTCCGAATCCGCTAAATGAGAATAGATGCCTTCGATTTTTAAATTGGGCAACTTGTTGATTCGGCGGGCAAAACCCAAGGCGTTTTCTGCTAGCACGCCTAGACGGGATGTGCCGACGTCAATCTTTATATGTACAACTGCTCGTTTCTTTATTTTTTTAGCGGCTCGGGATATCTGCTGGGCCATGGTGTATGAGTAAACCGGTAAAATGATGTTTTGCCTAACAGCTATTTCCACATCCTCAGGATTGAAATAACTCAAGGCTATTATTTTTTTTCGAATATTTTTCTTTCTCAGAGTCAGTGCCTCGTCAGCCGAGACAACGCCAATGATATCTGATTTAGTTTGAATTATTTTGGCGGTTTCAAAAAGGCCATGCCCATAGGCATTGCTTTTTATTATCGGCATTAGTGAAATACTCCGGGGCAGTAGTTTTCGAAAATTTTGGAGATTATGAACCAGTGCTGACTGGCTGATCTCAACCCAAGTCAAATTATTATTCTTCATATCTATTTTTGACTGGCTAGAGTATTAAAATTAACGTATTGCTGGAGTACTTTTGGTATCTTAACTGATCCGTCTTTTTGCTGATGATTTTCTAATATAGCAACCAGTATTCTTCCGATAGCAAAAGCCGTTCCATTCAAAGTATGAACAAATTTATTGCCCTGCTTTGATTTATATCTTACTTTTAACCGGCGCGCTTGGTAATCAGTGCAGTTTGAAGTGGAATGAGTTTCTCGATAAGTTTTTTCTGAAGGAATCCAGCATTCTAAATCATAGGTCCTGGCTGATGGATAGCTGGTGTCACGAGTACAAGCCTTAACTACCCGATAATGCAGATCCAGGGATTGAACAAAATCTTCCTGAACCTTGAGCATGAATTCTTGCTCCTCGTCTGATTTATCTGGGTGGCAGTAGGAAAACATTTCTACTTTATCAAATTGATGGACCCGAATTATTCCCCGAGTGTCTTTTCCGTAGCTGCCGGCTTCACGACGGAAACAGCTAGAAAAACCGACATATCTGACAGGTAAATCTTTTTCATTGAAGATCTCTTTCATGTGCATGGGACCGATTGACTGCTCAGAAGTGCCTACCAGGTAGAGTTTATCTTTTTTGAAATGATATGTTTCTTGTTCCCCTCCGCCAGCGATATAACCCATTCCTTCCATAGCTTCCTCGGAAATAAAAACCGGCGGCACAACGTGATGGAAACCATGCTCGGCCAGCGTATCAAACGCGTATTGAACCAAGGCCATTTCCAAGCGAGCCGCGCCATTCTTTAGATACCCAAAGCGGCTGCCGGAAACTTTGGCGGCTCTTTTAATGTCTATTAAATCAAGTTTTTCTCCGATAGTTAAATAATCCTTTGGTTCAAAGTCGAATTCCCTTTTTTTACCAACCTCTTTTATTAATTCATTGTCTGCATCAGATTTTCCTTCTTTTACATCAGGTTTAGTGATATTGGGCAGTGACATCAGAATCTTATTGTATTTTTCTTCTATAATGTCCAGCTCCGCTTTGAGTACCTTCTCTTTTTGGACCAAAGGACGAAGCTCAGCAACAACTTCCTCCTTATCTTTACCTTTTAACTTGCTAATCATATTGCTGGCTTCATTTTGCCTGTTTCTAATATCTTCTATCTTTTGAATTTTGTCACGGCGCTGCTTATCCAGGCTTAATATTTCATCCAAATCAAACTTAACGCCTCGTTTTTTCATCGCTTCAATTACTACTTCTGGACTGTCTTTTATTAATTTAATATCAATCATTTTTTTCTACTTTCATTGGTGGAAAAATTACCGTCTCTCTGATTGGCCGATCCATCAAAACAGCAAAGAACCGCTCTGACATGCCAAATCCCGCATTTGGCGGCATTCCGTATTCCATAGCCTCAACGTAATCGCTATCCAGCTGCTGGGCTTCTTTATCGCCTTTCTGGCGCAGTTTCATTTGTTCTTCGAAACGCCTTCTTTGATCAACTGGGTCATTTAACTCAGAAAAACCCTTGCCTAATTCAGTACCCCAAGCCACAACCTGCATTCTTTGGACGCGTTTTGGATTATCTGGCAAGCGCTTAGCAAGTAGCTCAATTTCTACCGGCGGGTTGATTAAAAATCCTGGCTCGATTAGTTTTGGTCGAACAGCTTTTTTGTATATAGCATCAATCACTCTTCCCTCTCCAGCGAATGACTCCAGTTTAATGCCCAAGGCCTTAGCCTTACTTTTCAATTCAGCCATATTTGTTGATGCCAGGTCTAGACCGGTATTTTCTTTGAACAGTTTAAAGTAATCGTATACCTTCCATTTGGCCGAGAAGTCAATTTCTTTCCCGTAACTTTTAACTTTGTGCTTGCCGTGAACGTTTTTTACAATCTCTTTAAACAACTTTTCAACAAATTTCATAAGAGCATTGTATTCAGCATAAGCCCAATAGAACTCCATCTGGGTGTAATCTTGGAGATGTTCGTGGGATATACCTTCGTTTCTGAATATCCGGCCAATTTCAAAAACTTTTTCATAGCCACCCACCAAAAGACGTTTCAGCGGTAATTCCAACGAGATACGCAGATAGAAATCTTGATCCAGGGCATTATGGTGCGTCACAAAAGGCTCAGCTTCGGCACCACCCGGAACCCTTTCTAAGATCGGTGTTTCTACTTCCAGAAAATCACTTTTGATCATGAAGTCCCGTACTGTTTTCCAGAAAATTGATTTTTTGATAAATAAGTCTCGAGTTCCCTGATTAACAGCCAGGTCAAGATATCTTTTTCTAAGAATAGTTTCAATGTCTTTTAAGCCATAGTGGTCTTCTGGTATAGTCAGCAAGGCTTTTGACAGCATTGATACTTTTTTTACCAGAACAGTCTTTTCACCCTTCTTGGTATTAAAAGCTAAACCAGTTGCTTCGATAATGTCGCTCGGGTCAAATAATTCGGTAAAAATTTTATAGCTTTTTTCTCCTACCCCATCTTTTCTAATAAACATCTGGATTTGACCAGTACTATCCTGAATATCAGCAAAGCAAGAGGCACCGTGCTTTCTAATAGATTTAAGTCGACCGCAAACCGTTACCTTTTTCTTGGACTTAGTCAGGCTATTAAAACCATCCAGCACTTCCTTTATTGCGTGCGTGCGATTGGTTTGGCTGGGATAGGCATTTATGCCCAGTTGCTCCAGTTTCTTAAGTTTTTCCAGACGTATATTTCTGGTTTCTTCGAGTCTGCTCATAAAGTTAATATCGCTAGAAGTATAGCAATTTTTAGGCCTAAAATCAAAAAAGAGCCTTCTGCTTTTAGCTCTTTTTGATAATTTCTATTTTATTTCCAAAATACGGTATTCCACAGTACCGGCTGGTACAGCCACCTCAACGTCGTCATTGACTTTTTTACCTATAAAAGCTCGCCCCAAAGGCGATTCATTTGATATGAATCCCTTCTCTGGATCGGCTTCATTTGATCCGACAATGGTATATTCTACGTCTTTATCAACAGTCTTTAGTAATAGTTTTGAGCCAACAGTAACCACTCCATTGGATTTAGTCTTTGAATTAGAGGTAATCACGGTGACGTTTTTGAGAAGGTTTTCTAGTTGGATAATACGGCCTTCGATAAAAGATTGTTCATTCTTGGCTTCAGCGTATTCGGCGTTCTCTGATAAATCACCCAACTCCTTAGCATCACGAATACGATTGGCTATTTCTCTCCTTTTTTCCGTCTTCAGGTAAGCCAATTCTTTCTTTAATTTTTCTAAACCTTCTTTGGTAATGTATTCTTGTTTGTCAGTCATATAAAACTAATTAAAAATCCCCCCGAGTAAACGAAACTGGTGTAAAACTAATAAAATAAGGGTATTGTGTCAAATCAGTTATCCACAGTAATTATAAATTACCGTAGTACCAGGTAAGAAAATCTTTGGCGACTGGCAGGGCTGCGGAGTGGCCTTCACCACCACCCTCTATCAAAACCGTAATGACTATTTCTGGATTATCATAGGGAGCAAATCCTGTGAACCAGGCGTGTGTTTTATCTGAAGCGAATTGAGCCGTTCCAGTTTTGCCAGCCACAGGAACGCTTAAGCTTGATAATGATCGGGCACTGCCTGAGATTACAGCTTCGCGCAAGCCAGTATTAACAGCGTTAATATCTGATAAAGGTATTACTTGATCGGATAGCTTTTGAATGTCTTGATACTCTATTTCGTTAGTGATGGGGTCGGAAATTGATTGAACCACATGAGGAATATAAACAGTTCCGCCATTAGCAAACGTGGCTGTCAAATTTGCTATCTGCAATGGGGTGACTAAGAGGTCGCCTTGACCAATTGCTAAGTGATAAGTATCTCCAATATACCAAGGCTCACCTTTAACTCTTTCTTTCCATTCTTTGTCCGGGAGGAAACCGGTGGACTCGTTTGGTAAATCTATTCCGAGAGCTTTTCCAAATCCGAAACGATCGGCGTACTCTTTAATCTTTTGGACCCCCAAGCCCTCTTGATCCTCATAACCACCACCGATAGCATAAAAATAAGTGTTTACGGACTGAGCGATCGCCTTAGCTAGATTTGTAGCTCCATGTCCGCCAGCTTGCCAATCGGGAAAGAACCATTTATCAATTCGAATGCCACCAGTACTCAAAATTTGGGTCTGTGGTGTGATCACACCTTCGGCCAATGCTGATCCCGCTATTAATGGCTTTATAGTTGAGCCAGATGGGTATTCTCCGGTTAAAGAACGATTGAATAAAGGTTTTTTTGGGTCATTAACCAACTTTTCATATTCCTCTGTGCTAATAGATCCTGTAAAAATATTGTTATCGTAAGTTGGAGAATTTACCATTGCCAGAACTTCACCATTTCTAGGGTCTAAGGCAATAGCTACACCCCCAGTTGAACCAAGATTATCTACCTGAGTATCTAGCAGCTCTTGAAGCTTATTTTGATAGCTGAAATCGATCGACAAATTTAAATTACGGCCAAGAACAGGATCTTCTGAGGCGACGATCTTTTTTACCTTGCCAAATGAATCCACTTCAACCTGGTTTCTGCCATATTCACCCCTCAGAGTATTTTCATAACTTTGTTCTAGACCTGTTTTACCAGTCTGATCATCTAGTAAATAATTGGCTGCCAGTAAAGCTTGCTTCTCTTCTTCGGTGATTTTACCGACATATCCTAATATATGTGAAAAGGCGGGTCCACCCAAGTATTCCCGATTTGATTCCGTGTTTAGAACTATGCCGGGGAGATTGTAGGTTTTTATTTTTAATTGGATGGCTTGTTTTATGTCTATGCCTTCTACTATAGTAACTGGCTCAGCTGAATAATCCTCTACACCTTCTAGTTTTTCACTAAAAATGTTTTTATCAACTTCAAGAAATTTAGCTAAATCTGAGAACAGTTTATTCTTCTCCCGCTCATCATCGGGTAGGTCGTAGGGTATGACTTGCAGAGTAAAATTAGGAATATTTTGAACCAGCACTTTACCATTACGGTCGTAAATTAGGCCACGGGGCGTTTTTATTCTTTGAATCCTAATCCTATTCTCTTCCGCAATATCAAGATAGGCTGAGCCTCTGGCAATTTGTAAATAACCTGATCTGAAAATCAGTGTACCCAACCCAATCAGCACAATAGCCAGATATAGATTCAATTTATTTGAAGATACATGTAGACGCATACTTGGGGCTTCAGCATCTTCAGGACGATACTCTTCGCCAGCATGTCTAATAGCTGAGAAGTCTTTTACTTCCCTTCTTTTAATATCATCGGTATTGCCAAATGTCTCAAATGGATCGTATCTCATTAGGTGCGACTAATAATAAATCTTTCTCTGAACTGTTTTATTACGCTATTAAATAAAAGATAGAGTATTACAAAAGCGATACTTGTATAGACCGTTTGCTCAAACACATAAAGCAAGTAATGCGCGTTTAAATCAACAGTAATATCATGAGCATTAAGCCAGAAATATATAAATGAAAGTATACTGATTGAGAGAGTATATATAACTGTCATTACCGAAACCAGCAAGACTAATGAGAGGCTGGTGCGATGTGAGAAAAAACTAATATACAACAAATAGGCTACGCTAGCCGTTATTAAAAGTGAGATTGTGATTACCCCGAAACCCAGACCAGAATACATATCAGCTAAAACGCCCAATATTATCGTCCAAACAAAATACAATTTGAGTTTAGTTGCGAGCAAGAAAAACATGATTGCCAGAAGAAAAATGTTTACATTATTAGCTATGGTTTCAAATTGTGATAAGACTGTTGTTTGCAAAACAACTAGTAAAACCAGTGACACGATTGTTATGGTGTGTCTAATCATTTATCACAGTTTGGGGGATAATTACAGAAACTATACCCAATTTACTAAATGTGGCTTGAGAGGTTATTGATGCTTGCTGGAAAATATCGCCTGGGTTTATGGAGATATCATTAATAGCACCAATGATTAAACCTTTAGGTATGTTAGTCTCAAGGCCGGAAGTAATTACTGACTGATCTTTTTGAATGACTTCGTTTTGTGGTATCAAATCCATTCGTAGGGAGAGGCCCAACTGACCGGTGACTATGCCTGGAGCGCCAGTCTCATTTTGAACCTGGGCAGCCACCTCGCTGTTACTATCTGTTATTAGAAGGACTTTTGATATTGAGTGGTGGGTAGCTACGATTTTTCCGATCAAAAATCCATTTTCAGCTACCACTGCAAAACCCTCTTTGACATTATCTTGTTCACCAACGTTAATTATTACTTCGTCCATTAGGTTGTCAGAAGTTCGCGCTATAACCCGGGCCGATACGTATTCGTACCCTTTTTTTGATAAGAATTCCTGCTCAGTTCTTGTAATATTGAGATCAGAAATTGTTTTTTTTAATTCCGAACTTTCTTTTAGCAAGGCATTATTTTTTTCTATCAGTTCATCTCGTTCAGATACCACCGTGTCATAAGAGTCCCGTTTTTCAAAATAATTGTCGATAAAGCTTGTGCCTTTCCAACCAGTATTTTGTAAAGGACGCAGGACAAAAGTTAAACCATCTCGTAGTGGATTCAGCCAGCCGAGATACCCCAAAAAAACAAGCAGTATAGCCACTGCTGAAATTAATCCAACTATTCTAACTAGTCTATTCCTCATTTATTATTCCTCGTGGGTTGATATAGATAAAACGTCTTTTAAGCTCTCCAGGTCATCCAAAACCAATCCGGTTCCCCTGACCACACAAGTTAAAGGATCATCAGCAATATGAACTGGTATCTGTGTTTCACGATGAATTACGCTGTCTAAGCCGCGCAGCAGAGCACCGCCACCGGTGAGCACTATTCCTCTTTCAAAAATATCTGCCACCAGTTCTGGTGGTGTTGATTCTATCGTATCTTTGATATTTTCTATAACTAATCTGATTGATCTCTGTATCGCCTCTTGAACTTGGTGACTATTTATAGTTACTTCTCTCGGTAAACCGGATATTAGGTCTCGGCCCCTCATCTTGGCTTCCAGTGGAGTATCAATATCCCCAGCCATGGCAATTTTTCTTTTGATATTTTCAGCAGTTTGATCGCCCAAAAGTAAGTTAAAGTTTTCCCTGGCATACTGAACAATATTTTGATCCAATTCGTCTCCAGCGACTCTCAGAGATCTCCAGGTGATTATCCCACCTAGCGAAATTACGGCGATTTCTGTAGTACCGCCACCAATATCGACAATCATATTTCCCGAAGCTTCTTGGATTGGCATCCTGGCCCCAATAGCAGCAGCCATTGGTTCTTCGATGAGGAATACTTGTCTGGCTCCGGCATTTAGAGTGGCGTCCTCAACCGCCTTTAATTCCACTTCGGTTATTCCCTGAGGCACTCCGATTACTATTCGCGGTCTAGGAAGAATAGCAAAGGTTTCTCGGTGAACTTTTTCGATAAAATGACGCAACATTCTTTCGGTAATTTCAAAATCAGAGATCACACCATCTATCAAAGCTTTAGTAGCTATGATATGTGATGGAGTCTTACCAACCATTCTGCGGGCTTCTTCGCCCACAGCAATTATTTGGTCAGTTCTGGTGTTTATTGAAACAATTGAAGGCTCGTTTATTACTATGCCCTTATCCTGAACATAAACCAGGGTATTTGAGGTACCCAGGTCAATTCCCATATCTTTTGAAAACCGTCCGAAGAAGCGGTTAAAAAGATTTATCATTTTATACTATTAATTGCCTCCGTGACTGATAACGTTTTTGAAGACTGCGAGTCTCTTTTCTTCATCTCAATTTTTGAGCCAGTCTTAGTACTTATTATTAGCCGGTAAGGGATACCGAGTAAATCTGACTCCTTTAATTTCTGGCCGGGACTTATATCACGGTCATCAAATAGTATATCAATACCCTTGTTTTTGCAAGAATTATATACTTTTTTGGCTGAGGTTAGTAATTTATTGTCATTTCCCAGGACAAGTAAATGAGCCTTAAAAGGAGCAACAGAATCAGGCCAAATTATTCCGTCCTTGTCATTATATACTTCTACTATTGTCCCCATCAGCCTGCCTAAGCCAATTCCATACGAAGCCATGATAATTGGATGAGTCTGACCTTTTTCGTCAGCATAAAATGCTTTTTGCTCTTCGCTGAATCGGGTGCCTAGTTTAAAAATATTTCCAACTTCAATACCCTTAGCAATTCTTAACTTAGCCTGGCATCTTGGGCAAGCGTCCCCAACTTTTAGTTTTGTGATCTCAGTATTTTGGGCAAAACCGCATTTGTCACAGTATATTACGTTATCTTCGCCTGCTGGGCTCAATACTGTAAACTCATGCGAATACTTTTTTGTAAAAGCTCCACCCGATGCTTCAATCACCAAAACATCTAAGTTGCAGCGGTGATATATTTTTAGATATGCTTGCTTTACTTTTTCGTAATAGTCGTTTAGATCCTCTTCGTTGGTATGGAGGCTGTAGAGATCTTTCATCAGGAACTCCCTCCCCCTAATTAATCCTGATTTGGCCCTAGGTTCATCACGATATTTATTTTGGATTTGATAAATATATTTCGGCAGATCTTTATATGAATTAACATGTTTTTTTATGATCTCGGTCAATACTTCTTCGTGAGTTGTGGCCAATCCTACCGGGTGTTGGGAACGATCAGGAAATTGATACATTATTTCCGATAACTCTTCCCAGCGGCCCGTCTTATCCCAGACTTCTTTTGGCTGCAAAGCAGGCATAAAGATTTCTTGGCCATCAATAGCATTCATTTCTTCACGGATAATAGTCTCAATTTTTTTTAGCACCTTCCAACCTAAAAATAAATAGGTGTAGACACCTGACATTAATTTGTCTATGTAGCCTCCACGAATCAGCAACTGTGCATTGACCGAAACCTCATCTTTCGGTGCTTGGGATAATGTCTTTGTAAACAATTTAGATTGAAACATATTTATGAAAAAATATTCTTAAAAAAGCTAAATATATTATCCCTGAACTTATTTACGTCACGGAATGTTATCAGTACGAACACTAGCATTAATATTGTAAAACCAATATTATGAATCATATTTTCTACTTTTCGATCGACTGTCTTGCCTCTGATTTTCTCAATCATTAAGAAGAGAAAACGTCCACCATCCAATGCTGGAAAGGGAAAGAAATTAATAATAGCCAAATTCAGTGAAAGAATGGCTGTAAACTGAAGCAAATAGATAAATCCAAGTTGAGCCACTTGCCCAGTGACTACCGCAATACCAACCGGTCCAGCAATATCGGCTGGTAAAGGTTCGCCCACAAATAACCCAGCCACAATCTGATAAAAAGCTACTATTATCGCCCAGAGAAGCTCGAAGGTGGTTTTGAATCCTAGCCAAATAGATTCATACCAGGGATATGATACGATAGCTGTCCTGACTAAGCTGACTCCCATTTTTCCCGTTCCTGATTCATCTAGATCTGCCAAAGCTAATTTTAGCTCCTGTGTCTCTCCATAACGATTTATCTGCAAAGTGACAGTATCGCCGATTTTGTCTTGATTGTAATTTTGTACGTTCTCAATTGAATAAATATCTTGATCATCAATCTTGATTATTTCATCACCCACCTCTAAGCCCGCAACTTCTGCCGGTGTATTTTCCGCGATCTCAACTATTTGAACTTTTGAGTCTTTTAAAGTATGGTGTGACTTCGCATCGTCAATAATACTGGGTAAGCCAATGCCAAATCCTATAGAAAGCAATACGATTGACAGTACAATGTTCATAAACACGCCGGCTGAGATTATAGTGGCCCGACGCCAGATCGGTTTTGAAGCGTAGCTGTCATTTTCTTTTTCTGAGCTACCGTCCTCACCTTTTATTTTTACAAATCCACCAACCGGTATCCAATTAATCGAATAAATAGTATCCTTTCTTTTTATCCCAAATATCCGAGGCGGAAACCCAAAACCGAATTCTTCTACTGCCACACCATTTTTTCTTGCAGCAACAAAATGGCCCATTTCATGGACAAAAACAATTATGCTTAAAACTGCGATAAATATTATAACTGTGGTAATCATAAATTAGATAGTTTTAATCTCTTCTTCTTTTTCTGATTCCAGTGTTTTTACCTTTTCGATTGCTTCATCAATAGTTTTTTGTACTTCTTTCTGCTCGGAAAAGAACTGATCCTCAGAAAGATCACCAGCATCCTTCTGCTTTTTAAGATCTTTATTGAACTCTTCACGTATTTGTCTAATCCTAACACGGCACTTCTCAGACTTCTCCCCCACTAGTTTAACCAGCTCAACTCTTCTTTCTTCAGTCATCTGTGGCAATATGATTCTGATAATGTTGCCGTCTACCACAGGGCTGGTCCCAATATCAGACTGACTTAAAGATTTCTCAATATCTTTTATTGAATTCTTATCAAAGGGTTGGATTACTAAAGTCTTAGAGTCTGTGGCGTTTATACTCGCCAGCTGAATTAAAGGGGTTGGAGTGTTATAATAGTTAACATTTACATTTTCAACCAAGGCCGGAGTAGCGCGACCGACTCTAAGTGAGCTTAATTCTTTATTTAAGTGGTCAATAGAGTTATTGATATCGTTTTCTATATCATTGGTCATTGATTTTATTTAATTTTTAGGACGCCAGTATATATTATTTCATTTTGAGTTGGATGGATCACCATTTGAGAAATTTGACGATTTGACGGAAGCGCCGGCAGAGCTGTCCAGGAAAAACCTCCATCCGGAGAACGATAGATTATCTTACTTGTTGTGTGATACAGGGTGTTGGGATTCTGAGGATCGGGTACTACCAAATATATAGGTTGGCTATTGAAGCCGACCAAGGTCTTAATCGCTTCCCAGCTATTTCCTTCATCCGTGCTTTTCAGTAAGCCATAATCAGTACCAAGATATATAGTGCTCAAATTGAATCTGTCAAAGACAAAACTGTTTATTTGCTTGCCACTACCACCAAAGTTCTTCAGCCCGCTATTTAATTCCAGCCAGTCATCGCCTCCACTCTCAGAAATCCAGATGCCTCTTCTACCATCTAGAACGGCAAATATTTTTCGACTATCTTTGGGGCTGAGTTTCAAAATTGAAACCGGTCCATCAAACCAGTTTATCTGCTGCCAGGTATCACCCGCATCGTAGCTTTTAAACAGCCCACCAGTGTCATTTGTAACATATACTCTGTCAGTATCAAAGTTATCTATAACCATATTGTATAGTTTACCTTCAGCGTTACTATCGGTGTATATTATTTCCCAATCAGCGCCAGCGTTTTCAGATTTATATAGATATCTACCACTGGTAGCGTAAAGAATTTGGCTATCTTTTTGGTTAATTTCCAGGCTGGTTATTTGGCCGGAATTAAGCCCGGTTCTTTCCCAATGCTCTGCCGAATCAGTACTTTTGAAAACACCATCACTATTCGTGCCTATATACAAAATACTTGAATCGTTAGGATCAAATATTAATTTTCTGATGTCAGTATTGTTGATGGTAATGTTTTTGTTCTTTACTTGCTCGACAAAGCCTTTTTGCATCCAAGTTTCTCCGGAATCAATTGATTTAAAAACACCGCCTGGATTATCTTTTTCTCCGCCCAATGAGCAAGAAAAGCCTGTTAAAGCCACTGTAATTAAGATAAATAGAATTATTAATTTTTTCATACTATATTTTTAAGAAAAAATTTTCTAGAGCTAGTCGGGAATTAACATTTAAGGTTAGCATTTTTTTGATTTCTAGAAGCTCATTAATCATTAGCGATATTTTTTTTGATGTTAGTTTCTTGCCAGACTTGTTAAATAACTCTTCAGAAATTGAATTAATTTGGTGTCCGTTAAGCTGATAATTATTTAACAACATGTCTCTTAAAAGTGTTAGCCAGCGGTTAATCCTCAGGTTGATATCTTTAGAACTTTCCATAAAGGTTGAGCTGCCCAACATTTGTGATATATGGTTGAACCGGCTGTAGATATTTTCATTAAGTATTTCGAAAAATAATTGATTCTCTTCTTTTATTAGGTCTAGTTCATCTGCTATGTTTACAAGTTTCCAGGCCAGGCCAGGCTTACCAGAAGAAAGCTGAGCTAGTTTTTTTAAGGTCTGGCGATTTGTGTCAGGGTCTAAACTTTCAAGATAATCCAGTATTGAATTATTTGATACTATATTAAACTCAATTGTCTGACATCTGGAAGAAACAGTTTTTGGAAGAGCTTCTAACCTTTTCGCGATCAAAATGATCAGTGATTCTGAACTTGGTTCTTCAAGAGTTTTGAGCAGACTATTGGCTGCTTCCAAACTTAATGAATCAGCATCCTTAATAATGGTTATTTGATACTTTGAATAAAATGAACTCATGTGGTGTCGGTGAACAACCTTTTCCCTGATCTCCTCAATGCTGATATTCTTTTTGTCCTCTGATTTTTCAATTATTGATACGTCAGGATGGCTGCGGTTAAGATATTTCTGGCAATTTTCACATTTATTGCAAGGCCGGTTGTTTTTATCGCTGCAGATTATTGATTGAGCAAATAACAATGCAGTAGTGCCCTTGCCTACACTTTCCGGACCATAGAAAAGATATGTTGGAGCTATTCTGTCTTCAATTATTGATTGAATCAGGTATTTCTGTATTTTTTCATGCCCGATAATAGGCCATTGCATACTACAATATTGTTACGAATATCAATGAAATAATACCAGAAATACGATGATTTTTCAAATGTTAGTTATAACATTCAAAGTTTCTTGGGCGCATTTCTCCCAATCGAATTTTTTGATCTGCTTAAATCCTTCGTCTACCATCTTTTCTCTTACTTCTGGCTGCGAAACTACTTTATAAATAGCATTAGCAATTTGTTCATGATTATTAGGATCAACTAGCAGGGCGGCATCACCAGCGACTTCAGGGATAGAAGTACGGTTACTGGCTATAACTGGTGTTCCGCAAGCCATAGCTTCTATAACCGGCAAACCAAAGCCCTCGTAAAAAGTAGTAAACATAAATATATCCGCACCGTTTAATAAATAAACCAGGTCTTCTGAATTTATGTATCCGGGCATATCAACTCTGCGTGTTATATTATTTTTAAGAATTTCGTCTCTTACAGCCTCGAAGTTATATCCGGGATTGCCGGTCAATACTAAAGTGTGAGGTATCTGGTATTTTTTCTTGGCGATAGCGAATGCTTTAACTAAGCCAGCGGTATTTTTCTTTTCCTCCAATCGACCAACGAAAAAGAGATAAGGCGGATTTATTTTATATTTTTTTTGTATATTAACAACTTTATCTTGGTCAGGAACCACAAAATATCTTTCATGATCAATTCCGTGATAGATAACAGTTATTTTTGACTCGGGAATATTGTAAATGTCTATTATTTCTTTCTTGGTAAATTCTGATGGGACGATTATCTTGGTAGCATGCTTAATGGCGTAGTTCATAGCCCAGCGATGATAATCCAGTTCATTTGACCCGTATTTTCCCAGAGTGAAAGCTCGGACGCCGGCTGACATAACTCGTTTTCTTATCCCCTTTTGGCCAATTACGTCTTTTGAATACAATTGAGTATATCGTTCAAATCCGACATCGTGTACTGTTAAAACCGTTTTCTTTGGATGTATCAGCGGAATAGTGTGCGCAGGTATAAACAGCACGTCAGGCTTTTTTGAATAAAAATGGAGAGACAATCGTATCTGAGTCCAGAGAAATTTTGGCGGCCATTTAAGAACTTCTGAAGTGAAGTTGGGTGGTAAATCTTCCAGACCATAGTTCAGCGATTCTTTAGAATATAAAAAATACTGATCGTTGACTTCAGCTATTTTTTTAAAACCCTGTATCAGCCGGTAAGAATACCACTCGGTGCCAGTTTTTTGCTTCACATTGGCTCGAGAAGCGTCTATGCCAATTTTCATTGGATTTATTTCGTGTAGAGGATACTTCTTTTGTAAGATTCTAAGTTTTCCAAAGCTATGCCGGTTCCTTTTGCTACGCACAGAAGTGAATCATCTGCTACATAGGCAGGTACACCGGTCGCTTGTTTTAGTAATACGTCCAAGTTTCTCAGTAAAGCAGTCCCGCCGCTCAACACCATGCCTTTATCAATTACGTCGGCGGCTAGTTCCGGCGGTGTTTCTTGAAGCACTGATTTGACAGCCTGGATAACCCCGCCCAGTTCATCCTGGATGGCTTCAGTCACATCGTCTGAGGTTACGGTAATAGTTTTTGGTAGCCCCATAATCATATCTCGGCCCCTGATGTCTATGGACATTTTTTCTTCCAGCGGTAGGGCTGAACCAATTGATATTTTTAACTCTTCTGAGGTTCTATCGCCGATGGCTAAACCATATTTTCTGCGAATATAATCGGCAATCGCTGCATCAAACCTGTTGCCACCTATTCTGACAGAAGTACTGGCCACTATTCCGCCTAAGGAAATTACGGCAATCTCAGATGTTCCACCGCCTAGATCAACAATCATATGACCCGAGGCTGAGCCAATGGGTATATTTGCTCCAATGGCTGAAGCAATAGGCTCTTTTATTATAAATGCGGCTTTAGCGCCAGCCTGGAGAGTAGCGTCGATAACTGCGCGACGCTCAGTAGAAGTGATCCCGGCCGGTACTGAAACCATGACTTCTGGACGGAAAAACCTGACTCCGCCCAGCGCTTTATTGATAAAATACCGCAACATGCTTTCGGTAGTGCGGTAATCAGCAATTACACCGTCTCTTAGTGGCTTAGAGGCGGTGATAGTATCGGGAGTCCGGCCCAACATCTCTTTGGCTTCTTCACCCACAGCTAACACTTTTTTGTCTGAAATTGAAATTGCCACAACCGAAGGCTCATTTATAATGATCCCCCGACGCGGTACATATACTAGGGTATTAGCTGTACCAAGATCTATTCCGATTTTCTTAACAAACATGTTTATTTAAAGGTTATTTCCACAAATCTGTCCTGAAGCAAGTCATATGATAGAGTCATACTATTATTATCGCTCAGTTCAATTTTGTCAATGGGTTCAGCTGTCAAAATATTGTTTAAGAAATTGGCTGAAATATTCAATCCATGGGGATTTGTCCCTGCTTGCTTCTGAACTTTTAAGGTATATGATTTACCATCCTCATGAGAAAATATATCAGCCGGTAGTTTATAGCGATAGTGCAGCTCGCCACTCTCTTTTGGCTCAATTGATATGAAACCTCCGAAGACGGTTTTGCCAAGTTCGTTATAGACCTTGGGATCAGCCGACCCTCCGCCGTGAAGCTTATCATTTTTCATCACGCCTGAGTGCTCCAGCAGCTCACTACCCTCCGGTACATAAACCCTGGTATATGTTCGGTAGCGTGTTGATTTCCAATCAAAGGTTCCAGTGTTGTCATACTTTATTGTCAGATCGGCTATGATGCCATCGGTTGTTTCATCTAGAGTATAGTTAATAGTTCGGAAAACACCGGGGTCAGATTTTAAACTGGCCATATTTGCATCAACAACAAACAGAAAGTCGCCTTCCCAGTCTTCCTCAACCTCACCACCCCAATTTTCCTGTTCAATTATCATCTGCAGCGATTCGTTACGAGAGTAGAATAAAACCTGTTTTTCAAGAATATGATTCTCAATGGTTTGCCAAAGCTCGCCCCAACGGGACTGAGAAAAATTAAACAATCTATCCATAAGCTGGTCAGCCATTTCACCGATTACTTCTTTTCGGTCGGCGTCTGATATACCTTGGCGATAATAACCCTGCTCTACTTGATATTGAAGCGTCTCAGTAAAATTATCCTCAGTAAAAACTACTCCATCTACTTGTATCTCACCAGTCAATCCGAGTAAGGATTCGATTAAGTTTGGGGTGATTGCAATAACCCCATGAATATTTTGTTCGGGACCACCTTCTTGATGGTAAAACCAAATAGCTTTTTCGGCAGCAGTTGGGAAATCCGGCGACCAGTTACTGTCACGCATGAACCATTTATCAGCAGATAAATATGTTTGCAATGGCTCGGGCGGCTCTTCGATAAGCTGGTCTTTGACTGTGTTATCAAGATTGTAGATGTTGTCAGTGTTAAATGAGACGATCTCACCATCTTTGACTTTCAGAATACCGTAGGTGCCAATAAAGCCTCCAGCTGGCCTCAGCTCGGCGTTATTTTCTAATAAAAACAAATAAGTTTGTTCTTCAGGGTATCCTGAAAGCGGAGGCAAGATTTCAACGGCTGGAAGTATTTGAGCTATGGTCTTCTTCAAAGTCGGTAGCTGCTCTTGAATCGGCTCAATAGCATTTTTGAGTTGCGGCAATATGCCCTTATCTGGTATTTGCTCGAAATGAGCAACCGCCAAATCAATTTCTGCCTTTACTCCAACTAAATCGGGATACGATTCTGAAATTTTTTTCAGTATTTCATGCTTTTGATCGGCAGATAATTGAGCTAAAGTAAATTCAGAACTCTGTTTTACCGGAGTGATAATCTCATCAGCCAAGCCAGCAACTTTTGCTAAAGCTGAAGCGGTTTGAATACCAGCCCTCAGCAGATTGTCTACGGCACTGATTTGTACTTTGACATAAGGAATGGCCCTCAAGCTTCCCATCTTTTCTATCTCTTCCAGGGCCAGAGTTAATTCTTTTTCAGCATCCGTTAGCTGCTCTTGAGCTAATAGAAAATTTTCCTCAGTGACTGAATTTTGAGCTTCATAAAAACTATCTTTACCGGACAAGGCATGGGCGATTGCTGATCGTGAAGGACCGTAATAAAGCAAGAAAGACAATACTAGGATAAAAACAATAAAACCCACTATTGAGTAGATAATAATGAGCTTCTGCTTCTTATTTAGTTTAGAATCTTTCTTCTTAGAATTGTTCTTGGTTGTATCCTTGGCTTTGTCGGGATGAAGATTTATCATGTGGTTTCTTTTCTTATCGGTTTATTATCGCCAAAATATTTAGCAAAATACTTGATGGCACTAATTATGTGTATTCTTGTGGCGTAGCTGAAAATACCTTTTAAACCTGGGTTTTCGGCTGATAATCTTTGATGATAGTGTACCATTTCGGCATCAGCAATGTAATACACTTGATAACCAGCTTGCCAGAATCGGCGACACCAGTCAACATCCTCTAAATATAGAAAAAATCTCTCATCCATTAACCCTACTTTTTCCATGGCTTCACGTCGGACAAAAAAACAGGCTCCGATCATCCAGTCAACCGGACTATTCTTAGAGTGATCCCAGTTTACCATAAGATGCCTTTTTAACATTTTTTTAGGTGTGGGTAGTTTCCCTAATGGGGTCCGCCGATATATTACAATTTGAGGTGTTGGGAACGTACGACAAGACGCTTGTGTTGTACCATCAGGGTTTATCAATCGTGGCCCGGCTAATCCAACTTCAGGATGCTGCTCCATGAACTGATACAAAACATCTATTGAATTATTCATGATTGCCACGTCTGGATTTAATATCATGATGTATTTTCCGGTTGATTTCCTTATCCCTAAATTGTTACCAGCGGCAAACCCAGAGTTAATCGGCGATTCTACTACTTTTACATTCGGGAACTCCTCTCTTACCATTTCTGGGGTTCCGTCTCTGGAAGCGTTATCAACAACAATAGTTTCTATATTCAAACCACTCTTCAACAAATCAATACCCTTAAGGCACTGTTTGGTCAACCCTTTTGATTTGTAGTTTAGAATAATTATCGAAACATCCATATTACTTGAACCATTTTCTTAATTCATGACTTGTCGCTCGACTGCGCCCTAATATGTAAGAGCGTTTATAAATTAATTTACTTATATTTTTACAGATATCAAATGATCTAATAAATGTTTGCGGTTCAAAAAGAATTATGTATATATATTTTTTTAATTCATAAATAAATATCCAGGGCCACCACCAGAACAAATTTGAACATCTTTCATTCTTAATAAGTGTGTAGAGGTGATTTCGATACGAAAGGGCGTTAACTGTTTTTGATTTCTTTCCCCTGTTTCTAAGCGTGTCTAGATCTGACTTATCGTCGTTGCCGAAAGCTGTCCGTCTGTGCCAAGCAACAGACTCTGGATTGTAATATGATATCCATTTTCGGTGACGCAATCTCCAGGCTAAATCGATATCTTCGCGGTAACAAAAATACATTTCATCAAAATAATCACCATTGGAAAAGCCTACATCAAGCAAGGCTGCTTTTCTATAAAGGACCAATGCGCCCGAGACTCCAAAGACTTCCTCCGGTGCATTATACTGACCTCTATCCTCTTCGCCTTCGCCTCGATCACTGAAACGTCTATTCTTATATGCTCGCAGCCCAGTGCTGTCAATAATATCAGAGTTTGACCCTGGTTTCAAGGCCGTATTAAGCTTCAAAAGCTTACCCCCCAACGAGCCGATAGAATCGTTACTTTCTATTGTCTTGATTGCGGTTTCCAGAAAACCAGGAGCTAACTTAATATCAGGATTAGCTACTAGAATATATTTTGATTTTGACAATTGAATAGCCTGATTGTGTGCTCCGGTATAACCTTTATTAGATTCGTTAACTATTAACTTGCTGACTGTTTTTTTGCTTTTCAGAATTTCTACTGTTTTATCAGCTGAATTATTATCGACTGCAATAACTTCAAAGTCTGTAAAGGTTTGTCTATCAAGAGATTCAAAAAAGACTGGCAAATCCTTTTCCGAATTCCAGGTAACTAAACTAATTGTTACTTTGACTGGCTTCTCTTGATTCATTATTTAATCTTTCAAATATCACCGCAGTGATCATTATGTATCCTATGCCCAGCGGATGATTTAAATACGGAGTTGTCAGATGAGTCACTACTAAGGCTAGTAAACCAAAGAGTAATCCCAGACAAATAATTTTTTCTTCACTCTCAAGCATTCGGTAGGCCCGAAACCCTTTCTGGGCAATTTTCCAAATAAATAACAGATAAATCATCAAGCCTAGTAAACCAACCTTGAGTATTATGTCAAAATACCCCCATTCAAATACAAAGGTTGAATATATGCCACCGCTTGATTCAACAATTCTGGGATCCTCAGAAAGATAGGTTACCTCAGTGCCAAACCCCGCACCTACAACTGGGTGGTGGAGCATTTTTCTGGCCAAAGGTTCGAGCAGATTCCAGCGGCTCTGCAGCGCAGCCTCTTGAGTATCGCCCAGCCTTTCATCAACCAGACTGGATAATGAGGTTGTTTCACCTCCAAATTTAATCCAATTAGGTGTATTAATAAACACAAAAATAAACATTACTTGAGCCACAAGGACGATAAACAAGATGGCTAAGTACCTAAATGTCTTTTGAACCGTAAATTTGTATTTATATATAAAGAAATACAACATGCCTATAAATACTACAGCCAAAGAAAGCCAAAAAGTTCGAGAATAACTTATCAAAACAGACAAGCTGGCGATAATAAAAACCAGGCTAATTTTCAAAAACCTATTGTCTAAAGATTTTTTAGCCAGCAAGGACAAAACAGTTAATAAGATAATGAAAGCCAGCATACTGTAAATATGCGATTGGCTGAATATTCTATAAAAGTTGTTGGTGATGAGGGTTACTTCATTAACTCTAGTATCTCTAACCCAGCGATAAATCTCAGGTAAGAAAGTATATTGACCAGCGAATAAAAATAGTAGGGTTAAGGTTTTTATGCCAAGAGCTGTGACAGATGCCAGTAGCACTTCCAAAAGCTTCTTGATATTTTCTCTATTTCTTATGGCTTCAAAGAAGACAAAGAATAATCCAAAGTAGAGCCAGCCATTGGCATCAAAAAAAATGTTTTTATTATCATTGCCTCGCAGGAAACCATTCAAGACGCCCCAAACAAAAATTATCAAAAATCCAATATACCACCAGTATAAATTTGATTTTCTAATCGCTATTTTACCTCTTAAGAAATATTTGAGAACCCAAACAGCCAGAACGGAAATAAACAAAGCCAGTCTAATGGAAATTGTCAGGTCTCCTATGTTCCAGGAAAATAAATAGCCCTTTGATCCAATTACCAGCTCTATGACTAAAACAAATACTGCCAGATCCAGTCTCTTCCAAGCCAAGATAAATATACCCGCTGTCAAAATACCAAATATTATATGGTTGATATCTGGATAAAACCAACCGAGTAGACTTATGAATTCAAAGGCTATGATTGAGACAAGAACGTAAACAAATGTTTTTCCGAACTCAAAGTATTTCATCTTCTAAATGCTTGAATAATAAAGCTGAGTAGTAATGCCGGCCAAACCAGCACTGAAACAAGCGCCTGCCCGGCCGGTGAAAAATATTTCCGGGCATAGGTTCTTAAGCTGTGATTAAATATTTTTTGCTTTTTAAGGCTAAGCACCTGCTTAAAACTTTGGCCATAATGATGAACTATGCTGGCTTCGGCGCAATAATATGTCTTCCAACTGTTTTGCTTGGCCCGATAGCAATAATCAACTTCTTCAAACCAGATGTAATAGCTTTCGTCCAGCAAACCGATTTGATCGATCATCTCACGACGCAGAAAAAAGTAAGCACCCATAACTTGATCAGCGGCTTGAGTTTTTGAATAATCAAAGTCATCACCAAAATATTTTTTTAATGTTCTTAACCCAGGTAAGATATGATGTATTTTTAATAATATCAAACTCATTGAACCTACTGTCGGAAAACCTCTAACGGAAGGCTGGTCTGATCCGTTGGGATAATACATGCGGCAACCTGCTATGCCGATATCACTCTGACTTTCCATTAGATTAATAGTTTCCGGCAAGGTTGTTTCATTAATTTCTGTATCGGGGTTGAGCAGTAGAACATATTTACTTTGAGATTTCTTAATACCTTGGTTGTTAGCTTTAGCAAATCCTCGGTTTTCGCTATTGGCGATCAATTTAACATCAGGAAATCCCTCATTAATCATTCCCAACGTGCCGTCGTTTGAATTATTATCAACAACAATAACTTCAATGTCATACCCACCGGTATTTTGATAAACCGATTGGAGACAAAGCTTTAACAAGTCTTTTACCCTCCAGGAGACAATGATTATAGAGACATCGGGAGATTCTTTCATATATAGATATATTAACAAATAATATAGTATAAATCCATATAAATTAATATCTGGATTTCGCAAGAAATACTATATTTTGGCAACTCAGGTTTTTATTTATCGATTGTCCAGAATGAGTTATAATAAAGACATGATTTTACTAAAACATTCGTGGAAAACAGGCCTCAGTTTTGGCTTAACTTCCGGAGTGATTACGACCCTGGGATTGATTATCGGTCTCGGAGCTGGCACGCACCTTAAGGCTGTAGTGATAGGCGGGATAATAACTATTGCCGTTGCTGACTCAATGTCCGATGCACTGGGCATACACATGGCCGAAGAATCAAAAGAACATAACAGCACAAAAGAGGGATGGGAGTCTACTATATCGACATTTATCACCAAACTAGTTATTGCCTTGTCGTTTATTTTTCCAGTTTTTTTCTTGTCGCTCACTGCTGGCCTGATCACAAGCATTGCCTGGGGGTTACTTCTGATAAGTGTTATAAGTTTCTTTTTAGCTCGATCTAAAGGCGACAGACCTCTATCCATAATAAGCGAACACTTAATCATCACTATTGCAGTAATTGTTTTGAGTCATTTGA
Organism: uncultured Gammaproteobacteria bacterium; assembly: GCA_964594455.1. Classification (GTDB taxonomy): domain Bacteria; phylum Patescibacteriota; class Patescibacteriia; order JAHIZJ01; family JAHIZJ01; genus CAZQLY01. Next base: position 724 of record CAZQLY010000007.1, on the reverse strand, counting down.
TCGGAACTTTCGTCAATAATTACTTCTCATGATAAAAAACACTCTTACCATCAGAGAGTCCACTCTGGATGATGCCTTTGAGGTACACAAGACAATATCAGAATTTAACTCACTAGAAACCATTGATGAGTTAAAAAAACGCCTTGGCAATGCTCAGAAGTTAATTATAACCGCCTATCAAAACGATAACCCGATAGGGTATCTTATCGCTTATGATCAATTCAAAGATGGGTCAATATATTGTTGGCTGGCTGGAGTAAAAAAAGATTACCGTCGTCAGGGGGTTCTAAAAAAGATGATAAAACATCTGAACAGCTGGGCAGTAAAACAAGGTTATAAGAGTATTCGCATAACAACTCGCAATCGTTTTCGCGGCATGTTAACCTACTTGATTTTGAATGGATTTAATATAACCGAAATTCTCCGACGCGAGAATGTTGAAGAACATAAAATTAGGTTTATTAAATTTATTTAATAAAAAACAGGGGTAATCCCCTGCTTTTGTCTCTCACGATTGGGTTCCAACCGTGCTGTGGATAATGGTGGTGCTTTTTTGGACGATGTTCGAACTTTCTTTGAACAAAATCTGGAATAATGATGTGCGTTTCCGCCCGCCTCCGCTTCGCTTCGGCGGAACCAAAACAGATAAATTTTCTCTACATTTTTTATTTTTTTCGCGCGCAATTTTTTCTTTTAAAAGGAAAAGAAAATTTATCTGTTTTGT
>CAZQLY010000006.1:0-96186 GCA_964594455.1 uncultured Gammaproteobacteria bacterium | reverse complement strand
TTACCTTGGCAGGATATTTGAGATGCCGGATCCCGGTCCGGCATGACGACGGGGGCTGTAAATAACCCACCAGAGCCCACTACTATATCTGTTGGGCTAACCATACTAAGCGGTGGCGGGTTATTTGATTATTTCTAAACGCATTAAAGAACATCGGACAAACCCCGCTTTCCGCTTTCAAGAATAGCCCACTAGGTTTATCAAGGGGCTCCAGCGGGGTTATTTACACTGGCTAAAGAAATTGTCAGTGGATTCGCCAAATACCTTTTAGGGGTTCTATAATTATTAATGCCAAGTAAATAAAACTGAACGTGCATAACACGTTCAGAAGGTCTGTATCAGCCTAGTCGGCTGCAATCGATGGTAGTACGCCCAGCCTCGAGACCATCCCGAGAGACAGCACCGCCCCAAGACCAAAAACAGATACACGGGGAAAACGGCCACGCGTTTCAGAATGATCAGATAGAGACCACCGTGACAAAAAAGAGTCACCCAGGGGTCGTACGAGAAGTCCTGCCACATCCAATGGCGGTGCACGATATAGAAGTGCACCCAGATTCCCAGGGAAACGATCAGATTAAGAGCGATATACCCCAGCGTTGAATATACAAGGAGCATCGAGCCCTCCCTTCCTAGGCACAAAAGTGTTTTTTTGACCTCTGAATAATATTATAACCATTGGTTGTTTAATACAAGCTTTACATTTAATTTAACTATTGCTAAGCTCACTGGCTGTGCTTTTGAAAATAAGAAAACTGCTTTTGGCTCTAAGCCAGGGAGGTGATAAGTGGGAAACATATTACTGCCCTATGCCATCAGCACTGGCACTGGGGCCACTGATCTGGGAAACTGGGTAGACGACTATGAAGAGCTCATGGTCGAAACCCGCTTTGGCACTGTCTATATCCAAAAATGTCGTAAAGGAGGAGCGACATTTTGGCATATCAATCGTCACTGTGCGACCCGGCCGCTCGAGGAGAATGCTTACCGGCTGGCTCACCTGATCCAACACAGCACCCGCTGTGCTTACATTCTAGCTTTGGGACTGAACGGGGTGAAACGAATCCAGGCTATAAGCTGTGTCGGCTCGGCAGAACAAGATGTCATGATCAAGGATGTGGTCTTTCCCGACCAATACCTAACGCCAACATTCTGTCCTTTGAGCTTTTCTGATTTGATGCCGGATGAATCCGGACCCGAATTCTATCGGGAATGGCTCCACCCCTTCAACCAGCTGCAACGAACGACATTCGCCAAAAAATGTCGAGAAGCTGGTCTAACCATCCATGAGAATGGTCTGCTAGATATCGTACCGGGACCTCAATTCGAAACCATTGCCGACATGCGTGACAAGCGGGAACGCAAAGTTACCATCGTTGGCATGGCTACCGCCCTTCCGGAAAGCCCGCTAGCCGGCGAGCTGGGTATTTCACACCAGCCAGCTTGTATCTCAACTGACCACCCCGACCAGGGCGCTACTCAGTCGGATATTGAGGCGGTTGCCAGGGAAATCTCTCCAGCCGTATTCCAGGCTGCCTTCGAAAGCCTACTAACTATCCATGAGGAAGACAACCATCTTTTGATAGATAGTGTTCCTCCGGTAGAAGGTCTGCGTAAGAGGCTTGGACTACCAATTTAGAGTTCATTACAAAAACCCCGTTCTCTATTGTCCGGGGTCTTTTTTTATTTTGGTGGGCGAGGAGAGACTCGAACTCTCACAGGTGTTACCCCACAAGGTCCTAAACCTTGCGCGTCTACCAGTTCCGCCACTCGCCCTAATTATGTTTTTAATATACGCGTCTACCCGCCTCGACTTGCCGTCTCGGCGAGGCGGACCAGTTCCCTGCCTGCCGGCAGGCAGGCGCCACTCGCCCAGGTTTCTTTAATATATCAAATTAATCGTTTATCGGGAATTTGTCAAAGCTGTAACAAAACAATATAATAATTATATCTGCAATTAATTATAAATTATTGTTAATTTTTAATAATTAATTCATAATTGCTTTATGAAGGGTGATATGAAAAAACTATACTTATTAGTCGGCATATTGATTGGCGGTATTTTAGTAATAATATATTTCATTATTTTTCCAGTTCAATCGGATAATAACAACTCCAACACAGCCTCAGACTCAACTAACAGTACTGCCCAAACCAATAATAACACTAATTCAGAACAGGCTATCCCAGAATCAGGTCCAATATATGAAGCGGCTCGGGCTAGAGACGTCAAGCGTTTGGCCGATGTCCGAGCCTACTTTGCCGCTTTATCTACTTATTATGGAGACAACGGTAATTATCCTTCAACCCTTGATGAGTTAGTGCCTGATTATCTCTCCGGCATATTAACCAATCCTACGCCTGGGGGAATGAACTATGAATACACACCGATTGGAGTCGAACCTGCCAAGTTTTATAGCCTTTATTATAAATTTGAGGTTGGAACTGAAAATATACCAGCCGGAGAACACGAGGCCACCCCTCAAAGCTACTACACTCAGTAGTTGTCATACTTCGTCATCTTAGTAATCAACTTTACATATTAAAATTAGCTGTTAAGATTGAGAGCTTGTTCGTGACTGCCGGCTCTTTTTAAGTTTGCAAAGGGGGTTGATATGAAGATTCTGACGGGCAATTCCAATCCGCCTCTGGTACGCGGTATTGTCCGCTACCTGGAGTCTCATCTAGGAGGTGAAGAGGCTCTATTGGTTCCGGCTGAAGTGAAACAGTTTGGCAATGGTGAGGTCAAGGTCTATCTGGGACCCAATGAAACTGGCAATGTCAGAGATCAGGGTGTTTACATCATCCAGAGCACCAAGGCTCCGGCGGAAAACATCATCGAGCTCCTGCTTTTGACAGACGCAGCGGCCAGGGCTTCTGCTAGAACGATCACAGTAGTGTTTCCGTTCTTCGCTTACGGATACCAAGATCGTAAAGAAAAGCCCCGGGTGCCAATCTCGGCTAAACTGCTGGCTAAGCTGTTTAGTGCCGCTGGAGCCACCCGCTACATTTGCTTTGATTTGCACTCGGCTCAGATCCAGGGTTTCTTTGACTCTCCCCACGTGGAGCATGTCTATCTGCGCAAGCTGCTGGTGGATTATCTGGCTGGGAGGATTGCTGGTCTGAGTCATAAGTTTGTTCTGGTGGCGCCTGATCTCGGTTCTTCCAAGGTGAGCCGCGCTTATGCCACCCGATTGGGAGTACCGCTGGCCATCATTGACAAGAAGCACGATCCGAATACCGACGAAGTTAAGGCTATGGCCTTAGTCGGAGCTCGGGTCAAAGGAGCTGTAGCTTGCATCATCGATGACAGCATCAGAAGTGGGCGGACAGTGGTCAGCGCGGCTGAGATGTTGCTTGGAAAAGGGGCTAGGGAGGTTTGGACTTACGTGGTCCATCCCGACTTCTCTCCTGCGGTAATTACCAGCCTGGCTAGATCCCGGGCGGTCGCAGAGGTCGGGGTAACTAATACTCTTCTGATCCCAACGAGATATCGTAGAGCTTTCGGTGACAAGTTGCGCGTTATCGAAGCTGACGACTTCATTGGTGAGACTATCAGGCGGGTTCACGAGGGTGAATCACTCTCCTCCCTTTTTGCCTAAGCACAAGATCCGTCTTACTAGTTAAGGCGGTTTTTTATTGACAAATTATATAACATCAGATATTATACAGTTGAGGACGGACAACCGTCCGTTTTTGTTTATCATAAAGACTGCAGGCGAGATACAACGGAGTATTTATGAAATGCTATCTCGTATTAGGGCAATTAATCGTCTTAAGCTGCTCATTAGTAGCATCTTTTTTAGTCAGTCCACAAAAAACACAATCTGAAACCAACCCAGCGGTAATTATTAATGAATTGATGTGGATGGGGTCATCAGACTCTAGTTCCGATGAATGGCTAGAATTAAGAAACCTTAGCAACCAGCAGTTAGACCTGAGTAATTGGTATCTGACAAAAAAGTCCAACAGCACAGACGTAATAATGATTACCCTACCAGAAGGAAGTGTGATTGAGTCAAATGATTTCTTCTTAATCAGCAATTACTCGTCTGATTCAGACAATTCAATACTAAACGTCGAGCCTGATCTGGTAGACACATCTGTTTCTTTGGTCAACTCTGGTTTACAAATCAAACTTTTTGACTCATTTGATAGTCTAATCGACACAGCTGATGATGGATTAGGCAAACCACTAGCCGGAGAATATGAATCAAGCCAAACTTGGCAATCGATGGAGCGGGATATTGAATACAGCGATGGAGCGCTGGAATCAAGTTGGCACACAGCTGATTCTTCATATAATTTCGACGCTGGTTCGGTAGAATTAGGAACTCCGCGCTGGGCTAATTCAAATCCTAATCAGCCGCCTATTGCTGAAGCTGGTCAGGATCAAAGCGTAATAATAAACGAAACGGTTTATTTTGACGGCACTGATTCTACTGACCCTGATGGGGACTCATTGACCTATCATTGGGATTTCGGTGATGACAATGAATCAACTGAAGCTACTCCGACTCACCGATACAGCCAGCCGGATCAATATGAAGTAACACTAACAGTTAGCGATGGTAATGATGAAGCGGAAGATAGGCTGATGGTTGAAGTAACCAACCCCGAACCCGGAGAACCAAGCCCAGAACCAGAAGAAACAATTAAATACCCTAACTCATTAAGGATTAATGAACTTTTGCCAAACCCTGAAGGTTCAGACTCAGAATTCGAATTCATTGAGCTATATAATTTTGGTTCAACCGATATTGATCTAAGCAGCTGGTCAATATCAGATGCTAGTCGTAGCTATACAATAGACAAAGGTGATTTTAATAGCACGCTGATAGAATCAGGGGGCTGGTTTGTTTTACCGAGGACAATATCAAAAATAGCTCTTAATAATAGCTCGCCGGAAACCATAACTTTGTCTGATCCTAATGGAGAAATGATAGACGAACTTTATTACGAACTGCCGGTTCCAGAGAATCTGTCTTATAATTTCTACCAGGATAGCTGGTATTGGAGCGAGACTATCACCCAAGGAAAAGAAAATGTGATAGCTCGGTCAGAAGAAACCACCGAGGATGATTCACCTGACGGAACTAACAACAAATCTGCGCCAGAGGAAGATAAATCAACAGTTGAATACGACTATTCAAAGAACATACTTATCACCGAACTATTACCAAATCCAGAAGGGCCAGATGCCGAAGAAGAATATATTGAACTAGCCAACTTTGATAAAAATGAAATTAATCTCTTGGGTTGGGAGTTAACTGATACCAAGACCTACTTTGAAATTACGGAGCCGCTCTTATTAGCACCGGGTGAATATATTTCTTTTAACAGAACAGATACAAAAATCGCCCTGAATAATTCTGCTGAGCAAGTTTATCTAGTTGACCCAGCAGAAAAAATGATCAGTGGTGTCAGCTACACAAAGGCCAAAGAGGGCAAATCCTGGTCACGCATCGGCCAAACCGATAATTGGTCATGGTCAGACGTTATCACTCCGGAAAGAGAAAATGTGATTGAGATAGACGAAGAGGGGGCCGAAGAAGAATCAGAATCTAGTTCGAAGAATGAAACGATTGAAACCTCGCTTTCTGAAATCAAAAGCCTCCCCAGCCGACAAGCCGTGAAAACTCAAGGTGTAGTTGTAGTTGAACCCGGAATTTTGGGCAAGCAGCTATTTTATATCAACCAACAAGAAGCTGGGATTCAAATATACTCTTCAAAGTCTGACTTTCCCGAACTTAGTCTAGGTGATTTAATCGAAATTTCCGGAACCATGGGTGAAAGCCAGGGCGAGAAAAAAATCAATATTAAAACAGCTGAGGATATTAAAATCATTGGCCAGTCAGAACTGCCTGAGCCAATTCTGATTACCAGCGTTGAGCTGGGTGAAGATATGGAGGGCAGATTGGTACAAATCGAGGGGGACGTTTTGGAACGAAGCGGTCAAACTATCACTATTGATAGCGGTGGGGAGGTAGCCACTGTTTACATCAAAAAGACTACTGACATAAAAGCTTCAGATTATAAAGAAGGCAATTCAATCACGGCTATCGGACTGGTCAGCCAAACTAAATCAGGCTACCGCATACTCCCCCGATCCACTGATGACATAACTAAAGCTGAAGTTTTAGGTGAGAGCACTGAGACTAACAAAATAGAAGAAGAGACGATTGATATACAAGCTGAAAACAGTCGGCAAAAAACTTTGATTTATTTAAGCATTACACTGGGGGTTCTAATCGTTACTGGTAGGCTGTACTACTGGAGAAACAAAAAGAAGTAATAATCCTTGACTTTTGGTACCTGACTGCTACACTTCTAATTCGCGTTCTTTAATAGAAACCAACTGCCAAAAATAAAGTGTCCCGAATCAAGGAGGGGGGGTGCAATGTCTTGTATTGTAGATATGTCGACCATCCAGGCCATTGTGCCGGCTGGCGGCGAAGGTTCTAGATTGATACCGCTAACCTGGCCCAGAACGAAGGCAGCTATGCCGATCGCCGGTGATTCCAGACTGATTGCGTTCATGCTGACCAATCTGATCAGAAGCAGGATAACTCAAATCTCTATCATGGCTCAGAAGCGGCCCTGGTCTCTGAAGCGCTTTGTCGAAGGATACTCCAGTGCCATCGCCCCAATGCTGGGTCAGTTCATAGAAGTGCTGACTCCGACCAAAGACACGGATGAGTTCTTTGAATCTGACCGTGACTCGCTAATCAAGAGCCTGAAAATGCGTTGGCTTAGAGTAACAGCTGAGCATTTTCTAATTGTAGCCGGCGATCAAGTGGTCCAGGTGGATTACCGACCGATCGCCCAGCGCTATTTCGATTCAGGAACCGACGCCCTGCTTGTTTACCACGTGGTTCCGACTTTTCAAGCGGCGGGTCGGTTAGGGGTCCTGGCTCTCGACAGTGAAAACCGTCTCTGCGGTTTTGATGAGAAACCAGATCAACCCACTGAACTTCCCGAACTTCCCGGTTTCTGCTGTGGCAATTTGGCCATGCTGTTACTGAGAAAAGAGGTCATGATCGAGATGCTCAGAGGAACTCGAGATCTTGATCCTAGACTCACCCTAGCCCAAGCAGGGATTCCCTGGCTCTTGGAGAATTGTCGAGTTATCGGATATAACCTAGCTGATAACGAGCTTCCGGGGAGTGTTCCGAACCAACTCCGTTTTTTCCGTGACATTTCTGATCCCGATACTTACCGTGATGTTCAATTGGGATTAGCTAGACGTGGTTCTGAGATCGACCTCTACAATCTCAAATGGCGGCTACTAACCGCTCCCGCTAAAACTGGTTTACCAGCCAAAGTGGACCAAGCCCACATAGATCAAGTGCTACTGGGTCCTAACAGCATCGTGCAGGACGGAACTCGGGTTCAGGAGTCGGTAATCAGTCGTGATGTGATAATTGGTCAAGGTAGCCAAGTTCTGCGTTCCGTCATACTTGATGGCGCCAGGATAGGCAGAGGTTGTCGCATCATCGATACTATTGTAGAAAAAGACCTCATGGTACCGGATCACACTGTTCTCTCAGCCGAATCTCCTCCCAGCGATACAATTACGCTAGAACAAGCCAGTCAGGGTGTACAGTGGGTTCCGATCCTAACCCCAGGACGCGCGCTCATTATCCCGAAGTTCTACCAGCCGTGGACTTCGACGACCCTTTGAACCTATTCAGAGGGTTTTTTATATCCATTGCAAATCTTAAAAAAATGTGCTATAATTAGATTATTAAAAATAAATAACTAAGTTATTTTACTATGGAGGAACAAACTCCTACCCCAGTACCAGATAGAAGCTTCAAACAAAAAATAGACTCTCACATGTCTATTCTGATTGTTCTAACAGTCGCTCTGGTTTTTGCTTGGGCTTTTTATTTCTATTACATCTATCAGACACAGGAAGTAAATTTCAGTGTGACCGTAAAACCCAAAGATGAAACAACCGTACTAGACGAAACGACCGAGACGACCGACGACACAATGGAAGAGGCAACCGAAGAGCCGGTAGAATAATCCCAATAATACATTCCAAAACAAGAGGCTATAAACCGGCCTCTTTTTGTTATTTATTGAGTTTCTTTATTAAGCCACATGGTGTAAAATATACGTACTATGAGTGGCAAAAAACAGAAGTTTGTAATAATAGACGGGAATGCTTTAATCCATAGAGCCTTTCATGCTATTCCGCCTTTAACCACAAAGAGCGGTCAATTAGTGAACGCGGCTTATGGTTTTACTTCAATCCTTCTTAAGGTTTTAAAAGACTTTAAACCCAGCCACATTGCCGTAACCTATGACGTCAAAAAGAAAACGTTCCGCCATAAACTTTATACCGACTACAAAGCTAAACGCATAAAACAGCCTCAAGAATTATATGACCAGATACCGATAACAAAAGAGGTCGTCAAAACCCTGAACATACCAACCTATGAGCAAGAGGGCTATGAAGCTGATGATATCATTGGCACTCTTACTGAAAAACGCGATGTCGATCTACCAAACGTGGAAACGATAATTGTGACCGGCGATATGGACGCCCTACAATTAGTTGATGACAACACAAAAGTTTTTACTATGCGCCGAGGTTTCTCTGACACGATAACTTATGATGCTCGCACAGTGAAAGAAAAATACGGATTAAATCCCCAACAGATTGTTGACTTAAAAGCTTTAGCTGGTGACTCCTCTGATAATATTCCCGGAGTAAAGGGTGTTGGCCGACAAACGGCAGTCAAATTACTCCAAGCTTTTGACTCTTTGGATAATATTTACCAAGCGCTTGAAAATGAAGACAAGAAATTCGAAAAGTTCAGACCCCGAGTTAAGGAACTTCTCAAAGAGTACGAAAAAGATGCCCGACTCAGCCAAGAGCTAGCCACAATATTAAAAGACGTGCCGATTAAATTTTCCCTCAAAGAAGTGGAGCGCAAAGGGTATGATCGTGATGCCACCGTAACGTTGTTTCAGGACCTGGAATTTAAAAGCTTACTCACCAAACTGCCTGAAGAAGCCTCACAGTCAAGTTTTGTTTTAAAAAAATCCGCCGCTCCGAAGACAAAACGACGCACGCCCGGGTATACCTTGGTAAATGACGAATCAGGTTTAAAGAAATTCTTGACCGAAGCCAAGAAGCAAACCGAGATGGCCGTAGATACTGAAACTACCAGTCTGGATCCTTTAACCGGTGATCTTCTAGGAATTAGTTTTTGTTGGAAATCTGGCCAGGCTTATTATGTCGACGTTCGCCCAGGATCAGTTTTACGCCACAAAGGATTAAAGGACTTAAAAGCGCTCTTAGAAGATGAAAAAATCTCCAAATACGGACACAATCTGAAGTTTGACATTGCCGTTTTTGACCAGGCCGGGATAAATTTAGCTCCGGTCAGTTTTGATACCATGATCGCATCCTACTTATCTAACCCGGCCACTAGGCAACATAGCTTGGACGCTCTAGTATTCACCGAGCTGGGACATGAGATGATTCCGATTGAGGATTTGATTGGCAAAAAAGGTAAAAATCAGCTTTCAATGGACCGGGTACCGCTGGATGACTTATCTGAATATGCCTGCGAGGATGCTGATTTTACCTACCAGCTGGTTGAGCCATTGAGAAAACAGCTCGAGAAAAAATCCATCTCCGGTTTAATGGACAAAATAGAACTACCCCTGATTAAGGCGCTGTGGTCAATGGAAAAACAGGGCGTCTTGATCGATGCTAGATTTCTCGGCCAGATGTCAAAAGAAGCTAAGAAAAAAATAACCAAGCTGGAAAAAGCAATTCATAAACACGCTGGTGAAGACTTTAACATCAATTCACCGATTCAACTAAAGAAGGTCTTGTTTGATACTTTAGACATTGACACTGAAGGTATCGGGGTAACTAAGACTGGATATTCCACCGCAGCTTCTGAGCTGGAAAAGATGAAAGACTCCCATCCCATTATTCCTTTGATTATTGAATACCGAGAACTGACCAAGCTTAAATCCACTTATCTTGATGCCCTGCCGGAATTGATCAATCCTCAGACCGGACGAGTCCACACCAGCTTTAATCAAACTGTAACCGCTACTGGCCGTCTATCTTCTTCTAACCCTAATTTACAAAACATTCCCATTCGCACCGCCCTGGGACGTGAAATCAGAAAGGCCTTCATTGCTCCGCCCGGCTATCAGATAGTGGCGGCTGATTATTCTCAAATCGAGCTGCGCATAGTCGCTTCATTAGCCAACGACAAAAGCATGATTGAGGCTTTCTTAAATGACGAAGATATTCACGCTCGAACCGCAGCTGAGATTCATGGTTGTGACATTGATGGTGTTACTAAAGAAATGCGCCGAGCCGCTAAAACTATCAACTTCGGAATACTTTATGGCATGGGAACTTATGGTCTGGCCCGCAGCGCTGATCTCGACGTATCTGAGGCTAGTGAATATATTGAAACTTATTTTGATCATCACGAGGGAATCAGAAAATATTTCGAGCAGACCAAAGCCCTAGCTAGAAAAAATGGATTTGTGGAAACTCTTTTTGGTCGGCGGCGCTACCTTCCAGAAATTACTTCAGGCGTCCAACAAGTCAGAGCTGCCGCCGAAAGAATGGCCATTAACATGCCGGTCCAAGGCACAGCCGCAGATATTATGAAATTAGCTATGATTGAAGTTTATAACAAGCTGCCCGGGGTCAGTCCCAAAACAAAGGCCTTGCTGCAAGTACATGATGAATTAGTGTTTGAGGTGCCAAACAACGATGTAAAAAATGTGGCCGCTTTTGTTAAAAAAACTTTAGAAAATATCTACAACCTAAGAGTGCCAATAAAAGTTGACCTAGAAACAGGTCCCAGCTGGGGAGAGCTAACTTCTGTGAAATAAAAAAAGCCCGAAACGAATTGTTCGGGCTGAGCCTAGTTCCAGGGATAGCCGATGCGGTCCAGCAGTACTCTGGCTTCTGCGGGATCCATCTTGGCACAGGCGCAGGAACACCCCGGATCGCTACAGCTATAGGCATGGTGCAGGCTGCGCTCGCCTGTGTTTGGATTCCGAACCGGAACTGAAAGCTTCATGATGATGCCGGAACACCCCGACATAGCGCACGGGCCGATCTTCCGGGTGGGTCTCATCTGGACAACCGTTAAACGACGACTAGCCAGTGCTTCAGGATTGACTACTTCATGCCCAGGGCCCAGCAGCACAACCGCCGGACCGAAAATCAAATCTGCATTCATTCTCTACCCTCCTCCTGGTTGAAGGCTATTTATTATTGCTAAAGAACATCCTACCTTAGTATACTAAATATCTCTTGTCAAACCAGGGTCAATAAAAAAGCCGACGCAATTCAATCGCGTCGGCGGCGGTGACGTCTACACCATCTGCTGTCGCTAGTAGTTCTAGCAACCAACTTACCAGCTGAGTTATGAACTTCACCGGCAACGGCTATCGACACATCATCCTCCGATGTGATACGCACAGTGAATATCAGCGGTTGATTCAGGCGAGGCGCTTGCAGCATCTCAACGCAAGCAGACACGCTCGTAATCGCTGAATTCGTACCATAGAGGAGGAAGATAAGCATCCCAGCTGAGTCGTCAAGTGCTCCCTGGAGAAATCCGCCGTGAGCCGTTCTGAAGAAATTGGTAACTGCCTGAGTTGGAGTAGCCGTAACGATGTAAGTCTTGGCCCCCTTATCGAGCGCTCCAATTTCCGTGATGCCGAGTGTTCTGGCAAACGGTGTAACGTCAGTGGGCTTATTGCTCATTTGTACCCTCCTCTCGGTTAAGGTACAATCAAAAGAGCTTCTCAACTTATTATACTAAAAAAACACTGTCAAGTCATAAATGATTATTTTACTCCACGGCGAAGATACTTTTCGCTCCCGACAGAGATTAATCAAGCTCAAAGAGGGTTTTAAAAAGAAATACGACCCGCGCGGTCTTAATATTATCCAGCTGGATGGAACATCTCTTAACATAGAAGATTTTAACAAGGCTGTAGCCACTTATGGCTTTCTGTCTAGCCGCCGCATGATTGTAATAGAAAACCTCAGCCAGAACAAAAACAAAAGTTTCATTGAAACAGTTCGTGATGCACTGAGCGAATTACCGGAAAAAGAAAATGTGGTTATCTTCTGGGAAGGAAAAGTAAAAAAAACCAGGGGGCGTAAAAAAGCTGAGACACTCTTTGGGTTAAAAGCCGGCGAAGGAATAATCATAGAAGAATATCACAGGCTTCAGGGGGCCAAGATTAATCAATGGGTGAAAAAAGAAATTACCGCTCGCGAATCAAAAATCGAACCAAGAGCCTTATCGCTTTTAGTCAGCTTGGTGGGAGATGACCTCTGGCGCATGACATCAGAGATAGACAAGTTAGTGAATTATAAAAAAGGTGTTGCTATAACCGAAGCTGATGTGGCCCTGATTGTTCGAGCCAAGTTTGATACTGATATCTTTAAGTTGACTGATGCTCTAGCCACTCAAGATCAGGCCCTGGCCTTAAAATTGCTTGACGATCAAATAACCAGTGGCACTGCCATTCCCTATCTTTTGACAATGTTGATTAGACAATTTCGGATTTTGATCCAGGTCAAAGACTTCCTGGAACAAGGTGGTGGCCCCCAACAAGCAGCCCAAGTTCTGAAACTGCATCCTTTTGTGGCAATGAAGTCTGTTCAACAAGCTAACAACTTTTCTCTCGATAAACTAAAAAAAATCTACCGCAGCTTACTGCAGGTAGATGAACGCATAAAGTCATCAAGTTTCAACCAGCGGGTTTTCTTTGATCTGCTGACAGTCGAGGCTTCTAGTTAGGATTTAACTTTATTCAAAGCTTTCATTAACCGTGATTTTGTCCGAGACGCGGTATTTTTTTTCATCTTCTTGTTCTGAACCGCTTTATCTAAAGCCTTAACAGCCTTCTTCACTGCTTCAGCGGCTTTTTCTTTATTCCCTTTTGTGAGATGAGCACGAGCCTCTTTAACTAACTTCTTTATCTGATTAGTTACTTGAAGGTTTCGAGCTCGACGTTTCTTATTCTGACGCAGGTCTTTGATGGCGGCTTTCTTGACTGGCATAGTGTCTAATACATAATTTAATGCTAAAAACTTACCTGATATTACCATACTACCCAGATAATGCAAGGTTTCATACTGTCTGATTGACTTGGCCTAAGCTCTGATGTAAGATACTAAGCTCCTGATGAAGGAGAAGCTCTTTTCATCAAATAGGATAAACCATAGAACAAGGGGGGTGAGCAAACATGTTTGAGCTGGACGGATGGCAACACGAATGTGGTGTTATCGGTATCGTTCGTGGCGCCAATGAGAGTTTCAATATGCTCGAGCTGCTGCTCGCCGGAATGGTAACCCTTCAACACCGGGGACCAGAAGCAGCAGGATTCGGGTTAGCCGACGGTCGACACGTCAAGAAACACAAGGGCTGGGGGCGCATTGATGTAGCCATACCCATGGAAGTAGTCACCTCGCATAGTCAGTTCGACGCTCAACTGGGTGTCGGTCATGTGCGCTATGCCACTCAAGGCTCTGCCGATCTACGTAATGCCCAACCGCACTACATTGAGCCTTCGAGCGGCCGAGTACTTCTAGCATCTAACGGTGATGTAGTGAACTACTGGGAGATGCGCCGTTTTCTGGAGTCACAGGGGGTTGAGATCAACACTGAGAATGATGGTGAGTTGATCCTAAAGGCTATAGATTTCTACCGTCATAGCCGAGGTATGGGCCTAGTTGAAGCCATCAAGGTCATGAGTGAAAGTGTCCGCGGTACTTGGTCAGCCATCTTGTTGACTAGGGAACGGATGATCGTTTTCTGTGACCGGATAGGCAATCGACCGCTCAGTATTGGCAAGCTGGGCGATACCAGGATCTTCACTTCCGAAACCTGCGTGATTGACAACTTGGGCGCGGAGTTCATGCGGGACGTCAAGCCGGGTGAGATTATTGATATCGATCTCAAAAGCGGCCACGAGATGTCTCATCATGTGGCCACTGACGGATTGTACCGGTGTTACTTCGAGCACATCTACTTTGCTCGTCCTGACAGTGTTGTCTTCGGTGAGGAAGTTGCGCTAGTCAGAGCTAGGCTAGGAAGAAGATCGGCTGAGCGCCACCCTGTGCCAGACGCTGATTTCGTTACACCTGTTCCAGAATCAGGCATTTACCCAGCCATGGGCTTTGCCGAAGCGGCTGGCTTGCCTTATCGACGTGCTATCGTTCGTAATCACTACGTCGGTCGCACTTTCATCATCTCAGGTCAGGATAACCGGGAGCGATTGGTACGCTTGAAGTTCAACATTACGCGACAGGTTTGGGGGACGGCTGAAAAACCACAGATCATCGTGGTAATAGTTGACGATTCAATTGTTAGAGCAACCACCACTAGGGCCTTGATCCAGATGGTTCGTCGCACCTGCAGACAGCAGACAGGCTTGGATCCGATTATTCATTTCAGAACCGGCTCGCCACCGATCCGATTTCCTTGCTTCTACGGCATTGACACCCCGACTCGAGACGAGCTAATCGCAGCTCGCAAAGAGTCCGAAGGCATCGTTAACATTGGAGCTATCTCCGAGTATATCGGTTCGAGAAGCCTGGGTTATCTGGAGTGCGAGGATCTTCATTCCTGTGTTGGCTGTCCGGGTGACTACTGCTATGCCTGTATGGATGGCAACTATCCTATTGGAACCAAAGACAGCCGAGAAGTCTAACAGACTGATCGGCTCTTTTTTTATACTTGATTGCATGTTAGATTAAATATATAATCTGGTGTCGCACTTTAGAAAGCAACAAACAGAAGTTCGAGTAGTTAAAAAGGGAGGGTGAATATGCGCTTTTTCAAAATCTGGCCAATGGCCTTGTCAGCCGGTCTGATGACCGCTCTTGTCTGGGCTGTGTACAGACTCGTTTATGGACCTGTTCCTGCAGTCGTCTGGAATTACAACCCCTCATTCAATCAGGAAGTGATTACCCTGTCGCGCTGGTATGACATCCCGGCAATCATGGTTCTCGTCTATGTATTTGCCAAGTTGATGCAGCGGTTGTTCCGTCATCTGACAACCAAGGCATCAATCATTTCGGGTATACTGCTCGCTGGATTCGTTTACACCGAAAATGCAATGAGGTTAAGCTGGTATATTGATGACACACTGACTTTTGTTGTCACCTCTGCCAGCTTGATGGGAGCTATTATGGGTCTGCTCCTCGGTACCCCGCGATCTTTGCCGATGTTCCTCAGTTTTCTCTTCGGTCTAAGCCTCATCGGCGGGATGTTTTCAGGGTTCGTCAATGGTACTCCAGAGTTCTTCTTTGGAGCTACTGCTGGGGCCATCGGACTAACAATCGGGTTCTTTGCCAGATCAGCTATTGGTTTTCTTTACAAACCCCTCTATCTTCGTTTCTGGGCACGGTCTAACTCAAACCGTCAATCTTAATCACATTGACGGTCTTTTTTTTATTAGGCTAGATTTATATTTATCCGGCCGATAAGCAGCAACCCTAATTATCTCAGCAGAAATTCCTTTGTTGGCTAAGGCTTGGGGTAATCCATCAACGTAAGTATGCTGGTCGTAGCCTAAGCAGATGATATCTGGCTTGATTGAATTAAAAATCGTATAAGGGTTTGACTTGGAGCCTAAGACCACTTGATCAACATAACCTAAACGTTCTGCCTCGGCTTGACGCTTATCTTCTTTGTACTTAGGCAATGTCCCTTTTACTTTTTTCACGGTCTGATCCCGAGCTACTACCACCACCAACCAATCGCCTTTTTTCTTAGCTTCTCGGAAGAAATACTCATGGCCCGGGTGAACACCATCAAAGGTGCCAAAGACCATTACTGTTTTCATATGTTAAACCTCCTAAAGGTTATTTTTTTAGCTTGCGTAATTGTGAGATTTTATCGCGATATTCGGCCGCTTGCTCAAATTCTAAGTTGCGGGCTGCTAATTCCATCTTAGCTTTCAAATCGGACAGCATTTTATCGATATTTTGTCCTGATATATCTTTCAAAGAAATTTGCATCTGTTTCTTTTCCTTGGACTTAACACCTGATAAACGCGATTTCTTAATCTCTTTGGTTATGGATGTTGGGATAATATTATGTTTTTTATTATAGGCTTCCTGAATTTTCCGCCGTCGCTGCGTCTCGCTAATAGCTCTTTTCATGGAACCGGTTTTTTTATCAGCATACATAATGATGTGACCATCTTTGTGCCGAGCAGCTCGACCCATAGTTTGGATCAAGGCGGTTTCAGATCTCAGATACCCTTCTTTGTCAGCATCTAAAATGGTAATTAATGAAACCTCGGGTAAATCTAGGCCTTCACGCAGAAGATTGATACCAACAACACAATCATATTTTCCTAAGCGTAAATCGCGCAAAATTTCCAAACGTTCAAAAGTGTCTATTTCTGAATGCAAATACTGCACCTTGATGCCTACTTCTTTCAAATAGTCACTCAGGTCCTCGGCCATGCGCTTAGTCAGGGTGGTAACTAAAACTCTCTGCTTCTTCTTTATCGTGGCTTGTATTTCAGCGATCAAATCATCTATCTGATTCTTGGTCGGACGTACTTCTACGGTGGGATCTAACAATCCAGTCGGCCGAATCAGCTGTTCAACCACTTGTTTGGTCTTTTTACTTTCGTAATCAGCCGGGGTGGCCGAAACAAAAACACACTGATTAATTTTCTTTTCGAATTCGTGGAATTTTAATGGACGATTGTCATAAGCAGAAGGTAATCTAAATCCATGTTCTACCAACATATTCTTTCTGGCTCGATCTCCGTTATACATTCCATTGATCTGAGGAATTGTCATATGCGATTCGTCGATGAACATTAGGAAGTCTTTGGGGAAATAGTCGATTAATGTATAAGGTGGCTGTCCGGCCTGGCGGCCATCGAAATACCTAGAGTAATTCTCAATGCCATTACAATAACCAGTCTGCTCGATCATTTCTAAATCAAAATTAGTGCGTTGCTCCAAACGCTGGGCTTCTACTAGTTTATCCATACTTTTCAGCTCAGCTAATCGAACTTTCAAATCCGCTTTGATATTTTTTAAGGCTGAATTGATGACGTTCGGCTCAGACACATAGTGGCTGGCAGGAAATATTTGTACCTCTTTCAGTTGATCAGTCGTTTCTCCAGTCAGGGCCTCGAAGCGTGTTATCCGATCAATCTGACTACCAAAAAATTCCACTCGATAGGCATCCGTACTCCAATAGCTGGGGAAAATATCTATCGTATCACCCTTGACCCGATACTTGCCCCGATAGAAATTCATGTCATTGCGTTCGTAAGCAATATTGGAAAGCTGGTGTAAAACTTTGTCGCGACTAATTTTCTGCCCTACTTTCAAACTGACACTGACATTCTCATAATCAACTGGCGAGCCCAACCCATAGATACAGGAGACCGAAGCTACAATGATAACGTCCGGACGGGTTATTAAATCTGAAGTGGCCTGATGTCTTAAACGATCAATTTCTTCATTGATATCTGTCTCTTTTTCAATATAGGTATCGGTCCTGGGCATATAGGCCTCCGGCTGGTAGTAATCATAGTAGCTGACAAAATAATGGACAGCGTTCTGGGGAAAGAATTCTTGGAATTCTGCAGCCAGCTGAGCCGCCAAAGTTTTATTATGCGAGATAATCAGGGTGGGTCTTTGGACCTGATTTATAACATTCGCCATAGTAAAAGTCTTACCCGACCCGGTTACGCCCAGTAGTGTCTGATCGCGCAGCCCCTTTTTTAACCCAGCCATAAGACCCTCAATTGCTTGAGGTTGATCGCCGGTGGGCTTAAAACTTGAGACCAATTTGAACTGCATAGTCTGAGTAGTATAACAGTTTTTTAACATACTAACAACCGTCTGATTACCGCTTGACAAAACCAATTTCTTACCCTAACGTACACCTACTGCACTAAGTCCTTTTTCCTCGGCGGCTGTTCGAAAAGATCGCCGAACTACTGACTTCTCACGAAGTCTCGAATGAGAAAGGAGGTCTCTCTTGAAGACCACTGTGTTCGTTCTTTGCTGCTTCATCGTCCTGCCGTGTCTCGCGCAAGCTCAGACCATCCCCATGCCCTACGACTCTGCCGACTGGGTTTCGGGCAGCGACCAAGATCGGCTCTTCATCGGAGCCTTTGAGGTCCTTGACGACATCTTGCTGAAATACCAATTCTACTCCGGCCAGCTATTCCCGAACGATCCCGGGGGCTTCGACACCGTCCAACCGACTTTCGCCGACGGCATCGGCCAGCAGTATCAGTTCGCACTCACCATCGGCCGCTGGAAGGAGCACCTCAAGCAGGATCTCGACACGTACCTCTCGCAAGACCCGCCAGGTAAGTACTCAGACCGAGCCCAGCAACTGCGATCGGCTATCACCGAGGAGTTCTGCCCGCTTTTCCTCGGCCCTGATGAAGCCACGGCGACGACTGCTGAGAACCTCGTGACCTTCTACCGCGAATGGATCGTACAAGAGGCGGGGATTACCGGCGACGACGCTAAGGACCGCATCCGTCTTACGACGCTCCTCCGCTGGGCAAGAGAAGACGGCTTTATTACCGCTGCTGAGGAGCAGGCTTATCTCCATGACCTTCCCTGATCCGCACCCGACACACTGTGTCGGTTTTTTTTCATACCGATTTTGTTAAAAACAACGCCTAGCCTTGTTTTTTGATAGTTTTTTACGTATATTAAAGGCATGATTGCTTATTTATCAGGAAAGGTAAAAAGAAAAACTACCAAATACCTTATCATTGAAGCCGGATCAATTGGCTATCGTGTCTTTGTGTCTCCGGGTGTAATAGAAGAAGCGATCCTAAATAAGCCTATAGAGCTATTCACCTCACAATACGTGTCAGAAAGCGCCTCTGAACTATACGGCTTCAAAACCACTGAAGAACTTGATCTATTTGAGCTACTGATCAACATCTCGGGAGTAGGACCAAAATCCGCCTTGAGCATCCTGTCTATGGCCCCAGTAAAAGACATCACCCTTGCTATACTTAACGACGATCCGGCAATATTAACAAAGGTTTCGGGCATTGGTCGGAAAACTGCTGAGAGAATAATAGTTGAACTAAAGAGCCCCCTAGAAAAAACCGGACTTAGCGCCGGTGAGGTCAGTCAGGACTTTATTGATGCCCTTGAAGCCTTGATCCAGCTCGGCTACCCACGAGCTGAAGCCCGTCGGGTACTTAACCAAATCAAAGAACCAAACCTAGACTCCCAAGACAGAGTCAAAACCGCCTTAAAAATACTTGGTAATAAACAATAATTATGCTTCTACTTACAACTGAAGATTCAGCTCTCATAAATAAATTTGTCCAGGCTCAACGGCCCAATCAGTTCCTACAATCTTACGACTGGGGTGAATTTCAGAAAACACTTGGCCGCAAGATATATCGTTGGCTTATCATTGATGAGGAGGCATCCCCGGCTGAAGAGCCAACTGTAGAATCTATTATCGGATCAGCACTAGCTGTGAAAATGCCACTAACCCGAGGACGGTCATACTATTATATTCCGCGTGGACCGGTTGTATATACCGAAACGCCAGTACCAGACCAGAACGAAATGTGGCGAACTTTTATCAAAGCTTTAGACAAAGAATACATAAAGAAAGATAAAATACTTTTCCTGCGCATTGAGCCAGCTATGTCTAAGGATGAAAAAACTGATTTGCGTTCTATACTGACGTCCCGTTATCCAGTTGAGCCTCAAAAAAAGGCTGTCCAGCCTTCAACTACCCTTCTCCTAGACCTCACACTTAGCCAAGACAAGCTGTTGTCTGAGATGCACCAAAAAACACGTTATAACATCAGGCTGGCTGAGAAAAAGGGTGTTCAAATAACAACCGGCTGGGATAAAAAAGATGCCGAGGAGTTTTGGAAGCTTCTGGAAACAACGTCGAAGCGGGACGATTTCAGAACTCATCCTAAAGAATACTACATGAAAATGATAGAAACTTTGGGCGGAAATTGGGAAACTCTGGACGCAGCCCACGTAAAGCTTTACCGCGCTTCTCTCAACGGTATAACCCTAGCCATGAACCTTATGATGTCTTACGGAGATACCGTAACTTACCTGCACGGTGCTTCCAGCAACGAAGGTCGAAATCTGATGGCCCCTTATTTGCTCCAATGGCAAGCCATCAAAGATGCTCAGGCTAAAAAAGCCAAGTATTATGACTTCTGGGGCATTGCTCCGACTGACAGCCCAAACCATCCTTGGGCTGGGCTGACTCGTTTCAAAAAAGGTTTTGGCGGAAAACAGGTTGACTATTGGGGTGTTTCCGATGTCGTGTACCATTCTATCTGGTACGTCGCTTATAAACTATTTAAAAAATCACGTTAAACACATAGACTGATTTCATGATTAAAAAGGTTGTTATTTTAGCTGGTGGCAAAGGCACCAGAATGGGAAATTTGACCACCGATTTGCCCAAACACTTAATACCGGTCAATGGCCGGCCGTTTATTTATTACCTTTTGAATAATGTTGTGGCTGCTGGCTTGACTGACATCATCATCTCAGTAGGATACAAAAAAGAAAAATGGTCAGAATTCATCAAATCATACAAACACGAATTAAAAATAATTGATCAGTATGAACGAGTCTCTGGTAAATATGGATCAGCCATTCCAGTGGCAGCAGTTGAACCGGAATTTGGAAATGACAACTTCATCGCCGTCAATGGCGACAACTTGTATTCCAAAAACGACTTCAAAGCGATCTGCCATGACGATAATTTAAACTATATAGCTGGTTATAGTATGGATCACCCTGAACGCTACGGCGTACTGGAATCAGACAATAAAGATTTTTTAATAACAATCCACGAGAAGTCTCCTAATCCACCAACCGACCTGATAAACTCCGGTCTTTATAAATTTACTCCTGACTATTTTGACAAAGTTAAAGACATAAAAATCTCACCTCGTGGTGAATACGAAATAACAGATGTAATTACTAGCTTGGCCAAACAAGGTAAAGTAAAAGTTCAAAAGTTGCAAGATTATTGGTATGATTTTGGCCAGCCAGAGGATATTGACAAAGTCAGTGAATTTTTAAAAACACAAGACTAATAGTCCCCGTAGTTCAACGGATAGAATGTGGGTTTCCGGAACCCAAGATACAGGTTCGATTCCTGTCGGGGGCACCATAGAAACAGTAAGATGATCAATATTTAACTATTGATTTTTTGCTAATATAAGAGATAAATAATCTATGTGGAAAAAAATTTCCTCATAGTATGTTATATTGTATGATAGTATCATACTTTTCTTTGGCTCTTTAACTTGGCCGCTATGGAGGGGTTGATCCATGCAATTAGGAGCTGGTCAGGTAGTTACCGTAACACCCGGAAGCCTCCCAGGCGATGAAGCGCTCTCTAGATTAGGCAGCAATGGGCCATTTACCGTTGCTGAGGTCAGGCTACGGGGTGGAGAAATAATCCACTATGAGAACTGTCCACAATGGGCCACCTGTCCTTGTATGAGAGAGCCGGCCGAGGAACTTATACGACTTCACGAAGTACCAGATGGTGCTTGGTTCCCCGCCGAAGCTTTTACCAGCCATTCTATGGCGTAGTTCCTTCCTAGGCTAGCACCTGCTAGCCTCTTTTATTGTTAATAACATAAAATTACATCATTCCCACAACACCCTATTTGTTTTTTTTCTAGCTGTGATACAATGGGGTCAAAGTCTGAAATATCTTCAGAAACATAGATAAAACGTGCCTTCGAGGCAACAAACAACGCACTTTAAAAAAGGGAGTAGAACAATGCCACGGTGGCTTTTTTTGGTGGCGCTGATCGTGGTTGGTGCCGCTATTCTTCTGCCGACCAATAGTCTGGCTGATGGCTGCAAGAACCAGAAGTGGTGCTTCGAATCCGACGAGTTCGCCTTCCGTATCACTGACAATGAAGTTACCATCGAGATGTTGCGTCGAATAGAGCAAGGTGGAGATACCGCTACGCTAATCGACTATCTTCTGCGCCACTCCAGCCGATTCTACATGGGCTGGTTGAGACCAACCCCCGAGATGCACTCGGTCTATTGCGACTGGAACGTCGGGCTTCAGCTGAAATCCGGTGAAGTCATCTGGGCCGAGAAGTGGTTTGTTGGAAGGGATCACGGTCCCAGCGCCCAGTACGATCCTGATGATGGCAAGCACTTCATCCCAGGAGTTGATGAGGACAGTCCGAACCACAAGTCTTTCATCATTGTTCTCGCCTTTCCTGCCAAGCAATCGGACGGTAAGGAATGGAAGAACGGTCAGGTTAAGAGTCTCGTTGTCAAACAACGCGACCGATAAGTGTCCGCGGAATAACTGCTTCTTCGCTTTTGCACCAAAACCACTCCGCGGATATACCAGGCAGTCCAACAGGGCTGCCACTGGAGGTCCCATCATGAAGAAGGGCCTTGTACTCCTCGTGGCGTTGATGTTGCTGGCGATGCCCGCGATCATTCCGAAGATCAGTGTGGGCAACGCGGACGTCTCGACGGCCACGAATTCGACGACGCTGCAGGTTCCTCTGACCGAGGCTCAGGTCACCGTATCTCCGGGCGGGGATGCTCAGGCCTGGAACCTGGTCTACGAGCTGTGCAAGATGGGGATCGATGACATGTGTGATCTCTATTTCCACGGCCAGGACGAGGGTTGGTGGAACTGACGAAGCAAGCCGGTAACCCCGGCTGAATCTCGGCGCCATTTCTGCACTGTTAGTCAGTTGCGGGAATGGCGCTTTTTTTATCAAAATTTATAGACATTTTTTATAACGTTTGCTATTTTAAAGATATAATTAGTAACCAACCAAAAACATGAAAAAGATTCTATTAGCATCAACTCTCTTTTTATTAATTTTTCTCATAGCTCCTCGGGTAAATGCCGCTACTTGGAAAGATAAGTATGATGTGACGGAACCGTATATGGCTGGAACATGTTATATGGTTGACCAACAATCTGAAGCGGACGCTACTCATGTTTATACCCTGAATCCGGATAACACCTATGAGTTGAATCAATCATATTACAAGCATTGGTACCGAGATGCCCGTTGCGATGAACTGCAGTTTCATGTTGACCACAATACTCCATTGGCTAGGCTAAACGCCTGGTTGGATGAAGTGGCTTATGGGTGGTATGCCAATTTATCTGCTACGCACTACAATCATCAAACGGTCAGCACATCAAGGCATGAATGGTTTTATGTTGATGAAAACGGCATACACAGAATACCAGATTGGTTAACCGCTATGTCGTGGGGTCTGCTTACTGCTGATAGATTATCTATTCCTGAACCTCAAACAAATAGATTCTACGAATTGGTCACAATAGCCGCTCCCTTAAACTTCAATGATGGTAAGTACGCAGACAAAATAAACGATATTTGGAAAAACCATGATCGAGACTTTTCCACATTACCATCAAAAATAGCATCAGAAATTAACAGCTATACATTTGGTTATCACAAAATATTTACAAGCTGCCCTACTTCTTGTGGTGGCTTAACTGATCGATGGTGCGGAAGTCTTTTTGACTGGAGATGGGTTTATGACAACCCAGGCTATGATACATGCCCTGCAAATAAAGACAGGTGGCGATCGGGGAATTCCGAAGAGTTTTAATGCAATAAGTCAACCTTTCACCCAGTCAGCGTTGTGGGTTATAAAAAGAATGTGGTATCTATCACGCGCTTTTTTACTTTACTACTTATGGACTTTTCTTGCTCTGTTTGCTAATTTAAAAATATAGATAATTATTAACAAAATAACTTAAAATATTATGTCTTCAGCTAGAGTAAATGGCTATCTGATAAAGGGTGATGATAAGGCTGTTGCCTACTTAGACCATCTTGATGCCGGCGAGGCAAAAGTGCTTCTGCGCGAAGCCCGCATGTATGGTCCAGCCAAGTTCGAGCATAACTACATAGATTACACATTGGTCTGGGACAAAAAAACTTCAACCTATTCGGTCGAGAAAAGATAAGTTAAAGCAGCCGCGTAACTGTCATCCCGCACTCCCGCCTCGACTCGCCCGGCTCATCGGGCGAGGCGGGTGATGCGGGGTCCCGAGTAGCATAGTAATGGGATTCTGAATCAAGTTCAGAATGACAACAACGCCAACATTATCAAACGCGGTTGCTTTTATTATTTATGTTTTTCTGTATAATACACAATATGTCCAGATCGAAAAGACTCAGCAAAGGAATACGAAAATATCTCCGCCGAGAGAAATCCAGAATCCGGCGTGAAATTAGTGACATCAAAGAACAGGACAAAAGAATCGAGGAGCTTGTCAAACGAATAGGCAAAAAATGACGAATCAAACACTAGACAAAACCCTAAGCGTTAGTGAATTCGTTACTATAGTAAAGACCCATTTGCAAACCGCAGTGGGGCAAGTTGTAGTTCAGGGAGAAATTTCTGGCTTTAATATTGCCAAAGAAAAACTGGTATTTTTCGAACTAAAAGACAAGCAATCCCGAGTTACCTGCTTCATGATGAAATGGCAGCTGCAAACAGCGATCGAAGACGGGATGGAGGTTAAGGTAACCGGCTATCCTTCTCTGTTTCAAAACTCTGGACGTTTTCATATGCGGGTACAAAAAGTAGAACCAGTGGGTGAAGGCGCTCTCCAAAGAGCGTTTGAACTTCTAAAAAAGAAGTTGGAAAAAGAAGGATTGTTTGCGCCGGAACGCAAAAGAGCTATTCCTCGCTTCCCAGAAACAATTGGTTTGGTCACTTCACCAGACGCCGCTGCCTATACTGATGTACTGAGAATTCTTAACAACCGCTGGGGCAATTTGGAAATCAGGCTTACTCCCACCGGGGTTCAAGGCCAAGAAGCTATTAATCAAATAGTCGGAGCTATTGAATACCAAAATCAGGTCATCAAACCATCAGTTATAATTCTGACCCGAGGCGGCGGTTCACTGGAAGACCTCCAGGCTTTTAATTCGGAAGAGGTGGCCCGGGCAGTTTTCAGCTCAAGAATCCCGGTGGTTTGCGCCGTAGGACACGAGCGTGATATTACTATTGCCGATTTAGTGGCAGATGTTCGAGCTTCCACCCCATCAAACGCTGCCGAACGCGTGGTGCCCGATCGCAGAGAAATAATTTTTGAAATAAACACCTTGCTCAAGCAAGCTGAAGATTCTTTACTAAATCAATTACAAACCCACGACGACAGAACGAATGATTCTGTGAGACGGATTGAAACAGTTTTCCGTAATAAAATTCAGCTCTTTCATGATCTAAAAGCTACTCTGCAAAAAAACTTCTGGCTCTATCTCCAAAATATGGAATATTTTAGAACAAAAGTTTCTGAACGTTCCGACCGACTAGCGCTCAACATTACGACAAACGTAAAACGAGCCCAAGAAAAACTCAGCAGCCTGCACAACCTGCTAAAGTCGCTGAACCCAGAGCGGGTTCTGGCTCGGGGCTATTCGATGACCTTATCCGCTGATGGAAAAATTATTAAATCAAGCAGCGAGCTGGAGTTAAACCAAAAAGTGACAACTAAATTATCCCAAGGACAATTTGATTCAAAAATAACTAACAAGGAATAATATGCCAAAAAAAACTACCACTACCAAAAGCTTTGAACAACAATTTAAAGAGTTAGAACAAATCGTTGACCAATTGGAGTCGGGTGAAGTTAACCTTGATAAAGGTCTTGAGCAATTCGAACGGGGGTTAGCTTTGGCTCAAGAGCTGAAGAAGAAAATATCTGAAGTGGAAAATAAAGTAGAGATTATTAAGAAAAAGTTCTCCAAAGATTTGAAGGATACAGACGAGTCAGAAGACGAAACTATCATTTAAAATACTCATAAAAAAGTTTAGGACTTGCCTAATTTATGTTTATGTTTTTATGTTAGCCTAATTTCGAAGGCTGTTTTTTTATGCTTTCGTGGTACAACGGTGGTAGACACATGCGCTGGTTGTCTCTCCAACTCAAGGAGGAACGATGATGAGAAGACTCTGGCCCCTTGTTCCACTGATCGCCGTTCTGGCGATCCTGTTCATTTCCGGAAGCGCGATGGCGGTCGAGAAGGCGGAGCTCGCCACGACCCCGCAGATCGCGATGCTGAACGAGCAAGTCGTGGAGAACAGCAACGTCGAGGCGATCGCCAACAAGGCCAGCCCGATCATGGCGGCCGATTTCCGTTTCGACGCGGCCCAGACGAGGATCGAGAATCTCAATTACGAAGAAATCAGCGGACGGACCTGCGCCCACGAGACCATGTGCGCGGTTCACCAAGTCAAGATCGAGGCGAACGCGCGCTCCGGCTGCTACATCGACGACGCGGTCAATAGCGCGGCCCTCATCGCCAAGAACTACGATGTCGCCAACAACTCGGGAAGGATCCAGGTGAATGCGCGCGATTGCTGCACGGTCAACAATGCGGCCCAGTCGAGCGCGAGGACGGCCAACGATGTCGCCGAGGTCACCCGGGTACTCCGGACCGTCATGCGCTGCTAGCAATACTCCACGGTCCGCGCCGATCTTCTATAGATCGGCGCATTTTTATTTACCTAGAGGTATTATTTGAGAGGGACTAAAAGTATGAATCATAACAATATTACGTAATCTTTAGTCTCCGTAAATAACTTAGGCGGATATTTGAGATGCCGGATCCCGGTCCGGCATGACGATGAGGGGTGTTGCTGACCGGAGGCGGGTTACTAATAACAAAACACTTCTCAAACAATCGACAAACCAGTATAATAATCACGATATTCTTATAAGGATCAAATGGCCAGTTTCCAAAAAAACTTAGTGTTGTCTACCAGCTCCCAAAGGGAACTTATTGATATTACTGATTCAGTAGTCAAAGTTGTTAATGTTGCAAAAATATGGATTGGTTTGTGCAACGTTTCGGTCGCTCATTCTACAGCTTCGATCTTAAGTAATGAAAATGAATCGGGTTTGAGAAATGATTTTATTAACCTTTTTAAGACAATTGAACACGACGGTCCTTTTGAACATGACCGAATTGATAATAATGCGTCCGCTCATTTACTGTCAGGAGTGATTGGGCAAAATCAGTCCTATGTTGTCACTAGAGGCCAAATTCAGCTTGGTACTTGGCAAAATATTTTTCTGGCAGAATTTGATGGCCCCAGACCTAAACGTAAAATTACTATTACAGTAATTGGAGACTAACGAGTGCTTATACCCAAACCAGCAAAAATAGTCATTTTAATCGTCCTGCTGTTAATAATAACTATTCTTGTTATTTTCGCTTGGTTTTATTTCACCGCTCCCAGCAAATACAACGTACTGATAATAGGATCCGACCAGCGCGAGACCGAACAAGCTCGTTCCGATGTTCTCATGGTGTTTTCTGTTCCGAAATCTCCCAACCAACCTCTAAGCTTAATAACGATTCCTCGAGACACTAAGGTTGAAATGGCAGATTTTGGTATGCAGAAAATAACTCATGCTTATGCCTTGGGTGAGCGGGAAAACGATATTCTGGGAAGCGTTGATCTGACCAAAGAAACTGTGGAGGATTTTCTGGATATAAAAATCCACGCCACAGTCGAATTCACATTTGAAAGCTTCAAAGACCTGGTTGATGAGCTAGGTGGCGTTGATACTGAAGACGGTCATCTGGATGGTGAAGCCGCTTTGAAGGTGGTACGTGATCGCTATAGAGCTGGCGGCGACTTTGCCCGGACCCAAGATCAAAGAGAGATTTTCCTGGAATTAGGTCACAAAGTAACTAACATGGCAGAAGCTAAAAATCTTTACAGCTTTTTTCAAGACCATTCTCAGACTCGGCTGAAATACAGTAAACTAGCCGCCTTTAAATTTGGTCTGGCTGCTTATACAAGACGTTGGGGCAGGTTTGATCTAGCCAATACTTATAACGACTTTATTCCCGGTCAAGGAGACTATATCTACACGCCCGAGTTCGACGCTAATCTTTACTACTGGGTACCTGACATTGAAGCCACCGAGGCACTTGTTGATCAATACCTCAAATAAAATCTGATTCAAAAAGGGGCCTTTCAGGAAGCCCCTTTTTGCCATTCTCAGGCTCATCGTTTTTAGTAAAGACAAGCTTCTTGATGGCACAATTTAAGCTTACCCCCTTGACCCAAACTCAGTCAAATTAACAAGCGCCACCTCATCTGCCACCCTGAACCATGTGCTGACGAAAGTCAGTATTGTTTCAGGACCTCGATAGTCAATGAGAGTAAATGGAGATGCCGAAACACCCGCCTCGCCCGATGAGCTGGGCGAGTCGCCGTCATAGGCGAGCCTCGCCAAAGGCGGGAGTTCGGCATGACAACAAAAGGATAATACCCTCGGAGTAATAAAAAAAAGAGGCTGATTGTTTCAGCCTCACGATGCTGCCTCCTACTTCCCCTCAGCCGGTGCCTCCTCCTGAATCTCGGTCACGCCCGGCTTGTTGAGAAGGGCCACCTTGGCCATCCCGCACAGCTGATCCGATTTTAGGACCAGCCAGGGCATCCCACCAGTTCCCCCACTCGGATTGGGTACCTCCTCAAACTCATGGATGCCCGGGGAAAGCGGAAACATATCCATCTCATTTGAGCCCGGCTTCTTTAGCTTGTACAAATTCACAACTTGCCCCAATTGAAGCTTCATGGTCTTCCTCCCTCATATGGCTTCCCAGGTCAAATAGCGAACGCTGCGACCACCTTATCAGGCAGTTATGATCTTGTCAAAATTTTCTCTTTCTAACCCTGAATGGTACAATGAAAAAGTATTAACTTTTTATTTTATTCTATGAAAAAAACATCACTAATTTTCAGCCTATTTCTGTTCCTCATGCTGGCGTCCAAAGCCTCGGCAATTGAGCCCAACTATGCAGCTGATGAGGTTCTCATCAAGCTAAATCCCTCGGTGGCTTTTCAGGCTAGTAATGAATTAGAAGACCAACTTGGAGTCAGTGGCATCAAATACCTAACTACTCAATCTGACACCCTGGTAAAAGTGTCCTTGCAAGACGAATCAGTTATTACAGCCTTAACCAGATTAAAAAACAATTTACTGGTAGAGTCTATTCAACCAAACTATCTCTACAAAATATCCAGCTTCACACCAGACGACCCGCTTTACTCTTACCAGTGGAACTTTGATCAAATAAATGTCGAATCAGCCTGGGATCAAGACACCGATACACCAAAGTATGGTGGTGACGACAGCATTGTGGTAGCGGTTATGGACACCGGGGTGGCGTATGAAGATTACAAAGATTTTAATCAAGCCCCAGATTTAGCCAGCACCAATTTTGTTTCCGGATATGATTTTGTTAATAATGACTCTCACCCTAACGATGATAACGGTCATGGTACGCATATGACCGGCACTATTGCCCAATCCACTAATAATGGTGTAGCCATGGCTGGCATGGCTTTTAATAGCTCAATAATGCCGATCAAGGTCTTGGGCGCTAATGGAGTTGGAACCACCGATGCTATAATCGAGGGTATTGAATTCGCCATAGAGAACGGCGTTGATGTAATTAATATGAGCTTTGGATCAACTGATGCGGCTGATGAGGCCTATAGCGAGGCTCTGGACGAAGCCAGTGACAACGGCATTGTTCTGGTGGCCGCGGCCGGTAATTCCAGCGCTAGTAAGCTCCAAGCCCCAGCCAGTTATGATGCTGTCATAGGTGTTGGAGCCACTCAGTACGATGAAACCAAACCCTCATACTCTAATTACGGCGAGGGTTTAAGCGTTGTCGCACCAGGTGGAAATATTAATGTTGATCAAAACAATGATGAAATTATTGATGGTATTGTCCAGCAGACTTATAACGGCATGGCTGGCGGAGAAATGGACTATTCGGTGTTTAACGATATTTGGGCTCAAGGCACCTCTTCGGCAACAGCTCATGTTTCCGGTGCTGCTGCATTATTGTTAGCAGCTGGGGTTCCCTCTGATAACATCCAATCTGTTCTGGAAACAACCGCCAAGGATTTGGGTAAGTCCGGATATGACACGACCTATGGTTACGGCTTGATTGATCTAGAAGCCGCCTTTGAATTAGTAATTGGTGATGTCGCCTCTCCCACGACAACACTTGCTCATGACCCAGAACCGGATGATTCGGATAATTATTACCTTGAATCCCCCACGATAACCCTTTCGGCTAGCGACGCCATGTCTGATGTTTATGCTATTTATTATCGTTGGGGCGATGATGAATATGCCGAATATACCGAACCATTAACCGCACCCGAAGGAACCAACACTCTTACTTATTACGCAATTGACGTGGCCGGTAATCCTGAAGATATTAATACGGCTGAATATACAGTTGATACCAGACGCTTTGTGGTTGGAGCCAATGCTGGAGGCGGACCTCACGTTAGAGTTTTCTCCACCCGAGGAATTGAAATAGCTAGTTTCTTTGTCTACGCTGAGACATTCCGCGGTGGTGTCAATGTAGCTATTGGCGATGTCGATGGTGATGGAGAGGACGAAGTCGTCACCGCGCCCGGGCCAGGCGGCGGTCCACAGATCAGAGTTTTTTCTCTGTCCGGGGATTTTGAAAAAGACTTTTTTGCCTACGATACCGGCTTCCGGGGTGGAGTAAATATAGCGGTTGGTGATGTGGACGGTGGTAAAGCGGAAATTGTTACCGCACCCATGAGCAATGGCGGCCCCAATATCAGAATATTTGGTTACCGCTCAGGAAGCTTTGAACCTACTACTGAAAATTTCATGGCTTATGATGAAAATTTCCGTGGCGGGGTTTCTGTTGCCGTAGCTGATCTGGAGGGTAATGGCATGGGAGAAATAATTACCGCACCGCTTAGTAACGGCGGCCCGCATATCAGAATATTCGGTTTTCGCAACAGGGTCTTTGTGCCGGTCATTCTGGGCTTGATGGCTTACGATGAAGATTTCATGGGCGGTATGACGTTGGCTGGCGGAGATGTTGACGGTGACGGAAAAGATGAGATAATCACAGGTATAGCTAGCGCGGGCGGGCCTCAAATCAGAATATTTGGCCGGAAATCAGATCAAACAGTTATTCTGGAACATGTGGGCTTCATGGCTTTCGCGCCAGATTTCCGTGGAGGAATCAACCTGGCCACTTCAGACTTGCAATATAACGGCAAAAAGGAAATAGTTGTATCAGTCAGAAGCAGTGGCAGTCCTTTGGTTCGTTACTTTAACCGCGAGGGAACCAATCTTTACGAAGAATACCTGGTTTACGCTGAATCATTTAAATCAGGCGTCAACCTAGCAGCTAATTAACACATGAAAAGATTAATAAAAAAACTTCTACCCAAATCTTTACTGTCCCACTATCATTTAGGCTTAGCTGTGCTAGCAACCTTGATTTACCATTTTCCTTCCAAAGATATCAAAGTGGTTGGTGTCACTGGTACAAATGGAAAATCAACGGTTGTAAACATGGTTGCCAGAACATTAGAAGGTGCGGGATTTAAGGTAGGTCATACCTCAACTGTTAATTTCAAAATTGGTGATCAAGAATGGCTCAACGATACCAAGATGACCATGCGTGGCCGCCTCAGCCTCCAATCTTTCTTGCGACGAATGGTACGAGAGAAATGTGATTACGCTATCGTCGAGACAACCTCTGAGGGTATCAAGCAATTCCGCCATTGGGGTATTTATTACGATGTTGCAGTTTTTACAAACCTAACTCCAGAGCACATAGAATCCCACGGCTCGTTTGAAAAATATAAGCAAGCCAAAGGTAAGTTGTTTGCCTCCTTGAGTCACAATAAAAAGCCTGAGATAAAAAAAGTTTCGATCGTAAACCTAGATGATCCGGCAGCTGAATACTTTTTGTCGTTTCCAGCTGAAATCTATTATGGCTACTCTCTACAAAAAAAATCTTTGGCTAAAGAGGGCTTGCGTATTATTCAGGGAAGTAATATTAATGACAATGCTTCGGGTGTATCCTTTACAGTCGAAAACAAGTCAGCGCAGCTTAAACTATTGGGGCGATTCAATGCTGCCAACGCTCTGGCCGCGATTTGCGTAGGATTGTCTCAAGAAATTTCCCTTGATAAAATTATCAAATCGCTGGAAAGCATTCCTAAAGTACCCGGCCGCATGCAATCAATCAATGAAGGGCAACCATTCAAAGTTATAGTTGATTATGCTCACGAGCCGGCTGGCCTAGAACAGGTTTATGTCGCGCTCAAGTCTTACCAGCCAAGAAAGATAATAAGCGTCTTGGGTTCTCAAGGCGGCGGACGCGACAAAAGAAAACGTCCTCTTCTGGGAGAGCTGGCTGCTAGATACACGGATTACATTATCGTTACTAACGAAGATCCTTACGATGATGACCCGATGGAAATAATTGGCGATGTTGTAGCTGGGATAAAGAAACATCCAGGGAAAATTGAAAGCCAGCATTATTTCAAAATCCTGGATCGTGAGGAATCCATTAGAAAGGCTCTCCGTCTAGCCGGGCCGGATGACATAGTGATAATAACCGGCAAGGGCTCCGAGCAAAATATGGTAATCAGCAATGGCAAAAAGATTCCTTGGAGTGACGAAAAAACAGTCAAAAAGATACTTAGAGGTAATTCGTAAAAGAAAAAAATAGGGCTTGCTTTTTGCCCTGTTTTTTGCTATAATAATAGTATATTTCTTAAATAAATATAAAATAGCTATCAATAATAAGGATAATATGACTATGAAAAGTCAATTTAAACACGCCACTCGCGTTTCGCGCTTAGCTTTACTAGTGGCGTTTTTTAGTATTTTGGGACTGGTTGGAGTAAAAATTGCTCAAGCTGAATGGAGCTCTCCAGTAGCTCCCCCGCCCGGTGGCAACACATCCGCTCCAATCAACGTATCCGGGTCAGCTCAGACCAAACAAGGAAGCTTAACTGTTGCCGGAGAATATCTAAAAGCCGATGGGGCATATTTAGTGCTCACTACTGGAGACGCTTTTTTTGTGGCTGACAATGCTGGTGTTTTCTGGGCCAACGAAGATAATAGTCCTTCCAATCCTCATATTAATTATTCCTTAGGAACAGTATATATATCGGCTGGTGATGCTGGTACAGCTATTGAGAACCAAGGCGATGTAACAATTACCAGGGCCGATGCTAATCAGGGCAGTCTGGAGATAATAAACTCGGTTGAAGGACGAACCTTAACCCTAGCCCTGGAAGACGGCGCTGCTGGGGGAGATGTTAAATCAACTGGTTCACCTTTGTTCGTAAATTATTTCAGTGGCGCTGGTGAAGACATTTATTTAGCAGCCGATAAGACCCTTGATTCCAATCCGGGTGGGCAAGATCTCATAATCGGATCGGATACCCACGTTGTCAGGGTCTGTTTCAATGATGATGGCACTGGTGCGGAATGTATTACCGGTTGGGACCAAACTGGAGGCAGTGGTGGCCTATGGACTCTCGACGCCACACCAGATCCGGATGTCGTTTATCTGGATGAAACAACTTCAACAAGAAATGTCGGAATTGGCACACAGCTAGCCCAGATGAAATTACATATTGCTGCGCAAGTTGGTCAGGGCATTCTCCTAGAAGATTTGACTAACACAAAACCCACCTATCTCACAAATGAGAATGGTTGGTTTCAAATAAACGCTGGCGGCGGCAACGGTATAAAAATAATAAGTGATGGCGCAACTAAAACTTTAATAGTCAATGACGACAAGGTTGGAATAGGGACCGATACGCCAAACGTAAAATTAGAAATCGACAGTGGCGTGAATAATACAAGCGGCTTAAGGTTTACTCAGCTTGCAGGTTGTACCGGTGCTAATACCTTGGATACCGACGCTAACGGAAACATAGTTTGCGGTACAGATGATGGAGGTGGCGGCGGCACTGATGAATACGTCAAAGTAACTGCAGGCGAATTGTCAGCCGATTACTTGATGAACCAATTAACCTCCAGTGATTCAAGTGTAAATATCGCTTTAGTCGGTGGCATTGGTGAAAACCAAACCCTGGATTTAACAACTTCTGGTGGCTCAGGACTCTGGGAAATGGGCGTCACGGCCAATACCATTAACCCCGTCAACGAAGCGACGGACAAAGTAGCGATTGGCCGCAACGACATCGGAGACAATACTCAGTTGTCAGTCAAGAATACCGGTACCGTGGCTACTGATAAGGCCATCTATGCTGAACAAGCAGGCGCCGGCTATTCTGGATACTTCTCCGGTAAATTCTCCATTGTGGGATCTGGAAACAATAACCTCAGGCTGGAAGAAACCTCAGGCGGAGAATATTTTGATATCAATATAGATACCTCGGGAGATCTTAACATTCTTAATGATGCCGGTACCAATACTTTAGCCATCGAGGATTCAACTGGTGATGTCGGTATCAATGACAGTTCCCCTTCCTACAAGCTTGACGTCAATGGAGATATAAATGTTCAAACCGGTTTTGTCTATAGTCATGCTGGATCCGCGGGCACTTCTGGCTCACCCTTTTGTAATGGAGATGATATAGTTGTCAGTAATCTTACAGTCAACGGTGGTATTGTAACCAATGTATCTTGTGAATCTGATGACGGCGGCTCTGGCGGTGGCATAGTTAGTACTGGTACTACTGCTTATGTGACAAGATTCACAAATGGAGCTTACGAGATCGGCAATTCAAACATCTATAACGATAATTTTAAGGTCGGTGTCGGTGTCACGGACATGACTCACCGTTTTGAGGTTGGAGAAAGCATTGGTGGATATATGGCTCTGAGAAGAAATGATAATTTTATCACCACTGGTGAGGATTTGGGTGCAATTTACTTTAACGGCGATGATGGATCAACTAACGCTATCGGCGCTGAAATCAAAGCTATCTCAACAGCTGATTGGAGTCTGAATGATAGTCCAACTCAACTTACTTTTTGGACAGCACCCGATGGCAGCACCGTCCAACAAAGAATGATGATTGGTTCAGGTGGCAATGTCGGTATCGGAATACCCGATCCTCAAAATAAGCTGGACGTTGGAGAAACCGGTGGCGGCTATCAAGCACTGAGACGTAATGATTCAGTAATTGTAGATGGCGAGGATCTAGGAGCCTTATATTTCTCTGGAGATGATGGTGGCGATGGTTCGATCGGTGCTCAAATAAAGGGCCGAGCCACGGCTGATTGGAGTCCCAACGACTACCCTACCAAACTGATGTTCTACACTAGTCCCGACGGCAGCACAACTCAAGAACGTATGGTGATAGAGTCAGGCGGTGATGTTGGTATTGGCACATCTGATCCAAAAGGAAAATTAAATCTCTATGATGATGATGCTAGTGTTATTTTGCTACAAGATGCTTTGAGTGGGACAGGTGTGGGTGATGGTTTTGAAATATCTCAAGACGGCGTATCCACCTACGTTTGGAATTATGAAAACGGCAGTATCCAATTTGGAACCAATGATAATTATAGAATGACTATCACAGGCA
This sequence comes from uncultured Gammaproteobacteria bacterium, assembly GCA_964594455.1. GTDB lineage: Bacteria > Patescibacteriota > Patescibacteriia > JAHIZJ01 > JAHIZJ01 > CAZQLY01. The sequence goes on along the minus strand of CAZQLY010000006.1, from coordinate 60,719 downwards.
GTGGTAATATTGGCATCGGCGACACCAGTCCAGCCGCATTATTAACTGTAGGATCAGGTGACAAATTCCAAGTAGCCTCAGACGGTGATATTCAAAGAATAAAAAACGTGGTCTATGACTGGCCGGCCGCCCAAGGAGGCGCTAGTACCGTACTAACAAATAATGGCAGCGGTACCTTGTCCTGGGCAGCAGCTGGTGGCAGCAGTTACTGGACGCTGAACGGTACTGATCTTTATCCCAACAACACGGGCTGGGATGTTGGCGTTGGTACAAATAACCCTGCCCACAAATTACATGTAGTCGGTGATATGCGGCTTGATGGTGTTGGTGATTTGCTCTATGTCGGCGGAACAGATATGTATATCGGTGAAGTTATCGGCGGGGATATGGATATAGTGGCCGGCGATAATCCAAACTTTAAATGGGGCGACGGTGCTGGTAATGGTACGGTAGATTTCATTCGTGACAGTACTACAGTGTTAAATATTTTCAACGATGGAGCTTTGAGAGGTAACATCAATCACGGCGGTAGTGGTGGTATGGTTAGAGTATCTACAACTAGTGGCTATTTGGATATTGGGTCTGACAATGCCAGTTATGCTCATCTTTACACTGATCGAGCCAAATTTTACTTCAATAAAAAAATAATTTCCAATGGTGGGTTCTCAAGCTATGGCAGTGATAATCTAGTTTTACAGACTGGCGAGACAACCAGAATTACAATATTAGGCAATGCGGCCGGCGATCCTGGCTTTGTAGGAATAAATGACAGTAGTCCTTCATACCAGTTGGATGTCAGCGGCAATGCTAACGCTACTCAGCTTTGTATCAGCGGCGACTGCCGCGGTAGCTGGCCATCGGGTCTCGGTGGATCTGGTACTGCAAATCGGGTAGCTAAGTTTACCGCTGCCACCACCTTAAGTGACTCTCAAATAACGGATGATGGTTCAGAGGTGGGTATTGGACAAACTAATCCAACAGTTAAACTTCACGTCAACGGCCCAATCTACAGTCAAGGCAATCGAATATTCATGTCTAGCTATGGAGCCAACTGGCAAGCGGGTGTATCGGCTCATGCTCATGAAACTCTCTGTCATAATTGCGCCTGGAATGGTTCAAACTATGTCTATACCAATACTCACGCTTCATTCGGAACCAGAATGATCGCCTTTCAGTACGGTGGCTCAACTCCAGACGCTCCGGGACAAGGTATACATTTTTACGAAAAGAGTGGCTCTACAACCACAGGTAACACTATTTCTTGGGATGATCCTCAGTTTTCAATCATGAATACAATAGTCAAATTTGATGAAAGAGTAAATGTTGGCATTTCCAACGGCGCTCCGGCCGCTAAGTTAGTTATCAATAATGGAACTAGCGGCAACGGCTTATCAGGAACCGGCTTAGCTATTTACACCAGCACATCTGATCCATCTTTATACGTAAGTCAGGCCGATGGAGACTATGCTGGGCTTTTTGAGGCCACAGTTACAGAAGCACACGCAGATCCAGCTTGGGATGACTATAGTGTTATCAGGGCAATCAACACTGCCAGCTCGAGTACTGGTATCGGGATTATTGGCGTTGGAGGCACTACTGGCACTACTAACCGAGGTAGTTATGGTTTAGTTGGATTTGGACGCAACGCTACCGGTAGTACTGGCCGTTCAGCAGGTGTGTTTGGATACTCCAATGCTACGGTTTCTTCCTCTGGCACTAAGGCCGGGGTTTGGGGCCAAGTTACTGGCGAGGACGATGGATATGCTTATGGAGTCTATGGCTATAACCCGAGCGCTCTTGGAGATTATAAAAACTATGCCGTATTTTCAAACGGGGACTTCGGAGCACCAAATAACTATCATGGTACTGCTCAAGAATTCGGCATGCCTAACCAACCTGATGGTAGCACTGTTATGTGTGGTGAGGGCGATTATGTCTGCGGTGTTAAATTCTGGGACAGTGCAGGAAACGAAGAGCGCGATAGATTGACCGATATCATTTGCTGCGAATTATAGAAACAATCAAACACATATTAAACAGGCCCGGTATCGGGTCTGTTTTGTATTAACAGACAGTTTTTAGTATAATAAAGGGTGATTTTTAGTTACCATCTTTTAACTTTTATCACCAATACAATGAAAACAATTAAACACTCTGATCGGGCCATTCTGCCATTAAAAATAATGCTAGTAGTGGCCTTATTTTGTATACTCGGTCTAGTCGGGGCAAAAATAGCCCAAGCCGAGTGGAGTTCACCGGTTTCCCCCCCACCGGGCGGTAATGTAGCCGCACCAATTAATGTATCAGGTTCTGCTCAAACTAAGCAGGGCAGTTTAACGGTCGGGGGCGAATACCTATATGTTAATACAGGCAATCTTTTTTTCAGCCAAAGCGATAAAGGCTTGTTCTGGTCTGACCTAGACGATAGCACTGCCAATCCACATATTGAGCATGCCACTGATGTATTGTATGTGTCCCCTGGCGAAAACGCTGGCAGCAAGATAACCTTGCAGAGCGGCGTTGTTGTCACTAACGCTGGGCTCAATCCAGGGGAAATAACTATTGATAATTCAGGTGGAAAGATATTAATCATGAAATCTAATACTGCTGATGCGGGATCTGATATCAAATCGACCGGAGCCCCTCTCTATATCAACTACGATGACGGTGCTGGCGGGCAAGCTGAAAACGTATACTTTGGTAACGTGGCTACCCCAACTAGGTTATGTTTAAACGATCCAGGAGATGACTCTACCTGCATTGCCTCTTGGGCTACCGGTGGGGGTCTGTGGATTCTTAACGCCGCACCTGATCCGGATGTGGTTTATCTAGATGAAACTGCTACTCAAAGAAACGTCGGCGTTGGCACACAACTGGCTCAAATGAAACTACATATTGCTGGGGAGGTGGGTCAAGGGATTTTACTTGAAGACACTACTAATTCAAAGCTAACCTATCTCACTAATGAAAACGGCTGGTTTCAGATCAATGCTGGCGGCGGCAATGGAGTAAAGATTATCAGTGATGGTGCTACTGAAACATTAGTAATTGATGATAATAAGGTGGGAATAGGAACTGATGCTCCCAATGAAGCCTTGGAAATTGACAGCGGAGTAGCTAATGCCAGCGGCGTGAGGTTCACTAATCTGACCAGCGCCTCACCTGGCGGTGTTGGCTCAGGCACGGTCTTGTCGGTAGATGCAAATGGCAACGTTGTTCTGGTAAACGACGCTGGCGGCGGCACAGATGTACTGGTAAAAACTAAGGCTGGCGATTCTAATGCTGGTTATCTCTATGACCCTCTTGATATTGGCAATAACAAGCTCGTTGCCGGTGCTAACGTTACGTTAACCGAAGTAGACCAAGGAGCGGGTTACTATGGAGTTCAAATTTCATCTACTGGAGGTTCAGGCTTATGGGAAGGAACGGCTGGAAACAATATCAACCCAGTCACTCCGGCCGCTACCAAGGTTAGAATCGGTTGGTCTGGAGCAGGCGATGCTACCCAGTTGTCAGTAATCAATACCTCTGACAACTCAGCTATTTACGGCCAACAATCAGGAACAGGTTATTCTGGGTACTTTTCGGGTAAATTTGCCATAGTTGGTTCTGGTAACAAAAACTTAAGGCTGGAAGAAACCTCGGGTGGTGAATATTTTGATATCGATATAGACACCTCGGGCGACTTTAACATTCTCAATGATGCCAGTACCAATGTTTTCGCTATTGAAGATGCTACCGGAGATGTTGGTATCAATGATGGTTCTCCTTCTTATAAACTTGATGTCAACGGTGATGTTAACGTCCAAACCGGCTTTGTCTACCGACACAACGGTGTAGCTGGAGCTTCTGCCTCTCCGTATTGTAGCGGTAACGATAACGTGGTAAGTACTATAACCGTTAACGGCGGTATAGTAACGGATGTTACCTGCGAACCTGATGACGGTGGTGGCGGCGGTGTAGATACAAAAACAGTAAAAGTTTCCGGCACTGACAGTGCTGACAATTTTCTACTAAGTAAGCTTACATCAAGTGATGCCAGTATTCTAGTCGAACAACTGGGTGGTGCAGGCACTAATCAAGCGGTTAATTTAAGGATAAATGGTACTGGTTTTGGTCTCTGGGAAGGCACTCAAGGTGACAACATCAATCCCAAAACCCCCAACACCACCAAAGTCAGGATCGGCTGGTCCGGCGCAGGAGACAACACCCAGCTAGCTGTGAAGAACAACTCTATCAATTCAGCTATCTACGGTGAACAGAGTAACTGGAATGGATATGCGGCTTATTTTTCTGGATTAGTTGGAATTAGAACCTATCAGCAGCTTGGTACAGATAGTGGCGGGAACACTTATATCGGTGGAAACATAAAATACAACGGCAGTGAATATGTATTCGTTAATCCAAGTGGTGCTTATAATGGTGGTGGAGGTAATCCTTCCAGGGGTACACGCATAGGCATGACCAGCGTAATCACCTTTTTGACTGGCGAAGGAAACTTTGGTGGCGATACAAACCCTCATTTAGCTGAGCGTTTGAGAATTACCAATGACGGCAAGGTGGGCATCGGCACCCCGTCTCCCCAAGCCAAGCTGGCTGTTTATGGAAATACTGATCCCTCAATTATACTGATCCAAAACAGCGGTTCAGGAAGCGGTTCGGCTGATGGTTTGGAAGTATCATATCATTCAAACCAAGCTTACCTCTGGAATTATGAATTAGGAAATTTATATATGGGCAGCGGAAACACTGAGGCCGTCAGGATAAATAACTCTGGCAACGTTCGTATTGCCAGCTTGGCCGGCAGTAGTTGTACCGGTGATTATACAGTAGACGCAGACGCTAATGGTTACCTAATCTGTGCTGAAGATAGAGGCGGCGGTAGTACCGGAATAGACGGTAGCGGAACAGCCAATTATATATCAAAATTTATTGACTCCGATACAATTGGCAATTCTAGGATATTTGATAACGGCACCCAGATGGGCTTTGGAACAAATAATCCTCAAACAGACTTTCATTTTGTAGGGGGGCAAATTAGGCTGGTTAATAATGGGCATGAATTAAAGCTGGGCATCAGCGATACTGACAGCCGCGCTCATATTGATGTTGCTGGTAATGGATGGGCAGATAGTATTTGGTTGGGAGATGTGTCTAACGCAGATAATGATGTTATTGTTATGGGAGATCTTGGTGTTGGTGAATCAAGTCCAGTAGTAAAACTACACGCCGAGGGATATATCAGATCTGAGAACGGTTCTTATGGGGTACAGCTTGCTCAAGGTGGTCAGGGATCGGGACCTCAGATAAACTTTGGTTCTGCTGGCACTCCAACTTCCATGCTGTCCTTGGGTGCTTGGGGTGCTATAAACAACTTATATACGGCTAGTCGGGACTTCAAGATTTATTCCGAAGCGGCTAGCACTATTATGTATATAGAAGAAGGTACCGGCGACATCGGTTTAGACACAACTGATCCTTCGGCAAAACTGCACATCAATGAGCCTTCAAGTGGGGTGGCATTAAAAATAGGTACCAACAGCACTTATGAGCTAGAGTTCACTGGTGGTAACGGAGCTAATATATATTCCGGGTCTTCGGATTTGTACATTCTGGCCGGAGCCAGCAAAGATGTTAGGATCGGTGCCAATAATGCAAACGATCAATTAGTAGTCCATGACAATGGTAATGTTGAAATAGAAAATACTCTGTACATACACGATTCCGATAATCAAATCTATGACAGCTCAGGTAACCTATATATCCGCACCAATTCCACTGCACCAATATTTATGCTAACAAACAGTTCTGAAAGACTAGGCATCCTGCGCTACGGTGGTGTAAGAATTCCTCGGACAACAGATTCTAACTGGAATGATCAACCATTATTAGAAGTGGGCTTGGATTCAGCGCATTACTCTCTTGGAAATACTATTGAGTCCTATAATAACTCAAATGACTCTGCGCGTTACAATGCCGTATCAGGATACAAGTCTGGCACTAGCCGAGGCAGCGCTGTATATGGTGAACTAAATGGTGTAACTTGCAGTAGCGGCAACTGTGCTGCTATCTATGGTTCTGACGGTACGGGCGGTACTGGTGAATGGGCTGGTTATTTTGATGGGCCGGTGAATATTACTGGAGATATAACCTGGAACGGCGATATATATTATGGAGCTCAGTGTCCACCTCAAAGCGTTGTTGTTTATACCAACTCCGCACAGTCAAATTATGCCTTTTTGGACAGAAATAATTGTTATGTTGGAGATGACGGCGTAAGAAAAAGCGTTACTCTACGAGCTATTTCACTCAATATAGGCGGTAATGACTATGCCCTGGATGATTCAAGTCAGCACATTCAGTGTCGTCATGCTTGTGAAGCGTTCGGATTTGAAAAAGATAGTGGCACCTGCGTCAGCCGTCAATCCGGATCCGGTAACCACGCGTGGCGCGTTACCAGCGCTCCTATATACTGGCAAACCTCTAACACTAACTATTGGTGCCAAGAATGCCGCTGTTATGTAGGTGATTCCCCGGCTTTCTAGTCAAAGCTGATTATATATAAAAACCAGGCCTAATAACGACCTGGTTTTTTTATAAACTGTGGATAAGATGTAAAAATAAAGTGTATAAACAAATAGACATTGGTTCAAATAAATGCCTTTTTACGGCTAGTTTAAGGGAATATACTAGATAAATGGCAATTTTCACCTACATTCTTGACAACTCAAAAAATAGTGTTATTATCAACTCATGACTTTTTACCCCGTATTTGGGGTTAACTTACGAAATATTTAGGAGCTTTACCCAAGTTCTAGGTTCCCATCTCCACATGACTAGGTGCATGACTAGGAGAGGGGCCAGGTTTGTATGTCTCATAACAATACCTTAAAAGCGGAGCGCAAGTTCTTTAACCCGCTTCGCGAAGTCCTCCCTTTATCAAATCTCATCGAAATCCAGCGTAAATCCTATGACTGGTTCTTTCGTGAAGGCTTAAAAGAGCTTTTTGAAGAGATCTCGCCGGTCCAAGAATATATGGGCCGGAATCTTGAGTTATACTTTGATAAATACTATTTGGATGAACCGCGTTTTGATGAGTTAACAGCCAAAGCCAAGAACTTGACTTACGAGGCCGCTCTCCGTGTAAATTGCCGTTTAGTGAATAAAAAGACTGGTGAAATTAAAGAGCAAGAAGTTTATTTAGGCGATTTCCCTCTGATGACTGACCGCGGAACATTTATTGTTAATGGAATTGAACGTGTTGTGGTGTCCCAGCTAATTAGATCGGCTGGTGTTTTTTTCACTTCAGAATTTTATCGCGGAAAAAAATACTATGGTGCCAAGATAATCCCGAACCGTGGCGCCTGGCTGGAACTCGAAACTGACTACAACAATGTTGTTTCTGTAAAAATAGATCGTAAAAGAAAAGTAGCCGTCACTAGCTTGCTGCGAGCTTTTGGCTACGGCGGTGATGAAGAAATCCGAAGCCTGTTTAAAGAGGTTGATACTGATCCTGATACGCGCTACATCGACCAGACTATCGCAAAAGATACTGCCCGTTCCGAGGCTGACGGATTGAAAGAAGTTTACAAAAGGATCCGCCCAGGTGATTTGGCCACCGTCGACAATGCTCGTGACCTTATTTATAAGATGTTTTTCTCATTTGATCGCTACGACTTCGGTCGCGTGGGCCGATACAAATTAAATCAGCGTTTTGAATTCAATATTCCTAACAACAAAGAGACCCGCGTACTCAGACGTGAAGATCTAATCTCTATAATTAGCGAAATCATTCGATTAAATAAGTCTCAAAAAGAGGCTGATGATATAGACCACTTAGGAAATCGCCGTGTCCGAGCTATTGGCGAATTGGTACAGAATAAATTCAGAGTAGGTTTAGCTCGCATGGAGCGTATTGTCCGGGATCGCATGAGTACAATGGACATAAATACCCTAACCCCCAGCCAGTTGATCAATGCTCGACCGGTAATGGGCGCGGTTAAAGAATTCTTTATGTCTTCTCAGCTTTCTCAATTCATGGATCAAACAAATCCGTTGGCTGAGCTGGAGCACAAGAGAAGGCTTTCTGCTATGGGTCCGGGTGGTCTTTCTCGCGAAAGAGCTGGGTTTGATGTTCGCGACGTACACCGAACTCACTACGGTAGAATTTGTCCGATTGCTACACCAGAAGGTCCCAACATCGGTTTAGTCGGTCATCTGACCAGCTATGCCCGGGTTAATGACTTTGGCTTTATTGAAACTCCTTATAGAAAAGTAGTTCGAGAGGTTAAGAATGATGGCAAAGTGGCTGTTGGCTTACGCAGTCGAGAAGATATTAAAGACGCCAACGGCAATATTATAGTTAAAAAGAATGAAGTAATAACAGAAAAACAGGCCAAAGATTTGACCCAAACTGATTTAGAAATGGTTCCGTTGGCACCACGAGTAACAGATGAGATTATCTACCTAGACGCTTTTGAAGAGGAACAATACGTAACCACTGCTGCGACTACCCCTCTAGATAACGAGAATTATTTAGCTTTTGACCGAGCCGAAGTAAGACGCAGTGGTGAACCAGCCATCTCCCCCACTACTGAGATTGATTTCATGGCCATTTCACCAAAACAGATCGTGAGTATTGCCACTTCATTGATCCCGTTCTTAGAACACGATGATGCTTCTCGCGCCTTGATGGGTACAAACATGCAACGCCAGGCCGTTTCCTGCATTAAACCAGACTCTCCTATCGTCGGAACCGGAGTTGAAGCCAGAGCTGCTCAAGATTCAGGCCACGTGATTTTAACCAAGACCGATGGAACAGTAACAAAAGTACAAGCCTCAGAGATTCAGGTCATGGATAATGATAATAAATTACACACTTATCCCCTAGGGAATTTCGTAAGATCAAATGCAGCTACCTGTATGAGTCAGCGAGCCCTCGTCGATAAAGGACAAAAAGTAAAAAAAGGCGATGTTTTAGCTGATGGGGCTTCCACCGATCATGGTGAATTAGCCCTGGGTCAAAACATCTTAGTCGCCTTTATTCCTTGGGAAGGTGGAAACTATGAAGACGCCATCCTGCTTTCTGAACGTTTAGTCCAGAGCGACAAACTATCATCTATTCATATTGAAGACTACTCCGTTGATGTGCGCGACACCAAGCTAGGGCCAGAGGTTGTGACCAGGGACATACCCAATGTCAGTGAGGAAAAGCTTAAAGATTTGGATGAAGAAGGCGTTGTCCGCATCGGAGCTGAAGTAGCCTCAGGTGATATTCTGGTGGGTAAAATAACTCCCAAAGGTGAAACTGAACTTTCTGCTGAAGAAAAACTACTCCGCGCCATATTCGGTGAAAAAGCTAAAGACGTAAAAGACAGCTCGCTCTATTTAGAGCATGGTGAGCACGGTAAAGTGGTTGATATCAAGATCTTCTCCAAAGAGAATGGTGACAAGCTCCCGGCCGGTGTGATCAAGACTATCCAGGTTTCAGTTGCCCAGCTGAGAAAAGTACAGGTTGGAGACAAGCTGGCTGGTCGCCACGGCAATAAAGGCGTTATCTCTCGAGTCGTTCCATCCGAAGATTTACCGTATTTAGAAGATGGAACCCCAGTAGACATAATCTTGAACCCGCTGGGTGTTGTTTCTCGTATGAATCTGGGCCAGATACTGGAAACTCATATCGGGTTTGCTGCTAAGAAACTGGGTTATAAAGTAGCTACTCCGGTTTTAAATGGAATCGAAGATACTCAAATCAGCGCTGAATTAAAGAGAGCTGGTTTACCTGAAGACGGAAAAGTATCTCTCTACGATGGTCGAACTGGTGAGCCTTTTGACCAGAAAGTTGCGGTAGGATATATCTACATGATGAAGCTGAATCACTTGGTTGAAGACAAAATCCATCAACGCTCAATCGGACCATATTCACTAGTCACCCAACAGCCTCTGGGCGGTAAAGCTCAGTTTGGTGGTCAACGCTTTGGTGAGATGGAAGTCTGGGCTCTGGAAGCTTATGGCGCAGCTCATACTTTGCAAGAAATGCTAACTATCAAATCAGACGATGTGCCTGGCCGATCAAAAGCCTATGAAGCAATCATCAAGGGTGAATCAATTAAGAAAATAAACGTTCCGGAATCCTTCAATGTCTTAGTACGTGAACTCAAGGGCTTGGGTTTGGATGTGGATCTTATTGGCAGCGGTGTTGAATTTACAGAGAAAGACAAAGAAACGTCTGAACCAAAAGAAGAATCCGAGACAGTAAAAAAAGATACCAAGAAAGAACCTCCCAAGAAAAAAGAGTCCAAAGGTAAGAAATAATACATTATGCCAAAAGAAGAAGCTACAAGTTTAGAATTCAACGCCATCAAGCTGAAGTTAGCATCTCCGGAAGACATTCATCGCTGGTCATATGGTGAGGTTACCAAACCGGAAACCATTAACTATCGCACTCAGAAACCTGAGAAAGATGGTCTTTTTGCTGAAGAAATATTTGGACCTTCCAAAGACTGGGAATGTTATTGCGGTAAATATAAAAGGATTCGATATAAAGGTATTATTTGCGATAAGTGCGGTGTGGAAGTCACCAGAAGCATCGTCAGGCGTGAACGCATGGGTCACATTGACCTGGCTGCTCCGGTTTCACATATATGGTTTTTGCGTGGCGTTCCCTCAAAGATTGGACTTATCTTGGATCTATCAACCCAGGAACTAGAAAAGGTAATATATTTTGCCAACTTTATTATCACGAAAGTTGATGAAGATCTGCGCCAAGAAAGCTTGAAACAGATTGATCAAGAAGCTCAATCCAAAAAGAAGCAGCTGGAAAATGACTTTAATAGAAAGGCGAATGAAATCCGACAGAAACATGGCAACGCTAATACCAACACCGAAGGTAGTAAAAAGCTAAACGATGAATTAGCAGCTAACGCCCAGCAAAAAGAAGAGAAGATCAACGAGCTGGAAGCCATGGTTGACATAGCTAGGAAAGAATTGCGTAATTTGAAGAAAAATTTAATTATTTCCGAAAGTGCTTATCAAGACCTATCATTGAAATACGGCCATGTTTTTGAGGCTGGAATTGGCGCTGAAGCTATCCGACAATTACTAATTGAAGTAAAATTTGATGCTTTAGCTAAACAGCTAGACGCAGAAATAGAAAAAGCCTCCTTTAACCGCCGTCGTAAAATGGTTCGAAGACTGAAGTTGATCCGTAATCTTCAGAATAACGGCATCAGACCAGAATGGATGATCGTAACTGTTTTGCCTATTATACCCCCGGATTTGAGGCCAATGGTGCAATTGGATGGTGGACGGTTCGCTGCTTCCGACCTTAATGATTTATACCGGCGGGTAATTAACCGTAACAACCGCCTGAAACGCCTAAATGATCTAAATGCCCCCGAAGTAATCTGCCGCAATGAAAAACGTATGTTGCAGGAAGCTGTAGATGCTTTGATTGATAATAGTGCTCGGCACGGCAAAACTGTCACCGCCTCAACCGGACAGAAGAGAATGCTGAAATCAATTGCCGATATATTAAAGGGTAAACAGGGTCGTTTCCGCCAAAACCTTCTAGGAAAACGTGTTGACTACTCTGGCCGTTCTGTGATCGTAGTAGGACCCAAGCTTCATTTAAGCCAATGTGGCCTGCCAAAGAAGATGGCTTTAGAGTTGTTTAAACCTTTTGTAATCAGCCAACTTATTCAACGCGAATACGTTCATAATGTTAGATCAGCCAGCCGTTTCATCGAATCAAATCGGCCGGAAGTTTGGGATATCCTGGAAGAAATCACCAAGAACGCCAACGTTCTGCTCAACCGCGCTCCCACCCTGCACCGCTTAGGTATCCAGTCGTTCCAACCGATATTGATCGAAGGTAAGGCTATCCAGATACACCCTCTTGTTTGTCCGGCTTTCAATGCCGACTTTGACGGTGATCAAATGGCTGTCCATGTGCCTCTGACTGAAAAGGCTAAATGGGAGGCCGCTGAGATAATGAATTCAACTAAGAACTTACTGAAACCAGCCACTGGCGAACCGGTTTGTATGCCTAACCAGGACATAGTCTTGGGTTGTTTTTATTTGACTTTTATAAACAAAGAAGACGAAATCGATCCCAAAACACTTAAAGCCTTTAGCTCCGCTGATGAAGCTATTCTGGCTTATAACTTGAGAAATATTAAACTCCAGCAACCGTTAAAAGTAAGACTGGAAAATAAAATAATGATAACCAGCGCCGGACGATTGATCTTTAATCGCTTATTACCAGAAAAAGCAGATTATGTTAACGAGGCCATGGATAAAAAGGCTTTGCGGATTTTAACCAGCCGAATGTTAAACGAGCATGGCGCCGAGCGAACCGTTAAGCTGCTAGACGATTTGATGACCGCCAGCTTTAAATACGTTACCAGTTCCGGTATCAGCTGGGGTATGAACGATCTGCCTGTACCGAAGGATAAATACGATATTATTACCAAGGCTGAAAAAGAGATTGAAGAGATTGAATCTCATTTCCAATCAGGTTTGTTGACTGAAGATGAGCGTTATATGAAAATCATAAAAACTTGGGAAAAGGCCAAAGAACTGATAACCCAATCAAGTCGTAAAACTTTAGACCCAGCCGGTCCAGTATATACAATGATTGAATCCGGCTCTCGTGGATCCTGGGCTCAGGTAACGCAGATGATGGGTATGAAAGGCCTGGTAACAAATCCAGCCGGTGAAATTATCGAACTGCCCGTCAAAGGTAGCTTCAAAGAAGGCTTTGAGGTGCTGGAATATTTCATTTCTACTCACGGTGCTAGAAAGGGTCTATCAGATACTGCCCTACGTACAGCCAATGCCGGTTATTTAACCAGGCGTCTAATTGACGTTTCTCAGGATGTGGTGGTTTCCGAAAATGACTGTGGAGACGATAAGGGTTTGGTTGTCACCAAAGAAGAATGTGAGGATGCTGGGCAAACAATTTCCGAAAGAGTGCTGGGGCGCGTTGCTGCTGCAGAAATCAAGCATCCTAAGACTGGAAAAACTATTGTGAAAAAAAATGAATTGGTTACTCGCGAGCTAGCTGAAAAGTTAAACAAGCTAGATATTCCTTCTGTAATAATCCGATCGCCTCTTTCCTGTAAAACTACTCGCGGTATCTGCAAAAAATGCTACGGCTGGGATTTGGGATATAACGAATTGGTAAAAGATGGCGTAGCCGTTGGTATTATCGCCGCTCAAAGTATTGGTGAGCCTGGTACTCAGCTAACAATGAGAACCTTCCATACCGGTGGTGTGGCTGGTCTAGATATTACCCAAGGTTTACCTAGAGTTGAAGAATTATTTGAAGCTCGTCCAATTAAAAAACCAGCTATCCTGGCTGAAGCTGATGGGCAAATTTATGTTTCCCAGCAAGGCAAGCAATCTACTCTGAAATTAGTATCTGAGGAGGCAGTCACCGACACCTACGCTGCTCCGGCTCCACAAAAACAAGGTGAGACAGCCAAGGTGAAGGTCAAGAATGAGCAGGAGGTTAAAAAAGGTGAAGTGTTAATTCAGGTTGGAGACCAAGAAATCAAAGCTCGAGCCGGGGGTGCGGTTCAAGTTGTAGGCAAAAAGGTTAAAATAACTCGTCCTGGACAGCGTTCTCGAGAATACCAAGTACCGGTTGGTCACAGCGTTTGGGTCAAAGACAACACTTTAGTTAAAAAAGGTGATCAGCTCTGTGAAGGCAATGTCGATCTACATCAACTCTTCCGCCTCAAAGGTATAGAGGCCACCCAAAAATATGTTATCAAGGAAATTAGTTATATTTATTCTTCCCAAGGACAGAAATTGAATGAAAAGCATGTTGAAGTAATTGTTAAACAAATGTTTTCCCGTTTATATATCAAAAACGCTGGCGATACAGAGCTTCTGGCTGGAGAAATAGTCACTCGCAGCGAATTTAACGAGGCTAATCAAAAAGTTAAGAGTGGGGCTAAAAAAGCTGACGGAGAATTCCTGCTCCTCGGTATTACTAAAGCCTCTCTCTCTACTGACAGCTTCCTTTCAGCTGCTTCTTTCCAAGAAACAGCCCGTGTCCTGATCGAAGCTGCGGTGTCCGGCAAAGTTGATATGTTGCGCGGCTTAAAAGAAAACGTCATCATCGGTAAGCTTATTCCAGCTGGAACCGGTTTCAAAAAAGAGTAATAATTCCAAAATAGATATATCAAAATAGCGGGTTCAAAAACCCGCTATTTTAGTAAAAAACTCTAGTTATCAGGTTTGTATCTTGCCTAATATTTGTGGTACAATACAGCTTACTATGGCAAGAAAAAATACTAAAAGAAGCCGTCGAGGGGCCCAGGAACCGCCAGAAGAAAAGAACTTAGAGCCATCAATTGCTCCGGAGACAAAAAGGGAAATCGGAGCTATTATTTTGTTTGTCTTGGGTGTAATCAGCTTATTCAGTCTCTTTGGCCTGGCTGGACCAGTCGGCCAGTTTATCCATGATGGTCTGAAGCAGCTTTTCGGCTGGACACGCTATATTATTCCGGTGGTATTAATCGTTTGGGGCTACATGTTACTGCGGCCTAAGCGTTTCAAATTACAAACCGGCAATTATGTCGGCTTAGTTGTATTTATCATTTCTTTTTCTTCTTTTCTTCATTTATTTATCTCAATAGACGATGCCGCTGACGCAATTATCGATGGTCGTGGGGGTGGTTATTTGGGATTTCTTCTCAGTTATCCGTTTCAAAAAATAATGGGCTTTTGGGCTTCTTTGGTGGTTATATCTGCCATCACTTTGATATCAATACTGATTTTATTTAACACGACACTATCTCACCTATCAGAAAAACCAACTAAGTTAGGTCGCCTGGTTTATCGTTTCAAAAACCTTTTCCGTCGTTCTAGTTCCCTAGCTGATGAACCAATAGACTACGATGAACAAGCTGAAGATTTATCCAAACCAGTCGCAGAACCTTCTTTTAAAGTAAAAGAGGCTCCTGATCACACAGAAGCCGAATCAACCCAACCCAGAACCGAAGATGAGATAACAAGTGCTCGTCCCAAACGAAAAAACATTGACTTGCCCTTAGACCTTTTGGAACATAAAAATGCTAAGCCCACCAGTGGTGATATAGAGGGCAATGCTGAAAAAATACGCAAGACTCTAGAGAACTTCGGTATTCAAGTTGAGATGGGTGAGATAAAAGTTGGTCCTACAGTTACTCAATATACTTTTCGTCCAGCCGAAGGGGTAAAGCTGTCTCAAATAACCGGGCTTAGCAACGACCTGGCTTTAGCACTGGCAGCCCATCCGATCAGAATAGAAGCTCCTATCCCGGGAAAATCATTAGTCGGCATCGAGGTTCCAAATCAAAAAGTTGCCATTGTTGGTCTGCGCGGTATTTTAGAAGATTCGGCTTTTAAGAAGAGGTCGAGCAATTTAACAATTGGGCTGGGTCGTGACGTAGCCGGCAACTCGGTTTTAGCAAATCTTGAATCAATGCCTCATTTACTAATAGCCGGGGCCACTGGATCGGGTAAAAGTGTTTGCATTCATACAGTGATAACTAGTTTTCTTTTTCAAAACAGTCCGACTGATCTTCGTTTTATAATGGTTGATCCCAAAAAGGTTGAACTTACAGCCTACCGCGACATCCCTCACCTATTGACCCCAGTCATAACTGAAGTTGATAAAACTATCAACGCTCTTAAGTGGAGCGTTAACGAAATGGATAGACGCTATCATTTGCTTTCTGAAACCGGTAAAAAGAACATAGCCATGTATAACAAGAGTGTGTTGGTTAATAAGCTGCCTTACATCGTCATAATTATAGACGAATTAGCTGATCTAATGGCGATGGCGGCTCAAGACGTAGAAACGGTCATCATCCGTTTAGCTCAAATGGCTAGAGCTGTCGGCATCCACCTGATCGTCTCCACCCAAAGACCATCAGTAGATGTAATCACCGGATTGATAAAAGCTAATATTACTTCACGCATAGCCTTTAGCGTTGCTTCGCAAATGGATTCAAGAACTATTTTGGATTATGCTGGGGCTGAGAAGCTACTGGGTCGTGGTGACATGCTTTATACTTCCTCAGAGCTATCAAAACCCAGACGTATTCAAGGCGCTTTGGTAACTGAGTCGGAAATCGATCAGATAATTGCTCATTTGAAAAACGGTACAGAACCAGACTACGTGGAAGAGGTTATTGAAAAACAAGTGGTTCAAACCGCTGGCGGACTGGGTGAGATTGGCAGCGATGATGATCTAACCGAAAGCGCTAAAGAAGTAATCTGGCAAGCTAATAAGGCTTCGGCTTCTCTACTACAAAGACGGCTAAGGATAGGCTATGCCAGAGCAGCCCGTTTGCTAGATTTACTTGAAGAAGAGGGAATAATCGGGCCCGGTGATGGTGCTAAACCCCGAGAGATATTAACACCTAGACCATCAGAAATTGACAGTCCCGATGCTCCGCCTGAAGAACCTGAAGACGAATAATTCTCTTATTCATGACACCCTTTGCCAAAAAGAATCTTACTAATGTTCAAACTCTAGGTGAACGCTTAAGAATAGTCAGAGAAGATGCCGGGTACACTCTGAAAGCAGCCGCTGAAAAAACTGGAATTCAAGAAAAGTACCTCAGAGCTCTAGAACAGAGCGACTATAGCCAGCTACCCAGTGAAATATATACCAGAAGTTTTTTAAAGCGCTATGCTCACTGGCTGGAATTAAATCCTACCTCTGTATTACGCGCTTATGAAAAAGAGCGCACCGTTCTGGAAAAATCCAATCGGTCCTTAGGCCAACTACATCACACCAGGCTGGGTCTTCCCAAGAGAAATTTCATTATTACTTATAAGATAATCAAACGCTCATTTATTATTCTGGTCATCTTGGCAATATTTGGATACTTAGGGTTTATTATGTATAATTCTGCTGCGCCTCCTGAGCTTCAGGTTTTTGAGCCAGACGATAATATAATAATTTCTGAATATAATATAGAAGTAACCGGCCAAGTAGAGTCTGAATCCAAGCTGGAAATAAATGGGCAGGAAATATTTAGTGATGCGGACGGAAACTTTCGGGAATCAGTTAATCTTCAAGAAGGGGTTAATATTATAGAAATCGAGGCTTATAAAAGACGTGGGCGTTCGACCACTATCTATCGCAAAGTCTTAGTACAACGAACTGAGAAATAAACTTCAAAATATAATATACATACCAATAAACCACCCGTTGGTGAAAAAACGGACAGGGAAAGAAAGGATAATATCATGGCAAAAAAAACATCTGCCGCAACTGATAAAATTAAAACCGCTCAAGCCGCAGTCGAACACATTAAAGAGCGCTTTGGTGACGGCGCGATCATGCGTTTGGGAGAAGCTAAAAAGATGAACGTTGAAGCAATTCCAACTGGCTGTTTTTCTTTAGATATCGCTCTAGGGGTTGGCGGTATACCTAGAGGCAGGGTAATTGAAATTTATGGCCCAGAATCATCTGGAAAAACTACTCTAGCCCAGCACATTGTTGCCGAGGCTCAAAAGCTAGGAGGAGTTGCCGCTTTTGTCGACGCTGAACACGCCTTAGACCCAGAATACGCCCGTCGAATAGGAGTAAAGGTTGACGATCTTCTGATCTCGCAACCCGATACAGGGGAACAAGCTCTGGAGATTGTAGAAACTCTAGTTCGTTCTAACTCAGTAGATGTAATCGTGGTTGATTCAGTTGCTGCCTTAACACCTAGGGCAGAAATCGAAGGTGAGATGGGCGATCAACATATTGGGCTACAAGCCCGCCTAATGAGCCAGGCTCTGCGCAAACTGGCAGGTGTGGTTAGTAAAACTAAAACAGTCGTTATTTTCATTAATCAGATTCGCATGAAAATAGGCGTTATGTTTGGAAACCCAGAAACTACTCCAGGTGGTAATGCTCTTAAATTTTATTCCTCAGTCCGTATCGAGGTGCGCCGAGCGGCTCAACTTAAGCAAGGAGATGAAGTGGTTGGAAATAGAGTGAAGGCGAAGATTGTTAAAAATAAAGTCGCTGCTCCATTCAAAAGAACTGAATTTGACATTATGTATAATGAGGGAATTTCAGTAGCTGGTGACATGCTCGATGCTGGACTACGTTATGAAGTGGTAAACAAGTCTGGAAACTCCTATTCTTTCAAGGACCAGAAATTGGGTGTGGGTAGAGAAACGGCTAGAATATTTCTCAAAGAAAATCCTAAAATCATGACTGAAATAAAGAAAGCGGTCGTTCAGTCACTGAAACAATAAAAATATAGAATATAAAAAAGCCGTTCAAAAACTGAACGGTTTTTTTGTTATATAGTTTATACTCTTTCTATATATTGTTGGGTTTCAGTATTTACTTTGACAACATCACCCTGCTTAACAAACAAGGGAACATTGATTGTAGCCCCGGTGCTTAAAGTGGCTGGCTTAGTCACGCTGCCTTGCGCCGTATCACCTCGCACTCCAGGAGCAGTCTCCGTTATCTCTAATTCTACAACCTTGGGTAACTGAACTACTACGGGTTTGTTTTCAAAATAGAGCACGTCCATATCACTGTCTTCAGCTAGGAATGACTTATTTTCACCAATAGATTCGCCAGAAATAACAAACTGCTCATACTGTTGAGTATCCATGAAATAATAATTGTCATCTTCCTGATATAAGTAGGTTGCCTTACGTCTTTCCAAATCCGCTTCTTCTATTTTGTCACTACCTTTAAACGTGACCTCTAATACCTGTCCTGTAATTAGATTCTTTATCTTTGATCTGAGTATAGCTCCACCCCGACCCATCTTTACATGGTCGGCCTTCACAACAGTGTGAGGCGCTTGATTGTATTTGAAAACTGACCCGACGGTCAGGTCGTTCATACTCAACATGTTTATTTTCCGGTTGTTGGTAAGATAGCTACCTGCCGGGCCCGCTTAATAGCTGTGGCCAATTTTCTCTGATGTTTAGCACAAGTTCCAGTTCGTTTTTTGGGTAGTATTTTGGCGTAGGAAGAAATAAAACGTTGGAGCAACTGGGCATCCTTGTAGTCTATTTCTTGTATCCCTTGTGCGCAGAGATAACAGGCTTTTTCTTTCTGGTTCGTTTCAATCATTGGTTCGTTTTATTAAAATGGTATATCTTCTACACTTATTTCATCATCTGGCTGAGTAGCTTCCTTCTGAGAAACATCCTTTGAATTTTCAGCTGGAGCTGCTTTTGCGGCTGCTGACGAATCAACATCACCTTTTCGATCAAGCATGATCAAGCTTTCAGCTATGATTTCTGTACGATATTTTTTTACCCCGGACGGATCATCCCAAGACCTGGTTTGTAGCCTTCCTTCAATATAAACCTTGCTTCCTTTGTGTAAATATTGACTCACAATATCTGCTAATTTAGCCCAAGCTACAACGTTGTGAAACTCAACCGCTTCTTTACGTTCCCCGCTTTGGGCATCACGCCAGACTCGATTCGTAGCTACACCGAAACTGCTAACTGATTGACCATTGGGAGTAGTGCGTGTTTCTGGTTCACGGGTCAAATTGCCGATAATTAGAACTTTATTTAGATTCATTGCCATATAGGTAAATAAAATTTTTAATTCTGTTCAATATCCTCGTCTAAGAGCTCATCGAGTTTACGATCCAGATCTTCTAGACTAACTTTATCGTCCTTGGCTGTGGCCTTATCTTCTTTCTTGGCCGGAGGAGGCGCTTCTGTTTCAATGTTTTTAACTGTTCTAGGTTTGACAGTTTCTGGTTTTTTAACAGGCGGTTTGACAGTTTCGGAGATCAAAAATCTTACGATGGTCGGGATTAGCTTAAGCTCTTTAGTAACTTTTTTATTGGTATCTCCCTCTGCTGTGTACTGCATTAGCCAATAATAGGCCTGGCGAGCCTGCTGTATCGGGTAGGTCAATTTCCGTTTTCCCCAAAGTTCGTTTTTGGTTATTTGACCACCGCCTTGTTCTACTATTTTTTTTACTTTTTCGGTAATACCAGACAGCTCATCTTCAGTAATCTGACTGGGAACCAAGTAAAGAAGTTCGTACGATTTGCTCATGAAATTGGTTTACTAAGCTATTAGTGATAAAATAGATTTAGCCTAATAGACTAAATCATCCATTCGAGCTTACCATAGCTCTCAAAAATAATCAAGCGTCCAAATATGGGAAATTTTTTCTTTATCACAGGACATAATAGAGCTTTGTCTAACGCTGAAATCCAGAGTATTTTGGGTCGAAACGGCATTCCCTTACAATATCTGGGACAAGTTGGACCAGCTTTAATCCTAAACCTGCCAAAGAACAATCAAGTAGAACACTTTTTTGACAAATTGGGTGGTACTATTAAATTCGGGGAAATAATTTTTGAAACAACCTTAAAGGACCTGCCTACAGCAATAACAGAGGTTAGTACTCTAAAAAAAATAGTTCCCGTTTCGGATAAGTCTCAGAAGGTTTTTTTTGGTATTAGCGCCTATGCCAACCAACAAAATATATCACTTAATAAAATAGGTCACCTGGGCTTGTCGGTTAAGAAAACTTTAAGATCAGAAGGTTTTTCCGTACGCTGGGTAAGTTCAAAAGCCAACCCTTTGTCCTCGGTAATCATTACCAAAAATGAACTTCTAACCAAAGGCAGTGAAATCGTATTACTAATATCAAATAACAAGGTGCTAGTAGGCCGTACCCTTAAAGTTCAGGACTTTGAAAAATACAGTCAACGTGACTACGGTCGTCCCAAACGTGATATGAAACAGGGCTTGCTTCCACCCAAGTTAGCCCAGATAATGATCAACTTAGCCCGAGTAAATACTGATGCCGCCTTGCTTGATCCTTTTTGTGGTGGTGGCACCGTATTGCAAGAAGCCTGGCTTATGGGATATTCCAATTTGATCGGAACAGACATCAATCCAAAAGCTATTAACGACACGAAAAAAAACCTGGATTGGCTGGAGCGACAATACAAGCTTCCAGAATTAAAACTAAAGTTAGAAACACATGATGCCCGAAAACCTTTTAAACTTATTTCAAAAAATTCTATAGACGCCATCATAACCGAACCCTACCTTGGACCAGTTGATGTACCAAAAAACTTTGCCCAGATAGATAAAATAAAAAATGAAATAACAATATTGTTACGTGATGCATTCTATAACTTCAAATCTTTATTGAAAAAAAACGGACACGTCGTAATAATTATTCCTAGGTGGCAGAGTAATAATCAGGGTATTGCCGCCTCATCATTATTTGATAATAGGGATTTCATAACAGTCGATCTGCCGGATTGGATAGGAAAAATTCCATTAGTCTATAAGAGGCCAGACCAAAAAGTAATCCGAGAGATATACGTCTTGCAAAAAAAATAGTTGGAGCTTGACGCTCCAACTAAGAATACGTTTAGTTGCGCAGTGCCACTAACCGCGGCTTCGCCCAAAAGGCATTCCGTGATGATGCGCCGTTCTGCTTCGAATACACAGGTGCGCCATTATCTTCCTGGCGTACCTGGGATCAACATAGACCAGACATCCGAAGTGACGAATCCTGCGCAGTACATGCTGAGTAATCCTAATGGGCGCTTGACCACTGCTCATCCAAAAACCCCCTTGTTTATGGGACCTAAACGTAAATCACCCCTCCTGTTTGGGGGGTGATTTTGGAAATGAACTTCCAGGAACTGATGTAATTATTATATCGAGTTGTCTTTAGTGAGTCAAAATATCACTTCTTGACTTGAACTTGGATCACGTCGCCGTCTTTAACCAAATAGCTCCTGCCTTCATCTCTGATTAATCCTTTTTTCTTGGCTGCCGACTCTGAACCAGTTTTTACTAAATCTTGCCATTGAATTACTCCAGCTTTAATAAAGCCTAACTGAAAGTCTGTGTGTATTTTTCCGACTGCTTCATCAATAGACGTATCTTCGGATACTGTCCAGGCTTGGAGTATATTATTTTTTGTCGTAAAAAAGGTTACCAAATTCAATAAGCGATAAGCGGCCTCGACCAGCTTGTGCACACCACCGTCCTCTAGCTTCTGCTCCTGTAAGTACTTGGTTTGGCCTTCAGGGGTTAACTCAGATAATTTGGCTTCTAATTTTGCCGAAAGAATTACTTTAGGTTCAATTCCTCCCAAGGCCTGTTCGGTGGGTTTATCTTCATCCTGGCTGACTACATAAACCATCGGCTTCAGAGTTAGCAGATTTAGTTCTTTGATCAATTCCTTTTCTTTTTCATCTAAAATCATTTCCCTGGCCGGGAGAGCTTCTTGAAAGCAAGCTTGAAGCCTTTTCAGTAATTTAACCATTCTTTTAGCTTCAGCTTCATCGCTTTGAGCTTTTGGTTTTTGTTCAGCTAATCTTTTTTCAACCAGTGAAAGATCTGCCATGATAAGTTCTAGATTTACTACAGTAGCATCCGAAGCTGGATCGATAGCCCCAGAAACGTGAGTAACATTTGTTGATTCAAAGTTACGTATCATATGAGCAATAGCGTCCACTCTGCGAATATGGGACAAAAACTGATTGCCCAGGCCCTCGCCCTTATGGGCACCTCTAACCAAACCAGCTATATCATGAAATTCAATTGTGGTCGGCAACACCTTGGTTGGCTTCAGCAATTCTGCCAACTGATTTAGTCTATCGTCCGGAACCGCTACTACCCCGACATTTGGGCTAATCGTGCAAAAAGGATAGTTTGAGGTATCGACTTGCTGACGGGTTAAGGCCTTAAAAAGGGTTGATTTGCCAACATTAGGCAATCCGACTATACCTATTGAAAATGACATGTTTTTTAAGTTACTTGGAATACTATTGTACCATTTGCTGTAGTTTTGAAAAGAGTTTATAATTATAAAAGAATTAGTAAATATATTTTTTTATGTTTGACGATCCAGCCAACATTGCTAGGCCAACTACGCCACCACCGAGCAGCCAAACTCAGCCTCCAACTGAGCCTAGTAATTCAACAATGGGTAATCAGTCTCCGACTCCTCCGGTTCCACCACCTTCAGACGCTCAATCTCTTCCTACCGGCCCTGAAAACGACCAGGGCAATGACCGTAAGAAGTATATTATTATTGGATTAATAATCATCGTGGTTATCGCTGGAGTAATAACTGCTGCCATATTTCTTTTCCAAAATCTGACTAATTCCAACGACAATACCAATACGGAGAATAGTAATGTTAACTCAACCACTAACACCAATAATACAACTGTTAACTTCAACCGCAACACCAATACTGCTGCCCTCGATCCTAAATGCGAAACCTGGGAACAGGGCGCTTGCACTATAGTAATTGATCCAGGATATTACTACGACAGTGATTCAGGTAATTGTGTCTATTATTCGGGCGGACAAGGGTGTACTCAATTACCTTTTGATACAGAAAATGAATGTAAATTGGTTTGTATTGAAGGAGTTACAAATACCAACAATAATACTAATGCCAATAGCAACGCCAATTCCAATACAAATGCGAGCACAAATTCTAATACCAACACAAACGCTAATAGCAACGGTAATATAAACGCCAATACTAATGCCAACAGTAACAGCAATACCAATACCAGTTCAAACCAAAATATAAATTTGGACTCAGATCAGGACGGGCTGCTAGATGCTACGGAGAGAGCAATCGGTACCGATCCTTTTGATAAGGATTCTGATGATGACGGCTATGACGACTACACTGAGGTCAAAGGCGGCTATGATCCGCTTGGTCCAGGACAAAAAACCCTTAACGTCAATATTTAGCATAAATAAAAAATCACTCGCTGTATTCGCGGGTGGTTTTTTTTATTTTACTGCCTTGAGAGTATTCATCAGCAATGAAGCCACCGTTACTGGACCGACTCCGCCAGGCACCGGGGTCAGATACCCCGCTATTTTTTCTAACGATTTTTGATCCACGTCTCCCACTACTCCATCGGATGTCTGGTTAATACCAATATCTATTACTACCGCCCCCGGCTTTATCTTGCTAGCTGTTATAAATCCTGGCCGGCCCACAGCCACAACTAATATATCAGCTTCCTTGGAATACTGATCGGCTTTGTCTGGTGTGGCAAACTTAGATTTTATACCCTCCAGCTGAAATAGCTGGGCCAAAAAGTTATAGAACACACGACTATTAGCTACTACCAAGGCTGTTTTACCAGACAAGGTTAGTTCCGTAGCCCTTAATAACGACATCACGCTTTGAACCAGGGCTGGAATAAAATCAGGTTCGCCAATAAGCAGTTTTTGAGCATTATCAGGATGGAAGCCGTCAACATCTTTGGCTGGATCTATAGCCGATATGATTTTGTCTTCGTTTAGAGGATCCGGCAAAGGCAGCTGGACGACAACACCGTGAATATCTTTTCGCTCATTTAATTCCTTGATCTTATTTATCACGCTCTCTTCAGTAGTCGTGGCGGCAAAACTATATTTCTCGAAATATATATTTACCTCTCGGCAGGCTTGTTCTTTTATCCTTACATATAGTTCTGAAGCGGAATCATTTCCAACCAAAATAATAGCCAAACCAGGCTGCTTTTTTAATCGGGTAACCTCGTCTTTTATATCACTTAATATTTTCTTGGAAATTTTTCTACCATCAATCAATTTCATGTACCTGCAATTCGGGATAAAGAGGATATTTGTCCGTTAATTCCTTTACCACGAACCTTATTTCGGACTTAACGGTGTCAGAGGTCGGTTGTTTTAACAACTTAATAATTGATTGCCCTATCTTCTTCATATCTTTTTCTTTCATGCCTCGGGTTGTGATGGCGGGCGTGCCTAAACGTATGCCCGAAGGGTCCATGGGTTTACGCGGGTCGTTCGGTATCATGTTTTTATTAACTGTAATATGCACGCTGTCCAGCAATTCCTGAGCTTGTTTGCCAGAAAGATCAAACGAAGAAACGTCAGCCAAAATCAAATGATTATCTGTTCCTCCAAACATTATTCTCAAACCACCTTTCTTTAAAGCTTCGCACAGCTCTTTGGTGTTCTTAATTATCTGTTGGGCGTATTCTTTGAATTCTGGACGGCTGGCCTCGCCTAAAGCTACAGCTGTAGCAGCAATAGCGTGTTCGTGCGGTCCGCCCTGGAAACCCGGAAAAACAGCTTTATCAATCTTCTTGGCATGAATCTTTTTGCATAAGATCATACCGCCTCTGGGGCCACGCAGGGTTTTATGAGTAGTCGTAGTTACAACATCAAAAATTGGAACCGGATTATTCATTTCTCCAGCCGCGATCAAACCAGCGATATGGGCAACATCAGCCATAGTCAATGCCCCTACTTCTTCAGCTATTTCTTTAATTCTCTGATAATCAATATCCCGTGAATAAGCTGAATAACCGACCAAGATCATTTTCGGCTGGTGTTGTTTGGCTAAATTATGTAATTGATCATAATCGATTAAGCCCTCATCGGTTGTTTGATATCTTTCAAACCTAAATATCTTGGACATCCAGGTAACGGGATGGCCGTGAGTTAAATGGCCACCGTGAGACAAATCCATTCCCAAAACAGTGTCTCCAGGCTCCAAAAAGGCTGAATAAACAGCTATGTTGGCCGGGGCTCCTGATAAAGGCTGAACATTGGCGTGCTGGGCGTTAAACAGCTTTTTGGCTCTATTAATGGCTAGTTGTTCTACTCGGTCAACAAATTCCGTTCCGCCATAATACCGATTTCCCGGATAGCCTTCTGAGTATTTATTGTTAAAAACCGAGCCCAATGCTTCTAACACGGCCAATGAAGGAAAGTTCTCAGATGGTATTAATTCTAAACCTTCACGCTGGCGTTTAAGCTCTCCTTGGATCGCCCGAGCGACCTCTTTGTCTGCTTTTATTAAATGCTCCATAGTTTTATTATCCTAAGTTATTATATCCCATATTTATCAATAAGAAAACCACCTTTGACAAATTATTCTGGCTATTCTATAATTTCCTAGTAATTAACTATGATTATACTATGTCTTATTTTGGCAAAATCTCAGCCAAAGAGCACTACGGCCTACGTCTGGCCATCTGGCTGAGTCAAACCTACCGCTCAAAAAAACCCATTACTCTGGCCGAAATCAGTCGACACGAGAATATTTCTGTTAAATTCCTGGAACAATTAGTCCGCCCATTTAGAAAGTCTGGTCTGGTAAAAAGCACTCGGGGCAGAAGTGGTGGTTACATTATTAAAAAAGATCCCAAGCTGGTATCACTTAAAGATGTCTTGGATATTTTGACGGACAAAAGCAGGGTGATTGATTGCTTAAATGATGGGCAGGTTCGTTGTCCTTTGGAAAAACGTTGCCCCTCAAAAGTCGCCTGGCAAAAAGTACAGGCAGAGTTAGATAAAGCGCTTTCAAAAATTAAATTGTCACAATTAATCTAAAAATATGGCTCGAACTTTAACGAATAATCTTGTTATCAACGGTCTGAGGGCCGGAATACATAATAAAAAAATTCTCAAAGGAACCGATTTGATTATCCCTCCGGGTAAAGTAACAGCCCTGATGGGTCCCAATGGCTCAGGCAAATCAACTCTGGCCAATATTCTTATGGGGCATCCTGACTATCAAGTCTTTGGCGGAACAATAACCTGGCAGAAAAAAAGTATCTTAAAACTTGATGTTTCTCAACGGGCACAACTAGGATTGTTTCTAAGTTTTCAACATCCGGTAGAACTACCCGGAGTTAATCTATTTGAGTTCCTTTTGACCGCCCATCAGGCCACATATAAATCAAAAGATGCTCAGAAGCAGTTTGATCAAAACATCCAAAAGGCACTCAAATTATTGAAGCTTTCGGATAAATTTCTGGAGCGTTCTGTTAACGAAGGTTTTTCTGGAGGGGAAAAGAAAAAAACTGAAATGCTTCAACTAATGGTCCTGCAGCCAAAGATGGTCGTGCTGGACGAAATTGATTCCGGCCTTGATATCGATGCTATGAAACTAATAGCCAAAACCATCCAAGCCCTGCGCTCTAAAGACCGAGGCTTCTTGATCATTACTCACTATCAAAGATTATTAAACTATATTAAACCCGACAAAGTCCACGTCATAATGAACGGCCAGATAGTAAAATCCGGTTCGGCAAGTTTAGTAAAAGACCTGGAGAAACGTGGTTATGATTGGTTGAAAAAATAATGCCAAAAAACAAGTCTCAAGCAAAATATATATTTAAAACTGCTCCCGGCATAAATGCTCAAGTAGTTAAGGAAATCTCCCGGCAAAAACATGAACCCGCCTGGATGCTGGAACGTCGTCTAAGGGCCTTTAACGCATTCAAGGCAAAAGCTATGCCGTCTTGGGGAGCTGATCTTTCAAAAATCAATTTCAAAGACTTAACCTATTATCTAAAACCTTTGAATAACAGACCGGTATCCTGGAAAAAAGTACCCTATAACATTAGAAACACTTTTGAAAAGCTGGGTATACCAAAGGCTGAAAGAAAATTTTTGGCCGGTGCCGGCGCTCAGTATGAATCAGAAATGATTTATCATAATCTCAAGGATAAGTGGACTAAACAAGGAGTAGTCTTCTGTGACATGTCAGAAGCACCCCGGCTTTATCCTGATTTAATGAAAAAATATTTCGGCAGCGTGGTGCCTTTTACTAATAACAAATTTGCTGCTTTAAATACGGCTGTCTGGTCTGGGGGATCATTTATCTATATACCCAAAGGCGTGCAGGTAAAAATGCCTTTGCAGACTTATTTCAGAATTAATTCTCCGTCTGTTGGACAGTTTGAGAGAACGTTAATCATTGCTGACGAAGGATCCTCAGTTCATTATATTGAAGGCTGTACGGCCCCCCAATACTCACAACACTCCCTTCACACTGCAGTAGTGGAAATAGTCGCCCGGCCGCATTCTAAAGTCCGTTACACCACTATCCAGAACTGGTCTAAAAATGTTTATAATTTAGTTACCAAAAGGGCGATCGCTCACGAAGGCGCTCTGGTGGAATGGATTGACGGAAATCTTGGTTCCAAGACAACCATGAAATATCCGGCAGTGATTTTAAATGGCGAGGGAGCTAGAGCTGATATTTTATCAATTGCTGTATCAACCAAGGGTCAACATCAAGATGCCGGAGCCAAAGTAATTCATACCGCTCCCAATACTTCATCTCGAATAATTTCGAAGTCGATAAGCAAATACGGCGGCCGCGGTTCGTTTCGCGGCTTGGTCCAAGTAACTAAACCGGCTAGCAATTGTAAAATCAAAGTTCAGTGTGATGCCTTGCTGCTGGACAACCGCTCCCGCTCTGATACTTATCCAACGATGAAAATTAGCAACAACACCACCTCAATGGAGCATGAGGCTACAGTGTCGAAAATTAGCGAGGAACAGCTTTACTACTTGGAGTCACGCGGGCTAAGCCGGGCTGAAGCAGAACGCATGATTGTAGTGGGCTATCTGGATATGTTTACCAAACAACTGCCCATGGAATACGCCGTGGAATTAAACCGGCTGATTGATTTAGAAATGTCTGGATCAATAGGATAGTTTTTATGAAAATCTTTGAATTAAACAATTTATCAGATAAACCTTCATTTAAACGGCTTAAAGAGTTTAAAAAAAAATCTATTAAAGCTAACAGTCAGACAGATTTATTAATAGAATTCTCAGACAAAGATAATGCTCAGCCTAATATTAAGTTTAATATCGAAACAAACTCCAAGTTTAATCTGTATCTTTATGGAAAGATATCAAATTTATTCCAAGGTTCATTTACGGTAAACTGCTCTCGTCCCCTGACTGAATCAAATATCTATGCCTTGGTAGAAGCCAAGCAAAACGCAATCGTTAATCTCAAACTTACCAATATCCATACTGCTCCCAAAACAAAAGGCGACATCCTCGGTAAAGGAATTGTCCGAGATGGTGCTAAACTGAACATACCGGGCTTGATCAGAATAGAGGCTTCGGCTAAAAATACAGAATCATACCTAACAGAAAACATACTTCTGCTTTCCCCTGAGGCAAAATCTGAAGCTGATCCAGTATTGGAAATATTAAACCATAATGTCAAAGCTTCTCATAGTGCCACGGTCGGCCAACTGCCTAAAGAATTAATTTACTACTTGAACTCCCGCGGACTGGATCGAAGTCTAGCAGAGAAATTATTAGTCAAAGGATTTATCAATAGCCTACTAGAACAAATCCCAAACCTGGCTGTAAGGGAAAAGTTCAAAAGTTTAATGTAAGATCATGGATTACAAAAAAGATTTTCCCATTTTCAAAAAATACCGACCCTCTGGCAAGCCTTTGATTTATTTTGACTCTGCTTCCACCAGCCAGAAGCCGCAAGCGGTCATCCAGGCAACGACCAACTGGTATGAGAAAACAAATGCTAATATCCACCGCGGCATGTATGAGCTGGCTAATATTGCCAATCAAAAATACGAGGGAGCGCGCGAACAAGTAGCCCAATTTATCAACGCAGCTGATTCAAAAAACATTATCTTTACCAAGGGAGCCACGGAAAGTATCAACCTGGTGGCTCAGGCCTGGGCCAAGTTTAGTTTAAACCCGGGCGATACAATTTTGATAACTGAAATGGAACACCACGCCAACATTGTTCCCTGGCAGATGCTAGCTCAAGAAAAAAAGCTTAGGCTGAAATATTGGCCCATAGATCATAACGGAAAGTTAGTAACGACTGGCATATCAAAACTGCTTCAAGGCGTAAAATTATTGTCCTTAACCCACGTTTCAAACGTATTGGGTACGATTAATCCTATAGAAAAAATCATCAAGCTGGCGCATCAGAAACGAATCCCAGTACTCATAGACGCGGCTCAGAGCGCCCCCCACCTCCCCTTAAATGTTGGCAAACTAAAACCAGACTTTCTGGCTTTTTCCAGTCATAAGATGCTAGGCCCGACCGGGCTGGGCATACTATACGCCAATGACGCTCGGCTGAAAGAAATGCGCCCTTATCAAACCGGCGGAGACATGATCGAGAGCGTAACCAAACAAAAAGCTACATTTGATACTCCGCCCTGGAAATTCGAAGCTGGAACTCAACCCATGGCTCAAGCAGTGGGCCTAGGAGCAGCTATTGTCTACTTAAAAAAAATCGGCTTAAACAAAATAAAGGCTCACGAACAGGAATTAACCGCCTACGCCTATAAAAAACTGTCGCGGATACCAGAGGTGACTATTTACGGTCCGACCCCCAAAGACCGTATAGGTGTTATCAGTTTTACTGTCAAAAACATTCATCCTCATGATATTGCCGCTTTGCTGGATAATTATGGTATTGCCATTAGGGCGGGCAATCATTGTGCTCAGCCCTTGCACAAAGTTTTAAAAACTCCGGCCACGGCTCGCCTCAGCTTCTATATCTACAACAATAAAAAAGAAATAGACTACTTTATCAAGTCTTTAAAAACTATTATCCAACAATGGTCAGCGCCTACAATCTAGAAATAATGAAACATTTCCGCCAGCCCTTGAATAAAGGCCGGCTTAAGAACGCCTCGAAAACCTTCAAGGGCGCTAATTATTCCTGCGGTGATCAGCTTACTATTTACGTATCACTGGACAAGCAAAAACGAATAAAGAAAGCCACTTGGGAGGGTGCGGGCTGTGCTATCTCCCAGGCCGGGGCTTCTATATTTTCTGAAATGATAAAAGGCAAAACCATGGAACAGGCCAAAAAGATAAACAGCGAGGAGTTGGTTAAAAAATTAAACGTAAAACTTTCCCCTGTCCGTCATAAATGCGCCACTCTTCCGCTCTATACAATAAAAAAAGAGGCCGGCAAGTCAAGGTGACTCACCGGCCCGAAGGTTGCGCATTGGCGCTAGGAGACTCGAACTAGGATCTTGGGCGGGGTTGTCGACCTGGCCGTGGTATCATGATAACCGACGGTCCAGCGATCGCCAAAGCAGACATAGGGACACTTGCCGTAGTAATCTGTGCCGGTCCCATGGGCAACAATCGCCAGGATCTTCCAGCCACGAAAACGTTCTTCAATAGTCTCATTCTGGAGAACGAGATTGAACAGCTCCAGCGCTGTAGCCGGAACATAACTGTTCATTTGACACCAATCAATGAGATCGGATAACGGCAACGGGTGCTTCGGTGGATCGACCAGCATATACCGATGTTCCGATACACCTTCTAGATACTCGCCATCCGGGATATTAACGAAGTTGCCGGCCACCGCGTTGTTCAGCACGCTCCGCGTGACGATATTCCAGGGCTCGTCCGACCAGTTGATGCGCAGAGAGATCAGGTTGATGTCAACCGATCTGAGAATGTCCAGAATCTGGTTCAGGGCTTCCTGTGACCTGAAAACCTTCCAGAGATCGTCGAGAGTACCGCCGCGCTTCTTGAGACCGTCCACCAACGCTCTGATAACCTGACCAAAGCGGCTGTAGATAGCCAGACCGTCCCGCAGATCAACGTCAATCTTCCTACTCATGGCTTTTTAGCCTCCTCTTTGACAGCCTGCCTCTTACTCCCGTATTTCGAGAATTTAAGGCTTACTGCACTTTAGGAAAGGGCTTGTCCTCGCACATCATGAGACCGCGAAAACAAGGCATATTAGCACCTTTCTTACATTTTGTCAATACTTCTCTTATGAAAAAGAAAAACATTTGGAAACAATTAAATAAACCTATTTATTGCCTGGCGCCGATGTCAGATGTGACTGATTCGGCTTTTCGGCAAATCATAGCCAAGTATGGCCAGCCCGATTTATTCTTTACTGAGTTTATTTCCGTGGCTGGGTTGTGTTCTGCAGGAAAGAAAAAGGTTATCGAAGATTTATATTATACAAAAAAAGAAAAGCCGATCATTGCTCAAATCTGGGGCACAAAACCAGAGCAGTTTTATAAAACAGCTCAGTTACTTCAGTCGCTGAATTTTGACGGCATAGACATCAATATGGGTTGTCCGGAAAAAAATGTAGTTAAGCAAGGCGGTGGAGTGGCTCTGCTCCGCGAACCAGAACTGGCTCAGGAAATCATTTTGGCTACCAAACGCGGAGCCGGCACACTGCCAATCTCAGTCAAAACCCGCCTAGGCTACAATACCAATATTATTAGTGAATGGATTAAAACTCTGTTGAACACCGAACCAGCTGCTATTACTATTCATGGCCGCACCAGAAAGCAGATGTCAAAAGTACCGGCCGATTGGAAATCCATACACCAGGCTGTGAAGATACGCAATCAGATGAAAAGCCAGGCTTTGATAATCGGAAACGGCGATGTTAATTCCTTACCCGAGGCAAAAAAGCATGTTACCAAATATAACGTAGACGGAGTAATGATTGGACGAGGTATATTTGGCAACCCTTGGCTCTTTAATCCCAAAACTAATAAAGATGATCTGCCTATAGAAAAACAGCTTAAAGTAATGCTCGAACATGCTAAGCTTTTTGAGAAATTATACAAAAATAAAAAGAACTTTGACGTGATGAAAAAGCATTTCAAAGCCTACGCCGCCGGCTTTCCTGAGGCCAAAGAACTACGAATTAAGCTAATGGCAGTAAAAAATTCTAACGAAGCCAAAAAAATAGTTGAGAAATTCTTGAGACAAACGGCATAAACAAGTAGAATAGAGTTATAACAAATAAAAAACTTTTTATGCCTCATCAAGGACTAGAGTGTCGTACGATTGACGATTACCAACCGTTCGTTGACAAAAAAACTATCTCAGAGATTAAACTCCTGTCTTCACAGCTGATCGGAGAAAGAATTGCCATGGTCAATTCGACTCCAGCTGGAGGCGGCGTGGCTGAGATCTTGAACTCAATTATTATTTTATTAAATTCTCTGGGTTTGGAGGTTGAGTGGCATATTTTAAAAGGCTCCGACAACTTCTTTCAGGTCACTAAAGAGTTTCATAACGCTCTCCAAGGTGCTGACATCAAGCTCAACAACAAAAAGAAAAGGCTTTACGAGCAAACAAATTTTAATAACGCCTTGAACACACATCTAGAAAGAAACGACTTGGTAGTCATCCATGATCCCCAGCCATTAGCCTTGATTAATTTTTATAAAAAAAGAGTGCCTTGGATTTGGCGCTGTCATATAGATTTAAGCCGACCTGACAAAAAATTATTAAATTATTTGAAGCCATCTATAGAACAATATGATGCCATGGTGATCACTTCGCCAACCTATTATCAAAAGTCCTTAAATATTAAACAAGTACTAATCGCTCCACTAGTTGATCCTCTGGCTGAAAAAAATCTCCCGTTGTCCCGAAAAGAGGTTGCCTCAATTCTGCATTCACACAAAATCAAATTGAATACACCTATAATCGCTCAGGTTTCTCGGTTTGATAAATGGAAAGACCCGCTCGGAGTAGTAAAAGTCTTCGAGCAAGTCAGTCGTCAGAAGAAATGCCAGTTGATACTGCTGGGCAATATGGCAATAGATGATCCAGAAGGGCCGGCTATATATCGAGAAGTTATAAAACGAACCAAACCTCATTCCAACATCACAGTTCTATTGAATCCATCAAATAACGATCTAACGGTTAATGCTGTTCAAACCGGCGCTGATGTCATATTGCAAAAATCTCTCCGTGAGGGTTTTGCTATGACCATAGCTGAAGCTCTCTGGAAAGGTACTCCAGTGGTAGGCGCCAGGGTGGGGGGTATACCTCTCCAAGTCATAAATGGAAAAACCGGTATCCTGGTAAACAACAACTCTGAGGCGGCAACAGCCTGCCTAAAATTATTGAATAACCGACCGCTACGTCGGAGGTTGGGTCAACAGGCTAAAGAACATGTTAGAAAAAACTTTTTAACTACCAGCTCACTGCTAGCCTATCTCAGGTTGTTTGACTACTATCTTAACCGCAACCATCGTTTCAATATCGGGTACAAATATCCCTATGACAATATAATTAACAATCACAAAGGAAAAATATGACCGAATCCACAACCCCGACTCCGGATCATAATCTTATAGGTAAGGATATCAGCAGCGTTGAGTTGGAGGCTTATCACAACGAAGAAATAAAAAAGATTAAGCTGTCTGATTATAAAGGAAAGTGGGTGGCTCTAATCTTTTATCCGGCTGACTTTACATTTGTCTGTCCAACCGAGTTGGAAGACGCGGCTGAGCTTTACCCGGAGTTTCAAAAAGCCGGAGCCGAGATCATGAGCGTCAGCACAGACACTGTGTTTGTACACAAAGCCTGGCACGACAACTCGGAAGCTATTAAAAAAATAAAGTTTCCTATGCTGTCAGATCCAACCGGGAAATTCTGCAAAGAGTTGGACGTGTATCTGACTGATGAAGGCCTAGCTTTGCGTGGCAGCTTTATCGTTGACCCTGACGGCAAAATCAAAGCCTATGAGATTCATGACAATAATATCGGGCGTAGCGCTCAAGAGCTTCTCAGAAAGCTCCAAGCGGCTATCTT
The DNA here is from genome assembly GCA_964594455.1 of uncultured Gammaproteobacteria bacterium. Classification (GTDB taxonomy): domain Bacteria; phylum Patescibacteriota; class Patescibacteriia; order JAHIZJ01; family JAHIZJ01; genus CAZQLY01. The sequence continues at coordinate 26,342 of CAZQLY010000006.1, read as the reverse complement.
TGTCAGAGAAAACCCCGGCCAGGTTTGTCCCGCCCGTTGGAGGCCGGGTGAGAAGACTCTCAAACCAGGCTTAGGTTTAGTAGGTAAAATTTAATAATTAAACGTAAACCTATGACATATCAACCAAAAAAATTCGACCAGCTTCTAGGTGCTGAAGGGTTTAGTGAGAAGGCTCTCCAAACCCACTTCACGCTCTACGAAGGCTATGTCAAAAACACCAACCTGCTCTTGGAAAAACTAGCCGAGCTGCGCCAAGAGGGAAAGAACGATACACCTATGTTCGCTGAGATGAAGAGACGCTTTGGCTGGGAATTCAACGGCATGCGGCTTCATGAGTATTATTTCAGCGCCATGACCAAAGACGCCAAGGGTCTGGATGATTCATCTGCTTTGGCCCAAAAAATAACTGAGGATTTTGGCTCAGTCGAAGAATGGAAAAAAGACTTCCTAGCCACTGCTTCGGCTCGAGGAATCGGCTGGACTATCCTGGCTTATGATTCCATAGGAAAAAAATTAATCAATCTCTGGGTCAATGAACATGATGTTGGCCATATGGCTGGTACTCATGTCTTACTTCCTTTGGACGTCTTCGAACATGCCTTTATCATTGATTACGGGACTAAGAAAGCTGATTACTTATCGGCTTTCATGAGAATCATTGATTGGTCGGTTGTGGACGAGCGTTATCAGTCAGCTGCTAAATAAAAACTGAAAAAATATAAACAAAGCCCCTGACTATATATTTCGGGGGTTTTGTGTTTGATAAATTTACTTTTTTGCGAAATTATGTTATTATAAGCGGGAATTAAGCACCTAGACTCTTTATTCAATGCAAAACACAAAAGTAAAAAAAGCGGTAATTTTAGTAGCAGGATTCGGGACACGCTTTCTGCCCGCCACCAAAGCCCTGCCTAAGGAAATGCTTCCGATAATTGATACACCAGGCTTACAGCTATCAGTTGAAGAGGCGGTGGCCGCCGGAATAAAAGACATTATACTAGTCACCGGATCCAGTAAACGCGCCATTGAAGACCACTTTGATTCAAATCCTGAGCTGGAGCGCACCCTGAAACAAAGCAAAAAACGAGAAGCTTTAAAAGCCATCACTCGAGTTCAACAGTTGGCTAATTTTATTTATGTCAGACAACCTCAACCGCTGGGCAATGGGCACGCCACTTTGATGGCTGAGGCGGCAGTTGGTAACGAGCCTTTTGTGCTGATGTATCCAGATGATTTGATAGTTTCAAAAGAAAACCCAATCAAAAAGATGATTGAAGTCTATAAAGAATACGAATCACCGGTTATGGGGCTACTGCCGGTTAAAAAAAGCGACATTACCAAATACGGCATCGCTTATATAAAGCATATAAAAAAGAACGTGCATGAAGTTACTGGTGTGATCGAAAAACCAACTTTGAAACAAGCACCTTCCAATCTGGCTTCTCTGAAAGGTTACGTATTACCGCCCAGCATATTCAGCTATTTGAGAAAAGTTAAAAAGGGCAAAGGGGGAGAGATCTGGCTGGCCGATGCAGTAGATTTATATAACAAAAAACGGGCGGTCTTCGGTTGCGAACTGTCGGGCCAGATATATGATCTGGGGTCTAAGCTGGGATGGTTAAAAGCAAATGTGGCTTTTGGTTTGAAACATCCACAACTTAACAAAGAATTTAAAAAATATTTAAAGCAGGTTGTAAAATAATGCGCTTACGATTCTCAATCAAATTATCAGCCATAGCTTTATTGCTAAGCTCGGTAGTTTTAACCGGCGCCATCTGCGGTGGCAAAGATGTCGAACTTAATCCTGTAACGTTAAAGGTTTGGCGCGTCTGGGATGAAGAAGATACCCTCAAAGACATAATGGATGAGTATCACAAATCTCATCCTAATGTTGAATTTGAATATCGTAAACTCCGTTTCGAAGAATATAGAGACGAGCTACTTTCTGCCTGGGCTAGAGATGAGGGACCTGATATTTTTTCTATCCCTAACTCTTGGGTAGGCGGCTACTTGGAATTCATGGCTCCTTTGCCACCAGTATTAGAAATTCCAAAGATTGAGATTCGAACCGTTTTAGGCTTCAAAAAAGAAAAGACAAAAGTTCTTGATCAGACAAAAACATATTCAATTAGCGATATGCGAGACACTTTCTTACCGGCAGTAGTGGACGATGTTGTGTTTTATGATGAAGACGGACAAAGACGCGTCTATGGTTTGCCTTATAGTATCGATAACCTAGCCCTGTATTACAACCGAGACATGCTTAATCAAGCCAATATTCCTTTACCACCAACTACCTGGAGTGAAATGCTGGTACAAATACCAAAACTAGTCAAAGAAAACAGCAAGGGCGAGCTTACTCAATCAGCTGTCGCCATTGGCACAACAAATAATATACAAAGATACGTTGATATTCTTTCTTTGCTAATGATCCAGGATGGAGCCGACATGAGCCGGATTGATGAAAAAAATGAGTTTCGGGCCAGCTTTAACGAATCCATAGCGGATGCCGACGGAAATAAATTTCATCCTGGGTCACACGCTTTACTCTTTTACACTGATCTGGCTAACCCCTCCAAGCAAGCCTATACCTGGAACGAGGAATTACCTGATTCTTTTGAGGCCTTCACTCAAGGACAATTAGCCTACTTTATCGGATACTCTTATCATTTGCCAATGATAGAAGACGCCGCCCCTAGATTGAACTTCGATATTGCTCCTCTTCCCCAGATTAGTCTCAATCAAGAAGCCAACTTTGCTAATTACTGGGTAGAAAGCGTTTACAATAATTCTGAAAACGTTAATTACGCCTGGGATTTTCTCTATTTTGCAACTCAGAAAGAACAGGTGGTGAATTATGTTAATGCCACGGTTCGCCCTTCAGCCCTGCGAGAAATCATTAATCTGCAAATTGACCAGGACGAAGAAATAGCTCCCTTTGTCAATCAAGCCTTAACCAGTCAATCCTGGTATCACGGCAAAGATTACTCCAAGGTTGAGGAAGCCTTTGCCTTCATGATTGATGGCGTTCTGCATAATGAAATTACCGAAAATAACGCCACCAAAGAGGCTGAGCTGATGATTAATCAAAACGAACAGCTTAAAGAATAGAATTCATACAAATTATCTTTTATCAATCATATGAAATCCATTTCATTCTTCCTAATTGGACTTACGTTATTTAGCGCTTTGGTTTTATTTTTAACTACGCCACATTATGTTCAGGCTGAAGGAGGCACGGCTGGTATAAATAACCCTATTGGCGATAATAATATGGATGCCGAGGATTTAATAGTTAGATTACTAACTGGCTTTTTGGGAATATTGTCGCTTTTTGCCCTGGTGATGGTTATCTATGGTGGCTTCCAATACATTTATTCAGCTGGAAACCCCGAACAGGTGAAAAAGGCCAAAGACACTATTGTTTGGGCGCTCATTGGAATGGCTATAGCTTTCTTGAGCTTAGCTATAGTCAATTTTGTCATTGATGCCTTCAGAGGAGCGTCTTAATCTATTACTATGTTTGACAAATTGCCTTTCTTGGTGTAGAATATATTCGATAGGCAAATAATATACACATTATCTAATAACAAAAACGCAAGTTTTCTAAGAAAGGGGGTGAAATAATGAAAAAACTAACTAGCTATGTTTCGATCATCGGTTTGGCCGGCCTGCTGCTTCTGACTTTCGCCCCAACCACATTCGGTGCCATCAACATTCTTAATAATGTTGGCAATGCTATCGGTTATGAAGACACTTCTTTAGCCGACCAGATCACAAACATCATTTCTTGGGTACTAGGATTCTTAGCTTTGGTAGCTGTCATCATGATAATTTATGGTGGTTTCATATGGTTAACTGCCGCTGGTAATGAAGAAAGGATTGCTAGCGCCAAGAAAATTATTTCTGCTGCTATCATCGGTTTAGTCATCATACTGCTGGCTTGGGCAATCGTCTGGTTTGTTACTCAAGGCTTAATCGACGCAAGTAATAACTCATAATTGCCAAGGTCAATATATCAAGCAATATATTGCATAAAACTATCCCTGATATTTCCGGGGTAGTTTTATTTTAGTTAACTCTGGTTTGTGTTTTTGTGTAGCATAGCCTATAATAGATATGAAAAGTCATATAAAATAACTGCTATGAGATTAGAAAAACAATTAATTTTAAAAGTATTCTTTGCCCTGGCGGGAATATCATTTTTGGTTTTACCAATAATACTCAATGCTCAGACCACCGACATCGGAGTGAGTTCTGAGGTTGAAGAACAGCTGGGCCTCCCTAACGACCTGCCTTCTTCTTTTACCAATATTGTAAAATGGTTATTGCTCTCTTTGGGGCTGATCGGGGTTATTATGATAATTTATGCTGGCGTCCTCTGGTTAACTGCCGCTGGCAATGAAGAGCGAATTACTACAGCCAAAAAAACAATCACCACTGTTATCATAGGGCTGGCAGTAATACTCCTAGCCTGGGCGATTGTTACATTTGTGATAGATGGTCTGGTCTATGGTAGCGGGGAAGAAGAAAGTTTTCTGCGCTTAGCCTAAGCTGATTTAATAATAAACACTGCACTGAAAGTGTTTTTTATTTTCCACAACATAATACTTTATATACCACTGCTTCACTGTCCTCATATACCTGGCGAAAGCCACTAGAGTCATTGATATTTTTTTTCATGGCATTATGTTTCTGGCTAGCTAGCACATAGGTAGCCCGAAAGTCATTTTTTATAATCTCATGTAAATTATCTGTCTTATCTCCAGTAGTTATGTCAACCCATTTCTGATAAATATCCTTATCATAAAGATAGTTAAATGTAGCGTCTAATCCACCGATATAGTTGTTTACATCATCGTGATAAAACAACATAGGAAATTCATCCCAACTGCTATGGAAGACAATATCACCTTTTTCAGAATGTTCGCCTAGCCACTGTCCCACTTTTTGAAATTTAGTATAGGGGATACCGTTGGTTAGACTGCTTCTCTCTTCCAAATAATGTTTGATAATAATAGTTGGAACAGTCACTAAAAAATACAGTGCAATGATAGTGACGATTATTTTCTTTCTGGTATAAAAATCAACAAATGAATTCCATATTTTGGTAATATTTACTCCGGCTAAATACGTACCAGCCACCACACTGCCAAATAAACAGCTCAGGGGTACGTAATATTCGACATAGCGACGAGACTTCAATGTTAACTGAAGGAAAATTATGGCCAAAGCCAGAAAAAATACTTCGCGGTGAGTTTGCTTTTTTATCTGCACGATGAATATTGCCAGAGCAGCTAAGAATAAAATGGTCAAAAACACTGTGTCGCTCATCAAAGAAAGCGGGTCGTAAGGATACCATTCACTGCCTACTCCTATCAACTTCTGATAATTTTTTACACCAATCTCATACAGCTGATAGCGATAATACTGTAAGTTTTGCGGGAAATAAGGATTGATTACTACTCCGGCAGCCACTCCAAATAACGAAACTAAAAACAAGCGCCAGGTGTCCCAAGGAAAAAAGGTCCTGAGCCATTTTACTTTTTTGATACCCTCGCTCCATATCGTTGTCAGGAAGTCAGTTAATATTTTTATTCCCAGATACAGGCCACTGGCCAAAACAATCAAAGCAAAACCACCATACGCCCAGACATAAATGAATGACAGTGCCAGCAGCCATTTCCAGCGATGCGCTACTATAAAATATATTCCAAGTAAAAATATTATCAGGGAGAAGCTCGGGGCTTTGGCCAGACTAACTCTGAAGACCAGTGGGCTGATGATTAGCAATGATAAACTAAACCAAGGTGCATAAGGAATACGCAATCGGCTCAAGACCAGATAAAAAGTTACTACCAGCAAGGAAGCCAGAATAACGGTAGCTAATTTCAATCCGGTAATAGGATTGAGCCAGCTGACAAAAGGGATTAAAAACAGATGGTATAAATAATGCTGATCGGTATAAGCTTCTCCTAAAACCGTGAAGTCTCCCAGCCAAGGAAAAGATTTTACCACGATTTGATCCTTCATCAGCAAGGCCATCTTAGCATGATAAAAAGAATCCGGATCAGCCAAAGTATGGCTATATTGCAATATAAAGAAGAATACAAATGAAACAATAAAAATAATAACGATTGGCAGTGTTTTTCTAGCTCGCGAATTCATCTTCATTAGTCTTTTTTTGAAATAAATACTTTGAAATAATAAATGCTAAACTGGCGTATATTATTCCGGCTATAGCATCTACCACGTAGTGTTCCCCTAAGTATACTATCCCGAACCAAATTGCCAGAGGAAAGATGGCAAACCATAAAGATTTCCAACGAAAAGCCAAAGCTAAACATAGGAAGATAAAAAACGGCCAAGCTGCATGAAGGGATGGCATGGCTGCTACTAAATTAGCCTTCATAGACGCATAAGTAGCTGCCAGGTCTATATTAAATATAGCTTGGCTGGCCTGAGCATAAAGCCTGGGGATTTCTGGCAGATATCCTCCTTGACTGGCTAACCAGGGCGGCATGGCTGGAAATAGAACATAAGTAGCATAACCAGCCAGCGTCATCAAGATAAAGCCATCAGCAAATATATGAAAAACTTCCCTTTTTTTAAACCATAGAATCAAGGCTGCTGCTATCGGCAGCAAATAAAATGAACTATAAAAAAGTGAAAGCATAAAGTCATACCAATGCAATTCAGAACTCAAATGCAGCCAATCCTGCAAAATTATTGTAGGAATGTTGCCAAATAATCCTCTCTCCCAGCTAATAATATTAGTAATGTTAACATTTTCGTTTAATAAGTCTGTAAAACCATGCATGGCTCGATAGGCAAAAGGGGTTAACAGAAGCGGCCACCAGTCCTTCATAAATCCCTTCATGGGCAGGAAGATTAAAATTGCCAGCAGCCATAACCAAATCATGTCATTTGAATACTGGCCCCCATCAACTATCCAGAAGACAACTAAAACAATAAAGTAGACAAAATAAAAAGCTCGTCGATAACGACGATCTTCCACAAGATATCGCTTTATCCTTTGCACTGCTCCAAAAAGATTCATGTTTACTGTCCTAGCTCTTTTTAAGCTGAGCCTTGAAATAATCAACCCAGGGTATTGGTGAAGGATCAATATTATTTAACATCGCAAGGTAATATCCAATATAGCTGCCTAAGGCCAACATTTCCAGCGATTGGGCTAATTCAGATTTGGCCTTAAGTTTATAAGTGAACGACTTTACTTTATATTTGTTCAAAATCTTTCTGGTAATATCATACCTCTTTTGGTTTCTGGGGTTGTATAGGTTCGAGGTGAAAAACGAAAAGTACAGGTTTCCGGTCTTTCCGGCTGGATTACCCATCCCCTCCAATAAATGATGGTTTAATTCTGGAATTGTAAAGTAGGTCGCAAAATTCTTTCCGTTTTCATTTATCTGATTGGACAAGATATGGGCATTGCCCTCCAAAAACTCAGAAGCCACCACGATTGGCACGTGACCATGCAGTTTACTGGCGATATTTTTAGCCAGGCCATTTTTTACCGTTATTTTATTTTTAGTATTGACCCGACGGCAAGCCAACAGCGCTGATTCGAATTGTCTGTCAGTAATGTTAATCAGCTTTAACTTTTTCAGAAGTCCAAGTAAAGATATCAGATTGTAGCCAACGCCCATTCTGGGTTGCTGGCAAGTATTATATTTTTCTTCAAATATGTAAGCTAGCTGTTTGTCCTTCTTTGCCAATTGAGATAATTGACCCCCTTTGGCAATAATTACTATCTTGGCTCCACGCTTTTTAGCTTTGTGGTAAGCCGAAATTATTTCCTCAGTGTTCCCGGAATAACTAACAGCAAAATAAAGCGTATTCGGTCCGACTGCTTTCGGTATTTGATAGCTATGCGTTATTTCAAATGGCATCTTGAGCTGCTTTCTAAACAAAGAAAGGGCGGTGTGGGCCCCTAAACCTGAGCCACCCATACCGTTTACCACAATATGAGAGTATTTTTTGTATCTTGAAGGCACTTTTAACTGCTTTATTTCAGTCCAGGCTTGCTCACATTGAAGAGGTAATTCTTCAATGGATCGAAACATCTTGCTTTTATCCAGCTTGGAAATTTTTTGCGTATCATTAAGTGTTTTCATGCACTAACTATAACATTTTTTTCGTAAATCGCAAATTGACCGGCAAGGCTTATCTTGCTATAGTTACAGGTGATTTTAGTCTAAATTTTTTTATTTAAACGTTTGTGTCAGGACATTCCAAGTGGTCCACAATTAAAAGGCAAAAAGGTGCTGCTGATGCTAAACGCGGCACACTTTTTACTAAACTCGGGAACCTGATCGCCTCAGCTGTCCGCGAGAGTGGTGACAGTAATCCCGAACATAATTTCAAACTGCGTTTAGCAATCGAGCGGGCTCGGGGCGCAAATATGCCTAATGAAAACATTGAACGGGCCATCAAACGCGGGGCTGGCGAACTGGATGGGGTGGTTATTGAATCGGTTATCTATGAAGCGATGGGTCCAAGCGGCGCGGGGATTATTATCGAAGCCCTAACTGACAATAAGAATCGTACCGCCAGTGAAATACGAGCTATACTGACAAAGCACGATGCTAAACTGGCCTCCCCAAAATCAGTGCTTTGGCAATTTACGCCTAAGGGTAAAATATTTATCAAGCAAGCTGATAAGCCACAGGATGAGCTGGAATTAATAGCTATTGAAGCCGGCGCCGAAGATGTTCAAATAGATGAAGATGGTTTGGAAATATTTACCCAGCCTGAACAACTTAAAAAAGTACATGACAATCTGGTTGAGAAAGGATTGAAGCCTGATTCGGCCGAATTGGTCCTCGAACCACAAAATACAGTTGCCTTGGATGACAAGACAAAAGACAAGTTCGTAAATTTACTAACCGAATTAGATGATAATCAAGATACCAGCACTGTTTATTCAAACGCTGAATTATGAAAATACTCGGCATTGATCCCGGCTTAGCCAGAATCGGGTACGGGGTCATAGAAAATCAAAAGAATAAATATTCCATAATAGAAGCCGGGCTAATTACCACACCCTCTGACCAAGAGCTGCCTCAGAGGCTACAATCAATAAACAAAGATATAAAAAAAGTTCTTAAAAAACATCAACTTGATTATGTTGGCATAGAAAAACTATTTTTCTTTAAAAATGCTAAAACCGCTTTCAGTGTCGGGCAAGCCTGGGGGGTAATTACCTTCACAGTTGCCACTATGAATCTGCCAATCATAGAATTAACTCCTTTGCAGATTAAACAATCCATAACCGGATACGGGCAGGCTACAAAAGAGCAGGTCCAAAAAATGATTTTGCCGATATTTAAGCTTCGCTCAGCACCCAAACCTGACGATGTGGCTGACGCAGTTGCTTGTGCTTTCTGTGCTGGACAATATTTAAATATTCAAAAAAATAAAAACTCAAAGTCTAATAGCTAGACTGATAAAATACTATGCCCAAGCAATTAAAAATAGCGTCTATCTCCGCTGAAATCGCTCCGTTTGCCAAAGCGGGCGGCCAAGCAGATGTCGCTCGATCACTGCCCAAAGCTTTGCATCGGCTAAATCATGAAGTAGTGGCCATCATGCCCCTACATGGAGTTATTGATGTAAAAAAATATAACTTAAAAAAATACGCTGAGAACATTCCTATCAAGATAGATGATAAAAACGTTCGGCACGCTAACTTCTGGCAGGGCGAGTTGATGCCTGGCTTGCCGGTGTTCTTTGTGGAACATTACCATCATTTCGGTAAATACAAGTTTATCTATGGATCCCAGGATGACAACCGAAGGTTTTTATTTTTTTCCTTGGCGGCTTTGAAACTCCTTACCCTAATGAACTTCAAGCCAGATATAGTACACTGCCATGAATGGCATACTGGTTTAATCCCTTATTTCTTGAAGAAGCGTTTCCGCAATAATTCATTTTTCAAGGACACGGCTACTCTTTTTACCATACATAATTTGGCTTTTCAAATGGGACAAGATTGGTGGACCGTCCCTCCTGAAAAGAAGGATTACGGTCACTCACGCCTACCCCTCTTTTCTGACAAAGAAGCAATCAGCTGCATAAACTTTGCCAAACGAGCCATACTCTATGCTGATGTGATCAACACTGTTTCAGAACAGTACGCTCAAGAAATAATAACCAAGGAATTCGGGCAGGATTTACATCGCATTCTCTTGAATCGCAAAGATCGCTTATTTGGAATAATCAACGGGATTGATTATTTCGACTTCAACCCGGCTACTGATCCCGGTTTGCATAAAAACTACGATTTTAATTCGCTACATAAAAAAGAAAAGAACAAGCATTTTCTGCAAAAAGAATTTAACCTACCGGAAACGCCCGGCGTGCCTTTAATCGGAATGGTCTCGAGAATTACCGAACAAAAAGGCTTTGATCTAATAATGGAAATTATCGAACCCTTAATGCGTCAAGACCTTCAGTTGGTACTGGTTGGTGGTGGCGAAAAAAGGTATGAAAAATATTTCAGGAAAATTACTAAAAAATATTCCAAGAAAGTTGGCAGTCATCTGATATTTGACACCAAGAAGGCCAGTCAAATATATGCCGGCTCAGATATGTTTCTCATGCCTTCGCGCTTTGAACCTTGCGGTTTGGGGCAGCTGATCAGCCTACGTTATGGTTCTGTACCAATAGTCAGCGCTGTTGGGGGACTGGTCGACACAGTAACTGACTATAACCCCAAAACTAAGAAAGGTAACGGCTTTGTCTTTAAACGATACGATTCGCGAGACTTGTTAATTGCTATAACCCGAGCTTTGGAAACTTACAAATATGATGATAGCTGGCACGATCTAGTCGTTGTTGGTATGCACAAAAGTTATTCCTGGGAAATTCCCGCTAAAAAATATGTTAAACTATACCGCTTAGCTCTACGTTATTCAGAGGGTAAAAAGTCTTAATCAAATGAAACAATTTTACTGGGCGAACCTTTTTCACATCTACCAGCCTCCAGATTGGGATAAAACTATCATCGCAAAAGTAGTTCAGGAATCATACGCGCCTTTTTTTCAAACTCTGAAAAAATACCCTGAATTCAAGATTACTTTAAACGTTTGCGGTTCGCTTACCGAGCAACTATACCAATACGGCCATACTGAGGTTCTGGAATCAATAAAGGAATTGGCTGGAAACGGACAAATTGAATTTACCGGATCGGCTAAATATCATCCCATTTTAGCTTTGGTCGACTCTTCTGAGGTCGAAAGGCAAATACAGTTAAACTATGATTGTAACAGAAAATTTTTTGGTTCTGTCTATCGTCCTAAAGGCTTCTTTATTCCTGAAATGTGCTACAGCGATTCCGTGGCCCAAATAATTAAAGATTTGGGTTACCGGTGGGTGGTTCTGGATGAAATATCAGCCAAAGGTACAGTCGGAAAAATTTCATTTAACCACGGATATCAAATAGGTACTGATGATTTGAAGGTGGTATTTCGTAATCGATTAATCAGCGATTTGTTTTTTATGGATATACTGAAAACCCCCAAGACATTCATGGACGCGGTTGAAAAGAGCGATCGGGTAACTAAGTATCTTATTACGGCTTTTGACGGTGAAAATCTTGGACACCATAACCCAAAATTATTACCCATTTGGTTTCGTTTGATTGGCTCAAAAAATGTACAATCTTTGACCCTGAGTCAGCTCTTGAAACAATACTCGAAATATGAGACTGTTAAGCCTCGGCCGGCTAGCTGGGCCTCACGTGAATCGGAATTAAAAGACCAGGAACCTTATTTTCTCTGGAAAAACAAAGAGAACGAGATCCACCAAAAACAATGGCAGCTGACCAACCTAGCCATAAAAAGCATAAAAGAGTTATCCTCAAACAACCCTGGATACCAGCACGCTCGAAACTTACTGGATAAGGCTCTGGCCTCAGATCAATACTGGTGGGCGGCAGCTTCGCCTTGGTGGGATACCCGCATTGTCGCCTTAGCAGCACATAAAACACTGAGAGTATTCCGGGCTTTTGAAGCCGAGCCAACGTTTATGAAGCAGGCTTCCGGCCTGTATGATGATATTGTCAATCTGACAAATCGCTGGCAGGAAACAGGTAAAGCCGATGAAATACGTCGTCAGTATTTAGGCAATGAGGCCTTTACTCGATTTTTTGGCGGTGAGAAAGTAAAATAAAAGTTTTGTATTTTTTAATTGTTAATCTATAATTACCTTATGTATTGGGCAAACTTTCTACATTTTTATCAACCACCTACTCAAAAGAGTTATTGGGTAAAGAAAATCGCAAATGAAAGCTACCGCAAGATCGTAGCTGGATTATTGAAAAACCCCAAGGCCCGTCTTACTTTAAACATAAACGCTGTTTTAGTTGAGCTTTTTAAGCGTGACGGTTGTCTGGATGTTGTGCGGGATATTAAAAAATTGGCTGATCGCGGTCAAATAGAATTCACTGACACGGCAAAATACCATCCTTTTTTGCCCCTGTTACCAGAATCAGAAATCATCCGTCAGATTAAACTCAATCACGCGACCAACAAAAAATATTTTGGAAAATCCTATAATCCGACCGGTCTTTTCCCCACCGAAATGGGATATGCCCCCAAGATAGCCAAGGTCGCTCAAAAGCTGGGCTACCGTTGGATTATTATGGATGAGTTGGCTCACCCCGATCATAAAAACATTAGCCACGACACAATTTACCATCTTAAGGGAGATGAAAAGTTGTCCTTCTTTTTCCGTGAACGTGATGTCAGTTTCAGAATATTATCCGCTCAGGTTGGCGTGAGCGTTTTTTCAAGTAAAATGTTAGTTAATTTGCTCGGCAAGCGTCTCCAACAAAAGAATTTTCTCGTGACTGCCATGGATGGAGAGACTTTTGGACATCATCGCCCGGGATTAGAGCAGCTGCTTTTTGACTTATATAAAGTTCCTCAAATAAAAAGCGTCACTTTGTCGGAATTAAATGATGTGTTCACAAAACGAGAAGGGATAGTCCCTCATTCCTCCAGCTGGGCTCTAATGCAGCGCGACATCGAACAAAACACTCCTTTTTCACGCTGGAACGACAAGAATAATGAAATACACCAAGCCCAGTGGCAACTGACTAATATGGCTATTAAATCAGTCAACAATCTGAACCCCAAGTCTAAGAAATATCCGTCTATTAGAAAAGCCTTAGATCGTTCATTGCATAGTGATCAATACTGGTGGGCCTCTGCTATGCCTTGGTGGAGCATTGAAATGATTGAAGCTGGAGCCAAAGAATTGAGAGACGTGATCCTGATGGTACCAAACCTTCCTAAATCAACCTATCAAAAAGCCCAGCAGTTATATCAATCAATTATTTTCTCCGCTTTTGAGTGGCAGAGAACTGGCAAAGTAGAAAGTCTAGCCAAGTTGGCCGATGAAGATGTTACTCAAAGAATTACGGTTGAAATGCCCTACATTCCTGTCAAGGAATTTAATTCGATAGTTAACAATTTAAATCGCCAGATGCTGGAAGCAGCCAGGAACAAAGAATATGAGCGAGCAGCTCAGATTCGTGATCGTGTTACTGAATTGCAAGAAAAGAAGCATCTGCTCACCAAAAAGCATGGATCCCGCCGTAAGAAAAAAGCAGCTTAGTGCTGCTAAAAAAAACAAGGACAGAATAGTTAAGCGGTACAAACTACGTATTGCAAAGGTAAATAGAAACGGTCCCCGTTTTTATGTAGCCAAATGCTGGATGAACCACCTGTCAGTCGTTTTCAAGACCTGTCTTTACGTTAACCGAATTGATCCTCGAACCAACAATGGCATTCGACGTGAAATCATTACCCTCAATCACTTTCACGAACATAAACAAACGTCCTTTCATCAAGCTACTCCAAAAATCCATCACTCAAATTTCAAAGGACGCGCCTGGTACATCAGAGAATATTTGGATGGCGAGCCTCAAAACATCAAGGAAAGCAACTTTGTGTTTCAGCCATCATTCTTTAAACATGAAACAGCAGACTGGCTGGTCAATTTCTTTGCGGGAATGCATAAATTCTCTCAAAGATTTCCAGCTAAGCTAAAAAAAGTCTACGCCAAACATACCTTGGCTACCAACATGGAACTGATCGGATGGCATAAAATTCCCGGCTTTGTTGATTTCCCACACGCAGCCGAACAGATAAAGTATAGACTGATAAAAAACGAAGCTTTGTTTGACAATCACCAAAGTGTATTAACCCATTACGAGCCATACGCCAGCCACTTCTTTAAATATGGTAAAAATAAGTTCTATATAATCGATTGGGAAAATGTAGATTGGGGAAATCCAGCCCATGACATCTCCGTTATTTGGAATAGGGCTTTCATGCACCCAGGCTGGCAAAAGTATCTACTAAACAACTTCAAGAAACAAACTTTATACAAAAAAGCTTTTGACGGTTTATTCGAGGTTGAAGCCCTCTTGCAAGGGATCAGCAATATAGATTACTTCATGCGCACCACTCATCCGGCCGAAAAGCCTCTGCGCAAGAAAGCTGTTACCTTCTATCAACAAAATATCATAAAAATTCTCACTGGTAAGTTTGATCCTTACTAAATATTTAGCACTAATCATAAAAAACTAGTCATGACCAAAAAGAATCTACCTTCGGTTTTGTTTGCCACAGCCGAATTAACACCCATCGCCAAAGTAGGAGGACTGGCTGATGTGGCCGGTGCTTTGCCAAAAGCTTTAAATAAGCTGGGTGTGGATGTTCGTATCGCTATACCAAAATACGGTATTGTCGACGAGAAAAAGCATCCTTTAAAAAAGGTGGCAGAAAACGTTGCCGTGCCTTTTAATGGCAATAATGAAATCGTTACAATCTATGAAACCCCCCTGCCCGGAAGTGATGTGCCGGTTTATTTAATCGACCATAAAAAATATCTAGGTGAAAACGGTGTCTATTTTGAGGCTGATGCATCATCAGGTGGTTCTGATCGTGAGGCTGAACGTTTTACCTTTTTTGCTCGCTCCTGCCTATCGGTTATAGAAGCCCTGGATTGGTATCCTGACATACTGCATTGTCAAGACTGGCACGCTGGCATGATACCGGTAATAGTTAAGATTCTCAGCAAAAATAACGCCAAGCTGTCTCACATAAAAACAATGCTGACTCTTCACAACCTTGAATACCAAGGCTGGTATAAAACCGAAACTATTTTTGAAGCCCTGGGAATTAAAGAAGAAGATTACCCCACGCTCAATCAGCAAAGAGACGGTCAGATATCTAGTCTGCAGCAAGCCATCCTGGCAGTTGATTATATCAACACGGTATCGCCAACCTACTCCCAGGAAATATTAACCAAGGAATATGGCGCTGGCCTGGAAGAATCTTTGATAAAAAGGAAAGGTGATTTAGTTGGTATCTTGAATGGAATCGATGTTGAACGGTTTAACCCGGAAGCAGACAAGCACATAGTAAAGAATTTCTCGGCCAACGATCCATCTGGCAAAGCTGAATGTAAAGCCGATTTACAAAAGCTCTGCGGTCTAAAGGTAGACAATAATATACCGGTCTTAGGAATTGTATCGCGTTTAGCTGGACAAAAAGGTCTCGACTTAATAGCGGGAGTGGGCAATGAATTAGCTGAAGAAAATATGCAATTCATTCTATTGGGAACAGGCAGTCCAGATATTGAAAAATCTATGAGGGAAATGGCCGCTGCTCATCCAGATAAAATGTATGCCAAGATAGAGTTCAACGCTGAACTGGCCCAAAAAATATATGCCGGCTCAGATATGTTTCTCATGCCTTCGCGCTTTGAACCTTGCGGATTAGGCCAGCTAATCAGCTTGCGCTATGGAACCATTCCAGTTGTCAGAGCTACGGGAGGATTAAAAGACACCATCACCGACTATACCAGCAACAATGAGTCCGGCAATGGGTTTGTCTTTAACAGCTACGACCCAGATGCATTCTTTGAGGCTGTAAAAAGGGCTTTGGAGCTTTATCATAATGATAAAGAAGCCTGGGCAAAGTTGGTCACGAGTGCCTTGAACTATGACTCATCTTGGGTAGCTTCAGCTGAAAAATATGTACAACTTTATCAGAAATTGATAAGCTAATAATATGGCAAAGAAAAGAAAGGCAGAAATCAGAGAAAATTATATCCACAACCGGACAGTTATTATTGCTCCTGGGCGGTCTGATCGCCCACATAATTTTACTCCACAAGTAGCCCCTATGGTTCATAAAAAGGAGTGTCCTTTCTGTCCTGAAAGCATTAATAAGATAAAGCCAGAATTAACTCTTGGTGGCCGTAATTGGAGAATTAAATCTATTAAAAACAAATTCCCGGTTGTCAGCAAAGATAATGACAATGTCTACGGACAGCAGGAGGTTGTGATCGAAACCCCGGAACATGATGTAGAGCTGGCTGAACTATCCACCAAACATATAGCCGATGTGCTTAAAGTTTACGGAGATAGGGTAAGGGATCTGTCAAAAGACAAACGTATTAACTACATTCTGGTCTTCAAAAACAACGGTGGTAAGGCTGGGGCTTCCATCGACCATGCCCACTCCCAAATATTTGCTTCCGAATTTATTCCGCCCCATGTCTTAGAAAAACTGAAACGGGCTGAAGAATATGAAATCCGACGCGGTGAATGTTATTACTGCCGGCTGATCAAAAAAGAAATGCGCGGTTCCCGCTGGATCGGCAATGACAGCAATGTAGCAGCCTACACCCCTTATGCCTCTAATTACAACTATGAGGCCTGGATTCTGACCCGCCGTCATATAGACAATGTGGCTGATCTCAAACCAGCTGAACGCAAATCAATGGCAAAATTCCTAAAAAAGATTATTGCCAAGCTTAACAAAATTAATCTTCCATACAACTTGTATCTACATCAAGTAGTGCATTATAAGGATGAACATCTTTACTTCCGGGTTTGTCCGAGAAAAGCCACTTGGGCCGGATTGGAACTAGGATCACGATTGGTAGTGAACGCGGTAGCACCGGAAGACGCGGCAAAATTCTACCGAGGAAAATAAAACAACACATAAACAACAAAGCAGGGTGAATACCCTGTTTTGTTTTATAAAAAAAGTCACCCTAATTCTGGGTGACATGTGACCACATTCTACCACGGGTCCCAAGGACTCCTTCTGCGCCGCGACATCTCTTCGAGCCTGCGCTGAACTTCAGCCGCTCTCTGCCTCTGGCCTTCCTGCATCTCTTGGAAGAGAACGAAGGGAACTTGTCCCACAGGAATCCCGCGACGGCGTGCTTCCTCCTGATAACGCGCCTGCTTCTGGCGTCGGCAAGCCAGCTTCCTGGCCCGGCTTTTGGCCTGACCCGGCGTTTGAACCCTCATCTTTGAGCCCAATTCGCACCTCCTTAGAGAAAGAACTGACCACTAGTCATAAAACACACAAACACACTATCATGTTTTCTGAATATCTGTCAAAGCTCAATTTATTAAAGCGGGCTTGTTATACTTTTCAATCCTGGATTCGTTATCCGCGTGTACATCTGCGTGGTTCTAATACTGTTATGACCCAGCAATTCCTGAACATAGCGTATATCAACGCCGTTTTCCAGCAGATGAGTGGCAAAGCTGTGTCTCAAGCTGTGAAAAGTCGCCTTCTTGCTGATACCCGCCTTATGCAATGCGCGATCAAATATCTTCTGTGCTGATCTTGAACTCAGACAGCCACCGCGTTCGCTGGAAAACAAAAAGTCGCCGGCCTGTTTTCCGTTTACCAATACACTGATATCTTTTATCAACTTGGCTGGAAGTACAGTTAGTCTGTCTTTTCGCCCCTTTGCTTGTTTGATATGTATGGTTAACTCGCTGAGATCAATGTCGCCGACCCGCAAACTGACCGCTTCACTTACCCGCAGACCCGCTCCATAAGCCAGGGCAATCATTATTCTGTGCTTCTGATTAGAAATTGAATCAATTATTTTTACAATATCGCTCCTGGAAAGAACCACCGGAAGATGCTTGTTCTTTTTGGCGCAGCGTATTTCAATCCTTGATTCGCTTCTTATCACGTTACGATAATAGAATTTCACAGCATTCAAATAAAGATTTAACGTCTGTCCTGACACGCCCTTTCTCTCCAGCAGTACTAAAAAGTTTTTAATATTTTCCTCATCATAAACATGGAGATCTTCGCCTTTATAAAACAAGTATTCCTTTAAGCAGTGCAAATAAGATCGTAATGTTTTCGGGCTGTAATTCCTTATTTTTAACTCTTTTTCAGCTTGACTTAGCTCGGTTTGAATAGTCATAATAAAAAAATAACGGGTTAATATCCCGTCACATCTACTCTAGCATGAGTACGTATAATATGCAATAATTGGGGTATATCACGAAAACAGTTCGCATAATCCCTAGTTAGCTGACATATTCCTTTTCTTTTCCGGGCTATCGCCCGATGGGTGTAAAAAATCTTTCAAATTTCTTTTTCATTAAGGAGAGGGG
Source organism: uncultured Gammaproteobacteria bacterium (assembly GCA_964594455.1). GTDB lineage: Bacteria > Patescibacteriota > Patescibacteriia > JAHIZJ01 > JAHIZJ01 > CAZQLY01. The sequence continues at coordinate 7,864 of CAZQLY010000006.1, read as the reverse complement.
AAATATAGTGTTTTCTCCGCTTTGCTACGAAAACGTTTTATAAGCGTCTGAAATGTTTCTCATTTTATGGTATAATTGAACTGTTTTAATAAATCTAATTAGCCTAAAAGTACAAACATGCCTACTCCGAACGAACAATTTCAAGATTTTTTCAACGCAAATGCGGAGCAGGATAATATAGCCCTTTTAAAAGCACCGGGTGGTGTGTGGATGGGTAAGGGACAAGAAAATGCGCTCAAAACATTTCATACCGCAGCAGAGGATGTGCCAGCTTATCAGGATTTTTTAAAAAAACATCAAATTGATCACACAAAGATTAAAACCTTTGAAGATTTTGTTAATGTGCCGGAGACCGATAAAGAGTCCTACTTGGCAAAGTATCCTTTGGATCAATTATGCATGGGAGGCGATGTATCAAAAACAAATTTAATTTCGGCGAGTTCAGGTTCAACAGGACAACCATTTTATTGGCCGCGCTACTTGGAGCAGGATGTAAATGTTGCAAAAATTCTTGAATTGATGTATCGGAGGAGTTTTGCAATAGAAAAACAGAATACATTAATGGTGGTCAGTTTTGGCTTAGGCGTTTGGACGGCAGGAGTGTATATGCTAACTGCTAGTCGTTTTGTCGCAGCCAAAGATTATCCCCTAACCGTCATTTCGCCGGGCATTGATTTAGAGGAAACGATAAAGGTACTGAAGAATATAGCCCACTACTATGAACAGGTTGTCCTTGTTGGGTTCCCAGGATTTGTGAAGGATGTTGTCGATTGCCTCGTGTCTGACAAGATTGATATATCAAAAATGAATCTAAAGGTTTTCACCGCGGGCGAGGTGTATACAGAAGAGTGGCGTGATTATTTAATTGCACGGACGGGGATGACCAATGAGTATAAAGACGTTACATCTGTTCTAGCTTCCTCTGAGGGCGGACTCATCGGTATCGAAACGCCGTTCAGCGTATACATCCGCCGTAAGAGCCATGGTGACGCAAAAATAAAGAAACATTTTTTCGGTAACGACACACTGCCTTCAATTGTACAATATAATCCTATCGCGCGATTTTATGAAGTTGTCGATCAGGATCTTGTATTAACAAGCCCAGGGGCATTACCGTTGATTCGATTCAACACCAAAGACAGGGGAGGAATTATGAGCTTCGATGAAGTACGCGACCATTTGACTGGCTTGAAAGTGTCAATGGATGATGTGATTGCCGATTTAGGCGATGAGCCCTGGAGCTTACCGTTTGTCTATGTTTTTGGTCGTTCTAATCTCACAGTTACAATCTATGGGGTAAATGTGTATCCTGAAAGCATTAAATCCTTTCTGCTTTTACCGCAATTTCATGATAAACTCACAGGCCGTTTCACTATGCAATCGAATGTTGATGACGCGCAAAACCAATACCTGGAATTTTTTGTTGAGTTGAGTCCAAAGGTAAAAGAAGAAGCTGTAAATGAGGATGAATTATCAAGCACTATCACCGATCACCTGCAAACAGTTAATAGCGAATTTAGAAAACTTAGTAGTTCAATAAATAGACAGCTCGTACGGGTGCATCCTCGGCAATTCCAAGATAAACGGTATTTTTCTTCCAATAAACAAAAATTTGTAATAACCACGCCCCATGCTTGAGCAGCTTATACAAGAAAAACGTTCGGTTTCAGATACCAAATCAACCAAACCTCAGCTTTTCGAAGCGGATGTAGTTTCGTCGCAAAAAGCTCTTGAAGAGATGCTTACAAAAGATAAAACCATTGAAGTTGTCGATCATTATGAAGATATGTTGCGTGAGCTTTTTACTCTTGATCACCCACAATTAAAAGTTAATAAAATAAAACTCCAACAGGAGTTTGAGTCCTGGGCTCAGCGACAGCGCGATGACAAAGAAAGATTTACTCGTTGTGGTATTTGGGCTTATTATCCGTGGCGACAACAATTAGTGCATGTAGTCTCAGAAGACGCGTATAATAGATTGCGTACCGCCCGTAATCATTTATTGGTAAATCAGGACGAACAACGCATCCTTCGGGGTATCCGCGTGGGAATTATAGGTTTGAGCGTCGGCCAAGCTTCGGCAATGACTCTAGCCATCTCTGGCATTTGCAAGAAACTTCGATTGGCGGATCCTGATATCATTGAAACAACTAATCTCAACCGGATTCATGCGGGTATTGCTGATATTGGATTACGAAAGACAGTAAAGGTGAGTAGACTAATTACCGAATTAGATCCGTTTGCAAACCCTGAATTATTTTCCGAAGCAATCACAGAGGGTAATATAGATAATTTTCTTTTGGGGGACAATAAACTCGATATTGTTATCGATGCGTTTGATGATGTGCGTATGAAGACGCAGTTGAGAAAAGTTGCTCGTAAACTGCGAATACCAGTGATTATGGCTACGGACGTTGCTGATGGTGCTGTGGTTGAAATTGATCGATATGATCTGAATCCAGATATACAAATGTTTGGTGGTCGCATCGACGAGCGCGAATTAGATAATTTACCCACCGAGGCGGACATAAAAGATATGGCTCAAATCGCCATGAAAATGATAGGGGTTCAAAACCCGCCAGAACGTATGATGGCATCCATTCGCGCTCTCGGTACGGAAATAGCCGGTTACCCCCAGTTAGCCCTTGCTTCATTTCTCGGTGGCGCTCTTACTACTTATGTTATTAAGCAAATTACGTTGGGAAATAATACTCTGCCACCGCGAGTGGAGGTATCGTTGAGTCATTTATTCCGTTAATTTATGTTTGGTTTAATTGTTACAATGCTTTCGGTTATTAGCACCATCGCGTTGGCGGGAATTGTGCTTTCAAATAACCGACGTTCAGCCCTGCATGTTTTCATGTTTTTGCTTTCATTGGGTCTTGCTGGCAGTATAGGATCAAATTATTTCACCACTTATTATACCGACGGATCGCATGTATTGTTATGGATACGCTGGACTATGTTTTTTGCTGCCTTAGCGATACCGAGCTGGTATTTGTTTCTGCGCAACTTTCCAAAGCATACCCTCGTTATTCCTCAAAGAACGGTTGTTATAGTAACCATATCAACACTTGTTGTTATGTTATTGGCGATTAGCCCCTGGATGTTTACCGGCGTTACTATAGCTGATGGAAATGTTTCTCCACAACCAGGATTCGGACTGCCTATATTCTTTTTGGCATTTATTATTTATTTAATTCTGCTAGGTAAAGAATTTATTCATAAGTTCCGATCATACAAGGGGGTTGAGCGAGCGCAATTAATCTATATTTTAATCGCGACGATAGTGAGTTTTGCGATCATAATCATGTTTAATGTTTTTGCGCCTTTGGTATTTCATTCATCGACACTGGTACCTTTAACCAATATCGCCCCATTGCTTTTTACAATTATTGTTGCGTATGCCATTGTCAAACATCGTTTGATGGACATCCGAATAATAGCAAAACGGGCCGGGGTGTATGTCGCTAGCATCATTGTCGTTTTGTTGATCGCGCTTCTTTTATATCGGCTGGAGACGGCGTATTTTAAGGAAACTATTCCACCGGGATCATGGGGTCCGATTGTCTTATTATTTTCTCTTATTATCTATAACCACATTCGGCGTTATTTAGAATTTATTGCCAACAGATATTTCTTCACAAGCCTATACAATTATCAAGCAACACTCGAAGAGCTTGGGAAAAAGCTGACGTTTACGATCAACCTTTCAGAAATCATCGATTCCATTATCAAAACTATTAAACATACTATGCGGCTGGATCGAGCTGGAGTGTTACTATATGACGAACATTCGTCAAACTACAAAATATACCGTACCGAGGGTTTCACCGAGTCAAACGGAATTTCCCTGGTCCGTAACAACTTTCTGACCAACTATCTCGTTCAATCGAGAAAACCGATTCTCTACCAGGAGCTGGAGCAACTGAAAGAAACCGGGAACGGTAATAAAGGCGAAATCGAGAAACTGAAGACGAACATGCGGCGCATCGAAGCGCACATCTGTTTGCCACTTTTGGTGAAAGACAAGCTCATCGGCATCATCGTACTCGGCCAGAAAGTGAGCAAAGACGCATATACTAAAGAAGACCTGCGCCTGTTGGAGGCAGTAACAAATCAGGCTTCAATCGCCGTTGAAAACGCGCGGTTGTATGATGAAGTCCAGGAGTTCACTCGCACGCTCCAAGTAAAAGTCAACGAGCAAACCGCCGAACTGCGAAAAAAAGACGCAGTGCTCGAATCAAACAATGCCCAGCTCCAGCAGATGCTCAAAACCCAGTCCGAGTTCCTCGATATCGCCTCCCATCAGCTAAGAACTCCGGTCTCGGTCATGCGGGGATTCGTCGAAATGCTCCAGGACGGCACTATGGCGAAGCTCCCGAAAGAGAAACAAGCAGAGTTCATCGAATCAGCCAGTGAGAAGGGTTCTAAACTTGATAAAATCATCAGCGACATACTTGCCGCCTCGGAGCTTTCAAGCCAGAAATTCGCGGTTGACAACCAGAGCCCGAGTATCCAGCTCGAAGACGTGGTGGATCAGACCGTCAAAAGCTTTACGCTGGAAGCAGAACGGCGAGAGATCGACCTGCAATGGAAGAAGCCTGCCTCACCGCTCCCGTCAGTCCTCGGCAACACCAAGTTCTTGGAACACGCTGTTTCCAATCTCATCTCAAACGCCCTAAAATACACGCCGTCCACGGGAATGGTCAATGAAGCCAGGGGCAGCCGGAAAACAAAAGGCCGTGTCAAGGTTACAATGAAGCCGGAGAACGGAGCCATCATCATATGCGTCGCCGACAACGGCATTGGCATTCCGAAAGACGATATTCCTAAGCTCTTCACCAAATTCACCCGCGCTTCGAATGCCACGGACATGTACACCGACGGCACCGGCCTTGGCCTCTACATCATCAAAGAGATCGTGGAGGGACACAGGGGCAAGGTATGGGTGGAGAGTACAGAAGGCAAGGGCTCGACGTTTTTCATGAGCCTGCCGACCGCACGATAGCGCGAATATCGCAGCTGCCATTCTTTATTAACGCATAATATTTACATCATGAAGAAAATTCTCCTCATCGAAGACGATAATGACCAAATTAACCTCTATAAGGCTAGATTCGAGCTGGCCGGGTACGCGTTCATTGCTGCAACGAATGGAATCGACGGCCTGAAACTGGCCGATACTGAAAAGCCGGACATTATTCTGATTGATCTGCTCATGGAGGGCATGGACGGCATTGAAGTTCTGGAGAGACTAAAGCGGAATTCGAAGACGAAGGAGATCCCGTCCATAATCGTTACGAATTTGGACAAACACGACCTGGCCAAGAAAGCCATGGACCTCGGAGCCGTAGACTTCATCGTGAAAGCCAGTGTTTCAGTCAAAGAGATGATAGCGAGAATTGGAAGTGTCTTGCAGCGGGGGTAACCGACTGGATTGCAAATAATAAATCTGCTTGAATTTTAACTTAGGGTGTTTCGGCCGCTGGGCATTCACCCCTTTAATTCCCCTCTGCCCGTCGCACAAAGAAAGAGAAAAAGAAATTTGAAAGATTTTTTACACGAGTTCTCTTGCTAGAGAACAAAAGAAAAGGAATACATCAAGCTAACAGCGTATATCTGGCTCCGGTTCGCCTCCGGCGAGCCTACGCCTATATCGCTAGCGCGACATCAGATATACGCAAACGTTATATGAAATATGCTTTTCTTTTACGGCTAACGCCTAACACTTTTCTATAATGATCAAATTTTATTTTTAATTATTTAAGAGGGGGGATGTGGTGTTTTCTTCCGCTCCGCTCCAGAAAACGATTTATTTTAAATAACAAGTAAAGCCACTCGCCTTGACAACAGAATTAACTCATAGTAAAATTTACCGAGTAAAACAGGTAGCGAAACTAACATAGATCTTTGAAAAAAGGAGGAACAACATGAGATTATTAGTAACAGGCGGAGCTGGGTTTATCGGCTCTCACTTCATTCGCCATTGGCTTGAGAACCATCCTGAAGATTCAGTGGTTAACTTCGACTTGTTAACCTATGCAGGCAACTTGGAAAATCTGACTGATGTAACCCAGAGGTTCGGTGATCGATATGCATTTTTCCGAGGTGACATCACCGACATTTCGGCAGTGGAATCTATTTTTTCCGAATACAAACCTGATGTCTTGGTCAACTTTGCCGCTGAGTCTCACAATAGCTGGGCGATAATTGATCCTGGCAAATTCTTTAGAACCAACGTTCTTGGAACGCAGATTCTACTTGAAGCGGCCCGTCGAAAAGGAATTGCCCGGTTCCAGCACATTTCCACTTGCGAAGTTTACGGCGATCTGCCACTGGATTCGAGTGAAATATTCACCGAACAATCGCCTTGCCGACCAAGAACACCCTATAATGCGTCAAAGGCCGGAGCCGATCATGCAGTTCAAGCCTATCATCTCACTTTCAATGTCCCTACAGTTATTTCACGTTGCTCAAACAACTACGGTTCTTTCCAGTTTCCTGAAAAAGTCATTCCGTTGTTTACAACTCAGGCACTGGAAGGTCAGCCACTGCCTCTATATGAGCATAGCCAGAATAAACGCGAATGGGTGCATGTACTTGACCACTGTCGCGCAATTGAACTTATGATCAATCAAGGCAAAGCTGGTGAAGTGTATAACGTAGGAACTGGCACGGAAAAAACGGTCGAGGAAATAGCTGATTCTATTCTGATGGCTCTAAATCTTCCAGGGGATATGAAAACATACGTCCCCGACAGGCCGAGCCATGACAGAAGGTATCTGCTCGACAGTTCAAAAATCCGCCGCGTACTCGGATGGAAACCATCGGTTGATTTCGCTAATGGACTGCCTGAAACTGTCCGTTGGTATGTCGAAAACAAAGAGTGGTGGCTGGCTCTTAAAGAGCGTACTGGCGTGAAAGAAGGAAATTGGCCCAACCAGAAAGGTTAGGTCCGCTGTTTGCCAACCAACCATTGCGAACACAACATGGGAATCTTATCACAAAGATTCCCTTTTTTTATTTCTAAAAATATTGTATAATGACATTATGAAATGGAAAAAACTAAGCTCCAAAATAATTTATAGAAATCCTTGGTTACGGCTAAGGGAAGATACGGTAATTCGCCCTGACGGCAAAAGGGGGAAATATAGTATTGTAGAAAGACCACCGGTAAATTTTGTTATTGCTTTAAATCAAAGTGAGTTAATTTTTTTTATTAAAGAATACAGATACCCAATAAAAAAAACTATCCTACAGCTACCAGCTGGCACCACGGATAAAAATAAAAGCGCTCTATCTTCAGCCAAACAAGAACTTTTTGAGGAAACAGGATTAAAGGCTAAAAATTGGAAAAAAATTGGTAAGTTTTATATCGGCCCGGGACATGAAAGTATTTATGCCAATGTATTTCTGGCAACGGAATTAACTTTAGTAAAAAATAAATCAGATCAGCCGGGAGATGAGTTAATATTTAAAGTCATAAAGTTGCCTATTGCAAAAATCAGACAATTAATAAAGTCGGATAAAATTGAATGTGGCATAACGCTGGCCGCTTTAAATTTATATTTTTCAAAAAATAAATAATAAATTATAATTAAATAAAAAGGAGGGATCAAAATATATTATATTCTGGTCCCTCGTATTTTTTAACCAACCTCGAAACAAAATGGCTGGTCAGATGGTTCGATACCAATCTGACAGTCGTCAACCAATTTCTCCAATAATGCATTCAAGGAAATCTGACCGGGCATACAGAATTTACAGTGAATGCCTAGCTTTTTACCGGCAGCACTCCGCATGATATCGGAAAAATTACAACCATCGCTGATTTGGCCAAGAACGTATTCTCGTGGTGACT
>CAZQLY010000005.1:99751-121564 GCA_964594455.1 uncultured Gammaproteobacteria bacterium | reverse complement strand
ATAGTTGATGCCAGAGGCGATGCTACTGGTCTCAATAATGTTAGTTTGGGTGTTAATACCTGGCCGGATAAATGCGTTTTTTCCGGATTTAGTCTCTATTGTGCGGTTCCGACTGAACTACCTGAAGGAGCGGGTTTAGCGCCGGAGGTGGCTCGGTATAGTAAAGATAATATTTATGAGATAAACTTAGAAACGGGGCAACGTAGTTTATTAGCTATTCCTTACGTGGGTGCTAATGAACCCAGTTATGGAATTGAAGATTTGTATATTTCATCAGACGGTGCCACACTCTATTTTAGGAATACTTACACAGGACTATTAGAACAAATAAAGATAAAATAATATGGCTGGTAAACAAGTTCAAACTTCTCAAAAAATGAAAACAGCGGCAATTATAATGGTTGGAGTCGTTGCCGTGCTGATCTTATTATTCTTAGTTGTATATTTGAGATCCAGCATAGATAAGGCTAAAACAAATCAGATAGAGATCACATATAGCGGTTATTATGATGAAATAGATATTTCTCAAAACCCCCTAGTGACAGTTGCCGACCAGGAAGTTTCCGGACAACCCTTGATACGGGATACAGACCCTAAGATGGGTTCCAGCAGCCCCGTCGTACAAATAGTTGAGTTTGGTAGTTTTGGATCCAGATATAGTGCTTCAGCGCAGAGGGTTTTGGAACAGATAATCAATGAGTATGGCGATCGAGTTCAACTTATCTGGAAAGATTATTTTGATCAAAATGACACCATGTCACAACTAGGAGCGGAAGCTGGACGCTGCGCTCAACAACAGGGCAAATTTTGGGAGATGCACAAAGAGATATTTTATACCGAGAATGGATACAATCGTACTGGCATTAATGAAATAGCCGAGAAGATTGGTCTTGATACTGATGATTTTGCCAACTGTCTGGAGGAAAAAGATGTCGGCGGTTTAATAGACCAGAACATAAGCGATGGGGTGGAACTTCATTTACCGGGAGCACCAATATTCTTCGTTGGGGAATCACAGCCCTTGCTAGGCATTGTGACTTATTCAGAATTTGAAGCTTTGGTGAAACGTGAATTAGGAGAATAATAAGTTCCAATAAAAGATATACTCATGCGCCCCATAATAATATGGGGTGTTTGTTTTTAATATACAAATAACCCGCTTCCGGTCAGCAAGAGTAGCGCCCTGGGTACGGTATTGGTCCTGCGGCCGAATTATTTACCGCATATTGTCATGCTGAATTTATTTCAGCATCTCCACCATCATGCTAAAGTTGTTTAGTAGTCTATACCCGCCTGCGCCTCAAAAGATTAATTCTAATAGGTATAGTAGTGGGCTACGGCGGGTTATTTACAGCCCGCCTCGCTGAAGACAAGCATCAGCGAGTCGAGGCGGGTGGCTATAAGATAACACATGGTGGTTATTATCTATATCCCTTACTCTCTGTCTAATAATACCTCTAGGTAAATAAAAAGACGGCAGGAGCCATCTAGGTTTTGTAGTGCTTAGGGGGATGGAAATCCTTTCCTGGTTGTGGCATTGTGCCACGCACTAAACCTGAGATTGCTACTGCCGTTGCGATGTGCGTTGGAGTTACGCTGTCGCCGTTGCCTGAGAAGGAACATTGAACGGAACCGCTGCCGGCTCCGGCGGACGATGGTCGAAAGGCTCAACCCCTGCGCCCTTGATCAATTCCTCGTTTCCTCCAAGGAACGACAAGTGACGCTTGGGATCGCGGTGTCCCTGCATGGCATTCACCCACTCATTGAGTGGGATCGTGCCCTTGTCCGACGCGACCACGCCACACTTCGTACACATGTCGAGGTTGTGTGTCCTGTCAGGCGTGCCCACCAGCGAGTATCTCACCCCAGGCTGGTAGACATGTCCACTACGTGTAGATCTGCACATCATTTAGCTCCTGTAGGTAGAAAGGGAACGTAAAGAAAAAGGAACCTCCTTGACTCCCCAGTGCAACAGCTTTTCCGCCTCTAGCCTAGAGGCGGCCTTGTTAAGTGAACTTCATCAGTATCATTCAACCCCCTTCCGAAGAAAGCACAGGCTCCCTGCCACCCCTCCTCGGGAATGACTACTACAAGCAAAAAAGAGAGAGAGGGCTTGGCTCTCGGTCCAATGGCTAGCTTTTCGCGGTGCGCCCAGGAGCTAGCTAAACGCACTGCATTGCAGCTTGCCTACATAGACATGCTTGCACCAAGCCCTCTACAAAACTGTTGTTCTGTTGATGTGCTCCACACGAATGCGGTTTAAAGAACGTACTATTTATAATACTGATATATATAATATTGTCAAGAAAAATCATTACTCCCAATGTATAGATTCTTTGAACTCTTTGAGTTTTTGCTTGATCAAAGGGTTTTTATCAAGGTTTGGGTCATTGGTAAGTATGTTTTTAGCTAAAGTTTGAGCCATTTTAATAACAGGGTAGTCGGTTAGACGAGCAATTTTGAATTGTGGAAAACCAGATTGCTTCAGTCCATAGATTTCTCCAGGACCTCTTATTTCCATATCTTTTTCAGCCAGTTCAAAGCCGTTTTGAGATGTGACTAAAGCCTGAAGCCTTTTTCTGCCGGATTCACTTTCGCTATCAGTTAAAAGAAAACAATAAGAGGCATGTTGACCGCGCCCCACCCGACCTCGGAATTGGTGGAGTTGAGCTAGACCAAAACGCTCGGCACCCTCGATCATCATGACAGTGGCGTTGGGTACGTCTATGCCCACTTCGATAACGGATGTTGATACTAAGATATTTATTTTGTTATCAAGAAAATCTTTCATTACTTTTTCTCGACTAGGAGGTTTGAGCCGGCCGTGCAAAAGACCGATCTTAAATTTTGGAAATATTTTTTGGCTAAGCTTTTCGTATTCTTCTTTTACGGACTTCACCCCTAGTTTGTCCGAAGGGTCTATCAACGGACAGATAACGAATACCTGATGTCCGGACTTTACTTGATTAGCAATAAATTCGTAGGTATCTTTTTTCTCATGCGGAGGTATTATTTTTGTAGCAATCTTTTGACGACCTTTGGGCAACGTATCGATTATTGAAATATCCAGATCACCGTAAAGACTTAACGCCAAAGTGCGTGGTATTGGAGTGGCTGTCAGGCTTAAGAAGTGGGGGGAGAGTTTTTTTTCTTGAGAAGTTTTTGATTTTGCGCTTAACGTTTTTCTATGATTTACGCCGAAACGATGTTGTTCATCTACCACTGCCAGACCTAAATTTTTGAAATACACGTCCTCTTGAATCAACGCGTGTGTTCCAATAAGCAAGTCTATTTTCCCCTCCTTTGCCAGATCAATGATTTTCGTTTTAGACAGTTGGGACTGCGAGTCTCCAGTTTTTTTATTACTGCGAGTTAACAAACCAATTCTGATGTTTTGTTGAGAATAAAGTTTGCAAAAAGTGTCATAGTGCTGCTGAGCCAGTATTTCCGTCGGCGCCATTAGAACGGATTGATAATTACGGTTTGCGGTATTGAGAATCGCTAAGCTGATAACAACAGTTTTTCCTGATCCTACGTCACCCTCTAACAGTCTGTTCATCGGATGACTCTGGTTCATATCTTTTAATATTTCCCAAGCTGATTTGCGTTGGGCGGTTGTGAGAGTAAAGGGCAGCGAGGTAACATATTTTTTAGTCAGTCCTTCGTCAAAATCGATTTTGTAGGCCGGAGTATGCTTTTGCAGTTGACGGTTTTGTAAGGTGTATATTTGGATAGGAAACAGTTCATCAAATTTGAGTCGCTCCTGTGCCTTTTTCAAACGCAGATCAGTAGTAGGGAAGTGTATCTCCTGTAAGGCAAAAGAAAGATCAACCAGCTTATTCTCCTTTTTGGTTTGTGGGTTGAGGTAATCTTGAGTTCTTCTGGCCAGCGGTTGCACTAATTGGGCTAGATATCTTATCTGTCGTTGAGTCAATCGATAGGTGGTAGGATAAATTGGGATTAGGCGGCTGGTATGAATTTGTCTATATTTTATTTTTTCGTAAGAAGGGTTGGTAAAATGGAGTCCGTATTTGTCCATCTCCAATTTACCCGCCACGATAATAGTATCGCCTGGATTAAAAGATTTTGTTAGATACGGTTGATTGAACCAAATCACCTTGACGCTGCCGGTGTCATCGCTAATTATCGTCTCAGTGATATTTAGCCTTTTCCTAAAACTACGTCGGTTCTGTATGGCGTCAATCTTACCCTTGACTGTGAACCGTTGGTCGGGAATCAGTTTGTCTATGGTTTGGATTTGCGAAAAATCTTCATACCGTGAGGGCAGATGATAAAGAATATCTTTAGTAGTAAACAAACCAAGTTTTTTCAGTCGGCTGGCAACCGCTGTTCCAACCGAATATAAATTTTCGACAGGGGTATCGAATTGAATGAGTTCCATATGAATAATGGTACCAAAAAACATATAAAAAAAATAGGGCAACTTCGGCTCTATTTTTTTACGGTAATTCTATTATGCAAATAGTGATGGCGCGCCCGGCAGGATTTGAATCCTGAATCAAGTTCAGGACAGGCACTACGACCCTGGGCTCCGCAAGCCCACGCTCTACCCGCCTCGCCAGACTCGTCTGGTGACCCCGGGAGGATTTGAACCTCCGACCTTGAGATCCGCAATCTCACGCTCTATCCAACTGAGCTACGGGGCCAACAGGCGAGTCGGGCGGGTCCAACTGAAGGACGGGCGCCTATAGCTTATATTCGCGATTCATCATTTCCGCGAGAGATTCATCTTCTTTTTCCAAGTCTTCGTCAATGTATCGAAGCAGTGTTTCCCTGGTTTTTATCGGGTTAGCTCGTTCAAAGGGGATAACCAGGTCGGGCCTGAGGCTCGATTTGAAATTAAAATAAAGGAATTTACTTTCAGGTGGATTGTATATTATCCAGAATTTATTAATGGTGTCCCAGGGATAAAATTTATGATTTTCTACTTCTATGCCGTCCTCAGTTATTAAGAAGTGTAGTTTTTTAGGTTTTCTTCGTCCGGTAACATAAATAATAATCCAGGTGATTACAATGATCATCATGAAGAGAAAGTTGGCGGTGAAAAAAGCGTATACAGCTGAGATTGCTCCGACCGTAAAAAACGATATATGCCAAACCTTGCCCCGCTTATGTGCTTGATACTCGGGGAACTTCCAAGAGATTAGCTTTTTTCCGTGGTCGTCAGGCATTGTTTAAAATTAACGAATATCACTAAATCTATTGTAACACGAATTCTTAGATGAGCAAGCGCCTTCTTTATTCTTTTGAGTTATTGTAACTATTTAATACAATTCGACCGATAATATTTGCTACTATTACTGCACCAATCAGGATGATTAAATAGCTGATAATTATTGTCCAAAACGAAAAGTCAAAGTGACGCCAACTCCCCAGTATCATCGCACTCCACCAAGAGACTATTGATAAGGCGCCGGAAAAATATAGCATACCTTGTTTTTTTGTCAATAAAGATAATGCCGTTGGCTGGCCTACTTGAGACTTTATCAAAGAAAATATTTTCCAGTGCATGAAATAGCCATTAAGCAAGATGATGATTGTAATGATAAGTTTAGCCAGAGCCTTGTCGTTGGCTATAAAAGGATTGTCTGGGTTTTTTGAATGATAGACAAACAGGATACCTATTCCGGTTATAAAAAGCAAAATAGCGCCAATCCAAATAATGCGGGACAGGGTTTTGAAATTTAGATAATCGATTTTTGTTATGACTCCTCGTTTCAGGCTTGAGAAAAAGAGAATATCGCTCACCGTCGCACCACCGACGCCAATTGCTGTACCGACAACATGTATTATAATTAGGATCGTTCTCCAATCCATGCTTCTTTAGATAATTCTTAAAGCGTGGAGGCTGATTTTTGGTATCGGTTTAATACTGTCATTCCCAGCACAAACAGTATTAAAGAACTGACGGCAGACATGAGACAGTAGAGACAGTAAGCTTCCAAAATAAAAGCCTGAACACAGGTGAACCAAATTGAGGCCAGCAAACCAGCAATTGTAAAATAGGATGCCAGTTTAATTAGCCCCTCTCTTTTTGAGTCCAGGTAGGCTACAATTAACAGGAATATTGTAACGTAATAAAACATACCTATCATGGCTACAGGAATAGCAGCGATTTCTGAATACTCACTAGTGGTGACAATATCACAGCCGTTAAATATTCCACAGCTGGGGGTCGCTGATAAGAAATGCTCCACGGTTAAATAAGAGGAGTCAATAAAACCAACAAAACTAACCAGTAATATGGTTATCGGAAGCCAGCGCGGTATGTTAGGAAGCTGCCTGTTGGATGAGGTCTCGGAAAGATTCATAGTTATTGGGATTTTGAATTTGTTTTCCATTTAGAAAAAAAGTTGGGGTGGCATCGACCTTAGAACGAATACCACTTTGATGATCGGTTTCTACCTTGTCTTTTATTATATCAGATTCGAAATCTTGTTTGAATTTATCGATGTCCAACCCTAAACTATCAGCATAGTTTTCGAAAATCGATTCAGGTTTACTGACTTCAGACCATTGGATTTGATTGTCAAACAGCAAATCATGCATTTCCCAGAATTTATCTTGTTGAGCGGCAGCTTCAGCAGCCTGAGCGGCCATTTCGGCGTTTTGATGAATTGTTTTAAGTGGGAAGTTACGATACACAAACTGCATGGAGTTACCCATGTCATCTAGGAGCTGTTTCACCATTGTGTGATAAGTGGCACAAGCAGGACATTGAAAATCACTATATTCTACCAGAATGATATTAGAATCTGTGTTTCCTGTCACATGATCGCTTGGTGCAACACGGTCAGCTAAGACAGAGCTAGCCGAGCTAGAGGATCCTCCACCCAGTAAAAATAAACCGTAAACTATTAGACCTAAACCGATAAAAACTGAGACCCACATTACCATTTTTTTAGTCGATTTACCGCGTTGAAGTTTTTTTTGATTTTCTATTTTTTCCTGGCGTCTTAACTCGCATCTTTCTTTTTTTGTTAAATGTATTTGATCGTTCATATCTAATTGCTTAATTGTGATTTGTTAACCAAGCCGCACTGTTTTTTTAGCAGTGTGGCGGAGGGGGTGGGATTCGAACCCACGAGACCCGTGAAGGCCTAGCGGTTTTCAAGACCGCCCCGTTCAACCGCTCCGGCACCCCTCCAAGAATATTCTTGGAATTATATGGCGGAGAGGGCGGGACTTGAACCCGCAAACGGCTTTGACACCGTTACAGTTTAGCAAACTGCTGCCTTACCAATTCGGCGCACCTCTCCAAGTTATTTGTTATAAAATTTCCTTTTTAATATTTCTTTTTGTTGTCCTGTCTTGAGAAAGCGCTCGCGTTTACATGCATCGCTACGAGTGAAAAACTTTTCCATGTTTACTAATTGCCAGGGTCGGTAAGCTTTTGTTGACTTTACGTAACCGGAATCGTGTCTTTTTAATCGGATCTTTAGATCACCGCATGATCCTATATAAAGATATCCATTGACCTTGCTCTTTAGAATATACACGTAGTACATATTTTTCAGTTTAGTCTCCCTGCGGGAGATCCCCCGTAGGGGGACAAACTGCTGCCTTACCAATTCGGCGCACCTCTCCGTATTTAATGAATATTTTATTCTTAGTTTTAAAAACTCTCTTTGTTGGCCTGTTTTAATATGATACTCTCTTTGAGTCGCATCCTTTTTATTTGCATATGCCTCATAATAAACTAGTCTGAAAGGCCTTCTTTTTCGAGTAGATATTACTTTACCTGAATTATGTTGTAAAAGGCGTTTTTGAATGTTGGTGGAGTAGCCAATGTATAGATGTCCGTCATGTGAACTTTGTAAAACGTAAACATAGTACATTTTATCTCGTGTTATATCCCCCTGCTGCCTTATCTTTCGGTCTCCCTACGGGAGATGTCCCGTAGGGACACGTACCTCTCCTTTATTTAATTGTGAGACCGCGCAATTACAGCTCCCCAAATTTCTCTAGCGCCGCTTGCCTTTAGTACTTTTGCGCATTCATTTAGTGTAGACGTAGTAGTCGCTACATCATCAATAAGTATAACGTTTTGCTGAGATAACACAAGTCCTGACTCTTTTATTTTAAAGGCGTTATTCAAATTACGTAAACGATCAGTTTTTTCCAAACCTGCTTGTGGAGTAGTGTAAACTGAACGAACCAGAATATCACATCTTACTGAATAGTCAAGCTCCTGGGCCATAGACCGTGCGATGATTTCTGACTGATTAAACCCACGCTCGTTTTTTCTTTTGTAATGCAGAGGAACGGGCATAATGATAGGTCTTTCAGAGAGGTGCGGTTTTAGCCCTCTTATCTTTTGAGCTAATAATTGTCCCAGCCTGACACCGACTTCGCTAACATACTTGTATTTAAGCGTTTTGACGGAGTCCTGCACTGTTTGCTGGTCGTAATTAGCAAGAACTATTAAGCCGGCCAGCGATGTTTTTGTACGGCAAGCCGGACAAGTTTGAAAACCGCTATTAGATATTCTGCAGTAGGGACACTCACTGTCCGGGGGGTTGGCTAAGACATTTTTAACACACTGATGGCAGAGCCAAGTATCATATGTTTTACATCCGCCTAAACACTGAACAGGGAAAAAGCAGTCCAGCAGGTTCCGGATAAGTCTTTTTAGTAATAACATAAAACAGGGAGACGCCTCCCTGCTGCCTTTTTCTATGCTTTCAGTATAATCGATTTGTCTTTTACGTCAACCGTAATCTTCGCTCCCGGAGAAATATTGCGAGTAATGATTGATTCGGCTAATTGATTCTCTATCTCTTCTTGGATTATTTTTCTAATGGCTCGAGCCCCTTCATCTGGCTGGAACCCTTTTTCTGATATGTGTTTAACAGCTGACTGAGTTGGCCGTAGTCGAAACCTATGATCTTTTAATCTTAGTTCTAACTCTTTTAGCTGGAGTTCAACAATTTTTTCTACATCTTTTCTAGTCAGTGGTCGGAAGACTACAATTTTATCCAATCGGTTAATAAATTCCGGACGGAAATCTTTCTTAAGACTACTTAGAAGTTCGGCTTTAATGTTTTCGTATTGCTGTTCATGAGAATCAGTTAATTCTTCTTCCTGGAAACCCAGAGAAGCTAAACGATTTAGTTCAGAAATCCCAACGTTGGAAGTCATTATGATAATAGTATTTTTAAAGTTGATTTTTTTACCTACAGCATCGGTCAGATGGCCCTCATCAAGAACTTGAAGTAAGATATTAAAAACATCAGGATGAGCTTTTTCCACTTCGTCAAATAAAACCACTGAGTAGGGTTTACGTCTTACCGCCTCGGTTAACTTACCTCCATCTTTGTATCCCACGTATCCGGCCGGAGCTCCGATTAATTTCGAAGATTGGAAACCTTCATTAAATTCAGACATATCAATACGGATCAAGGCGTTTTTATCCTCATAGACTTCATCAGCTATCACTTTAGCTAGCTCTGTTTTACCCACCCCTGATGGACCCAGGAACATAAAAGATCCTATCGGACGCTCTGGAGCCGACAAACCAGCCCTGGATCGGCGAATAAACTGAGCAATGGAGGAAATCGCCTCGGCCTGTCCGACCACTCGTTTGCTAAGTATTTTTTCTAGACCCAAGAGTTTGACCCTTTCCACCTTTAACAATTCGGCCAGGGGGATATTGGTAATCTTAGATACAATTTCGGCTACATTCTTTTCGGTTATTTTACCGTAGGAATATTTTTGATTACGCTTCCGTTTTTCTTTTAAGATGCTTAAGCGCTGCCGGAGCAATTCCTGCTGAGTTTTTATGCGCAGGGCTTGCGAAAACTGCTCTTGAGTAACCAAAGATCTTTTTTTTACTTCCAACTGTTCCAAGTCTTTTTCTACTTTTAGAATGTCTTTAGTCAAGCTATCCTGTTTTCTATTGACTCGAAAACGTGAAGCAGCTTCGTCTATCAAGTCTATAGCTTTGTCGGGCAAGAACTTATCTTGAATATACCTCTGGCTCAATTTTACGGCGGCTGAGGTCGCTTCGTCGGTTATTGTTACTTGATGGAATTTTTCATAATTACGTTTTATGCCTCGCAATACCTCTAGAGTTTCCTCTGGAGAAGATTCCTCTATTATTATTGGCTGGAAGCGCCGTTCTAGTGCTGGATCTGATTCAATATGTTTTCTGTATTCATCTAGTGTTGTTGCCCCGATGCAACGAATGCCTCCTTTAGCCAAGGCGGGTTTAAGGATATTCGCCGCATCCAATGTCCCAGTAGCTCCGCCTGTACCAATAATAGTATGCAGCTCATCGATAAATAAAATGATATTGGAATCTTTGTTTATTTCATCAATAATTTGTTTAAAACGTGATTCAAACTCACCACGGTAAATAGTGCCGGCAATAACCAAGCCCAAATCAAGGTTATAAATCTTTTTGTTCAATAAGACTTCTGGTACCTCATGATTGATAATTTTTTTAGCCAGACCCTCGACTATTGCCGTTTTACCAACGCCAGGGTCTCCGATCAAAACGGGATTATTTTTGGTTCGACGCGACAAAATGTGGATCAAACGCTCAATTTCTTTCTCGCGTCCGATAACCGGGTCTATTTTCTTCTGGAGTGTTTCTGAGGTTAAATTTGTGCAGAAAAATTCCAGAGCTGAAGTTGGAGCCTTATCCACCGTGGCCATTCCTCCTTCAACCTGCTTATCGAAGATATCAGTTAAATCAGGAAATTTTGACGTGCTCTTTAACACCATCAATAATTGCTGTTGTAGATCTTGTTCTTTAATCTTGTTCTCGCTTAGTATTCTGGAAATAGCAGGATGATGCAATTGGACCAGAGCGTGCAGCAGATGCTCGGTACCGATATATTTATGCTGGTATTGCTGAGCGGTCAGACCTGCTTTGACTAGGACATCTTTTGTTGATTCAGAAAAAGCCGGCGTAATTTTTGATTGATGTGATGTTTTGACTGGCTGGTTATGCTCCAAAATTATATTCTTGGTCAACTCTTGTTTTAGTCCAAGTTTGTTTAGGATCTCAGAGCCTAAACTGCCTTTTTGTAAAGCCAGTCCAAAGATCAAATGTTCTGGATTAACAGTCGGGTGGTTCCATTCTAAAGCCACATCCGCAGCTTTTAGCAAGGCGTTTTTTAAGTGAGTGGTAAACTTATTTAGTGTGTCTAAATTCATCGATAATAAATGAAGAATGAATAATTAATAATTTAGAATTATTGTAAAAAATACTTGATTTTTCACTCTACATTAATTTTTTAATTATAAATTCTTAATTGTTAATTGATTTAGGCCATTGTCCTGAGGGCTTTAATTCTTTCTTGAACTGGAGGATGAGTGGAAAACATTTTGCTAATACCTTTTTTCTTCTGCCCAAAGGGCGAGGAAATATAAAGATGAGCTGTGGCATTATTGGTTCGACGCAGCGGTTTGTCATATTGACTGATCTTTTCCAAGGCCGAAGCTAGTCCTTCAGGATAACGGGTCAGTAGGACGCCGGAAGCATCAGCTAGAAACTCTCGTTTGCGTGAAACAGCAAACTGGATCAAACGGGCAAAGATGGGCGACAGTATAATTAACACTAATCCTATTATAGCCAATATATTACCACCCTCTTTTCTATTTCTACCACCACCAAAGAGAGCTCCGCGAAACATTATATCAGCAAGTAGGGTAATCAGGCCCACGCAAACAATCACCACGGTCATTAAACGTATATCGTAGTTTTTGATATGAGAAAGTTCGTGTGCGATAACTCCTTCTAACTCCTCATTCTCTAAATTTTCAATCAACCCTGAAGTTAAAGCAATAGAGGAGTGTTTTGGATCACGTCCGGTAGCAAAAGCATTGGGAGCCGGTTCGTTGATAATGTAGATTTTTGGCATCGACAAACCAGCAGTGATACAAAGGTTTTCGACTAGGC
Organism: uncultured Gammaproteobacteria bacterium; assembly: GCA_964594455.1. Classification (GTDB taxonomy): domain Bacteria; phylum Patescibacteriota; class Patescibacteriia; order JAHIZJ01; family JAHIZJ01; genus CAZQLY01. The sequence goes on along the minus strand of CAZQLY010000005.1, from coordinate 109,635 downwards.
GATAAACATAAGGGTTTTGTTCTTTGGTTATAGGGTGGGCCCCAGCAGTGGCTAAAGCTATTTTGTCACCTGAATAATAGCCAAATAAGCTGAGGCCAATTGCTATAATGACGGCCCAGATAACGCCGGAGTAGCCCACTTCAAAAATCAAACCCAGGGCATAGCCGATCGCAATTATCAATACAATAAACAACGTTATCAACCAAATAGTTTTTCGTTTATTGGAAGCGATTTGTTTATACATATTTGTCTAGTGAATGAAAAGGCTGCAGGGCAGCCGTTTCATAACTTAATCCAATTGGACTATTAGAATTTGACTTCGGGGTTTTGGCGTTCTTTTTCGTCACCGAGTTCAAAGAATTCGCGCTTGTTAAATCCCAGCATGCCAGCAATCATGTTATTAGGGAAAGTTTGAATTTTGATATTGAAGTCGCGTACGTTGCCATTGTAGAAGCGTCGGGCGGCTTGAATTTTATTCTCCGTATCGGATAACTCATCTTGTAACTTGGCAAAGTTTTGGGAAGCTTTAAGTTCTGGATAATTCTCGGCTACAGCAAATAGAGATTTCAGGGCTCCGGAAAGCATATTTTCTGCCTTGGCCTTGTCAGCCGGAGCCTGGGTGTTCATAGCTTGAGACCTGGCTTCGGTTACTTTTTCGAATACCTCTTTTTCGTGAGTAGCATAGCCTTTTACAGTCTCTACTAAGTTGGGGATAAGGTCATACCGGCGCTTTAATTGAACGTCGATATCAGACCAGGCTTCATCAGTCTGGTTTTTTAACCTGATTAAGCCGTTATAAACTCCGATGAACCAGAAGATAATTATCGCTACTACCCCGAGAATAATCCATAATGTGATTGTCATACTGTCCTTTCGTTAATTGTTTGACACTAAACTAATATTATGTTAAAATATAACTACGATTGTAAGGATTTCAATTTGATTATATAATTTTGGTATGAGTACTGTCAAAAGGCGATTGTAATTTAGCAATTGGTTTTTCATTATAAAGATGAATAAATTAGCAAAAGAAATAAAAAGCTACTTGAAACTCAAACCTTTTTTCATAACTGTAAGCGTTTTTGCATTAGTATTAATAGGAAGCGCTTTTTTTGTTGTTAATGAGTCATGGGCCTATGAGCCGCCTTTGTGTAATGGGGTTCCGGGCGGTGAGTATAATCGTAATTTTGCCTGGGTTGATCCATTAAGCGGAATTGTAGGCACTCTGGTGGATGTCTATGCCTGTGGTTGCGGCTTGGATGGAGGGACTAATGATTACTATCTTTTGCCGGCTGGTTGCACAATTATTGATCCTACCATGCCACCTGCATGTGCTATAGAGGGAAATGATTGGGACGCAGGTAATTGTCTAGCTGGAAGTCAGACACGAACCTATGATCTTATTAGATTTGATCTAGCTGATGCTGAAGTGGGTGAGTACGACATATCACTGTGGTATCGTGTTTGGACGCCTAAGGGGCTAGGAGGCTGGCAGAATATTATTTATAGCAAGAAATACAGTGTTTTTTCACCTAGCATTGTTGGCTGGGGATGGTTTGGAGCATCAACAGGCACCAGTACCTGGGCATCACCAGGTTGGATGAGTTTGAGCTGTTTAAATACTTATGATGATGCGCCTGATGGCACTTGCTATGATCCTGATACCAACCCTTCAGGAGTTGATTATGGTTTGGAAATGTCATATGACGGGGATTTAAGATTATATCTGATAAAAGGATCAGCCTGGCTAGGAGAATATGCTGATAGTACTCCCAATCCTGCTGATGATGCCGCGACAGGCTGGGTAACTTTTGATCCGGTGGAATATCCCATCACAACGCCAAAGTGGCCATTCTTAAGCGGTACTCATGCTGGAACCACTTATGATGGTCCGGCTGTATTTGATGAAGCAACGGGTCAAGTAGATGGTTGGGCCAGGATAAACGAATTGAAGTCATACGGGGAAGAGTCGTCTTGTACGGATTTTGATCGTTCTTGGCCGGTTTATGGTGACCACGAATTAATATCTGGTGATACTGCAGAAGATCCCAAGATTACTCAAAGCGAAGATGGTGTCTATCATGCTGTCTGGGAAAATACTAATAGTGGACAAATATATTACAGTCAGAGGGTTGATGGAGCTTGGTCTGTACCTTCCGGCATATCAGTGGGTGCTGGTACCCTCGATAATGCTTCGCCTGACATAGTAGTTGATAATGCCGGAACAATCCATGTGAGTTTCACTGCTAGTACTCAGACTGAATTGATATACGTAAATTGTGAGTATGGGCCTAGTACAGACTGCACTGATCCCAACAATTGGGTTGATTATACAGTTTCGAATCCAGGCGATTTAACCGAAGTTAAAAGCAATCAAGCCATTGCTGCGGCTGGAGATAATATCTCTATTGCGTTTGAAGGTGAAGATACGGATAACGGAAATATTGACGTATATCTTTACCAAAGCGATAACCGTGGCAGTAGCTGGTCCGGATTTACCCAGGTATCTGTTAATTCAAATGGTAAAGCTTTCAGTCCAGAGATATCCAGAGATTATGGCAACAATATTCATGTCATTTGGCTAGATGATCGCAATGATACAGGTTTAAAACAAGTATATTATCGTTATAAACCTAGTGGAGAGGCTTTTGCTGACGAGGAGTATTTAAGTGATTCTTTAGCTGGAGTAGATTTGATTGAACCCGACATTACAGTTGCTGCTGATAATATTCCACATGTGGTGTTTAGTGCCTCTAACAGAATATATTATAGAAAGAACTCTATTGCAGGAAAATGGCAGGATCTTCAAGCAGTAGCAGTTGGAGGAACGTTAAGATATCCCTCGATAAGTGTTGGTAGTGATTATACTATCCACGTTATCTATCAGGACGGCACAGGAACAAATAATTCATTAATGCACACTGAATCACCGGATGGTTCTGAGGGATCATGGTTGGTTGCACCCAGGACGGTCGCTAATATGTTTATAGAAGAAATGACAAAACCCAGCGCATTAGCTGATAGATACTCTGGATCCGTTAACGTAATTTACAGAGAGAACATCAGTGAAGATATTAATTATACTGTCTCCTCAGAACTGTATGGCCAGAACTGCAATGTCTTGCAGGACAATTTAGATCCACCAGTTTGGGGACTGGATTGGGGTTGGGTAAGTTTACGAGGCGGTCACGTCGAAACTGACGAAATTGGCTCATCCACGCCTTATTATGGGCCTATGGGCAGTTGCTATGACTGCGACGAAACAGCCAAGACCTGTATGATCTGTGAGATTGATTATGAATATTATGACATCCCCGGTTATACGAAGAATAGTCCGGACGTCTATGCCTGCAATCTCTGTAGCGGCTGCTCAGTTTGTGATAATGATACCGAAAGATTTTGTGAGAATAATAACCATTTAACAGATTGCGGCTCCGGAGCTACGGCCTGTATCTTGAAAAAAGTATGTCGCAGAACTGGTCGGGATTGTACACTGGACGCCTCGGTATGTAATACCTTCCCCGGAGCTGTAAATGAATGCACTTATGCCTGTACTCAATGTAATGAGTGTAATTTGTGGGGTTTATCCATTGAAGGCCCATTATCGACAACCGGAAGATTTCACGGTCATGGCTGGTCGGCTGGAGGTACTGTACTGATTGATTCAGATTATCCGACAGGATCATACGATTCTGGTCAAATAGAGATAGAGCAGAACATACCCAATGATTATTGTCCGGGCGCTTGTGAATGTACAACCACTGCTGAATGTGTTACCTGGGGCTGGGAGAGAGAAACACCTGAAAACGCAAATGTGACTTGTTCCAATACTGATCAGTTAGGAATTCTATATCCGGGTATAAACAGCGCAAATATTAATGGCTTTGGTACTTGTAAGGTTCAGGGAAGTCAATATTTTTCCAAAGCTATACCGGTGACTGATTCTGGAAACTATTTTGTCTCATTAGCAACCATCAACACTGACGATGCTGTTGCCGAAAGCGTCAGCATTAAGGTGTTGGATGAGAATGATAACTTGCTTTATACTTTACAGCTAAACGATAACTACAGTCCGGCTATACCGGAAGTAGTATCTTGTACTTTTCCTACTCAAGTATATCTAGAGTCGGGTTATAAATTTCAGTTTGAAAATACGACAGACATTAGAACTGAACTAGATTCCTTTAGAATTACTTCTTTACCAGTTTATGAATATAACTGTGCTGATTTAGACCCGGGTGATCCGACCACTTATTTGACAGAGACGTACGTTGATGAAGTGGGACTTGGATTCACGGACTTCAGTAGCGTTTCATTGATTACGCCTTGGCTGCAAACACGCTATGGAGACGTCTTCGCTCGATTAGACATTGGACCTGGCGGAAGTGCTCCAGGTAGCGGGTTCTACAACTCTTCTTATTTAATCGAAACAGCTCCAGGCGGACAAATCCAAGGCTGGAAAGTGCCCGAAGATTATGTTGATGAATATATTAGAGAAGGTTTGGGTTCAGAAATATTTCTACCTGACCCAGCGGCAGGATACAAAAACGTCTTGGGCCGGATTGATTATGACGGTATTACAAAGTCAGAAGGCAATGAGTACAGTGATCGAGTGGTTGAAATAAATAATGATCTCTATCCAGGACTATGCGAACCGTTAGGAGATCAAAATGTTGATTGGACTGAAATTGATAATGAATTTGTGTTTGATGTCGGTGGGCAGGAATGGCTAAAGAATGGCATCTATCATATTGGAACAGAAGACTCTTATTGTAGCCTAACAATTGACAGCGATGTTATATTTGGTAACGGTCCAAACCCAACAACTGATAACGGAAGCGGACTATTTATCATAGAAGGCGATTTAATAGTTAACAACAACATTACCTATGCTGATCCCAGCTTCGGTGAATTAGAGGTGGCCAGCCAGATTGCCTCAGCTGGTTGGATTGTTAAAGGCGATGTGATAGTTGATGGCAGTGTAGAAAATATGGCCGGTACTTATGCTGTAATAGGTTGTGAAGCTGGCGGTAACTGCCCAGCGGCTGGTGACCATGACGGATTATTTAGCAGCGGCAACACTGGCCTGCAATTAAAAGTAGAAGGTGTTGTCTTGGCTAAGAGTTATCTCCTAGAGAGAACCTATGCGGCCTCGGATGAGGGGGCAGAAGTGTTTGATAACACCGGTAGACTCCAAGCAAACCCGCCTCCGGGCATGGTTGATATTTCACTGAACACGCCTGTGATATCTACGGTTAGACCAACATTCTAGAATAAATACAAGGAAAAGGAGCTAAAAACAAGCTCCTTTTTTGTCTTCTTGAAATTTTTGCTGATTTGTGCTATACTTAAAACAGTGAATATAATAACAAAAGCGTAGAAAACAAATATGTCCCTATTTTCTAAGAAAGAAGGCTATGTCGGAGTGGATTTAGGCACTTCAGGCATAAAAATAGTCGAGTTGACGAAAGAGCAAGGGAAGCCCCGTTTAGTTACTTATGGTTACACAGAACAGTCGATTAATGTTGTAAAAAGCGATTCTCAGGAAACAATACAGAAAGCGGTCAAGGTAATCAAAGAAATTTTTAAAAAATCAAAAGTTAGTACAAATAAAGTAATAGCCGCCTTGCCCAGCTTTACCGTTTTCAGCGCGATAATAAATCTGCCAGCCATGTCACGTAGAGAGCTGGTGTCGGCCGTTAGATGGGAAGCCAAGAAGTTTGTTCCTATGCCGATTGAGGAAATGATTCTGGATTGGAAAATAATTGATGAAGAAGACGAATCGCAAAAGAAAGAGGGGCCGCAACCAGCTACCGCTATCAAGAATAAGGAAAAAACCAGTCAAGAAAATAAAGGTAAAAACTTAAACATTTTACTCACAGCCGCGCCGCGCAATCTAGTCCAACGTTATTTAAATATATTTAAAGAGCTTAACGTAAAGCTAATTGGCCTGGAAACTGAAGCCTTTGCTTTAGAGCGTTCTTTGATCGGTCACGATAAGTCAGCTGTGATGGTGGTAGATATCGGCGGATTGAATACAAACGTAACAGTAATCAGAGACAGTATTCCATTACTCAACCGCAGTATAGATGTAGGCGGTGAAACTATCACTCGCACAATCGCTAATGGTTTGAATGTTGATCTGGAACGGGCCGAACAATTCAAGCGCGATTTTGGAATGACTACTTCTGGAGAAGAAGGTGGTCAACAGCAGATACCCAAGACGATTGAATTTGTGGTCAGCTCAATCATAAATGAAATAAAATATTGTTTTAATCTTTACCAAAACCAATCATTAGGCCAGACCAGCGCCGGGAAGGCGGTAGAGAAAGTAATCTTGACGGGTGGATCAGCGTTTTTACCCTCGTTACCGGAATATTTAGCCAAGGTGTTAAATATGAGGGTGTATATCGGAGATCCTTGGGCGCATGTTGCTTATCCCGAAGAACTTAAACCAGCCTTACATGAGCTGGGTCCAAGATTCTCTGTAGCAATTGGTCTTGCCATGAGAGAAATTTATTAAACTATATGGCTGACATTAATCTACTCCAGAACACTACTGGAGATGAAGGCAAAAAAAAGCCGAAAAAGGAAAAACCAAATATTAAATACACTGATCCCTCAGTAGAGCCCAAAGAGAAAGAAGCTGAGCCTAAGTTAAAGCGCAGTGGTATTTTTGGCGGTCTGTTTCGGAAAAAACCCAAGGAAACGATACCTGAGAAGGATGATGACAAGTCTACCCCGGCTTTTCAACGTACCGAGACACCTCCAGTTTCTCCTACTAATAGGACTATTGGTAAAACCAAAGGCAATGAAATAAATGAGAGTAGCTTTCTGGAAGAAAAAGTACAAAAGAAAACTGAAAAGAAAAAGAAAGACAAAGACAAGAAAAAGAAAAAAGAAGAAGTAGCAGCTGATACCGAAGACATCCCTCCTTTTATGGGCGTAAATTTGATGCCGGGTGACCTAATAGAAAGCCTAGAACCAAAAAGAAAGTTGATAATATACAGCATAGTAATCATCGTGTCAGTGGCGCTGATTACTGGTTTGTATGTCGGCCTAAATTATTATGAGAACAACATTTATCAAGACGTCGAAGACATTTCAAAAGAAATTCAAGACATAGAAGGCGAAATAAGGGGTTTACGAGAGAAACAACGCAGCGCACTGTTATTGAAATCTCAAACCGACCAAGTCAAGGATATGTTAGATAATCAGATACACTGGAGTAACTTTTTCAAGCTTCTTGAAAAATACACAATGCAAGAAGTGGTATACACACAATTTACTGGATCAATTTCTCGGGGAACCAATCCCACGTTTGCTCTGAGCGCTCAGGGGTCTGATTACCGCTCTATTTCTCGACAGCTGATGGCTTTTAGAGAGGCTGATGATTTTATATCAGATGTCATTATCACTTCTGGCCAACGCGGGGAAACAGAATCAGGCACGGACACTTTTGTCACCTTCCCTATTCAGATAACAGTATTTGAGGATATTTTCTACAACCGGCTAGATGATTTAGCAACTGAAGAGGAGGGCGAATAATATGGCTATGATGAGTCAAATCAGAAAAACGGTTCTTTATCTAGCGTTTCGTAACGTTAGATTGGTATCCATATTGTTGGGAGTAGTGATTATAAGTATTGGTACATTAGTATGGCTGTACCCGAAATACCAGGGAATACGCAATCAGGGTTTACTTGATTACGGAAACAAGAAAGAAAATCTTGAGAACCGCCAACTTTACCTAGAGCGATTAGAAGACATGATCACAGAATACGATACTATAAATCAGCAAGAGGTAGATGACTTAAAAAAACTATTACCCGAAACACAAGAGATTCCAGAACTGTTTGTCATGCTAGATCAGTTGTCAAAAGACATGGGATTTGTGCTGGAGCGAGTTTCATTTACACCGGGCTCGGTAACCAAAAAAACCTCAAGTTCTTCCGGTAGCACTAACGCAAATAGTAAGACGGCTTTGTTAGGCACGAGCAATGCCTATGCAGCCGAAGAATATGATACGCCAAGCCAGTTAGGGGCAATTAACATTGTATTAGGCATCTCGTCAGAAGAATTTAGTTATGCCAGGTTTAAGACAATGCTGGAAACAATCGAAAGTAATATGCGTATCTTGGATTTAACCACTGTAAATTATAATCCAGAAGCATCTTCGTTTTCACTTAGTCTGACAACTTATTATTTAGTTAGCTAAATAAAAAAACCATGGCTCTCGTCCAAAAAAGAATGGATCCAAAAAGGATGATAATACTAGGAGCTTTAATTGTGGTATTCATTGGTGCCACTCTGGTAATGCTATTCAGTAACTATTTCAGCTCTGATTCAGGCGAAGTGATCAATCTACCCGGAGCGACCGATATTACTAAAGATGATCTGCCAATATATACTGAATTGGGTAAAGATGTCTTAGAGGATCCGCGTTTAGACGATTTGGATGTTCACGGAGATTTTCCTATTACTGAGGGGCAGGTTGGACGATCAAATCCCTTCGTGATAGCAGAAACAGATTAATAAAAATAAACTGCCAACTTAATTCATGGCGCTCACACAAACACAAAACCCATCAGCCGGCCTGAGTTTTTTAGATTATATTATCAAACATAAGTTTGCGACCCCTGAGCAGATCGAACAATGGAAACGAGATGCCCGGTCCAAAAATAAGTCGGTTATTGAGATTATTGAAGAATCGAAAGAGATCAAGGATGAAGATATAGTTCAGGCTAAAAGTAAGGCTTATAATTTTCCGACAATTGATCTCTTCGGGCGTATGGTTAGCCCGGAAGTTTTGCGCGTTATCCCAGAAGAAATTGCGTCTAATTATAAAATCATTTGTTTTGCTAAGACTGACAAGGAAATCAGTATTGGCATGGTAAACCCGGGTGATTATAAAGCGATTGAAGCGGTGGAATTTATTAGTCGCAAATCCGGTGTCAGGACAAAGTATTTTGTCATAAGTTTATCGGCCTATAAATACCTACTGCGTCAATATGAAAGTTTAAGTTCTGAGGTAGAGGAAGCTCTGAAGGGAACTCCCTCAGAGACGGAAACACACAAAGTAGAAATAGCCGAAAAGGGTTTTGAAGAAGTAGTCAGGTCGGCTCCGGTTGCCAAAATGGTTAATGTTATTCTAGAGCATGCTGTGGAAGGAAAGGCCTCTGATGTACACATAGAACCCTTGGCCGAAGATACTCGGGTAAGATATAGAATAGACGGTATTTTACATACATCTTTGATTCTACCGAAAGCTGTGCACTCTTCAATTATTGCTAGGATCAAGGTTTTATCAAATTTAAAAATAGACGAGACTCGAGTTCCACAGGATGGACGTTTTCGCAAGAAGTTTGAGACTGGAGATGTTGACTTCCGTGTCTCTACCTTGCCTGTGGTAGACAACGAAAAGGTGGTAATGCGTATCTTAGATACTTCTTCCAATATCCTTGATTTAGAGAGACTGGGCTTCTGGGGAACAAGCTTGAAGAAGATGAGAAATAGCATCAAAAAGCCTCATGGAATGTTCCTGATCACTGGGCCGACTGGTTCGGGTAAATCCACAACCTTATATGCCTTACTTCATTTGCTGAATAAGGAAGAGGTGAACATTGTTACGCTAGAAGATCCGGTTGAATATTATCAGAAAGGCATCAACCAATCTCAAGTAAATCCTGATGTGGGTTTGACCTTTGCTCGCGGTTTGCGTTCTATATTGCGGCAAGATCCAGATATAATCATGGTAGGTGAGATTCGTGATAGTGAGACGGCTGAGCTGGCGGTCCACGCCAGTTTGACCGGTCATATAGTGCTATCGACTTTACATACTAATGATGCGTTCGGAGCCGTGCCTCGTTTGATTGATATGAAAA